>DATDGM010000057.1:0-20377 GCA_036522075.1 Candidatus Sulfotelmatobacter sp.
TTGAAGCTTGTGGTCTGGCCCGGCGCAAGAGTGATGGGCAACGTGAGGCCAGACAAAGTGAAGTTGCTATTGTTCACGCTGGCGGCGGAGATATCGAGGCTTTGAGCGCCCGTATTGGTCAGGATGTTGGAGAGAGACTCACTGGTGCCAACGCCCACATTGCCGAAGGCGACGTTTGCGGGCGCCGCGCTCAGCACTCCGGGATCCTGCTGCGTGTTGGTTTTCGCGCTGATGCCCTGGCAGCCCATCATGGCCGCCAAAAGCAGAACTGCGAAAAGAACCAGCAGAGTCCGGTGGGGGATCTGTCTCATAAGTGGCTAAACGAGCTCGCCTCTCATCAAGCCCAGTTCGGGCGCTGATGAATCAGTCTGCCTGTGGTATGAAGTTTGTGTAAGGTCCCGAAAGGCCATCCTGGGGCTAGTCCCCCAGGTCGATCCTTTCTTGGCTTCCAGCGAAGGGGTGGTAACCAGGGCGAACATGCCCCATTCCACCTCTCAGCATCCCGCTATAACACCTTTGTTTTTAATTAGTTAAGGTACAAATGGCCCAAACCAGAAGCTTATTTCTGTAAAGCCAGGTACCCCTGCCGCGCCTGATCGAGGGTTTTCAAAACCAGTGTCTTTTCTTCGCTCGTGTTCCAGTCGGGATGCGATCGCACGGTAGTTTCCAGACGGTCGATCCAGGTCAGAAAAAAGGCGGCGTCTGCGGCGGATTTTGTCGCCGCCCCGCCGACGCGCACATAAATGGGGCTGGTGGTGGCAAAGACGTAATCGTCGAGTACGGGATGCTCAGGCTGGTCGCTCGACGCCCGCAAGAGGCACCATCCACTGCGGGAAATTGGGACCGTGTTGACGTCTTGGCCTGACTTGCGGTTACTTGCCAGCTTCAACTCGCGGACCACGCGTCCGTTGCAAACCACTTCAAGGTGATCCACCGGTACGATCGAACGCAGCCATGCCTTGAAGGCAACTTGGTGTTCTCCGGCGGGGAGGCTCAACTCGCCGCCTAGACGTTGGCCGCCCAGGGTGAATCCCAGAAGTGGCCCGTTGGTGGCAAAGGTGCGACCATGCTTCAGGGAGTCCATCCAATCGGTCAGCGTGGGAGTTTCTTTCGGAACTCTGGCATAGACGCGGGTTAGCCCCACCGGTCCGCGCAGCGAGGCATAGTTCGCCATGGTGTCGGACCCGGCACCGGCGGGCAGGCGGAACCCGCAATTCAACAGGCGGTACCATACTTCCGCGGTGTAGCGGTGATCGCTGAATCCCATGGCTTCTATGTAATCGACCTTGCCCAAGGCAGCGTCGACCGGTAGCTCGAGAGCTTCATCGAGCGGCTGGCCGTTAGTGAGCGTCGCGTCGTGGACGGGGTCCATCGGGATGTCGAAGGGATGCACATAGCCCACGAGACCAGCCTGGGCGTGGGCGAGGTCGGCGACTGCCGCGTTTGTGGGAAACAGGCTGGCGGCAGCGGTATTGCCGTATGCGGCATAGCCCGGCAGCAGGAAATTTCGTTGCAGGTTCAGCAATCCGAGATGTCCCCAATAGGGAGTGTGAAACTCCTGCCCGTGTGCAAGGACCGCATTGGCTGAGGAAGCTGGGTCGGGGGTGGTGCGGAAATAGGCAATATCGGGAATCCGCTGTTCCTTGTTGACCACGAGATTCTCGACGAGGAAAAGATCTTCGGCCTGCTGCTGGAGGAGCAGGTGAGCAGGAGTGTTGCGGTAGGCGCCTCCATAATTCATATGCACGTGCAGATCGGCGCTTAGCCACTGGAAATCTTTTTCTGGCGGAATCGCGTTTTTCGGAATCTCTTTCTGTGGAAGATCCAGCTGTGGAAGATCCAGCTGCGGAAGATCCAGGGGTTGGAGTTGGATGGTCAACATGGTGTGGATGCTTGAAGGCACGACGCGCTTTTCCACCTGATACGCGAAGCCCTTAACCACTTCCACTTCGGCCATTCCCGCCGGGACGGCGACCTCGGCAGTGCCGGTGGTGTGGAAGTAGTGGGACTCGAACATGCTCTCGGCGCGCACGAAATTATCTTCGGCGTGCATCCACGCGTCTTCCGGGGCGTAGGCGCGGCCGTCTTCTCCGGTCACGGAAATACGCGCGGGAGTGGTCTCACCCTTCGAGTTCACTACGGTGATGCTCAGATAGCCCATGACCCGCAGGTAATTTTTTTCTTTGGGCAGAACCGGGCGTTGAGCACCGCCGACGGCATTCTGGATCCAGAGAGAAGTATTTCCACTGCGGTTCGAGATGAAGGCGATCTTGCTTGCGTCGGGCGACCAGCGGGGATTGGTGTTGTCGAAATCGCCGTAGGAAATTGGAAAAACATCGCCACCCCCCGACGGCATGGTCCACAACTGATGCCATTGGCCGCCGAGGTAGGACGCGTAAACCATGCGTTTGCCGTCGGGAGAAAACTCGGGGCGCGCCTTCCAGGCGGTTTCTTCATAATGAATTTCTCGGGCCTGTGCACCCGCTTCCGCAGGCATACGCCAGAAGCCGCCGGTACCGTAAATGTGGCCGCGGTTCGAAACGTAGATCAGTTCGCGACCGTCCGGGGACCAGGCCGGGCTGATTTCGTGATCGAATTCGCTGTAATAAAAGCGCTGTAGGTTGCTGCGGGTCTCGCCGGTCAGGCGCTGAATGTTGGTGAGCGCGCCGTTGTTGAAGTCGCCGGCAAAGATGTGGAAGTGACCCTTATACGAAGTAGAGACGAAGGCAATGCGCTTTCCGTCGGGAGAAAATCGCGGATCGACATTTACGGCGCCGCCCGAGGTCAGCGGCTTGGACTTAGCGCTCGCCAGGTCGAGCGCCCAGAGTTCCATGGCGTCTTTGTTGTATTTCACGTACGCGACCCAGCGGCCGTCGGGAGAGCAATCCGGTTGATAATCGTAGCCGGGCCCTGCGGTCAATTCCTGGGCCTGCTCGGAATCGATATTCTGCCGCCATAAAGAGCCGGCCATGGAATAAACGAGCGAGCGAGAATCCGGGAGCCACGCCGCTGCGCTCGGTCCGGTCGTGAGCTGTGGGAGATACATTTCACGGTAGTAATAACGGTGGGGAAGATCGATCTGTTTGAGTACGGGATCGCGCTGGGCGAGCGCGGGCAGAGAGGCCCACGGCAGAAACGTGAGAATCAGAGGCAGAACGATCCGCAGAAGGTCCTGGGACGAACGCCGGCATTCATCCCGACGACCTGCTGCACAAGAAAGATGACAGGGGCACGCTGGGTTTGCAGGTGGGGCTGCGGTTAATACACCAACTCCGTCACGATCCGTGCGGCTGCTCAAAGTTTTCGGTTCCGAATGGTTGCAGCAGAGTAGCACGATCCGCGAAGGTCGGGCAAAAGCTACGGTTGGCGGGGGATCCGGCGTGTTTTGCCGGCGCGGGGCACCGCCTCCCTCTTTGGGAAGAGTTGACAGGTCTGGTACCGTCGTCACTCAGATAAAGCACTCGACACTCCGGCGTTTCGGTGTACAATTCCCCGACACTGGGAACTCAACCAGCTTATAAGTTAGACACAAGCCAACCCTGCCAATTCGGCGTTCGCTCGTGACGGCCCAGGCGTGAAGCACGCACGACCTTTGGAGGAGGAGCTGTCATGAGAATACTGCTCTACAACCCTGACAATGGTGTAACCCGCAACTTCATGCCGCATCTCTGGATGTTTCTGCTGAAGTCCCTCACCCCTCCCGGTCACGAAGTGCTGCTGATTGACGGCAATGCGCAGCCCATGGACGAGGCGCAGATCGCGCAATACGTGCGCGACGAAAAGATCGGCCTGGTCGGAATCGGCGCCATGACGCGGATGATCGCGAAAGCTTACCGGATCGCCGACGCCATTCGAGCCACGGGAGTTCCCGTGGTCATGGGTGGACCACACGTAACCGAACTGGCGGACGAAGCCTTAGGCCGCGACGGAGGGCCCCGCCACGCCGATGCGGTTGCCCTCGGGGAAGCGGACGACACCTGGCCACGAATAGTGAACGACGTAGCTGCGGGCCAGCTCAAAGATATTTATGCTCCCGTCGACGAGGGCGGCAAAGAGCTCAAGCCTTCGCTGAAGCAATATCCGGTCATCCCCTGGGACTCTATCGATCTCACCCAGTTCAACCTGGTTCCGAAAGCCGTATTCCCGCTGCTGAAGAAAGTGGGCGAGGGATGGGGAACATTCCGGATTATCCCCGTGGAATCCGGGCGCGGCTGCCCATACGGTTGCGAGTTCTGCACGGTCACGGGATTTTTCGGCGACTCCATCCGGTTTCGCACCAACGAAAGCGTGGTGAATGAACTGCTGCTGCTTAAGGCGCGCGCCCGCAAGGAAAAAGGGCAGATCGCGGTTTTTTTCATCGACGACAATTTCGCGATCAACGTGAAGCGCACCAAGTCGCTGCTGCGCGACATCATCGCCGCCAAAGCTCAGGTCCACTGGGTGGCGCAGATCAGCGCGAACCTGCTGCGCGACGAAGAACTCTGCGATTTGATCGCCGCATCCGGCGGAAAATGGGTATTCATCGGCATGGAGTCGATTGACCCCGCCAATCTGAAAGACGTCAACAAAGGATTCAACAAGCCGGGCGAGTATGCGGCGGTGCTGGAGCGACTGGCGAAACGGAATGTTTACGCCATCACGTCATTTATTTTCGGCATGGATAACGATACAGTTGGCGTCGCCGAACGGACGCTGGCACAAGTCCGCACCTGGCCGCCGGGACTGCCAATTTTTGGCTTGCTGACGCCCTTGCCTGCGACTCCGCTGTACACGCGTCTGGAAACTGCCGGCCGGCTTACCCGGCCTAAACACTGGAAGGAATTCATTCCTTTCGCGATGGCGCACACTCCGCTCAAGATGTCGATCGAAGAGGCGCACGCCGAAGTGAAATACGGATGGTCGCAGGCCTACAGCCCGGAAGCCCTGGCACACGCGGTCGACTCGCTCGACGACCAGCCGCTTGGCCACCGCATCAACATTTTTATCGCGCGGCTTTGTTTCCGCGGCATCTACTTCCCGATGATGGGGAAATTCGCCTGGCTGAGGGTCGTCTCAGAAAATCGCCACACCATTCTCAAGCTTTTGAAAGAAGGTTTCTTCGGCCGCTCCGCTCGCCCAAAAGATCCTCTCGTCGAAGGCTCGTACGGAGACGTCCCTGCCCCAGAGGTGCACAGCGAAGTAAGCGCTTAGCCTGATGGGCGATTTTTTTAGCCGGCGCTGCTCGGGTTCGAAATATTCAGATAGCTGTTCACCGCCTCAACGCTCAAGCTGAGGCTCCTCGAGATTTGGGTGACACTTTGTCCCTGGTTGTAGAGTTGATGGATCTGTTGTACCTCTGACAATTTCACGGTATCCGGCGATGGATGCACCGTGGGCTGGGCTGGTTGCGCGGGGGCCGCATTCGAGGAAGCGTTCGCCGCAGTGGACGGGGCGTTCGGGAACAAGCTGGAGATGGAACTGCTCATAAGAAGCTCTCCTTTTCCTCTTAATTCTCTTAATCCTCTTAATTCTCTTAATCCTCTTAATCCTCTTACCTTTCAATCCCACAAGTAGAGATCGGCAAGGCAGAGTCATGGGCTTTAGCTCGAATGACACAAAACATTTCGGGGAGCGCCGCGTTCCCGAAACGGAAGATCTCGCCCGAAATGGGCGCAGAAAAAAGCCGCCCGTCCTGGGCGGCTTTTGGGCAACACAACTTGGCTTGAGGTTAGTGCGCGAAAGAAAAGTTTAAGCCCGTGGTGAAGATCACGTCGTTCTTTTTCGCCGTGGCCGGCGGGTTGGTGACATAGACGTCGGCGAACTGATTTTGCCATCCCAGCCACTTGCTGATCTTGGTCACGGTTCCAAAGTTGAAGGTGCCGCGGTATTGGCTGGTGTCGTTGAGATCGGGATAGAAGTACAGCTTCTGGGTCAACACGGTGGTGGAACCGAGCTTCTGCGTCAGTTCCTCGCCCAGGGTGAGAGCGCCGAATTTGTTGGTCACGCCGTAGGAAGTGTAAGCAGGAGGTGGAGTCGGGTTGAGAAGGCCGTTGGAATACGTTTCGTGAGTGTAATTTGCGCCAGCAAGGAGATCGAGCACTGTCTTGGCTGTTTTCATCGCGTGGAATCCGACTCCGCCACCGTAGACGGCGCGCAGATCAAGGAACTGCAGCTGATTGCTCATAAAATCGGCGCCGACGAAGCCGAACATTTTTGCATTGACGTTGCGGTCGTAGCGAAGGCCGCCGGTTACAAGATTGGCGATGGTGCGGGGAACCGCTCCTGGAGCATTGTTCTCGGTGTAGACCGAACTGGCGTACAGCGAGATTTTGTCGTTCAGGGTGGGGTGGGCTGCATTGAAAGCCAGCGCCAGGTTTTCGGTCTCGCTGTTGCCGCGGGCCAGAGAGAAGCCTACGTTCGTTCCACCGGTCCATCCGTGGCGCAAGGAGGGATGCAACGACTTGTCGTAAGCCGTCTGCTCGGCATCGTTGCGAATCACGGTGACATCTTCCCTGGGAGCCTCCACCGTGCCGCCCGTCTTGGTCGCGATTTCCAGCTTTCCGTCACTGGTGGTAACTATGCCGACGGCAGTTTTTCCGCCTTTCAAGTCAACATGAAGTTCCTGGTCGGTAGTGATTTGATCGATGGCGGCGAACTGAACGGTCAGGTCTCCGGCGTAATCGGTGTGCAGCACCAGCGTTTTGGCATCTGACTTCACAATCTTGCCGGTCAGATGGTCCCCGTTTTTCAGAGTGATCTGGTCCGCGAGCATCAGGGCGGACGAAATCGAAACGAACAGGAAAGTGCCCAGCATCTTGCGCAACACGGAGTGGTCCTCCAAGGGATAAAGATAAGTTCGGATAACGATTATTGACCAACGATTCGTTGCCTAGTGATCATTGCCCAACGATCATTGCCTAACGATCATTGACCAACGATTGACCAACGATGAACGCTCAACGATAAAAATGTTGCACGATGGGCCCAGGGTTCGCCGGGTTCGCAGCGAATGGAAACCTAAGGAAAACAAGAGCAAGAAAACCAGACGAAAGCGGCAGAGATTCACCAGAGTGGTGCAACTGCGGGCTTCCTTCGAGGGAGCCGAGTCAGCTTTTGGTTTCGGGTTTCTTGCTCTGATCGGTTGAAGCCTGCGCGGGCGGTTGATCCTTCATGCCGTCTTTCAGGGCACGGATCCCTTCCCCCAGACCTTTTCCGAGTTCAGGCAGTTTCTTGGGACCGAACACCAACAGGGCGATGAAGAAAATCACCAGCAGGTGCATCGGTTGAAATAGACCTTCTAGCATTGCGAAGCCTCCGACAACCACACCTTACAGGGTACGGAAGGATGATGGGGAAGTCAATGCGCTCGATCGCACGGCTTGCCGGTTCGGCCTTTTGATCGCCCGCAAAGGCTTAGATCTGTTTGGTTTAGGGCTTTCTGAGACGTCGAGTCGCCGCCGGCGCAGTGGGACGTTCCGGCTTCTGGTTACCTCCGTGACCTTACCGCCGGGCCGACCGTCAAGCTATGTTTTGGAAAGCAGTTTTTTCGGCAGGTTCTTCTCTCAAACGGCGCGACCAGCAGGCCAACCACGGGTTTAGGGAGTCCGGTGAAAATTAAGATTGCGGTGTTTCTTGCTTTCCTAGGGGTAGCGGCATTTTGCGCTGCCGATTCCACGAAGTTGAAGCCGTTAACGGCGACTGAACTTGCTGCGTGGTTGACGGGAGGCGTTTCCAACGGCCGCCTCGTGCGGCTGGTCCGCGAACGTGGCCTGGCCGATGCTACTGGAAAAGAGGAACTGCATCAGCTACAAACAGCAGGAGCTGACGAGAGTCTTCTGAAGGTTCTTGGTTCCATCAAGGTTCAGACAGCCCCGACGAGCGCTCCAATTCCAGCCGCCCTGCTAAAGGCAAGCGCAGCGGCAGCCCAGCGGAATTATCACGAAGCGGAATTGCAGTTGCGCGAGGCTTTGCGCGACGATCCGCAGAACAGCGCTTTGCACTTTGCGCTCAGCACCATGCTGCGCCAGCAGGATCAATGGGACGACGCTTTCGACGAGATTTCCCAGTCGCTGCAACTGGAGCCGGACTTCCCCGAATACCACGGCAGCCTGGCCTACATTTTTTATCGCATGGATGACGGACCGAATTCAGTTGCTGAGGCGCGCACCGCCCTGAGCCTGGACCCGGAGAACGCCCAGGCGTATCAATATCTTGGTCTCGGCTTTTATTCCGGCGGCGAATATAGCGCTGCGGTCCATGCCTATGCGCAGTCGCTGTTGCGCGATCCTGAGAACGCCGACAGCTATTACGACATGGGCATTGCCCTGCACGCCGCCGGCAACTTGCCTGCTGCGCTGGCGGTGTATGAGAGAGCGATCGGCCTGCGTCCTAATTTCTGGGAGGCGCATTCCAATCTGGCTTTGACCCTGCACGAAGAGGGCAAGCTTGATCAGGCGGTGGCGGAATATCGCCAAGCCAAGAAACTGGCTCCGGAAGAAGCCTCCATCCGCAACAATCTGGGCAATACGTATTGCGACCAGGGGAAATTCGACGAGGCAATTGCCGAGCTGCAAGAACTGTACCGGCAACATCCGGAATGGCAAGAAGGGCACGGCTGCCTGGCCAGCGCCTTCATGGCAAAGAAGCAGTATGAGAGTGCGGTGGCGGAACTACAGTTAGCGTTGCGCCAGAATCCTTCGGGAGCCACCGAGCACCGCGTTCTGGGGCAGGCCTTGCTGCTGGATGGCAAGGCGGAAGACGCTGTGCGCGAATTGCGCCTGGCAGTTTCGCTGAACCCAGATTCCGACGTGGCCCACCACTACCTGGGAACCGCTCTATTCGAGCAGCAGCAAGTGCCAGCCGCAGAAAAAGAATTTCGTGAAGCGCTGCGGTTGAAGCCCTCCGCCGACAACCACTACTCGCTGGCCGCGTGCCTGATGACGCTGGACCGCTATGAAGAAGCTCTATCGGAGCTGGACATGGCCGCCCGGCTCGATCCCGAACGAACTCTTTACCGCGCCCGCCGCGAGGAGCTTCGCAAGCTGATGAAAGCCACAAACAGCGCCCGGTAGAGGCGTCCACACTCTTAGAGATTACTTACTGACAATTGATGCCACTGAGCACTGATTGTCCGGCGGGCCAGTATCTACGAGTGTACTGCTGGTGTTTCGGGGTAACGAGCAATCTGCTTACACTGGGAGAAGATTGTCGGGAGATACAAGGATGGAAGCGACACGCCCGCAATACGCCGCAGTTCCCCAACCGAGCCACAGCGTTGTCCGTGGAGATGATGTGAGCGCCCCTCACCGGTCCATGTTGCCCAGCGGTTCGGCCGCGGGCGCAAACCGGTCCACTGCATATGGTTTGCCGTGCGCCATTTGTCATCTTTATTACCCGGCCGATCTGGATGCTTGCCCGACGTGCCAAAGTAAAGAGCGGGTTGCACCGGTTGCGCGTAACGCTGGCCGGTCCTCACAAGGGAACACGGAAGCTTTGGTGCCCGGCAAAGAGCTGGAGCAGGACCACCAGCAGATTCTTCATGAGCTCAAGTCCGAACTCGCAACCACCGTGGCGGTGGCGCCCGCTTACACCTGCAGCCTGGAGCACAACCATACGGCCGGCTCGCAACCCGCCGAGGTTTGCAAGCCTTGCCACGAGCGACTGCAGGGACGTTTGGATGTTTGCGAGGGGGCTTTGCACATGGACCTGAAAGAAGCCGCGCAGATTATTTACGATGCGGTGTGGGCCGACCCCTCTGACCCGAGCAAGACTTATCGCAACGCGGCGAGCGCACTGCTCACTGAGCTGCGCAAGCGCGCCGGCATGAATGCCGTGCGCGGGCCCTTCCATCCCATGGCGCACTAGCTCCCGCTGAGTCGACCGGCTGAGATTCAGGGTTGATGAAATTCTGGGGTGATAAGATTCAGCGGTTAGTGCGGCGCAGGCGTAGGCGCCTTCATCAGGTTCACAAACATTCGATAGAACTTCTCAGCTTCCAGATCAACCTGGATTTCGACCGGTTGCGTCACCAGCTTCGGCTTCTCGGCGGCGGTCCAGGTCAGCGTGTTGCCGTATCCTGCTCCCTTGTCGAGGTTCACTCCCATGTAGAGGGTTTCACTTTTTGTAATCAGAGACGGATCGATCCAGGCTGCTGCCGCCAGTTCGTCCCACATAATATCGGCGCCGGGCCAGAACTGGGCGAAATGAGAGAGGTAGTGAGCCAGTGGTGTTCCGCTGGCCTCGATTTCTTTGATCATGGCGGGAGTTAGATGAGTCCTGATGGAGATGTCGGTGGGCGTGCAGACGATCTTCCTCCACTGCGCACGGAGCACGATCTGCGCGGCCTCAGGATCAAACCAAAAATTAAATTCATGACGCGGATTGCTGGCGAACTCCGGATTGTCGGTGTTGGGGCTTAGACTTCCGCCCATGAACACGAGTTCCTGCACCAGTTCTGGAAACTGCGGATCGATGGAGATGGCGAGCGCAAGATTGGTCATGGGGCCGCCCTCGTAGATCGTGACCTGGTGAGGATATTTGTGCACCATGCGAATCAGGAAATGCGCGGCGTCTTCGTCAGCAGGCTTGGTGGTCGGCTTGCCTTCGGGAAGTTCCGGCACGACAAAAGGCTCGTGCCACCAGCGGTCGTCCCACGCGCCGGCGTAGGCCACTTTGCCGTAGCGTTGTTGCCAGAGCTGAGCTTCCTCATGGCTGCGGACCAGTGGAAAAGGAGCTCCGGGCACAACCGGAATGTCGGTGCGGCCAATGATTTCAAGCAAGCGCAGCGCGTGGTCCACTTCTTCGTCACGCCACTGATCTCCGCTGACCACGGTGATGCCGAGCACATCAACCTGCGGAGACTGAATCATGACAAGAAGGGTTTGCATGTTGCTGCCGCCGGGGCCGGAGCAATCTTCGTTGATGATGACTTTGCGGGGGCAGATGCGACTGAACGTCCGGGTAAGGCGGCCAGCAGCAACAGGAGCAATACGAAGATCAATGCCAGCTTCGAGGGATGCACTTTCATCGTTCCTCTCGCAGGGTGTGCGAGCAAACTTGAGGGCAGAGTGGGTGGAACCCAGTCTGCCCTAACTGAAAACCAAGTCTACTCAGGCCGCCCTAAAAGATTAATTTGAGGGCGAACTGAATGAAACGAGGATCGTTGAGCGTCGTATTCACAACCCCAAAACTGGAGGGGCTGGCGAAATCTTGCATCGCGGCGGCGCTGGTGCCAGGTAGAAAGAAGTGAGTATGGTTGAAGAGATTAAAAAACTCAGCCCGGAATTGGAGGTTCATGCTTTCCCGGAAGGGCAGCGGAAAGTCCTTGATTGCTGAGAAGTCGGTATTCACGAATCGTGGGCCATACACAGGGGATCGCGGGGCATCTCCCAGCTCTCCGGGCAGGGGTGCCGCGAATGCGCAGGGATTGAACCAATTCGCTAAGGTGTGAACTTGGGAAGGGCAGCTGGTATTGCCGCCTTCCGGGCCACCTTTGTTTGGATCTCCAACTTCATTCGGGCGGTTCAACACGTTTCCGTTCCACATGAAGTTAACGCCGGATTGGTTGTTGCTGTCGACTACAAACAGGGGGAATCCGGATATTGCCTTTTCGATTACATTTACTTTCCAGTTTCCCGCGACTGCGTTGATCGCTCCGTTCCAGCCGCTGCCAAAATGCCTGCCTTTGCCAAACGGCAGGTCATAAAGAACGCTGGCGGTAAATTGATTGTTGAGGTTGATCTGCGATAGCCCCCAATCCGCTTTCTGAGCGCCTGGCAATGGCCAGTACATAGCACCCGGAAGCGTTCCGAGACCATCCGGGAAGCCGGAATCGAAGGTGCGAGAATAGGTATAGCTCAAGAGGGCGTAGAGGCCATGCCGGGCATTTTTCTCGGCTTTTACTTGCAGGGAATCGTAGCGAGCCCGGCCGTTGTCACTGTTGTTATCGATCGCGGTGAACGGGCCGTAGGGAGCAGCGAAGTACGCGCCGCCGGGGCCGCAACCGAGAGTGTAGCCAGGAACGGCGGCGGGACCACCTGCGCACGCAGTCGGAGATCCGATGTTTTCGTTCAGACCATCCACCAGAATATGTGTGCTACGGGAACCCGCGTATCCGGCGGTTAGTACGATTTCACCGGGCAGTTGGTGCTCTATGTTGAGGTTGAACTGCTGTACCATCCCCTGTTTGAAATTGAGGTTTTGCGACTGGATGGTCCCTGTAAAGCTGTCGGGGTTGGGAGGCGCGAGAATCGGCTGGAGGTTGGACTGGAGAAAAGAAAGCGCAAGGCCGCAGTTTATTGGCGTCGCAGATTTAGCGTTGCCAAATGGGCAAGGGCTACCGGGAAAGTTATTGAAATTGTCGACCTCTGCATAGTATGGAGGATTCTGCCAAGTCCCCTGCGCTCCTTGACTCCATGCCGAATCGTGGAAAACAGCATAGCCGGCTCGAATCGCAGTATTCTGGCTGCCCATTGGCTTCCAAGCAATACCGATGCGGGGCTCGAACGCCGTCTTGTCGAACACAATTCCCACGTTCCCGCCCGTGCGAACGCAATTCGTGCAGCCCGTGATCCCCGGAGCTCGGCCCGCGATCAAGTACTGTCCGGTCGTAAAGTTAAAGTTTGCCTGGCGTCCTTCAGCCTCAGTAATCGGGGTGGTCAGAGACCATGCGACTCCGAGGTTGAGAGTGAGGTTGTTTGTTACCCGCCAATCGTCCTGAACGAAGGGGCGGAACATTTTCCAGCGACGCCCCGTGGTCGCACCCAGAAACGTCTGATCGTGAATGGAGCCACCGAGTTGCCCCAGAAGCAAATCGGCGGTGGCGTCACCGGTGTAGGAACCGAACACCAGGAAGTAGCCGTCACCGAAGCCATTCGTCAGGACGTTCATCTGATTGGCGCGAATCCCGCCGCCTGCCCGGATATTGTGCTTGCCCCGAATCATATCCAGCGTATCGGACACTGAGTAGACGTTGGTGCCACCCTGAAATGGAGAGAACCCACGATCACCCACCGACCAGTAGCCGGTGAGTTGAGTTGAGCTCAGTCCACAACCTACGCAGTCTTTCGTTGCCTGGTTAAGACTGGCGGGATATCCAGTGACGCTATCGCATTGGCTGCCTAGATCAGCGCCTTGAATACCAATCTTCGCGGCTTCACACGTGCCGGTGCCGAAAGAAAGAATGTGATTGAATATCCGATTAAATCCCGCGTTGAACTGGTTGATGGTGTTATCTGAAAAAAGGTGGGTCTCGGAAACTGCCACGTTCCGCCCGTGATTTGTGATGTTCTGGGTACTGGCAAAAGCCCCTTGCTCGGCAAATCCCGGTGAGCCGCCGGGAACGAACGATACGGCTTGGTCGTAGCTGAAACGGGCAAAGACGGAATCCTTACTCGAGAAATTATGATCCAGGCGGATATCAAACTCGCCTTCGTTGAGTTTCCGAACGGGCACGTTCGTGAAGTTGTACCCCAAAGCGGCGTTGCTGGCATTGCTCACAGGGTAAAGGTTAATCAGGGCTTGGCCGGCGGGGTCGATCAGCGACAAGCCGCTGGGGTTAGTCGTCGGAGACGGAATGAGGTCGCACTTCACGGTGCTGCCCGTTGCAGTCTGGGTCCCGTCTGGATTGGGGTTAACAGGCACAAGCGCACTCCCAACAGTGTTGCAGATGAAAGGGCTATTACCGTACGGATTGATAAGCTGTAATGCATTCAAATTACCGAACGGGTCGTGGGAATAGTCACCCTGCATCATGGCTTGCGTCGGGATCAACCCCGTGAACGGTATTCCGTGGCGCTGCCTCTTCGCCTGGTAGTCGAGGAAAAAGAATGTCTTATCCTTCTTGATTGGGCCGCCTAGAGCGCCGCCGAATTGGTTCAGATTGAACTGTTCCTTCGACGAAGCGAAATAGCTTTTGGCATCCAGTTTCGTGTTGCGGAAGAATTCGAACAGCGAGCCGTGAAACTCGTTCGACCCTGACTTCGTGGTCACGAGCACGGTCGGACCTGCGCGAGTACCATATTCAGCCGAGTAGTTGTAGGTGAGAACTTTGAATTCCTGGATGGCGTCGATGGAAGGCAGAATTGCGATGCCGCCGGCAGTTAGCTCGTTATTGTCATTGCCATCGAGCAGCCAGTCGGTACTCTGGGCTCGCGACCCACCCACCGAAAGCGAGAAAGTCCCGCGCGCCGACACCTCGCTGCTCGGGCCCCCGTTAAAGAAGCTATTCGGGTTGGTTTCCTGAGTAACGCCCGGAGTCAATGTCGCCAACTGCACAAAGTCCCGCCCGTTCAGCGGGAGCTCGGCTACCTGTTCGGAGGTGATAACCTGGCCAAGCGTGGGATTGGTGGTCTGCACAGCTACTTCTGTTGCATTCACTTCAACTGCGGTCGTGACCGATGCTGGCGTGACGGTGAAATCCAATTCTCGATGCTCATCGATCTGTAGACGAACGTCCTTCTCCTCGGCGGGCCCGAAGCCCTGAGCATCGACTCGAATCGTGTAAATAGCGACAGGCAACAGGGGGATGAGATAATGTCCGGAGTCGTCGGTTTTCGCCTCACGCGAAACTCCCGTACCTTGCGAGGTGGCTTTCACGGTCGCCCCCGACACCACCGCGCCAGCTTTGTCGGAAACGGTGCCGGAAAAGCTTCCGGTGGCCTGGCCGTAAAGGAGTGGACAGAGGAAAGAAACCAGAAAACTGCAACCACCGAGGAGTAGCGCCTTCTTGGTCAACATTCGAACCTCTTTCGGCGACCCCAACCGAACAAAAAAGTTCCCCCGCTTCCGAAAGTTGGAGGCTTTAGCCGTAGAACGGCCTTATAGCTGGGTTGTCAATCCGAAGTCAAGACTTTTCGGCGGCAGAGAAGGGCCAGGCGACACCGTTGTTTCGAATCGACGCATGCAAGCATTGCAGCTAACTTGCTCGACGCTAGCGGAACGGTCCACGCAATGTACAGGGTGCGCCAAGCACAACAAACATTTGCGTTTACTAGTGTGTGTTGAGAAGGATAATCGCAGGTGTGTTTGGAAGTGTTACCGAGCCCTTTCAAATGGAACCGTTCCCGGAACGGGACTTCCATTCTGCATCGAAACGCGCGCGATCATAGAACGACTTCTGCGTTCCAACTCCGGTAGTGGAAAGCCCCGCGTACAAATTGGCCCGCAGCACGGCTTCGTGCTCCGGCACGCCCTCGCCAAGGAATACGGCAAAGCTGCCGATGAAAGCGTCGCCCGCGCCCGTGCTGTCAACACTCTTCATCGGAAACGCGGGCACATGTTCGCTGCCTTCACGGCCCGCGAGCAGAGAACCTTTCGCTCCTAAGGTGATAATGACCCGGCGAATGCCGCCTGCCGCCAGTTTCCCCGCGCACTGTTTTGCATCGTCGACATTATGCACGGCAATTCCAGTGATGGTCTCGGCTTCGCTTTCGTTGGGAACGAAGTAGTCGAGATGGGCGAACGCCGGCAGATCAACGGCTTGCGCAGGAGCCGGATTCACGATGCACCGCACGCCATGCTTTCTCGCGAACGCCACGGCGTAGTAGACCGTCTCGAGGGGAATCTCAAACTGCAGCACGATGCAGTCAGTGGTTTTAAGCATTTCTGCGGCGGCATCCACATCGGCCGGCTTCAGCGCGTCATTCGCTCCTTTGACCACCAGGATGCGGTTTTGTCCGCCGGGATCGACAAAGATGGGGGCAACGCCGCTCGATAGTCCTTCGACTTGCTTGACGTAGGTGGCGTCGATGCCGAGTTTCTGAAAGTTCGCGATGGTGGCCGGACCGAACAGGTCGCTTCCCACGCGCGCCACCATGAATACCTCCGCTCCACATAACCGAGCGGCCACCGCTTGATTCGCGCCCTTGCCCCCGAACCCGAGATCGAATCTCTGCCCGAATATGGTTTCGCCGGGTTTCGGGAAACGATCGGTGAAAGTTGTGAGGTCGACGTTGGCACTGCCAATTACCGCGATGCGTGGCCGCTTTGCCATGGTGTTCTGCGCAGAGAGATTGGGAAGGCAGAGTGTATTCAGCGACCGGTTGGCTGTCAACGGCAGAGTTGCCGCTGGACCACGTCACGATCGCGGCAATTTCCTGATTGATCGGCAAAGGCTTCGCTGCCTTTGTCCTTGACACGATTTCAGTTGCGGGACTAGGCTACGTCGCTGCTTCCGCCGCGAACACAATGGCGACTCACTCGCCCTCGCGGACTCGCAAGCGCCCAAAAGGAGCCCAACAATGTTTACTCCCCATAGCCTCACCCTTGCGCTCCTGATGATGGCCACCAGCGCCATTTGCTGGGGCTCCTGGGCGAATACCTACAAGGGCGTCAAGAATTATCGCTTCGAACTTTTCTATTGGGACTATGCGATCGGCATTTTTCTGATCTCCCTGATTCTCGCCCTCACCATGGGAAGCAGTGGGCACGATTCCTCGAGCTTTCTGAACAACGTTCACTCGGCCGACAACGCGAATATTGTGAACGCTCTTATCGGGGGAGCGCTGTTCAACCTGGCCAACCTTTTGCTGGTGGCGGCGATCGATATGGCCGGACTGGCCGTCGCATTCCCCATTTCGATCGGCATTGCGTTGGTGGTGGGTGTGGTCTTGAGTTACGCGCTTCAGCCCAAGGGGAATGCGATCTTTCTCGCTCTCGGTGTTGCGTGCGCCTTCTTTGCCATAGTTTTGGATGGGAAGGCCTACGGCAGTCTGGCTGCCGCCGGACGGTCCATTTCAAAGAAGAGCATCGTGACCTGCGTTGTTTCCGGCGTTCTCATGGGTTTGTGGGCCCCATTCATGACTCACGCGATGACTCGGGGCAACACGCTAGGGCCTTACAGCGCTGCCGTATTCTTGACGTTTGGGGCTCTGCTCTCTTGTTTTATCTGGAATGTGTACTTCATGAAGCATCCTCTTGTGGGAGAGCCGGTGAGCTTCGGTGGATTCTTCCGCGGACCGGCGTCGGGACATTTGCTTGGCCTTCTGGGGGGATTGGTTTGGGGGACGGGAACGGTGTTCAATCTTGTTGCCGCAAGCTTTACGGGCGTGGCGATTTCCTACGCCATTGGCCAATCCGCTCCTATGGTCGCCGCGCTCTGGGGGGTCCTCGCCTGGAAGGAATTCGAGAACTCGGGACCACGCGCCAAGTTCTACCTGACGCTTATGTTCGTTTTTTACGGGTTAGCAATTTTTCTGGTGGCGCGCGCCAACGGCTAGGAACGCCGCGACGGCGCAGCGTACCTACTTTCCTTTGATGCGGCTAATGAATAATTGCAAAAACCGATCCGCATCGGACGCCACGCATACCCTTGCATTCGGCTTCAGGTAGTCGTAGCCCTCGATCACATAGTGGTCGCCGTGCAGCACATTCTTTTCGTTGGCTCCCATGCGATTGGCAACGGTTTCTCCGCGAGTGAACTCGCCCCTGGTTTCGACATCCACATGCATCTCTTTTAAGGTGACGAGCGTGGAGTCAACCACGGTTCCCACCGCTAATGGGTCGTACATGGCGGCGCCGGGGTATCCGTTTTTCTCGGCGCGCGACAAATAGAATTCCCCCAGTTTGGCTACGAAATCGTTTTCCGGGCCGTGCGTCGATTGAATCTGCGTAAGGTGTTTGCGCGTCATCAGCGTCCGCTCACCCACGTCGGATCCGACCATGGTCACGATCCAGCCGGCCTTAAATACAATGGCGGCCGCTTCTGGGTCGTTGTAAATGTTGGCTTCCGCCGCTCCGTTCACGTTTCCGCCAGTAATCGATCCGCCCATAATCGCGATGTCTTTGACCAGCCCAGCGATCGACGGATCTTTGGAACTGCCAGGGCAATGTTCGTGAGCGGTCCCACCGGAATCAACGTGATCTCATGCGGATACTTATGGACCATCTCAATGATCAGGTCCGGCCCAAACCGCGGATCGGCCTTGCATTTTGATGGCGGCAGCTCGATGTTGGCCAGGCCGTTCTGCCCGTGCCAATACTCGGCCGTGATCAATTTCTGATTCAAAGGATGCTGCGCCCCGCCCGCAACTGCGACGTCGCAACGTCCCGCGAGCGAAACCAGTTTTAACGCGTTCTCCAGGCCTTGGGCGGCGACAACGTTGCCGGGCACTACGGTCAGCGCCTCCACTTTGATTTCCGGTGAATTTAACGCCAGCAGAATGGCGAGCGCGTCGTCGGTACCGGGGTCCGTATCAATGATCACGCGGCGGGGGGAGGCTTGGGCAGACACGCTGCTCAGAAGGGATAGAACCACGAACAACGTGATCGTGAAGTTAAGTCGGAGATGTCTCACGGGAAGCAATCCTTTCCGGAAAAACGGTGGTGGAAAATAGCCGAGCTGTTGTGTCTGTCAAACGGCGCTGACGCCCAATTTGAGTGGCGGCGTTTGACCTAGGCAAACACCTCTACAGGAGCATTCCCGCGATCGATGCCGACATGAGGTTCGCCATAGTTCCCGCCAGCATCGCGCGAATGCCTAACCGTGCCAATTCGCCTTTCTTGTTGGGGGCCAATGCGCCGATTCCGCCGATCTGAATTCCGATCGAGCTGAAATTGGCGAAGCCGCACAGTGCAAAGGTCGCGATGGTAAACGACCGCGGATCGAGCGTGGCCCTCATCGCGCCGAGTTGAGTGAATGCGACGAGTTCGTTTAGCACCATTCGTGTGCCCAGCAGATTTCCGATTGCAGTGCAATCGTGTTTCGGAATACCGATAACCCATGCGATTGGCGCGAAGACGAATCCGAAGACTTTCTCCACGGTCTCGGGAAACCAGGAAATGTAATGGTGAATGCCGCCAAAGATGCCATCGGCCAGAGCGATCAGAGCCAGAAACGCGATCAGCATGGCGCCGATGTTGAGAGCCATGTGCAGGCCGTCGCCGGTGCCACGGGCGATGGCTCCGAGAAGATTCTCCTTCTGCTTGTCGGGTTCGTCTTCGGGCATCACGACGCGGCCCGCGGTTTTTGGTTGCTCCGTCTCAGGCACGAGCATCTTCGAAACCAGAATAGTTCCCGGCGCAGTCATGATGACGGCGCTGAGTACGTGTCTGGGCTCCGCGCCAAAGGCGAAGTATGCTGCCATGATGGAGCCAGAAACGTGTGCCATGCCGCTGGTCATCACCGTCATGAGTTCGGAGCGGGTGAGATCGGGCAGGAATGGTCGAATCGTCACCGGAGCTTCGGTCTGTCCCATAAAGATGCTGGCGGCGACATTCAGGGACTCGGCGCCGCTGGCGCCCATGATTCGCGTCATGAGCCAGGCCGCGATACGGATGACGAACTGCATAATCCCGAAATAGTAGAGGATGGCGAAGAGCGCACAGATGAAGATGACGACCGGAAGCACTTGAAACGCGAAGATGAAACCGACGGTCGAAGATTTCTTGCCGAGCTCGCCAAAAATGAATTCCGAACCCGCGAAGGCATAGTTGAGCACACGCGTGGCGGCATCGCCGGCTGTCTGAAACATGGCGCGGCCTTTCGGGACGCGCAACACGAATATCGCAAAGACAATCTGCAGACCCAAACCCCAGGCCACGGTCTTGAAGCGAATGGCGCGGCGGTTGGTGGAGAAAATGTAGGCGAGCCCCAGCATCGTGAGCAGGCCGAGAATTCCCGTGAATCTTCCCATTCAATTTTCTCCTGGCTTCCCGATCTTCTGCCCTATTACGTCTGCCCGATCACCTGATGAATCAGCGGCCTTTTCTCTGGCGGCGGTGAATCGCTGATGCAGCAGCTCTCTTCGATCAACTGTTGGGTTCGCGCCACTCGAGATTCTGAATTGTAGTAGATGGTAGCCAGCGGCTCATTGGCGGAAACTCGATCGCCAACTTTCTTGTGCAGCACGATGCCCACCGCCGGATCGACTGAATCTTCTTTGCGTTCGCGGCCTCCGCCGAGGATCACGCAGGCCGTGCCGACCTGTTCACATTGCAGCGACGCGACATATCCATTCTTAGCGCACAAAACCTGGAGGGATCGCCGAGCCTGCGGCAATTTCCTAACATCGTCGATCGCGCAAGGATCTCCGCCCTGCAGTTCTACCATCTGGCGAAACCGGTCGAGGGCTTGGCCTGATGCAATCAATTTCGCGCTCTCTTGTTTCCCGGCCGAAACTGTCTGCGAGACTCCCCCCAGATGAAGCATCCAGCCCGCCAACTCCAGACAAAGTTCGCGCAAATCTTGCGGCCCACCGCCGTGCAGAACCTCCACCACTTCCACGACTTCGAGCGCGTTGCCGATCATGTTACCCAGCGGCTGGTCCATATCTGTGATCAGCGCGACTACCTGCTTGCCCATGCGCTCGCCGGTCTCGACCATGAGCTCGGCCAGAAAGGCGGCGTCTTTTTCACTCTTCATGAAAGCGCCGGATCCGGTCTTTACATCGAGAACGAGCGC
>DATDGM010000058.1:0-34150 GCA_036522075.1 Candidatus Sulfotelmatobacter sp.
GTGTGGCGTTTTAAAAACAGCTCGGCTCGTGATGACGGCGGTCCTCACAAGATGCGCTTTACGCCTTCGCGCGGATTCTGCTATAAACCGCTCTGACCCGAACTTTATCCAGGAAAGCGCACTCGCCTGAACCAAACCGAATCCACTGCTTCCGGGCCACTGGTTCCCGCCTTTGAACGCCAGGACCATATTTTTTCTTTTGCTTTTTCTGTGGTCGAGTCGGCGGTGGTGGCGCGGGCCTTCCCTGCTGCTTCGATTGCCGTCACCTTTGAGGGGCGGCTGGTGGCTTGGAAAGCGTTTGGGCGCCTTACCTACGATTCGGGATCGGAGGTGGTGACTGCGGTTACGTTGTTTGATTTGGCTTCGCTTACCAAAGTGGTCGCAACGACGGCCATGGCGATGATTCTCTACGAGCGCGGGATGCTGGACTTGGATGCGCCGGTGGTGGGCATTGTTCCCGAGTTCGGGGGCGCGCAAGCAGACGATGCGCGGCGCCGCAGTGTTACATTGCGCATGCTGCTGGCGCATTCGTCCGGGCTACCGGCGTATGAGAAGTTATTCCTGAAAGCCCGCACGCGTGAGCGCTTATTGGGGATGGCCTTGTCCACACCTCTCACTGCCGACCCGGGGACGCGGGAAGAATATAGCGACATTGGATTTATGGTTCTGGGGGAAGCGCTGGAGCAGATCGCGGAGGAAAAGTTGGATCGCTTTTGCCAGCGCGAAATTTTCGGGCCGCTGGGCATGGGCCACACCACTTATAATCCGCCGGTCGAAAAGCGGGAGCACATCCCACCCACGCAGGACGATCAGAAGTTCCGCAAACGCGTGATTCAGGGCGAAGTGCAGGACGAAAACGCCAGCGTTCTGGGCGGGGTCGCGGCGCAGGCTGGACTTTTCTCGATGGCAGAGGATGTGGCGCGCTTCGCTCACACCATGCTGGGGGGCGACCCAGCGATCGTGCGGCGGGAAACTGTTGCACTCTTCACGCGGCGGCAGGAGGCGCCGGCGGGCACTTCGCGAGCGCTGGGGTGGGATACGCCTTCGGGAGATCCCTCACAATCTGGAAAATACTTTTCGGCGCGAGCATACGGTCATCTGGCGTATACGGGGGCGTCTTTGTGGATCGACCCGGCGCGGCAACTTTCTGTCGTTTTGTTGACGAATCGAACCTGGCCGGATTGCACGAATCTGGCGATCAAACAAGTGCGGCCCAAGTTTCACGACGTGGTGGTGGAAGCACTCGCGCCTTAACGCGTGGGCATGTCAGACTTCAGCCGTCCCTCCACGACTCCTTGACTTCCACTTCTGCGGGGCTGAAGCCGGCTAGGGCAAGGTCGCAGTCGCAATACTCACGTTGCCCCCATCGGGCAATGAGGTATTCGCCCCCAGAGTGCCGGTTTTGGACTGGAACGCGTAGACACCTATATCGTTTGAATTGACTGCGTAGACCAGAAGGCTGTCAGGGCTGAAATAAATTTGCGGTGTTCCCGAGATGGTCGAAGCGCTTTCGATCAGCTGCTGCTTTACGAAATCCAAATGTCCAATGTAAGTTTGGCCGGTGTTCGCGTCGCCAAAGAAAAGATTTTTGCTGGCGGGATCCAAAGCTAAGTTTCCAACACTGTCCGCGCAAAAAGCTGGGGTGTACTCGCAGCTTATGGCTTTGCCCGCAAATGTCGGGTTCACATTTACGAACCCGCTCCCCGAACTGCAGCACGCCTGCGCCATCGCGGTGAACTTATCGGTAAATGTGACCGCGCCTGCTCCACTGCAGTCGGCCTGCCCGTAGAACAACTGCGTCACCGGTCCCAAGTGCCCCGTGGTCTGATTCACAGCGTAATAGTCGTAACCGATAATGCAGGTGTGAGGGCCGTTGTCATGGTAATAGCCATAAAGCCTTCTTCCGCTCGAACCGAAGCTAAAATTCCGCATTCCGATATATGGATTCGGGCCGTAGGTCCCCACGATTTCGCCAGTGTCTGTCAGCTGGCCCGTCGACTGATCAATGGTGAACAGCACTAAATCGGTATAGATACTGTTGTAGGGATCGCCTATCCAGCTCATCGCAGCATAGGCGAACTTTCCATCGGGATCAGCCACAAAGGTGGCGACCGGATGCGGCAGGTTGAACTTCAGGTGCTGCGAGCCTAGGCGATGGGGAACTCCTTTTGCGTTGGTGAGGAACATCCAGACATCCGTGCTGTTCCACACGTAGATGAGCGGATGTCCACTCACGGTAATGGGATCGACATTGCTCGCGCGCACGGTCATTGGCTCTGCGGCTGGTTCGGCGACAGCGGTATCGGCATTGACGTTATAAGTGGTGAGCGAAAAATTCGTACCTTCCGGTTGTGCCAAGTACAACACTTCAACTTGAGAAACCGCGGACGGCGAGGTTGCTATAAACAAAGTCGCCAACATGAGCATGGTGCAAACTCTCGACATGTGAGTTCTCCGGCGGATTTAGCCGCAACTCAGATGCTTTCGTCTGAGCAACGGTTGTCGGGGATTCGACAAACTCGAGTCAGCGGACTGCCGGATGAAGTACTGGCGCAGTTTGGCTTACGCGGCGCGCCGGGCAAAGATTGCAGCGTTAGCAAAGCGGTTAGAATGAATGCGACTTTCATCCTGTAGCCGTATTCCGAAAGGCTCCCGACTTGAAACGCAAGCCATCTCCATTGCACCGCCTTCGCACCGAGCAGACCAACTCTGCCGCCACCGATCTCGATCGCAAGTCAGCGCTGGAGATTGCGAGCCTGATCAATGCCGAAGACGAGGTGGTGGCGCTCGCGGTACGGCGCGCATTGCCGCAGGTTGCGCGGGCCATCGATCAAACTGCGGCCGCGCTGCGACAGGGGGGAAGGCTCATCTATGTGGGAGCGGGGACCAGCGGACGCATCGGGGCGTTGGACGCTTCGGAATGTCCGCCGACGTTCAACGTGGATCCGCGGTCGGTACAATACATCATGGCGGGAGGGCCAAAGGCGCTAGGATCGGCCACCGAGGCCAGCGAAGACGACGCGGAGTTGGGGCGGGCGGAGATGAGAGAACGGAAGCCCGGCAAGGGCGACGTGGTGATCGGGATTGCCTCCAGCGGGCGGACGCCGTTTACGGTGGCTGCGGTTAGCGAAGCCCGGCGCCGCGGGGCCAGAACGATTGCGCTCACGTGCAATCAAGAATCGCCGTTGGAACGGGCTGCGCATTTTGCCATTGTGACGGAAGTGGGGCCCGAAGTGCTGGCGGGATCGTCGCGGATGAAAGCGGGCTCGGCGCACAAGATGGTTCTGAATATGATTTCGACCGGAGCCATGACGCGACTGGGATACGTTTACGGCAACTTGATGGTGAATGTGATGCCGAAAAACGAAAAGCTGACGCAGCGAGCGATCGCGATTCTCGAACGAGCCACGGGAGCGGACTCAAACACCGCGGCACGCGCGCTGGAAGAGTCGGGACGGCGCACTCCAGTGGCGCTCGTCATGCTGGCCACGGGCGTAAGCCGTGCGCAGGCGGCGGCTGCGCTGAGAAAGGCGAAGGGGCATGTGCGGCAGGCGATTGCGGCGGCACGGGCGCGTTAGGCGCATGGTCCCAGACCGCCGTTAGTTTCGCCAGTCAGTTTCCCGGAGAATCGGGCAGGACGGGCAACGCCGCCTTGTTGACGACTGACGGATCGTCGCGCAATTTGATGTACAGTAACGTGCCGTTGGGCCGGGGGACGGTGAGGCCCGATTCTACAAAACTGGAGGAAACGGGCACGTTGTGCACAAACTGGGGGTCGGAGCCCACGGAGTCCAGAAGAAAAAGATTTTCTCCGATCAAGGTGCAGGGCTTATCGGGGCTGTCGGGGCAGCGCACTTCCTTCAAAGTTGGAACGCGAACCAGCTTTACCAGCGGCTGCCAGTCGCCCTTCTCACCATCCCCGCTTACCGGACGAAAACGCAGAGGCCCGAACACGGACGGCCCGAAGCTTTTCAAAGGTTGCAGATTGATGAGCACGGTTTGCGGATCTTCAAGGAACAGCGTTCCATCCGCAAAGCCGAATAGAGCGTGGGAGGAGCCGTCCTCGGTTTCGACTTCGATTTTTTCATCTCTCCGAAAAGTCGCGGGGATCTCCGTGTTCAGAAAAAACGATATCTCGCCATCCTGTGGGAGATCTTCTTGATTTCCCAAACGGATGACGGAAGGAGTAAGGCCGGGGCGTGGGCTCTTGCTGAGCAGGGTCACACGCGGGCGAGGCGGGGCGATGGTGGTGTCGAGGTCGAGCACGCGACCGTCCTTGAGGGCGACGTGAGCCACCAGAGTTTCATCCGGCTTGAGCGCAAGTTTCGCGGAACTGGCCGCCAAACGCAGCTCATCCTTTCCGTTGATGCGAGAGAGGCTCGCCGGCGCGAAGTGGATACCGGCGAGTTCTAATCCCGCGACTTGATCGAGCCGCGTTCCGGTCAGAATGCCGCCCGGATCGCCCGCGTCCAGAACAAAATGATCGAGATGAGGAGCCTCGGAATAAGTTTGCAACGAGACCTGGTCTGGCTTGGTGAGACCGGATTGCGCGAGCAGCACAACCACCGGTCCTGAGGGCTCGCCCTGCAGCGGGAGCTTCACTTCAAGTTGGTCGGGGTTCGAGAGTTTCCAAGTTGCTTTCAGAAGTTTTCCATGGTCGTCTTTGATGGTGATCTGATCCACGCAGGGGGCTTTCTCTGACTGCAGGTGGAACGAATCTTCGCGCCCGACGATGAGGGCGGTGGAGTCGGCGGTTGCGAGGGTCCACTGGGCGGAATGAGAAAACTGCAACGGGAAGGCCGGTCCGGTGACGGGTTCGAACCCCCAGTAGCCACGCAGCGTGCCGACGACATTGCCCTCGGCATCGCCGGCATGGAGGGATCTGGTGTCAATCATAAAGCCGCCGTGTGCGGCGTCGGCGGTGGCGGGGAGATCGACGGAGAGGCCAGTTTTGTTCTCGACATGAAGAACCATGTCATGGGCGTATGCGGTCGAGAAGACCAGCGGAGCACCATCGACGGAAAGGACGAGAGCACTCTGCTGCAAGCAAGAAACGTGCTTGGGCTCCAGGGCGCGAAGCGGAGGCATTTGAGCGGCTTCCACCGCCGGCAGAGCCACGACGATCACCGACATGGGCTTACGAAACGATGCCGGGTTGTTGAGCTTCAAATCGAGTTCCTCGCGCTTGGGCAAGGCCAGGGCTGGGATGTATTGATACTGTGCGGTGCGGAAACCCTCCATCATGTGAGCCAGATCGATCACGGCGCCGACATAAGGGCTGTAGGCGCCGCCGCCGGCAATTCTTGTGGCACTGATCGTGCCAGCCAGATCCGTTGCGGGACCCGAGGTGAGCGCCGCAACCATGGACTGGCTGTGCCCGTCGTCGAGAATCAGTTGATCGGTGTTTTGCAGGAGGCAGGGAGCTTGCTCTTGTGTTGGCTTGTCGAAGCACTGATTGTCAAGCTTGATCTTCAAACTCCGCGACAGCATGAGGGAACGTTCGTGCAGGGTGGCGGAATCGGCGTCGGCAGCTTCGCGGATGCTAGCCAGATATTTGTCCAGGCGCGAACGGTCCAGCGCCGCCTGGTTCAAGTCCTGAGAGGCGCGGACGAATGCGCCCGGCCTGCCGCGAACCGCCGAGCGCAGAGTGGGAAAATCTCCTCCAGTTTCGGGAGCCAGAAAAATCAGGGCCTGCTCCGTGTTCTCGGGCACGGTTACGGTGATTCCTTCTTGCTTCACCTGCTTGGTCCAGGTTAAAGCTTTGGTGAACCACTGGTCGGGCGGAGGATAGGTAGATCCACGGAGAAAGGCGGCGATGAGCAGATAATGCGTCGATTGGCCGACGGGGATTTCTGGATGAAGCCAAAGCCGGTCTCCGGCCTGAAGGTTCGGCACTTCGGAAATGGGTAAGGTTTTTCCTGACCTGGTCACTTTCACGTCAATGCGAGGCCCGGGCAGATCAAACGCGGCGTTGTCGGCGTGAGCGCAATTTAGCAACAGCAAGAAGGTGGTTATGGCAAGCGAACTTGATTTCAAAACCTTCCACCACGTATGCTGCCGGAATTTTCGCGACGCCATAATCGAAGACTTTTTTGAGGACATTGCCGTTTTATTGTGTTCCACCGCACCCACCAGTGGTCAAGCGGAGAGTCTTGTTCAATTCTTGACAGTGTAGCAAGGCCCAGAGGAATCCGAATGCTCCACAAGGGCAAATCCGCGACGGGGTGGCGCTACCGGGAGTGCTCGTTTTTGGCCGAACAGAAAGTGCGGGCTGCTCTCGCCAGGCAGATTCGTGGATCGCGGGAAATAAAAAGTCGAGCTACGCTCGACGGACAGCCGGGGGCGGCTGTCCCCACAATTGAGCAGAAAGGTTGGTTAGTGGGCTGCCGTTGCCTGAGCCGAGCGCTCGGCAGTTCCTTCAGGGTGGCGCTCTTTCAGGGCCGTCAGGCATTCGGAATCGAGGCGAGTGCTAGCATCTTCGGCCAACATGCCAAACACCGTTTTGGCCGGCAGGCCGTCGCGGTAGGGGCGCTTCTCGGTGAGCGCCTGATACACATCGGCCACGCAAATAATTCTGGCGGTGAGCGGTAGTTGCCCGCCGGTCAGACCGTTGGGATAGCCTTTTCCGTCCAGTCGCTCGTGATGCGCCGCAGCCACGAAGGCCAGGTCTTCGAATCCCGAGATTTTCTCGAGAATCAATTTCGTGTAGACGGGATGCATCTTCATCGCTTTCCACTCTTCTTCGTTCAGCTTACCGGGCTTCTCAAGGATGGCGTTGGAAACGCTCAGTTTTCCCACGTCATGCAGTAAGGCGGCGCGCCGCACCATTGCAGTGGTTTGCGGGGCCAGACCCAAGCCTTCGGAGATGTCGACCGCAGCCTCCGCCACGCCCATAGAGTGAGTGAACGTGTAGGGCGATTTCGCGTCGATGACTTCGGCGAAGGCACGGCAGATGCTGTCGATGCGCTCGGCGGATGCGCGCACGGCGGTGCCCGGCTCCATTTGCAGAACGTAATCGCGGGCATCTTTCGATTGCACTTTTTTCCAGAGTTCCTGATCGTGCTCGAGCGAGCGGACGATGGCTACGATCTCAGGATCGAACCAGGTGCCGCTGCGCTCGGCAATCACCTGCACGCCTTCGGCTGGGCTGCGGCCCGTGACGAAGACTTCCAGGGTCTGGCTGACGTTCATGATGCGGGAGAGGATGGGAATTTCGTGAGCTTTGCGGTGCTCGGGATAACCGGCTCCGCTCCAGTGTTCGTCAAGACTGCGAATGGCTTCGGCGCTGGCCTGGTTGAGGCCGATCTTGCGGGCGATTTCCGCGCCGCGCTCGCAGCGCGCACCGATGACTTCGGCATTGTTGCGGTTTTGCTCGAATCCGAGCGCGACCGCCTTTACCAGGCGGCGGGCCAAGGAGGTGCCGGGCAGCACGTTGCGCAGAAGATATTGCAGGCCGGAAAGCGAGGGCTTGGTCCAATCCTCAAACTTGACCTCGCGTTTGGCGCGCAGATCGTCGGAGCCAAGAATCTGGTGCATGCGCGCTGAGTTGGAACTGCAACCCGCGTCTTTCAGCAGCAATGCGTAATAGAGATCGGAACAGTCATTTGCCGGTAATCGCAGTTCTTCGGCGATGCGCATGCCGAGAATGCAACTGCGAACGGCGTGCCCCATGGGCTGGCCTTCGGTCAAGTCCAAGGCCGCAGAGAGCGCCGACACTACGTCGGAGAGGCGAATCGTCCCTGCGGCTTCAGGCATCATAAGTAGCTTACTTTCGTAGCCAGTATCCTGGGTGCTAGATCCTCCAGCGCTAGAAGCGGATCCGGGTAGTGAAGGTGAGCGACTGCACCTTCACGTTCACCGTGCTGTTGTTGTATTCGCCGGCGAGCAGACCGCTGGTTCCGACGTGCTGGGTAGCCGGTAGCTGCACCTGATAAGCCAGGTCGAAGTGATAATGTCCGCGAGTGTAGCCCATGCCCGTTCCCAGCGTGTTTTGCAGGATGGCCGCGGTCATGGGTGTGAGGGTTGAAGACGGAACGGGGTCCGTGGCGTAGGAATATCCACCCCGAATGGCGAAGGCTTCGGCCACGGGCACTTCCACGCCGACGCCGACCATCGCCTGATTGCTCCAGTTCAGCGGAACTGTGTCCTGCACCGAGCTGCTGCCCAGGAATCCGTTGATATCGGAATTGTTGCCGTTGGTGAGTTTTACCGGGAGCTGCTGGAAAGCGCTGCTCCAGTCGATCCACTGGCCCTGCAGATTGAGGTGGGCGTGTTTCCATCCCTGCCACGAGATTCCGCCGGTGAAAGACTGCGGAAATTTGGTATCGACTTCCGCGTCATAGTGAAAGGCCGGCTGGAACGGGATTCCGAGGGCCGCGAACTGCGCGCCCGCGTTGCCCGAGGCGTTGCCATAAGTGTGCACGTTGGTCTGAGTGCGATAGGCCAGGCCGATGGTCAGCTTGTTGTTCGGCGTGATCACGGCGCCAAAGGTTCCGTTCCAACCCACACCCGAGGCTTGCAGATCGAGCAGAGTTTTCAGGCCGGCCAGTTGTGGCTGCTGCTGGAAAATGTAAGGAGCGTGCAGAGAGTTGGCGTTGTAGATGGCGCCAATACTCCCGCCCAAGGAAAGTTTTTTGTTCACGACAAAGCCGACGCCTGCAGCCGATCGCAGCGCAAGAATCGTCGACCGATTTTGCTGCAATCCGTAGCTGGCGCCGCCGGTTCCCGGAGGATCCAGATAAGTCCAGTTGGCCTTCATCAGGGTATCGGGGGCGGCGGAGAGTCCCAGGACGAGACGCGACCCGAGGCGCATGCCAAATGCACCATAAGGCAGAGTGCCGGCGCTGCTATCGATAGTGCCGTCATTCGAAACGGAATTCGTGAAATTGCCGCTGGCAAACAGGCTGGTGACGCTGAGGTCGAGCGAGCGTCCCTTCAGACTGGTCAATTCGGCTGGATTGCCCTGCATCGCTTCCAGCGGGCCATCGGCTGAAGCCACTGTTGCGCCGCCTAACGCCGTAGCGCGCGCGCTGATACCGTTCCCCAACGCTCCACCTGCTTGGGCAAACGCCATTCCGGGGATTACCGCTGCCACCAGAACACGACACACTGCCGCAAAAACCCTACTGCGCATCTTTTGTCTCCCGGGGGGAGGCATCTCTTCAGGAATGTTGTCACTGATCGGAAGGGTTTTCCAGTTACCGAAGTAAGGTAACTAACTAGGGATTTGGGGCAAGCAACGCTCCTGGGCGAACGCCGGAGAGCGAGGGCAGTCGGGAGCGGGCCACAGATTAGGAACCGGTTGCAGAGACCATACAATCCCTGGTAGGCCGTGCCCTCCCGATTAACCACAATTGCCGGCTGTTGCCGCTAGAATGAAAGGTCGGCGGCGGTGCGGTTTGGCGTACGCGCCAGGCTGGTCAAGAGGGAGATCCCTTCGGCGTCGCCTCAGGGCAGGCTCTTCGCTCCGCTGAAAAGCGGCTATGCTCAGGATGGCACCAAATGAATCAAATTGCAGCACTGCCGAAAGTTTTGTAATCCAAGACTGAAGACCCGGGACTCATACGACCATGGATAAACTTGTAATTCGCGGTGGAGAGCCGCTGCTGGGAACGATCCGCGTGAGCGGAGCTAAGAACGCGGCGCTACCCTGCATGGCTGCGGCGCTGCTCACCGACGAACCTGTAATTCTCGAAAATGTTCCGCAGGTGCGCGACATTCAGACCACGCGCAACCTGCTGGCGGCGATGGGCGCGGAAGTGGAACTGGGCTATGGCCGGGCGCAGCATCGCACTACGATTCATTGCAAGACGCTGGCGGCGCCGGAAGCGAGCTATGAATTGGTGAAGACCATGCGGGCTTCCACGCTAGTGTTGGGACCGCTGGTGGCGCGCTGCGGACACGCGCGGGTTTCGTTGCCTGGCGGGTGCGCGATTGGGTCGCGGCCGATTGACCTGCACATCAAAGGACTGGAACGGCTGGGTGCGAAGATCACGCAGGATCATGGCTACGTGGAAGCGAATGCCACACGGCTCAAGGGCGCGGAAATTGTTTTCGACAAGATCACCGTGACTGGCACGGAAGACTTGCTGATGGCTGCGACTCTGGCGGAGGGCGAGACCGTGATGCTGAATTGCGCGCGCGAGCCGGAAGTGGCCGATCTTGCCGATCTGCTCAATAAAATGGGAGCGAAGATTGAGGGCGCGGGCACGTCGACCATTCGCGTGACCGGCGTGAGCAAGCTGGGCGGGGCGAAGCATCGCATTATTCCCGACCGCATTGAGGCGGGGACGTTCATTATTGCGGGCGCGATGACGGGCGGCGATCTGAACGTTTCCGGATGCGATCCGAAGCACTTGGGGGCGGTGCTCGACAAGTTGAAGGAAGTTGGTGTGAAGACGAAAAGCAACGGCGAGTCGGTGCGGGTGATGGGGGACAATCCTTTTACTGCCGCGGATATGACGACCGAGGAATATCCTGGCTTCCCGACCGATTGCCAGGCGCAATTTATGGCGCTGGCGACGCAAGCGGAGGGCACGTCTGTAATAACGGAAAACATTTTCGAGAACCGCTTCATGCATGCGCAGGAATTGGTGCGCATGGGCGCGAACATCAAGATTGAAGGGCGGAGGGCGGTGGTGCAGGGCAAGAGTCCGCTGAGCGCAGCGGCCGTGTTGGCTTCGGACCTGCGGGCTTCGGCGTCGCTGGTGCTGGCCGCGCTGGTGGCGGATGGCGAGACCATCATTGACCGCGTGTATCACCTTGACCGTGGGTACGAGAATATTGAGGAAAAGCTGCGCGGGGTGGGAGCGGAGATCAAACGTATCGGCGAGATGTTTCCCCGTCGGCGGGGCGCTACGGGGTAACGTCGCTATTGCCAATTCCGATGTAAGGCACATGGCGTTACCAACTGTAATTCCGCCGCGTCTTCAATGGTGACGATGCGCCTCGTTGCCGAAGATATACAGTTCCTGATAGACGCGGAAGTCCAGCCCGGCGCGCTTTTTGGCCTCGCCCGAGGTCAGCGGATTCATCGCTGAGGATGGAACCTGGCTCATATCGCCCATACTGTCTGGAAAACATGCTATGGCGCGGGCAAGTCACTGAAAGCAGTTGAGGCAGTATAGTGAAACGGTTGCTAGCCGCTGCCCGCGCCTTGCGATTACACTGGCAATCCAGATCGACGAGCGAAAGTGTCGTCGGCGTGATTGGGACCCAGCGCAGGTTTGTGCAGCCTAGTGGAAATCTTTGCTGGGATAGGGCATCCGGCGCTCAGGTAAGGGCATCTCAACCAAATACGCCGCCACAGGGGAGATCATTGCGCACGGGCCGAATCGCTTTCCTTTGTCTCGCAGCATTGCAGCTTTCCGCCAGCGCTCTTTTGCTCGGTATGAACGGGTGCGGCGGCAGCAAATCGTCCGTCATCGTCCCTCCGCCACCGCCGCCCCCACCGCCAGGAACAATTAAACATGTGGTGGTCATCTTCCAGGAGAACCGCACTCCCGACAATCTGTTTCATGATCCGGTGCTGATCGCAAATGGCGCAGACATTGCCAGCAGCGGGGTCAACTCTTCAGGCCAAACCATCCCGCTGACGCCCGAGTCGCTGGGCGTGGATTACGATCTGGGGCACACGCATCCATCGTTTGAGGCGATGTACGATGGGGGAAAAATGGATGGCGCCGACAAGGTCCAGGTCTCCTGCTACGGCACCAGTTGCCCCGCAAACGCACAGTTCATGTATGTGCAGGCCTCGGATGTCGGGCCCTATTTCCAGCTGGCCGAGCAGTACACCTTCGGCGATCGCATGTTTCAGACCAACGAGGGACCGAGCTTCCCGGCGCATCAGTTCATTCTTGCCGGAACGTCGGCCCCCACGGCGACCAGCAACCTGTTCGCGGCCGAGAATACACAAAGGGGCACGGGCTGCGCCGCCCCCGCGGGAGCAACCGTTTCCCTGATCGACCCGAATGGCAATGAGGCCGGTTCGATGTACCCCTGTTTCGAACACCCCACGCTCTCCGACGAACTCGATGCCCGGGGTGTGTCGTGGCGTTACTACACGCCGTCTCCCATCTCGATTTGGACTGGCCCTAATGCCATCCAGCACATCTGCCAGGCGCAGACGCAAAATGGTCAACTGGTTTGCACGGGGAACGACTGGAACAATGTGATCATCCCGCCGAAACAGGTGCTCAACGACATCGCGAACGATCAACTTGCGGGTGTGAGCTGGGTGATTCCAGCGGGCCAGAACTCCGATCATGCGACTTCTCCGACATGGACGGGCGGGCCGTCGTGGGTCGCGTCCATCGTGAACGCCATCGGCAGCAGTGCCTACTGGTCGGATACGGCCATCATTATCGCGTGGGACGATTGGGGCGGATGGTATGACCACGTGCCTCCGCCAAAAGTGATTACTGACGGCAGCAGTTGGGGATCGGGGTACGTCTATGGATTCCGGGTGCCCTTGATCGTAGTATCACCTTACGCCAAGGCCAGCTACATCTCTCACGTCAATCACGACTTCGGCAGCATTCTTAACTTCATAGAGGAGACTTTCGGCCTGCCGTCACTGGGCTACGCCGATGCGCATGCCGACGATCTTTCCGACTGCTTCAACTTCAGCCAGACGCCGCTACGGTTTCAGACGATCGCCGCGCCCATGAGCGCGGAGCATTTTATCAACGACAACACGCCGCAAGCGGATCCGGATGATGATTGAAGGCGTGCGTCAGCCGATCTCGGCGGAGTGAGGGCGGCGCCCGAGCCGGGGGTTAGTTAAGGGCTCTTTCTTCTTCCTACATCTTCCTACATCTTCCTACATCCTCATCGTGCCATCATCAAGACTGCTTCAACTTGTAGAGAATGACGTGATGACCGCCGGGTTCAAGCAGGATCTCGTTGTAAGTCTTGGCAGAGTGCAGGTCACCTATCCCCAGGCCTGTGAGTTCCCGTATGATGCGAAGGGCTGGTCCCGACCCGCCAGCACCGCCGATGGCGCCATGCGCGCCCAGCAACTTGAGCTCACGGTAGGCTTGCCAGTGCAGTTTCATCGACGTATCGATCATCACCGCGTGCCGGTAGACGTCGTAGCCTTTGCGGGCTATCAATAGGGGTATGCTGAGGAGAGAAACGCCAGGCACGGGAACACAAGCGAGGCCCAGCGCCGCGCCACGCGCAGCCAGCTTCACGGCCTTGACCTCACACAGAAAATTGATGTGGCGAGCCAGCGAGCCGCCGTCCCGGACTTTTTTCGCCATATCGCGCAGGCGAACGAGGTGAATCGTGGTGCTGCCGACTGCCGAGGCTTGCTTCCCGATGTCGATTAAATTAACCGGGACGCCCACGCCGGTGGTGGCGGCGTGCTGGATTGTGCCCAGAGCCGAGACGCCGATGCTGGCAAAACCTTTCAGCTTGCGTTTGAACAGGTTTTTTTGGGTCTTTGGGCTGGGGGTAAGATCGATTCCGTTTTCAATGAAATACCGGTTCGGCGCCAGGTTCTCTTTTCCGGCGTAATCGCGCATCTCCTTGATCGCAATTCCGAATTCTGCGATGTAAGCGCAGATTTCCATGATGTCCCCGACTTCGCTCATGGGATTTTCTCCGAGGCCGTATTTTGAATCCGCCGAAAAGGCGTTCGTGGTGGCGGAACGGGAGAGAAGTTTATACGCGCTCTGCCTGTCCCGCCAACATCTAAATTCGTTTTGACTTCATTCCCTTTTGACTTCGACTGCCGGTGCTAGCCTACCCTCGATAATTCAACGCCTTCAGGCCCAAAAATCTTGCTGTCGGGCCCAGCTCTTCCTCGATGCGGAGGAGCTGGTTGTATTTGGCGACGCGGTCGGTGCGGCTGGCGGATCCGGTTTTGATTTGGCCGGCGCCGGTGGCGACCGCGAGATCGGCGATAAAAGTGTCTTCGGTTTCGCCGCTGCGATGCGAGATGATTGAGGTATATCCGTTGCGCCGGGCCAGGTCGATGGCGTCCAAAGTTTCGCTCACCGTTCCGATCTGATTAACTTTGATCAGAATCGAGTTGGCAACATTCTTGTCGATACCCTCTTGCAGGAACTGAACGTTGGTGACGAACAGGTCGTCGCCGACCAGTTGAATCTTGCCGCCTAATTCTTTGGTGAGGTTCTGCCAACCCTCCCAGTCGTTCTCCGCAAGGCCGTCTTCGAGCGAGACGATGGGATAGTCCTGCGCCCACTTTGCCCAGAATCTCACCATGTCGTCAGAACTCTTGGTGGACTTGTCGGACTTCTTGAAGACGTATTTGCCATCCTGATAGAACTCGCTGGCGGCGGGGTCGAGGGCGATGGCGATTTCCTGTCCGGGCTTGTAGCCGGCTTTGGTAATGGCTTCAAGTACTACTTCAATAGCCTCCTGATTGGACTTGACGGAAGGGGCGAAGCCGCCTTCGTCGCCAACGGCGGTGTTATAGCCACGCTTTTTCAGCACGCCTTTAAGCGTATGAAACACTTCAACTCCCCAGCGTAAAGCTTCTGAAAAAGAAGGAGCTCCGACGGGCATCACCATGAATTCCTGAAAGTCGACGTTGCTGTCGGCGTGGGCGCCGCCGTTGAGGATATTCATCATGGGCGTGGGCAGGGTGTTGGCGCCGGCGCCGCCGAGATAACGGTAGAGCGGCATATCGAGGCACAGAGCGGAGGCGCGGGCGGCTGCCATGGAAACGGCAAGGATTGCGTTCGCGCCCAGGCGGGCTTTGTTCTCGGTCTCGTCGAGTTCGATCATGGCACGGTCGAGGCCGCGCTGGTCGAAGGCGTCCCAGTTGGCGAGGGCTTCGGCGATTTCGCTGTTCACGTTTTCCACGGCTTTGAGCACGCCTTTGCCCTGGAAACGGTTGGCGTCGGCGTCGCGGAGCTAGACGGCTTCATGCTCGCCGGTGGAGGCGCCGCTGGGAACGATGGCGCGGCCCATGGAGCCGTCGGCCAGGAACACTTCTGCTTCTACTGTAGGATTGCCGCGGGAATCGAGAACTTCTCGTGCGTGAATGGCTGCAATGTTCGACATGGATGGGTCACTTTCCTTTGTGGTTTGGACTTTAAGCTTTCAGCTACTAGCTTCTGGCTGCTAGCTTCTGGGTAATCTTTGAGCAGTGGGGATGCAACTGTTTCGGGCCGTCCGGGTTCCTGTGAAGTGCCGGTGCCTGTAATCGGTCTTGCCCCTGCATGTTTTGCGAGAACACTGATTATAGCGGATCGAAGATTAAGAGAATGTGGGAGGGCGAACAGGGAGCGCTTTTCGCGATGAAAATCTAGCGAGGCGTGTTCGCGGGTATGGTTGGCATTGGCATTCGTACTTTCTCAATATGTTGACCGAAGAGCTCTTAACCGCGGAGAGCGCTTAGAAAAGCGCTTCGACCAAGGCCTAGTAATGGGACTTATCTCTAATGGTTCCCTGTTCTCTTGGTAGGTTGTTTACCCTTTCGCGGTGGGCTAGAGTTCGAAGAATAGACTGGGATGGAGGGCGCGATGAGGAAATCGATGATCTTGGCTTGTACCATGCTGCTGGCGGCGATGGCCGCGGCGCAGACGAATTCAGCAGTTCCGGCGGGCACGGCTTTGATGGTGAAGCTGGATACGACTTTGGCGACGTTCAGCAATCGGCCGGGAGATCCGTTTCGAGGCGAGTTGAGCCAGCCGGTGATGGTCAGCGGCAAGGTTGTAATTCCAGCGGGAGCTGTCGTGGAAGGGCGCGTGACCAAGGTGAGCGAGCCGCGTCGGATTTCGGGCAAGCCTTCCATTGCGATTCTGCCCGAGGCGGTGATCTTTCCGACGGGCCAGCGTTATTTTCTGGATGCGACGCTGGTGGATACCAACCTGGGGCGCGGATCGGACGTGGACACCGAAGGCCGGTTCAAGGGATCAGGATTCGACAAGAGCGACAAGATTGAAACCGGCGCGGGCACGGCGGGGGGAATGCTGATTGGCGGGTTGGCGGGTGGTCCGGTGGGCCTGGTCGTGGGCGGGGCTGTGGCCGCGACCGCGACCACTACGCACTGGCTAGCGAAGCATCGCTCGGCAATTCTGCCGGCTGGGACAGAGCTAACCCTGGAACTGAACCGTCCACTGACTTTGGGGACGACGGCGCTTGCTCCGGCGGCGAATGGGGGCAGCAAGTAGGCTCGACCTTTTCAATTTTCTAATTTGCCTGGATCGCGGGCAGTAGGTTGTCGAGCTTCGCTCGACTGGACAGCCGAGGGCGGCTGTCTCCAGACAGAGCTATCCTACTAAATACAGCAGGTCGCCTTCACTCAGCACTTGCAGTTCGATCCATCCTTCTAACGGCAGCGCGTCTACGGGGAGACGGTTTTGCCACAGGCTGAAGCGCAGGCGGAGTTTGGTGGTGGCCGCGAGGGGCGTGGGTGGCTTGGGGGCGCTCGATGGCGTTCCGGCTGCTTCTGCCGCCGGGTTTGCGAGCAGCCAGGCCAAGGGCAACTTGAATTCGAAGTTGCGGAGCAAAGCCAGCCTGGCGCCGTCGTCAGGATTGACGAATGAGGCCAGGATTTTTTCTTCGGTGCCGGATTGGATTCCGCCCTGGGTGCCGTTTTGCGCGCCACTTTTCACATTCCAGTCACGGATGCGGCCCTGGTGGACTGCGGCCTCGACACGCAGAGCCCGGCGCGCGCGGGATTCGCCGGCTGCCCAGGATTCCAGGTTGACGACAAGATCGAAATCTGTTTTCGGCGGGTCGCCGATAAAATCCAGGCGGCCGTAGACGTGCGTGGAATCGATGCCGGCATAAACCGCGTCGAGCAGGAATTGCTTGCCGTGCATCGAACCGGCGCGGTGGTCGGCGGTGTAGATGGCCGAGCCCATCCATTCGAAATAGCGCACCTTATCGCCGGCGATGCGGGGATGGATGTAGGCCGTCTGCGGAATGAAAGCGGGGCGTACCTCGACGCCCGTGATGGGCTGCGACAAGTAATCGGGCGGCGTGGCGCCGAGCGCCTGATAAATGTTGGAAAGATGAGTGCGGTAGAGTTCGTCGAAATCGCGGTCGTTGGCGGAATGATGTTCAGGGCCGTACCACCAGTTCCAGTCGCTGCCCTCGGCGATCAGGATTTCGTCGAAGGCGAGCTTGCGCTGGGGGTCGGTAGCGCGGGCGGCGCTTTGAGCGTAGAGTTCACGGGCGTTGTAGAGATAGTCCCAGGCGCGGTTATCTTCGGGGGCGCCGATCCAGACGTTGAAGTTGGCGTTGATCCAGGAGCCAGGGACGAGCGACGTCAGGCGGTTGAAATCTTTGTGGCGCGCGATGGCTTCTGAGATGGTGACGGCTTCTACGCCCGGCTCGCGCTGCAGGCCGTCGTAAAAGCGGCGCAGAAATTCGCGTCCGGACCTGGGATAGTATTCCCAGGCATTTTCGCCGTCGAGAATGATGGAGACAACGGCGTCGCGGCCCTGGGCAAGCACCGGTTTCGCGGCTTCTTTGATGTTGTCGATCAGGTGGCGAGCGGCATCGGCCGGGGGCATGCCTGAGTAGACGAAGCCGATCAGGTCAGAGATGGTGTGATCGCGAAAAACCAGGTTCATGGTGGCCGCGGCATTTTCGTAGCGATGAATGTTGTAGAGCTTTTCGGCAAGATGCGCGGGCAAGCGGCCGTTAGCGTCGCGATGGAAAGAAACTCCGGTGCTGCGCCCCAGCACGCCTTCGTCGGTGGCCATCCATTCGATGCCGACTTTATGAGCGATAGCCAGGGCTTCCTCGGAGACGCTGCCTTCCGATGGCCACATTCCTTTGGGGCGGATACCGAAAACCTGCTGATGGAGATCGAGGCCGCGGACAATCTGGTCGCGGGAGTCTTCAGGATGGCGAAAACGATTCTGGGGCAACGGCAGTCCGGGTGAAGATACGGCCCCTGCGTTCGTGTCGCAAACTAACGGAAGTATGGGGTGGTAAAACGGCGACGTGGAGATTTCTATTGAGCCTTTTTGGGCGGCCGCGGCGTGGGCGGGCAGAACCTTGGCCATCAGTTCTCTTTGGCGAGCCATCACGAAGGTCTGGTCGTCGAGGGAATAGTGATGGCCCTTGGCGACCAGCGCGGCTATATCTTTCTCTTCAAGGAAAAACTCGTCGAACCAGGCCAGCTGAGATAGGACTTGCAGGTCGGTAAAATCCGGGGGCTGGAAGTAGCGTTCTGCCCGCTCGGCGGAGTCGTCGTGCTCGCGGAAGCGCTCCCAGAGTTCGCGGTAGCGGGGATAACGCCCGATCAAGTTTTGAGGGTTCGCCTGAAAAAGATATTGCAGGGCGAAGCGGCGCTCCGCTACCGAAAGGTCTTTGGCCGGCTTGGCAGCTACGCTGAGAAAGGGGTCCTGGGCTGTGCCCGAGGCATAGTCCTGAATCTGAACCATCAGCGAAGGCACGAGGTTGAAGTTCTGGTGAACATTGGGAAATTCGTCGAGCAGCTTGACCATGCCGTAATAATCTTTGAGAGCGTGCAGGCGGACCCAGGGCAGCCGGTATTCACCGGAGACCAGGTCTTTGTAGAACGGCTGGTGCTGATGCCAGAGCAGGATGACGCGCAGAGCGGGCATGGCGAGAAGTCAGGATAGCATGGGGCTGGTTCGGTAAGTATCGATCGCAAAGGCGCTGCGGCCCGATATATCCGGGCCGCTGGACAGACCAGGGCGGCCGTCCCCACATGAGCTGTTGCCAGGTTTAAGAACATCCAGAGCGCCCAATTCTCGGCTTACTTGGGCATGGGCGCTCGCGCATAACCGTTTCCGGTACACTAGTGACGCGTGAACTTGGCAAGACGATGAGCCCTGAAACAACCACTTCTTCTCCTCAGCTTCTTTCCGACCAGGACCTCTACCTTTTTAACGAAGGCAGCAACTATCGCATCCAGGAAAAGATGGGAGCGCATCTGGTCACGCATAACGGCGTGGCAGGAGCGGTGTTCAGCGTGTGGGCGCCGAATGCGCGGTCGGTTTCGGTGGTGGGCAGTTTTAATTCGTGGGACCCCAAGGCGCATCCGCTGGAGCCGCGCGGGTCGTCGGGAATCTGGGAAGGTTTCATCGCAGGTGTGACTCAAGGTGCGCTCTACAAATTTCATATCGAGTCGCAGAGCGGCGGATACAAGGTTGACAAGGCCGATCCGGTCGGCCTGCTGCATGAGAAACCGCCGCGGACGGCTTCCGTAGTATGGGATCTGGGTTACAAATGGGGCGATGGCGATTGGATGCGGAAGCGCGGCGAGCGCAACTCGCTGAGGGCGCCACAGGCGATTTATGAAGTGCATCTGGGCTCGTGGATGCGCGTGCCGGAGGAGCACAATCGGCCGCTCACTTATCGCGAGACCGCGCCGCGCCTCGCCGAATATGTAGGCCGGATGGGATTCACGCATGTGGAATTCCTGCCGGTGATGGAGCATCCCTTTTATGGCTCCTGGGGATATCAGACCACCGGGTATTTCGCGCCCACCGCGCGTTATGGCACGCCGCAGGACTTCATGTATCTGGTGGACTATCTGCATCAGCACGGCATCGGCGTGATACTGGATTGGGTGCCGTCGCACTTCCCTTCTGACGGTCACGGATTGGCTTACTTCGACGGGACTCATCTCTATGAGCATGCCGATGCGCGGCAGGGGTTTCATCCCGACTGGAAGACCTACATTTTCAATTATGGCCGGGCGGAGGTTCGCAGCTTTCTGATGTCTAGCGCCATGTTCTGGCTCGACAAGTATCACGTCGATGGCTTGCGCGTGGATGCGGTCGCATCGATGCTATATCTGGATTATTCGCGCAAGCCGGGCGAGTGGATTCCCAACAAATTCGGCGGTCGCGAAAACTTGGACGCCATCGATTTTCTGCGGCGGTTTAATCAGGAAGTGTACAAAGAGCATCCGGATGTTCAGACCACGGCGGAAGAATCCACCTCATGGCCCATGGTTTCTAAACCGGTTTATGTCGGCGGACTGGGCTTCGGCCTCAAGTGGGACATGGGCTGGATGCACGACACCCTGGAATACTTCCGCAACGATCCGATCCATCGCAAGTATCACCACAACAAGCTGACCTTCCGCATGCTGTATTCGTTTCATGAAAATTTCGTATTGCCGATTTCGCACGATGAAGTGGTGCATGGCAAGGGATCGCTGATTGGCAAAATGCCGGGGGACGAGTGGCAGCGCTTTGCCAATCTGCGCCTGCTGTTTGCTTACATGTATGCGCAGCCGGGCAAGAAGTTGCTATTCATGGGTTGCGAGTTTGGCCAGGTGCGCGAGTGGGGGCACGATTCGAGTTTAGAGTGGGATGTGGTGCAATATCCGGTCCATCACGGCGTGCAGGCCTGGATGGAACAACTGAATCGGCTCTACCGCAGCGAACCGGCGCTGCATGTGCTGGATAATGATCCAACCGGTTTCGAGTGGGTGGATTGCAACGACAACGGCGCCAGCACAATTTCCCTCTTGCGCAAGAGTTCCGCTGCGCGGGATACGATATTAGTTGTATGCAACTTTACTCCCGTGCCGCGGGAGGGGTACCGCGTGGGCGTTCCGCATGGCGGATTCTGGCGCGAACTGCTGAACAGCGATGCGCGAGAATACGCCGGCAGCGGCCTCGGCAACCTCGGCGGAATCCAGGCCGAGGCGATCCCGACGCACGGGCGCCCCTTCTCGCTGAAGCTGACTCTGCCCCCGCTGGCCGCGCTCTTCTTCAAGGCAGCTTAAGTTAAGGTCCAACCCCATTTCCCAACCAACCGGATCCTGCGGGCCCGCCATCAAAGATCGGTGATTTTCCTGAATGTCGCCGGAGGTCGGCCTTTGACATGGCCTTGCGCTCACGCTCTTGTCGCCCTACTCCTAGCGACGGTTCTCTCGGGTGCGCGCGCATCAGCCCAGCAAGCGGTTGAAGCCTCCACGCCGGCAACCAGTTATCAAGTAACCGTACAGTTGGTTGGCGCCGCCGGCGGCACCGTCACCAGCAGCCCCGCGGGCATCCGTTGCGCTCCTACATGCGATGCGTCTTTTAGCTCGGGAACTATCGTTAAACTCACCGCAGTCCCCGCCAGGGGAGCGTTCTTCGCTGGCTGGTCCGGCGGGTGCAAAGGCACCGGAAGCTGCAGGCTGACGATGGCGGCTAATGCGTCAGCCGCGGCAACCTTCAACGTCCGTCAAACCGTCACAGTTCTGAATCACATCATCTTCATGGCGCAGGAGAATCGCAGCCTCGATCACTATTTCGGCGCGCTGCGCTCCTATTGGAAAGCCAATGGCTTTGCCGATCGCTCCTTTGATGGCTTGCCCCAATTCAATCCCATGTCAGGCCTGGCTCCGCTCTATGGACCGTCGCCCACGAATCCAGGTTGCGATCCCGCTTTTCCGCCACCTAGCGACTGCACTGAAAACAGCAACAGTCCCCAAGTCGCCTCTTACCATCTGCTTACGCAGTGTATTGAAAACCCGAGCCCTTCCTGGAACGAAAGCCATATCGATTGGGACCTGACCAACAATTATTCCCCAACGGCGACTCTGGACGGCTTCGTCTTTACCAACGCCCACGACGCGCGCAACAACAACCCTCCCTTTTACGATACGAATGGCATTCGTTCCATAGGCTATTACGACAATACCGACCTCAACTACTACTACTACATGGCGTCGCAGTTCAGCACATCCGACCGATGGTTTTCGCCCGTCATGACGCGCACGGCCCCGAATCGTGAATACCTGATCGCCGCTACCTCACAGGGAGACGTCTACCCGATCGGCACCGACAGCGGCGATCAGTCGCGGCTCACCGCGACCACAATTTTCCAACAATTGCAGGCGGCGGGAGTCACGTGGAAGATTTATGTCAACACCGACAACACGCCCTGTTCGTCGGACCCCACGCCAGAATGTCTGCTGTCATTGAGTTACGTTCAGAATTTTCAGTGGGGACAATCCATTCCTACCGACTATCCCGATAACCTGGCCACGATGAGCCAATATTTCAGCGACGTGCAGAATGGGACGCTGCCCCAGGTGGCTCAGATCGAACCTGCGTCGGATGCCGGCCTCGATGAGCACGGCTCCGATTCGGATCAAAACCCTATTGACATCCAGCTCGGCGCAAACTATGTATCGTCGCTCGTCAATGCCCTGATGAACAGCGTCTCCTGGAAAGATTCCGCCTTCCTCCTGACCTACGACGAGTTCGGAGGCCTTTATGACCACGTGGCCCCCCAGCCCGCCATCAGTCCGGATGGCATCAAGCCGCGGGACTTGATGACCGGCGACGTCTGCACGACCACCACCGGACCTGATTGCGACTTCACTTACACCGGTTACCGCTTGCCTCTGATCGTCGTGTCCCCTTATGCCAGGAAACACTACGTTTCCCACACCGTCATGGACACGACTGCAATTCTGAAGCTGATTGAAATCCGATTCCACCTGAAGGCGTTAACCAAGCGCGATGCGGCCCAGAAAAACATGACCGAATTCTTCGACTTCGATGTCCCGCCATGGATGACGCCGCCCACGGCGCCGGCACAGACTACGAGCGGTGCCTGTTATCTGAATCAATTACCGTAGAAGACTGCAGCCAGGGGCGAGCCGCACGCAGCCGTCTCCGCCAGGCCACACCTCGCGAGCCGTGGCGGGGGGCTGTCTGCGGCGGGCGGCCTAACAGCCTCGTCTCGCCCGCGGCGCCTCTTCAACCCGCTCCGTGCTATGCTCGGCTGAAGCGCGTCTCTGCGTCTGCTATGCGGATTCTTACCCGCTATATTCTGCGCGAAGTGACGGCGCATGCCCTGATCGGGGCGGCGATCTTTACGTTTGTCCTTTTTACGCGCGACCTGGGGCGCATTCTTGAACTCGTGGTTCGGGCCAGCGCTCCGCTGCCGAGCGTCGCAGAAATTTTCCTTTACACCGTTCCTATTGCTCTCACCTACACCATCCCGATGAGCGTGCTGGTGGGGATTTTGATTGGCCTTAGCCGGCTCGCAGCCGACAGCGAAATTACCGCGATGCGGGCCAGCGGAATGAGTATATGGAGTTTTCTGCGGGCGCTGGCGATTTTTGTGTTTGTCGCGTGGCTGCTGGCATTGGCCAACGGAATTTATCTCGCTCCATACTCGCAGGCGGCGCTGCTGCGGTTGGAAGATCAGTTGAAGGGGTCGCAGGTTTCGTTTGAAATTCAGCCAAGGGTTTTCTACGAGGGTTTCCCGGGAAAAGTTCTCTATGTGCAGGATGTGCATAGCGCGCAGGGCGCGGCGGTGTGGAAGGGAGTTTTTCTGGCGGATACGTCGGACTCGTCCAATCCCGGTGTGACGCTGGCCAAGGAAGGCATTGTCGTAAGCGAGGGACCGGACCGCCTGCACCTGCACCTGCGCGATGGGTCAACGCACGAAACCGATCCGAGGCAGGCGGGCCGTTACCAGATTTCGACTTTTCAGCAGATGGACATTCCGATCGAATTGCCGTCTTCCGAGAGCAAGGCCGACGAGCCTGTTCCGGTGGGGATGATCAGCACTCGCGCGCTGGCGGCGCAGTCGCAGCATGGGGATACCGCGGTGTCGCGTTGGTACAGCATCGAACTGCAGCGGCGTTTTGCTTTGCCCACCGCGTGTCTCGTGCTGGCGCTGGTGGGGATTCCGCTGGGGCTCTCGTCGAAGAAGAGCGGGAAATCAGGCGGATTCGTGCTGACCATCGCGCTGGTATTTGGCTATTACTTTGTCTCGCTCATTGGCGTTTCTTTGGCGAAGCAAGGCAGAGTTTCGCCCGGGTTTGGTGCGTGGCTGGCCGACCTGGTGTTTCTGGCGGGCGGAGTGTTTTTGCTGTGGCGGGCCGACAAGCGTCCGTTTGAACTGGGGTCGTTGCGCTTTTCGTCCAAGCCAATGGAACCCCTGCGCGGTAAACGGCTGTGGCCTCGAAAGGAAACGGCCTTTGAACGCGCATCGACCCGCCGGCGGGTCTTCCGGGCTAGCTTTCCCAGGCTGCTGGACGATTCGGTGCTGCGCGATTTCTTCGTTTACCTCGGGATGATCCTGGCGGCGTTTCTGGTTTTGCTGCTGGTGTTTACTCTGTTCGAGCTGCTGGGAGATATCCTGCACAACCAGATTCCGGCGATCGTGGTGGCGGAATATCTGCTGAACGTGGCGCCGTATCTGCTCTACACGGTGGCGCCTCTCATCATGCTGCTGGCCGTGCTGGTCACCTTTGGCATCATGCAGCGTTCGAATGAGGTCACGGCAGTGAAGGCGACTGGAGTCAGCGTCTACCGGCTGGTGGCTCCGGTGCTGGTGATGGCGGCAATGGTGTCAGTGGGGTTATTCTTCGCCGATCAATTTTATCTGCCCCATACCAACAAGCGGCAGGAGGCGTTGCATAACCAAATCAAAGGCAAACCTCCGCAGACTTATCTGCGCCCGGATCGCAAGTGGATTTTTGGCCAGAGCAACGACATTTATTACTACCAGTTCTTCGACGCCGACCGGAACCAGTTTGGCAACATCACGATTTTTCAGCTCGATCCTGCCAGCTTTACCATTACGCGCCGCATCCACGCCGAACGCGCCCACTGGGCCGACAGCATGAACCGTTGGGTTTATGAAAATGGCTGGGAGCGGTCGCTGCGGGTTTCCGCGATGGCTGGCTATCGCGTGTTCGATGTCTCAACTTTTCCTGAACTGGGCGAGACTCCGGCTTACTTCAAGAAAGAAGTGAAGCAATATACGGAGATGAATTACGAAGAGTTGCGCCGCTACATTCGCGATCTGCAGCAGAGCGGGTTTGACGTGGTGCGCCTGCGGGTGCAACTGCAGAAGAAACTTTCGTATCCAGTGATCACGCTAGTGATGGCGGTGCTGGCCGTTCCTTTCTCATTGTCGTCGGGGAAGAAAGGAGCGGTCACGGGAGTGGCCGTCGCGGTAGGGATCGCAGTTTTTTATACCGTGGTGTCGCGGCTGTTCGAGGCCATGGGCGACCTCAGCCAATTGCCGCCCGCTCTGGCGGCGTGGTTTCCGGACTTGATCTTCAGCCTGGTGGGCGGGTACTTGATTTTGAAAGTGCCTACGTAGGGACCGCGTTGGTGTGCGAGAGAAAGGGAGAAGCCCTGTCGTGCTGAGCGAAGTGTGGTCCGTTCGCTTCGCTCACGGTCACCCTTCGCTCGTGATGACAAAATCACAAACCCGGGCTTATTTCACCACCACTGCGGTGGGATAGTTGTCGGTGGAGATGCCGCTGCCGAACGGAGAAAGGACGCCTGTGGCGGGCGAGAGTTCATACTGCGACACGGAACCGGTCCCGTTCAAAACATCATTGTTGACCACAAACACCCAGTTGTCATCGGCCCGGATCGCAATCGCCGTGGGATTAATTCCGGTGGCGACGGCTGCTGTGCTGAGGGGCGCGAGGCTGCCCGTGTCGCCGCTGATGCGAAAACAGGAAAGCTGGTTCGAGAGGTGGTCGACGACGTAGAGAAAGTTGGCCAGCGGATCGACCTCCAAAACTGTCGGTCCGTTCGGACCGGCGCCTCCGCCACCGAGCGCGAAAGGCGAACTTGGGACCTGGACCAGCGAACCTTCCGGGTACTGGTTCGAATTGCAGACCTGCGGCCGTCCGGGGCTCGTCAGGTTGCAGATGGCGTAGGCGTTCACGTTGTTAGACTGAGTGTTGGTAACGAAGACGAAGCGGTTGCAGGGATCCACCGCGACCCCGGTGGTCACCGATTGCGCTGGAAAACTTAGCACTACGCCGCTGAGCGGATTCGAAATCGGCACCAGTGCCCCGCTCGACTGCACCGTAAAGCCCCAGACCACATCGTTATTCGCGTCGGTAACGTAAAGATATTCCGGAGTTGACGCCGGAAGAGGCTGCCACAAGGCGCAGGCGGCGTTCTGCACCGCTTGCGTATTCAAGACTGGATATTTTGTGGGCGTGATGGCCAGGCCCACCAAGTTCGGGGTCGTGACCGGACCCGCTAGCAGCGTTTGCACCGTGAAGGGAGAGCCCGCCACTTCGGTGAGCGCGCCGCCTGAACCGATGGAAAATACGGAGATTGAGCCGGGCACGAGATTTCCCGACGAGTCGGAAGTCTGCTGATCGGCCACGAAAAGGAACTTGCCCGCGGAATCCATGGTCAAAGCCACTGGACTGAGGTTGCCGGCCCCTGCGGAACCAGTTGGACAACTAGTCCACGTCGGCGGCGCTGCCCCGGTTGGGCAAATCGTAAGCATGGTGAGGGGCGTTCCGATGGTCGACAATCCGCCGTTTGGCCCAATGCTGTAGGTAGCAATCGAAGTCAGGCTGATCGTTTGGAAAACTTGCGCGTTCGGGAGAATCGTGACGTAGGCGTAGCTGCCGCTCGGGTCCAGTACCATCGCCGTGGGCTGGCCCACGATTGCAGGAGCGGTATTGACCGTGGAAACATGGCCGTTGGTGAGGTTGAAACTGAAGGCCTCCATCACCGCCGAACCAAAAGTGGGAACGACCACCAGACCATCCAGGGAAGCGTTATACGTGCTGTTGCAGGCCAACAGGGCGGTTATGGCGAGCCCAACCAGTACTCCGATCCCCCAGGTGCATCTCCTAGACATACTTCGGTTTATCTCCATGTTTTCTTGTTGGTCCAGTTTCTCTTGTGTGTACAACGCCGCAAGCTGCCCGGCGGGTCCTGATCGTCTCTAAAAAGGAAGAAAATCCCAATCCATTTATTTATCAGGAAAGCGCAGGAAGAGCAAACCCCACGGCTGATTGGAGCACAAACCACGCTGGGGAGTTGTATGCCGGTCTTGGGCGGGGATGAGTCGAATCGGGTGGTTTTATGCTTCGCGGCTGGCCGGAACGGGTTCCGGTGCCACTTCCGGGTGCTTCCCGCCCGGGATCAGAGGCAGATAGATTTCGACCAGCAGTCCGCCTTCGTGACGATTCGAAGCCGCAACCCTGCCGCCATGAAAGCGGACCGCGCGCCGGGTGATGGCTAAGCCCAGTCCCACGCCGCCGGTGAGCCGGCCGCGCGCGTCATCCAGGCGATAGAAGGGTTCGAATAGCTTTTCGAGCGCGTCCTCGGGAACGCCAGGACCGCCATCGGTCACCTGCAGCAAGGCTTCGGGCCCGGTCGGGCCTTCCCGTCTTTGCAGGCGAAGTTCGACCGCGCCGCCCTCGTGGGTGTAGCGGATGGCATTGCGCACCACATTTTCGATCGCGCTATGCAGCAAAGACGAATTTCCGCGCACTTCCCAGCTTGCTTCCGGAATGTCGGTCCGTACGTGGCAGTGTCGGGCCTGCGCCTCGAATTCGGCGTCCTCGGCAACGTTGATTACCAGTTCGTTGAGGGGAACCGGGGTGCGGGGAACTTCCTGTTCGCCATCTTCGAGGCGCGCCAGGGTCAGGATTCTGCCGATCAGTTCGTTCAGCCGGCTGGCTTCCAGCTCGATGCGCTCGAGCATGTCGTCATTTTCCGAGCCGGAGCGGCGCCGCGCCAGGCCGAGAGCCACGTTCAGCCGGGCCAGGGGCGAGCGCAGTTCGTGGGAGATGTCATTCAGCAGGCGGGATTGCGCTTTCACCAACGTTTCCAGGCGCTCCGCCATCGTATCGAAATCGCGCATTAAGCCCGCCACTTCGTCGCGCCGCACGATGGCCGGCGCGCCGGCGCGAGCCGAGAGATCTCCGGCGGCGAGTTGACGAGTAGCAGCGCGCAACCGCACGATCGGCTTTACCAGATACCAGGAAAGAAAATAGCAAACCAGGCCCGAGGAAAGCACCAGAATCGACAGGCCGGTCAGTGGAAAGCCGTGCGGACCAAAAAATACCCGCGGCCCCTGAGGCAGAGCCAGGGCGATGGTATAGCGATGGTGGCCGTCTGAGGACAGGCGGGATTCGGTCACCACGCGCGGAGCGGGAAAAAAGATACCGTCGCGCGCGGGAACGGGTTTGCCGAGGGCGATGTGCTCCAGCCACACCGGCGCGGCGCGGCCGGAAATCTCGTTGCCTTGCTCATCGAAAATATGGATCCGCACGTGTTGCGCGGCTTCCAGGCTTTGCAGGTATTGCCGCACCTGGCGCTGTCCGCCTTGTTCGTAGGCTGCAACGGAATCGGCAAGAGTATTGGTGGCCAATGATTCCCACGTGGGATTACGCTGCGGGCGAAAAACTTCCACGGCAAGAATTGCCAGCACGACGAATAGCGCGATGGACAGCCAGAACGATAGAAAAATTCGAAGGAACAGGCTCTTCATGTCGAACTCTTAGGTGGAACTGTGCGCATTCTCGCGTGGACGCGCAAAAATATATCCGACGCCGCGCACCGTTTTGATGTGCTCGTCGTTATCGGTATCTCCCAGCTTTTTGCGCACCTTGCTCACGTGCATGTCGATGCTGCGGTCAAAGGGCGAAAACTTGCGGCTGAGCACGGCGTTAACCAACCGTTCCCGCGGAACCACGTGCCCAGCTTCGCGCAGCAAAACTTCGAGCAAGTTGAATTCGACGGAAGTGAGATCGACGGGCTGGCCGTCACGCCGCACCGTGCGGGTTGCGGGATCGAGTTCCACTTCGCCAACGCGCAGAATCTCTGGGGCATCCGGCAGCGGCTTGCCGTCACTGTGCGAGCGTCGCAGAATCGCCCGTATGCGCGCCACCAGTTCTCGGGGATTAAAGGGCTTGGGAAGATAGTCATCGGCGCCGATCTCGAGGCCGACAATGCGATCAACATCTTCGCCGCGCGCCGTCAGCAGCAGCACCGGAAGGCGCGACGTGGCGCGGATTCTGCGCAGCACTTCAAATCCATTGATACCCGGCAGCATTACATCCAGGACTATCAAAAGATAAGTGCCCGCCGTGGCCCGTTGCAGGCCTCTTTCGCCGTCATGTACCGACTCTACCGAGAACCCCTCGGCAAGCAGGTACTCCTGCACCAGGCCGCAGAGTTCAACGTCGTCATCGATTACAAGAATCCGATCCATTCTTACTTTCATTGTGCACCAATGATCGAAGAAACCGTAGTAAAGAATTGTCAAAACCAATGATCGAATGAAAGAGCCTTCAACCGGCAGTTTTCAATCGGAATTTTTAGACTGCGCTCACGAACAGCCGTTAGCCAGGCTGGTTCCGGTTTGACAAAACTTTACTCCAGTTGACCGATTCTTTACCTCTTTTTGCCCTGAGCCGTGTTTCCATCACTGTACGCAGAGCGCGTTTAACAGAACCGGGGGAGCGTCCGGTAAGGAGCGATGTATGAAGACCGTCCGGTTTCGTTTGATGATTGCCACCCTGTGTGTGCTCTTGGTTACGGGGGCTGCTCGATCACAGGCCGCCGATGCGGCGTCCGCCCCGCCGGCCCACAGCCACCGCTATGGAATGCGCCGGGGCATGGGTTTCTTTGCCGGCTACCTCAACCTCAGCGAGGCCCAGCAGGCGCAGATGAAAGACATTCTGGCCAAGGAACGGCCAGGGCTGAAGCCGCTCTACCAGCAACTGCAACAGACCCGGCAGCAGCTGAAACAGTATGAGCAGGGCGCCTACGACGAGGCCAAGGTTCGCACTCTGGCCGCACAACAGTCACAGGCCATGGTGGAACTCGCAGTGCAAAAAACCCGGATTCACTCGGAGCTGTTCCAGGTTCTGAACCCGGACCAGCAAGCGAAAATGAAGGAAGTGCAAGCCCGCCGTGAAGCTCGTATGCAACGGCATATGCATGCGGCAACGCCGGAAGCTCCCGAGGCTCCGGCACAACCGTAACGCGGCTTAGGTTCGCAGCTCGCCATGGGATCGGCGTGAGAATCAGCTTTTCGTGGACTCCTCACGCCGCTAACATGCGACAAGCGACCTGGATGTCTGAATGAGGAGGGCTCATGACCGGGAGCGAATCTTATCTTCTCGATGCAGGCTGGCTCTTCTTCGCGGCGTGGAGCCTGGCGATTGTTGCCGTGAGCGTGATCGCCTTCGGCAACCTCGCTACGGTCCCGTCGTTGTTCGGCAGAGAGCCGCACAGGCCACTGCCGGATCCAGGGTCGCCGATGAAGACACGTCTGTAACCTGAACGCCGCTAGCCATGGCGCCACAAACCATCGTATCTCACAGCGTCTCACATCCTTAATATCGATCTGCCGTCGCTTATTCCTGCTCTTTATTCTTCCCCACGAAAAGCTGAACCTCGCCTGCTAAAATCTCATCTACAAGACTTGCAATGGTGCCCAAAAGCCTGCGCCCACTCCTGCCCTACCTGAAACGCTACCGCTGGGGATACGCGGTGGGCACGATCTGCGTTTTTCTCACGAACGGCATCTGGATTCTGTTTCCTCTAGTGATCGGACGCGCGGTCGACGACTTGCGCGGAGGCGTCACCCGCCACAAGCTCTTGCTCTATCCGGCGCTGATTCTGGCGATCGCCGTCAGCAAGGGCATCTTCCAGTTCCTGACGCGCTGGATCGTGATCGGCATCTCGCGCGACATTGAGTTCGACCTGCGCAACGATTTGTTCAAGCATCTCGAAAGCCTTTCGCTCTCCTACTATCATCGCCACCGCACCGGCGACATCATGGCCCGCGCCACCAACGATCTCAGCGCAGTGCGCAACCTGCTGGGGCCGGCCATCATGTACACGGCCAATACATTTGTACAAACGGCCGGGGCGCTGGCCTTCATGATCTCCATCAGCCCCAAGCTCACGTTCTACACCTTCCTGCCGTTGCCGGTGGTCAGCATCGTGATCCAGTATTTTGGCCGGAAGATTCACGACCGCTTCGAGAGCATCCAGGCAATGTTTTCCGATATTTCTGCCCGCGCTCAGGAAAACTTTTCGGGCGCACGGCTGATTCGCGCCTACGTGCAGGAAGAAGCGGAAATTCGTTTGTTTGAAAAGGAAAATAAGGAGTACATCCGGCGCAGTCTGAAACTGGTGCGGCTGATGGGCATGCTGTGGCCCACGCTGGAGCTCATGCTCGGTTGCGCGGTTGCACTCGTGTTGTGGCTGGGCGGCCGGGAAGTCCTGTTGGGGCAGGCCCATGTCCAACTCATTTCGTATCTGGGAACAAAAACCACGCTGGCGCTCTCTGGGTCGATGGACGTTGGCGATTTCGTAGCCTTCAGCACATACATGATGCAGCTGACCTGGCCGGTCATTGCGCTCGGCTATGTGATCAATCTTTTCCAGCGCGGAAAAGCATCGCTCGGGCGCCTGAACGAAATCATGCTGGAGCAACCGGAAATTCAGGATGGGCCCGAGGCGCGCGACCGGCAGATCGAGGGCGGCATCGAGTTTCGCGGACTCAACTTCAGCTATAACGGCGTCAGCTCCGACGGAAAGAAAGTGTTGCGCGATCTGAATCTGCAAATCCCGGCAGGCAGCAGCCTGGCGATCGTCGGACCGACGGGTTCGGGAAAAACCACGCTGGTCAGCCTGATCCCGCGCATCTACGACGCAGAACCGGGTATGGCTCTCCTCGATGGGCGGCCGATTCGCGAGTACTCGATTGCCAGCCTGCGCAAGAGCATCGGCTTCGTTCCCCAGGAAACTTTTCTGTTCAGCGACCGCATCCGGGAAAACATCGCGCTGGGCGTCGATACGGCGACCGATGCGGAGATTGAAAGTGCTGCGGAGGTCGCGAACATTGCCGCCGACATCAATAGTTTTCCCGAGGGATTTCAGACGCTGGTCGGGGAGCGTGGCATTACGCTCTCCGGCGGGCAGAAACAGCGGGCGGCCATTGCCCGCGCCCTGATCCGCAATCCGCAGATTCTGATTCTCGACGACGCACTTTCGAGCGTCGACACGCATACCGAAGACAAAATCCTCAACCACCTGCGCGATGTGATGCGGGGACGCACGACAATATTCATTTCGCACCGCGTCTCCACCGTGCGCAACGCTGACCGCATCGCCGTGCTCCATGGCGGCACCATCGTGGAACTGGGCACGCACGACGAGCTGCTCGCGTTAAACGGCTACTACACTGACTTGTACAACAAGCAACTGCTGGAAGAGGAACTGGCGGAAGTGTGAGAAAAAGTGGTCAGCGGCCGGTGCTCAGTGGTCAGTTATGTTAGTAGCCAGCGACTGAGCAACATTTTCTGTCGAAGTCAGATCGCCGGCCACTGGCCACTGATCACTGATCACCGAGCAGTGCTTTCCACAAATGAACCGCGTCGACACTCCCGAGCTTCTCGACTCTGACGCCTGTTCACCGGAAGACGTGCAAGAGTCGCTGCGTGACCTGGGCCGCATGAATCGCTGGTTCGGCGGAGTCGCCACTACCCAGGCGCTGATCGAGTGTGTGGCTCACGCGACTGGGCTGCGGAAGTTTTCAGTGCTGGAAGTCGCCGCCGGCACGGGCGAAGTTTCTCGCGTGGTGCAGGAAAGGTTGGCGCGGCGAGGCATCACACTCAACATCAAGCTGCTTGATCGGGCTCAGTCCCATCTTCCGGAAGCGGGTCGAGTCAAGCCTGATGTCGCTGAGGCTCTCCGGCCTCCGGCCACCTGGGAAAAATCCAGCGGAGCCATCGCCGCCGATGCCCTCGCACTTCCCTTCCGCGATTCGGCTTTTGACCTCGTAAGCTGCAACCTCTTCGCGCATCATCTGGATCCGAATGCATTGGCCCGATTCGCGCGCGAGGCGTTGCGAGTAAGCCGGGTGGCCGTTTTGATCAACGATCTGGTGCGCCACCCTCTGCACCTGGCTCTGGTCTACTCTGCGTTCCCGCTGATGCGCAGCGCAGTCTCGCGTGTGGATGGCGTGGCTTCGGTGCGGAGAGCATATGTGCCGGAGGAGATGCGAGAGATTCTTTCGTCGGGCGTGGGCCCCGCCAGAAAGATTGAAATCTTAAGTCATTTCCTGTTTCGTATGGGAGTGACCTTGTGGAAGTGAGCGGCAAGGGCGAAACCTACAGACTGAACCGAGGGGCTGTGAATCGAGTCGGGGCCATGCAAGCGGCTAGTCAACTGCGCAGCTACGATCAGCTTTAGTGGTAGTCGTATTGAAATTGTGGTTCTGGGAGCCGTTTACCGTCCAGGGATAGGGAGTATCGGTGGCGTTGTACCTGGAGCAGGTCTGGCCTACGCTCCACGCCGCGGCCGTCAGGATTGAGAGGAAACACAATATTCGTCGCATCGACTGTTCTCCTTTTTCAATCGGTCATATGGCCACCTTCCTCTCTCGGTTCATTGGTTTTTCGGTGTTGCAGCGGTAGGCAAGGGCGTCGAGAGCGCCTTCGCCACATCCCCGTAAGCGGGACCACATTGGAGCTTGACTAGATCGCAACAGATCCCTTGAGCCTCGGAGCAGCTGGATGCTGAAGTTTGTTTTGTGTTTATCCAGTTGGCGACAACTGATGTAGTTCGTAGTCTGGTAAGCACGAACGCATCGGCGAACAGATGCTCGTGCAAGGCCGAAGCTAGGCCCGTCGCATCGGTGGTTCCGTCCTCCGGTTCAACGACCTCATTCCCTTGCGCGTCGCGTCCGAACATAAAGAGAGCCCTATATGGACCATGGCTCTTCCCATGGAAGCTCACTGTGACCGAATATGACGCGTAGCGTTGCCAGACGCTGTCTGGCCGCTTCTGGTGCCATTGCAGTTGGTACAAACCCTCGAGCGTAGTTTCCGCGACTTCTGGCGGTAGCACAGGGGCTGGCTGCCAACGGGCCTCAGGGCGGTACCACTGTGATTCCCGCCCCGCCTCCACGTAGCTGTATCTACCGCCCATAACTTGAAGGGTTTCCCCGACTGCGGGTGAGATGAGATCGACTGCCTTGCGATCCAGAATGTCGCGGGCATCTCCGATTGTGAAATCCCCCAGGATAAAGCCGAGCCGGGGAGCGGCTACGCGTTGATCGCTGGAAGCGCCAATAAATTCCTTCGCAACGGGGGCGCCGAGAGCTTCCATCGCCAACTGGCTGACGGCACCCTGCCCGATCGCATAGGATAGTTTCGCGTAGGCAGTTCGAACGACTGTTTCTTCGTGCGTCATTTGGGCCGTTGCCGAAATCGACGCGAGAAAGAGGGAGACCACAGCCAGGTATCGCAGCATGGTGGCGGCTTCCTTTCGTCGCGCTGCAGGAACCTCGGGCGCGAGTAGGAGAACCATATACCAGTATCGGCGCAACGATGAGACGGTCTGTTTCCTGTTACGAAATCCGAAGACGACGCTGGCCTCGACAGCAGCATTAATGACATCCCTCGCTCAAAATTGAGGAATCGCCCTGC
>DATDGM010000059.1:0-14237 GCA_036522075.1 Candidatus Sulfotelmatobacter sp.
TTGGCGTGAAGTCGGCGGCAACGCCGTAGTCTTCGACATCAAAGACTCCGATGGCAGCGTCAACATTCCCTTCGAGCACCCGCTGCTCGGCGAACACAAAATTTATATTCACGACGTGCCCAAGCTCGTCCGCTTCCTGCACCAGCAAAACATGCACGCCATCGCCCGCATCGCCATCTTCCGCGACGAGCGCATGGTGGTTGAGCATCCCGACCTCGCCGTCCACTCGCGCAAGACCGGACAGCCCTGGCGTGAGAACGGCAAGCTGGTCTGGACCGACCCTTCGAATCCCAAAGTGCAGGATTACAACATCGCCCTCGCCAAACACGTAGCCCAGTTAGGCGCCGACGAAATCCAGTTCGACTACGTAAGATTCCCCGCCGAAGGCGACCAAAAAGACGCGGCCTTCGTCTTCCAAAAAGATCAGCCAGCAGCGGCTGCTGATGCCGGCGCAAATGTCTCCCCGGAAGCCGCCGCGAGTGCCGCAGCCTCAACCAACCCGTGTGGAGACAGCCGCCTCGGCTGTCCCGCCGAAGCGAAGCAAGGCGGAAGAGCCACGGTAGCCGAAAGCGCCAAACCCGGAACCACCAAGTCTGCAAAACCGAACACCAAGCACCAGGAAGCCAAGCCCAGCGGCCCCCAGCGTACTGACGTAATTACCGCCTTCCTGAAGAAGGCCTACGCCGAGATCCACCCCACCGGCGCGTTGCTCTCGCTCGACGTTTTCGGAGTCATGGCCTGGCAGCGCCAGGTTGACCTCAGCCACACCGGCCAGGACATCGTCGGCATGGCCAAGCACTGCGACATTCTCAGCCCCATGATCTACCCAAGCCACTTCTTCGGCATGGATGGCATCGCTCACCCCGGCGACGAGCCCGCCCACTTCATCGGCGAGTCCATGGACCGCTTCGAATTAATCACAAAAGGTTCCGGCGTCGTCATCCGCCCCTGGCTGCAAGCCTTCCGCTGGCGCACTAAGACCTACTCGCCGGAATACATCAAGATTCAGGTCGCCACCGCCAAAGAAAAAGGCGGCATCGGATTCTTGTTCTGGAACGCCGCCAACGACTACAGCAAGCCCTACGAAGCCATGCCCGAGATGAAAGCCGCCGATGCCAAAGAGCCGTCGAAAGATAAAGCTAAATTCTTCCGTGGCGACGAGCTGCCCGGAGCAACGGTGAAAGCCAGCCTGGTGCCGGGAAGCTAGATTCAGTTGCAGGGGTCAGCAGTCCGGGGGCAGATTCGTCTCAGTTCTCGGCCACTCCTTAATCGGCTACTCCTTAAAGAGATATCGCAATTCTGCCAGGAACCACTACGGTCCGTACAGGGATGTGCGGTCTCACTCGTCTCCTGGTCCGGGTGTGTCTGGGCTGGACGAGTCGATCCTGTGAGTGGGTTGCGACAGGAATAGTTCACCCTCAGATGGCAACGTCCGCACGCCAATCACCTAGAAGGTTAGGCGGGCGGCTATCTGTCCGATGCGAGGAGTTGGGCCGCGGAAGCTTCCCGTGCTGGTGATTTGGCCGAATGTGGAACCATTGATGTTGGCGGCGCCTTCGGCGACCGTGGGTTGCGCGAACTCGGGATGATTCAGCACGTTGAAGAATTCCAAGCGAAATTCCAGGCTGACGCGCTCGGTGAAAGCTGTGGTCTTGGCGAGGGCGACATCGAAATTTGTGAGGTGCGGTCCGCGAAGACTGTTGCGGGCGAGACCGTAGGTGCGGTCTTTCGGATTATTCACGGGGTCAAGCTGCGGGAAACATGGGTTTGGGGGGAATCCGTTTTCGTAGTAGGAGTTGTTAGCGAGCGGAATGTTGGAAAAACTATTGGGATCGAAGAGGAAGTGGCCAGTGATCGGCGGGCCGGTTGGTACGTCGCAACTACCGTAAATGGTGGGGGTAATGGTGGTCAGGCGCCGAGGATCGAGCATACGGATGGGCGCGACGACCGCAGCGCGAGAAAGAGCGGGATCGCCTGCGCCGGAGGTTCCGGGATTTGTGGGATCTGAGTTGCCTCCCAAGCCCGCGGGAATGTCGAAGGGGAAACCAGTGCGCCAGGTCACGATCGGATAGACGCTCCAGCCTTTGGTTAGGCGTTTTGGTCCCGCGGCCCAGGCGCGATCGAAAGGCAGGTCCCAGCCCCCGCTGAAGCTTACGCGCTGACGGACATCGCTGTCTCCAGAACCGTAGAAAAGATCGGGACTATATGCGGGCACCGCGCTGTTGCGTTGTTCGAAGCCGGAGGCGTTGTCGAGATTGTGGCCCCAGGTGTAAGCGAACGTGTAGTAAGCCACACCGAGTTTAGAACTCTTGGGCTGGCGGGTGAGGCTGGCTTCGAGCGCGTTGTAGTTGGCATTTGAGACATTCTGGAATTCGGGGAGCTGGCCGTAACAAAGCACTCCGATCGTGGTCCCACAAGTGCTATTTCCGGGCGCCAAATCCAGCACTCGATTCGTGGTGCCCAACGCCATGGGATTGAAGTCTTTCAGGGAAGTCAATCCACGTCCGGAGGTGCCCACGTAGTTTGTTTCCAGCACGGTGTCGGCGAAAAGATTGCGCTGCAGGCTCAGGTTGTACTGGTACACGTAAGGAGTGCGCAGGTGCGGGTCGACGAGGTACACGGCACCGCTGCTGTTGATGGGTAGAAACTGCGAGAAGTCCACGTCGGCTGCGGGAGGGGTGGAGGGAAACGGGTTCACGACCCCGTAGGCCTTATACGGTGCACTGAGATAGCCCACCGGCCCGCTCTGACCTGGACCAACGCTATTGAAGAACAGACCCTGCTCGGCATAAAACGGGACTTCGCCGTTGAATTGAAGGTTGTCTTCGCCTTTCAGGATGTCGTAGAAAACGCCAAGGCCGCCGCGCAAACTGGTGCTGCCCTTTCCGCTCGGGTCCCAGGCAAAACCGAAGCGGGGCGCGAAGTTTTTCTTATCGGGAAAGTTGAGGCCTTTGGGCGCGCCGGGATCGCCAGGAAATACCAGTCCTGGCGGGGCCTTCACAAAACGTTGCGACTGCAATCCCGGAATCACTGAAAAGCTGCGCCCTTGGGTATCGTATTTTGGCTGGTTATACTCGTAGCGCAGACCAAACGTAAGGACAAGCTTTTTGGTGGCATGCAACTCATCCTGGCCGAATAAGTACGTGCTCTTGCTGCGAATGTTGGAAGCGGCAAGCGGTCCCTGGAAATAAGCGGACGCGGCCCCCAGCAGAAAGTCAGCGTAAGGATTCCCCGAACCGACAGAAGAACTGCCGGAATAGAAGTCGAATTCTCCATTGCTGTAATAGTTGTAGAGCAGGTTCTCCTGGTAGGGAGAGAATCCGGCGCCAAACTTCCAGTTGTTTTTTCCCCGAGTCCAGGAGATCGAGTCACTCCAGGAAAAGGTGTTTTCGACGAAGCGTGTGGGACCATTTTCGCTCGGCCCGAATTGGTAGCCGGTATCGAAGAAGATGTTGGTGGGGCCGGTGGCGAGATCGGGGGTAATGCCGACGCCGAGGCTGGGTCCGGTGGGCAGGTGGGTGACGACACCGTCCTGCAGATAATTGCTCCGATGGGTGAGAAAGCGAAACTCATTCAGCAGAGTAGGCGAAAAGATGCGAGTGTAGCCGATGTTTGTAAAATAGTAGTTAGCGATGGTTCGGCTGGGAAATCCGGGGACGGTGGCGTACGGAAACGGGTTCAGGCTTCCTGAATAGGGGTTGCCCTGACGGTTCAGACCGATCGTGGCGGAAACTTTGTCTTTGTTACTGAGGTTGAAGTCGAATTTGAAGGTTGCTTCATTGCGATTGTCCACCTCATCCAGCGACGTGGAAAACAATCCGGCGCAGATCTGATTCGAGTTGCAAACCGTCTGGTTGGTCGAGGAAGTCGTGACCAGGCCGGCCTTGATGTAATTCTGGGTGACGGGATCGATTTTGGTGGGGTCGATTATGGCGTTCTCTGCTGAAGTAAGATTCGATTGAAAATATGGATTGCCCGGCAGCGGCTTGCCACTAGAGTCAAAGCAAGAGCTCAGGTAAGGAACAGTGGGCTGATAGCCGGCCAGGAAACACGCCACAAGCGGGTCTGGGCCTCCGTTCACCGCCTGCGAGAAGTCTCCCTTGAACTCATTCGGCGTGTAAACCGGAACGTCGATATCGGGCACAGCTTGAATTTGCCGCTCTCCCTGATAGGCGAGAAAGAAGAAAACTTTATCTTTGCGGATGGGACCGCCGAGAGTGCCGCCGAACTGGTTGCGCTTGAGGTCGAGACGCGGAATACCGAGCGGGATATTGAAGTAATCGTTAGCGTCGAGGACGCGGTTACGGAAAAATTCGAAGGCGCTGCCGTGGAACTGGTTGGAGCCTGATTTGGTTACGATGCTGATGATTCCACCGCCATTGCGGCCGTATTCGGCGGTGTAGTTGCTGGTGAGCAGGCGGAATTCCGCGATCGCGTCCGGATTGGGGTCGATCAGGTTGCTGTTATCGAGCAGATCATTGTTGAGCCCGCCATCGAGCAGGTAAGTGATGGAGTCGCTGCGGCCGCCAGCTATGCTGTAGTTACCGGCACCGCTGTTGTCGTCATTGCTTTCGGTGACTCCGGGCTGAAGCATAGCGAGGTCAAGAGTGTCGCGGCCGTTCAGGGGCATATTGGTGAGGGTGCGGCCGGTCACGGATTGGCCGAGGGTGGCAGTGACGGTCTCTACGGGCGCGGCTTCGGCGCCCACTTCCACTTTTTCGGTGGCCGTTCCGACTTGCATTTTGATATCGACGCGCAGGGCTTGATTGATAAGGAGTTTGTACTCACTGCTCACGACCGTGCGAAAACCGCCGCGGGTTGCGGTCACCCGGTAGGTGCCGATGGGCAGGGCCAGCACTTGATAAAAGCCGTCATGGTCAGAAGTTGCTTCACGGTTGAACTGGGTCGCTATGTTGGTGACCGTGACCTGCACGTCGGGAATCACGGCGCCGGTGGAATCAGTGATGGTGCCCGTGATTCGCGCGGTCGCGTCCTGAGCGCGGCTGATGACGGGAGCCAAGACGGATCCGAAAGATGCGAGTAGAGCAACAGGGGCGATGAAACGCAGTAGGAGTCGAGAAATGATTCTGTTCGTCATGGGGGTAGGCCTGCACTCCGGCTTGTTATGGTAGCGGCGTGGAATGTCGATCGTCAATCAAGGAAGTGGGTTATTGAGCGGTGTGGGATGAATCACCGCAATCGGTGGGATGGGGTGACACGTGTAAGTGACGAACCCAGAACCGCGAACGTCGTCCGGCGCTGAAGAGAGCCCTTAAACTGAGCGAAGTCGAAAGAGTGACTTCGCGACATCAGCAACTGCGATGGCGACTACGACGGCTCGACATCTGCCGGTTACGGTTTGGCGGTCTCTGCCAGGTCATTCTTCATGACGCTCACTTCAACGCGCGTGCCGGTCATATGCTTCTCTCCAGAAACGTTGCCCAGTCCAAGCGCGTAGATGCGATACGCGGGGATCTCCTGGTTCTCCACCAGGTAACGCACCACGGCATCTGCCGTTCTGCGGGAGCTGGCGATGGCGGCCTGGCCACGACCGGACGAGAAGCCCTGCACTTCGAGGATGTAGCCGTGTTGACCTTTGAGCTGGACGGCGATCTGGTCGAGTGCGTCCTTGGCAGACTTGCTCAGAGCGGTCTGGCCGGGACGGAAACGAAGCTCGGTCTGGGCGCCGGCGGCGTACTGATCGATATTTCGGACTTCGGTTTCGTCGGCGGAGACGCGCGTGCTGAGCGTGGCGGCGGTCTGATGCGCCATCTGTGCTTTGTTGTTGGCGTCGGTGGCGTGCTCATCAGCGAGGCTGACTTTTTCTGAAGCCAGCTGGATGCCGTGCTGGGCGCGGCCGTCGATATCGCGGATCATTTTCTGGTTCGACGTGGTGATCTCGTCGAGCTCTTCCAGACGGTCGCGAATCGGCTGTACATGGCGGCGCACGTATTCCCTGGTGGCAAACGGGTGCGCGAGAAGCGCGGATACGCTGGGTTCGTCTCCGTCCCAAAAGTCGGTGGGGCGTTGCGACGACAGCGGCTCCAGGTCCGGAGTGGTCGCGGGCTGCGATGCGGCTTGCGCGGACGAAGTTGCGGTTGGCGCGTTCCCAGTTGAGTTGGCTTGCTGCGCGAGAACGGGAAGGGCAAGCACGGCGGATAAGATCAGCGCGACGAGTAAGCGGTTGTTCATAACACTCCCTCAATCTTTAGCGGCCACTATTGTAGCGCTGAAAGGCCGAATATTGGACAAGAAAATCGATGGAAAACGGTGATTCTTGAGATTATCCGGCGGGCCAGGACCGGCCCAAAATCCTTGCTGGAAGCCGGGTTCAGGCCGTTCAGTGGGCCAATTGCGCTCGTTCCGCCAGGAAGTTGTCCTGGCATTGTTTGGCGGCGGAAAGGAGTTGGGCAAACTCGGGCGTTCCGCGGAGGGGCGCGAATACCGAGTCATTTCGCAGGCCATCGTAGGCGCAATAATGGCCCGTGACGACCGCGCTCTTTAGCAAAGCCAGAGCGTCCTTCCGCCGTCCACACCAAGCGAAGTCGCCGGCAATCACGTAATGGACTTCAGGGTCGGGGTCAGCTTGGACCTGGGCAACAGCTTCCCTGGCTAGGTTGGCGGTGTTCGTTGACGAAGGCGCATCGAGGCATGCCAACATCATCTGGCTATACGCACCCTCGGGATGTTTCAGAACAACCTCGCGAGCCTGCGCCGATTTTCCGTCGCGCAGGTAATGGCGCGCCAAGTTCCCAGCTGCCCATTTCGATCCGGCATCGAGCCGGAGAAAATCTATGGCCCGCTGGTAGTTTCCCAGTTGGTCAAACGTGAACACACAGGACCGCAACTGAAAGTTTCCCGGATCGGCGGCGAGGGCGGCTTCACACTCATGAGCGGATTCCTCGACCGCTCCACCGTAGCGCGAGACATAGGCCAGAGCGAAGTGCGCAATCGCGTTCTCCGGATGCTGCTCTACCAGAGACTTGGCGTCGATGTAGGCTTTCGCCAGCTGCCCCCGTTCGACTCTAGTGGCGATCAGCCAGGCGGTGGGGGAGATGAAGTTGGGATCGAGAGCGAGGGATTTCTCAAGGGCTGCATCGGATTTTTGGAATGCCGCTGCCCCTCCGTCGGCATACGCTGCGTCGTAATGGTAGCGAACGCCCAGAGCGACCCAGGCGGGGGCGTAGTTCGGGTCCAGCCCCACAGAGCGCTCCAGCATGGCGATGGCGTCTTTGTTGGGAAGTGGGTCGTGGGGGAGCGCAATGCTGCGCAGGTAGAGATCGTAGGCCTCTTCGTTCTTTGGCCGGGTGGCGCTGTCGGCTGAGTCTGTGGCTGCGCCGAGCGCGGGCACCAGTCTCTGGCGGACCTGGGCCGTGATCTGGCTGCGCATGGCGATCATGTCGGGAGCGGCGACGTTGAGCGTGTCCCGCCAAAGAGTGCGATTGTTTTCCACGTCGACGGCTTCGAGCGTGATCTGGAGTTGGTCGCCCTCTTTCATGTAGTGGCCCGTGACGATGTCGGTGACGTGCATCTCGCGGCCAGCTTGCTGCAGGTCGAGGCTCTGCGCGGTGTATTTGCTGGTGGTGGCGAATGGGCGGATCGACAGCGAGCGCACGTAGCTTAGTGACGTGGCAATTTCATCGGGCAAGGCTAGGCGGAGGAAATCGGCGTCCTTGTCGGAGCCTACGTTCTGGAAGGGAAGCACCGCCACCGTGGTCGGATTGGAAGAACTTGCCACGGGGCCGGCTGGCCGCTTCGACTGCCAGAAGAATAAGCCGAGCGCCAGAATCGTAACCACCCCTGCAATGATTCCAACGATCTTGACGTAGGGCCGGGTAGGAACTGGAGCCACGTTCGGGCTGCTGGCGCTCACGGCGCTGCGCGGTGAGGAAGTAGAGGGATAAGCCGGCGTCTGCCTCGAAGTTTGCAACTCTGGGCCGCCACCTGCGTACGAGGATGGCGATATCGTTCGGCCGCTCTCGGTGTCGCGCTTCAGTCGTTGCAGTTCCGCGCGCATGTCGGAGGCGTGCTGGTAGCGCAGATTGCGATCCTTTTCCAGAGCACGATTGATGATCCGTTCCAGATCGGGGGGCACATCGTGATTCAGCCGCACTGCGTCCACGGGCGGACGATTCATGATCGATTCGCAGATCACGGCTGCGGTTTCTCCGTGAAACGGCAGATCGCCGGTCGCCATTTCATAGAGCACTGCACCAAACGAAAAGAGGTCGGTGCGAGCGTCGAGCTCTTTGCCGCGCACCTGCTCCGACGACATGTAGGCGACCGTTCCTACCATCGTGCCTGGGCTGGTGAGATGCTGCTCTTCGATGGTCTGGGTTCTTTCCGCTGCGATCCGGGTCGAGGAAGTGGCGGCCGGCGCGACCTTGGCCAATCCGAAATCCAGAATCTTGGCGTGCCCGCGCTTGGTGACGAAGATATTCGCTGGCTTGATGTCGCGATGCACAATGCCTTCAGCGTGCGCGGCGTCGAGGGCGTCGGCAATTTCGATGGCCAAGGAGAGAATCTCCTCGGTCTCCATGGGACGCCCGCTGATACGGTGCTTCAGGGTCACGCCATCCAGAAACTCCATGGCGATGAACGCCTGCCCGTGCTGGTCGTCAATTTCGTGGATGGTGCAGATGTTCGGATGGTTCAGAGCAGAGGCGGCTTTGGCTTCGCGCTGGAAGCGGCTAAGCGCCTGCGGGTCTTGCGCGACTGCGTCGGGCAGAAATTTGAGGGCGACGAAGCGTCCGAGCTTGAGGTCTTCGGCTTTGTAGACGACGCCCATCCCTCCACCGCCCAACTTTTCGATGACGCGGTAATGCGAGATGGTCTGCCCGATCACTGGAGAGCGAATCTTACTTGGGTGAAAGAGTGGAGTCAACGAATGGCTCTCACCATTGCCCGTAAGCTATGCATGTGTGGAGGGCACTCCCTTCGACAAGCTCAGGGCAGGCTCTGCCCCGCGCCAAAACAAAATTATTCTTAGAGGTTTATTTCCGATGCGACTCGCCGCAAACAATGCGAAGAACGAAATCGCAAAAATCCAGGACAGAGGCGAAAAAATACTTTCCCGAAGCCCATCCGCGATGGCAGCCAGAATGATTGCCTTTGTGTTGCTAATGCCCCTGAAATCTGACAAACCCGGCATAAGCTCTGGCAGGACAATCGCGACCAGTCCGCTAAGGATGCCTTTGTAGGTAAGCCATAATTTTGTCCGGCAACAGGATTATAGGCCTGACTGTCTTGCCATTTATTCCAGGCAAGACTCAGGTCAAAGCAGCGGGCAAAGCCTGCCCTGAGCTTGTCGAAGGGAGTGCCCGCTCCACACAGGCAAAATCTGCAATTGGGGCGCCGGAGCCGAGCAGCAGTCCTGTACCGAAGGAGCCGGCGACGGGAGACCACGGGCCATTTGCCCGGCCGTGAACTGGGAGCGAAGTCCTTCCTCGTGCGAAGTCGCAGGCAAAGTGGCGGTAGACGGTTCACGGTCGACGGCATTCGGCACCATATCAAGAACACCAGGCATTTCCCAAAGGGGCAGAGGATGTGACCTTCGTAATTGCGCGGGGGCGTTACCGCATTGCTGGGGTCCCGGCGCGCTCCTAGAATCGGAGAAGGGTTACTCCGCCCCGAAACCGTACGGCACATGCCAGAGATCACCAGACGACCGGACCGAGTTGAGATCGCACGACGAGTCGAGCGTGCGGAAAAACTCCTGCAGAAGGGGAAAACCGCCGAGGCGCTGGAAGAGTATCTCCTGGTCCTCAAGGACGATCCGGAAAATGACGTGGTGCGGCAGTTATCGGCCGATCTGTGCCTGTCTCTCAGCCGGAATAAAGAAGCGGTCCAGTTGCTAGGAGACCTGTTTGAACGGCAGGTTACCGCCGGCGACGCAACCCGCGCCAGCCTGACCTACAAGAAACTGACCCGTCACGGAAGCCCAACCTGGCAGCAGAAATATCGTTTTGGACAGCTGCTGGAGGGGTCGAACCGCAAACTGGCGGTTCTGACGTATGAGGCCGCCTATGCGGACCTGATCAAGGCTGAGAACAAGAAGGATGCGGCCACACTGCTGGAGCGGGTTGTCGCACTGGAGCAGACGCTCGCGAACTACCAGCGCTTCGCGGAGCTTTCTTCGGAGCTGGGACACCGGAAAGTGGCGGCGGCGGCATTCCATCGCGTGGCGCAGTTGGCCGCGGAAAGCGGCGAGATTAGTGCCCCGTGGTATGAGCGCGCCTATCAGGAAGACTCTTCGGATCAGAGCATCGCGCTGGCCTACGGAAAAAGCCAACTGGCACATGGCCAGGCAGGGGCAGCGATTTTTATTCTCGAGCCACAGGTGAATTCGGGGCAGACCACCCCTGAGTTAAGAGATGTTTACACAGAAGCTCTGGTGGCGGCGGGACGATTCGCCGAGGCCGAGCCGCTGGTCTGGCAGATGTTTGAGCAGAACCCGGCGCGGGTGCAGCAGGTGATCGCGCTGATTGGCAAGTTTCTCGACGTCAACCAGGACGATGCGGCGGTGGCCCTGGCACGGAAGCTGGAACAGTTCCAGCGGCGGCGCGGCGAGCGGCGGCAGTTTATCGCCATCATGCAGGACATTACCGGTGCGCATAAGGCATCGTCGCAGATGCTGGAGTTCCTGAGCGAACTCTATAACGCGTCGAACCGGGAGAATGATTACTGCCAGACCTTGCTGAAACTGTTCGATCTCTACTGCAGCACGGGCGAATTTGCCAAGGCGGCGGAATGCCTGGACCGGTCGGCGGAAGTGGATCCGTATGAATCGGGACATTTGAAGCGGCTGGACATGCTGAAGGGGAAAGTGGATGATGCCCGCTTCAAGCTGATCGCGTCGCGTTTTTCGCCGACGAGCAAAGCCCCCGAGGAGCCGTCGCACCAGGAAGCGCCCACTCTGGGAGCCTCTACGCTGCAGGACTTGATGCTGCAGGCGGAGATTCTGGTGCAGTACGGCATGCGCAACAAAGCGGTCGAACGGCTGCAGCGCATTCAGGAAATGTTCCCGCGAGAAGAAGAGCGCAACGAGGACTTGCAACGCTTATATCTGTCTGCTGGAATCACGCCGCGCTATGCCGGGTCGGCGCCGTTGCCGCCCGCTCCGGCGCCGGTACCTGGCATGCCGACTGCGGGTGCCTCGGCGGCGCCTCCAGTTGCAGATCCGGCGGCTGATGTGCGCAGCTTTACTCGCGTCGCTGAAATTACGCGCAAGCTCTATCATCAGGGAACCGCGAAGGCCGTGCTCACCACCGCGGTCAAAGAAATTGGCGCGCACTGGGAAACTACGCGATGCGTGGTGGCCATGGCCAAGCCTGGGCTGTCTCCCACGGCGCTGGAAGAGTTTTGTGCGGAGGGAAACAAAGCAGCGAGTCCTGGCACCCTGGCGAAATTTGTGATCGCGGTGCAGGAGGCTGCGGTCGGACCCGAGGCTTTGATCGCCCCCGATGCCGTGAAAGCGCCGCAGTTGCAAGCGGCACAAAAATGGATTGCGGAACTCGGTGTGGCCTCGATGCTGGTAATCCCGCTGAGCGATGGGGAAGAGCCGGTGGGCGTGTTGCTGCTGATGCACACGCGTCCGCGAACCTGGCAACAGGCAGATGTTGTAGTGCTGAAGACCGTCGCCGACCAGATGGTAATCGCGCTGAACAATGCGGGCCTGCGGCGGCTGGTGAAAAATCTTTCGGTAACCGATGAGAAGTCGGGATTGTTGAAGCGGGCGTCTTACATTGACTTGTTGCTGGCGGAGAGCAAGCGCGCGATTCAGAACTCGGCTCCGCTTTCGCTGCTGCTGTTGCAGTTCGGCCGAAGCGCAGCCATGGTGAAAGAATACGGCGAGGCGGAAATCGAGAGCGTGCTGGGGAAAATCGGCCAGCTCTTTACGGCGAACATCCGTTCGAACGACTTGGCATTCCGCTACGACACCACCACGATTGCCCTCATTCTAGGGGACACGGCCACCAAGGAAGCGGTTCTGGCGGTGGAAAAGCTGCGCAAGATTATTTCTGAAGTGCGTCTTCCGGCCAAGAACGGTGCGGAGAAGGGTCATGTCGCGGTGTTTTCCGCGGGGCTGGCCGAAGCCGTGGTCAAGCAGGATTATGATCCAGTGGATATCGTTACCGAAGTGATCAACCGCGCCGAGCACGCACTGGCGCAGTCTCTGGCGCAGGGGCCGGGGAAGGTGGTCTCGCTGTCGCCGGCACTGGCCGCGGGCGCGGTTGCGTAGGCGTCGCGAGGCGTCTCACCACGGAGGCATTTGATCACGCTGAAAATCCGGAAATGTTTTCCGCATAGCCACAATCCTCCGTTGGTGTATTTGTGGCTTCCACCGAAGATCGAATTCCACGCCAATAGCCCTGCTTTCTCTGCGCGCCTGTGTCTCCGCGGTGGAGAATCTCTTTCCTCGCTGCTAAACTAATAAGTTTGGCGCAGTAGCTCTGATCCGTTCCGATTAGGACTCTTTCAGGAAAATCCATGTTGAAACCAGGGGACATCGCCATTGTCAGCGGGGCACGCACGCCTTTTGGCCGCTATTGCGGAAAGTTGAAAGATTTTACGGCGCAAGAGTTGGGCGCGGTCGCGGCCAAAGGAGCGATCGAGCGGTCGGGCATTGACCCGAAGGAAGTCGAGCACATCGTGTTCGGCAACGCGCAACAAACTTCCGGCGACGCCTTGTATGGCGCGCGGCACGTGGGATTGCGGGCCGGGCTATCGATTGAGACTCCGGCGCTGACCGTAAACCGGCTGTGCGGCTCGGGCATGCAGGCGATCGTTTCCGCGGCGCATTTGATTCAAACCGACGAGGCGAAGATTGTTTTGGCCGGCGGGATGGAAGCCATGTCGCAGGCGCCGTTTGTGATTCGCGGGCGCGACGGGTTTACGTTAGCTCCGGGCGGCAAGCTGGAAGATTCGCTGATGGTGGCGCTGCTCGATACCTATTGCGGGTCGTATATGGCGAACACTGCGGAGCTCTACGGTTCGCAGCAGGGCATTACGCGCGAGATGCAGGACGAGTTTGCCCTGCGCTCGCAGCAGAAGGCCGAGGCGGCCTACAAAGAAGGACGCATTCAGGAAGAGCTGGTTCCGGTGCCGCTGCGCAATGCGAAGGGCGAGGCTACGGGAGAGTCGCTGACGGAAGATGATCACCGGCGTCCGCAGACCACGATGGAAGGTCTTGCGAAATTGCGGCCGGCTTTTGGCCCGTCCGCGGGAAAGCCCGGAACCGTGACCGCGGGCAACGCGAGCGGCATTGTCGATGGAGCGGCCGCCCTGGTGGTGATGTCGCTCGATGAAGTGCGCAAGCGCAACATGAGTCCGCTGGGCCGGATTGTGAGCTGGGGCATTGCCGGAGTCGAGCCGAACGTAATGGGCCGTGGTCCGGTACCGGCGACGAAAATTGCATTGCAGAAAGCCGGGCTCTCGCTCGACTACATCGATCTGATTGAAGTGAATGAGGCTTTCGCGGCGCAATATCTGGCAGTGGAAAAAGAGTTGGGACTCGATCGCGAAAAAGTAAATGTGAACGGCGGTGCGATTGCGCTGGGCCATCCGCTGGGCGCGACCGGGACGCGGCTGGTGATCACGCTGCTGTATGAGTTGCGGCGCCGGAAGAAAAAGTACGGACTGGCGACGGCATGTATTGGCGGCGGGCAGGGGATTGCGATGGTGGTGGAGAGCATGAATTAGCTGTTTTCAGTTTTGTCATCCTGAGCGAAGCGAAGGATCTATGCATTCGACTGATCCGAACATCTACTTTGTCTACATCATGAGCAACCGGTCGAAGACGCTTTATACCGGCGTCACAAACAATTTGATCAGACGGGTACGCGAACACAAAGAAGGCAGAGCTTCTGACTTTACGACGAAATACAAATTGGATCGGTTGGTGTATTTTGAACGCTTCGAAGACATCCGGAATGCGATTGAGCGAGAAAAGCAGATTAAAGGTTTGCTGCGGATGAAGAAAATTGCTCTCATCGTTTCGGTCAACCCGACGTGGGAGGACCTGAGCAAGGAGTGGTTTGAGCATCATCGGTTTGAGCCCGCGGCAAAGTGCATAGATCCTTCGCGCCAGAAGCAAGGCGCTCAGATGTAATGAAAACAAGAGCGTGCCTCCAAGGGTAGAGTACGTGCTCGAAGCACAAGCCCTGAAGGAGGCACGAGATGATCCACGTAGGCGTAGATCTTCACCAGAGATTCTGTTACATGACGGCGCTGGAAGC
>DATDGM010000060.1:0-42419 GCA_036522075.1 Candidatus Sulfotelmatobacter sp.
CTGTGCTATCTTCAATAATTCGTTTTATAAGCGCTTTACGCATTCCTTTTCTGCATGCCTGCATCGCTTGAAGGCTCAAAACCGGCCATAAAGGTCTTCGTCGCCACCACGGTGATGTTGACCTTCATCTCCTTCTGGCGGGCAGCCGCGATCGTTCTCTCCGACCTGGCTTCTTCCGCCTATTACGCCGGGGGTGACGCCGAGAAAGTGATTGGCAAGAGCGCGCCGTGGTTCATTCTGGCCGTGATGTTGTTCAGTTACTGCGTGCGAGCGCTGTATATCGAATCGAGCAGCATGTTTGTGCGCGGCGGCGTGTACCGCGTGGTGAAGGAGGCGATGGGCGGCGGGCTGGCCAAGTTCTCCGTCTCGGCGCTGTTGTTTGACTATGTGCTGACCGGCCCGATCAGCGCGGTTTCGGCGGGGCAGTATTTGGCCGGCTTTATCAAGGACATCGGGATCTACTTTTTCCACCGGGAGATGCATTTCTCCGACGATCATTTCGCTGCGGTGCTGGCTGTGATTGTGGTTATTTATTTCTGGTGGAAGAACACGCAGGGGATTCACGAATCCAGCCAGAAAGCGCTGCAGATCATGGCCATCACCACGGTGATGGTGGTGATCCTGATCGTGTGGTGCACCATTACGGTGCTGCGCGCCCCGGTGCAATTACCGCCCAGCCCGTTTCATGGAGCCGGAGCTATTCCACTGAACCGGGAGTCGCTGGGCTGGCTTAACGACACGTTCTTCAGTCACTTGACGTTCATCATTCTCTTTGTCGGGTTCGGCCACTCGGTGCTGGCCATGAGCGGCGAAGAGACGCTGGCGCAGGTCAACCGCGAGATCGAACATCCGAAGCTGAAGAATCTGGAAAAGACCGGGCTGGTGATTTTTATTTACAGCCTGCTGTTCACGTCGCTGGTTTCATTTTTTGCAGTGATGATTATTCCCGACAAGGTACGGCCGGATTATTTTGCCAACCTGATCGGCGGCATCGCCATGTATCTGGTGGGCCCTACCAGCGTGAAGCTGCTGTTCCACGGTTTCGTGGTGCTGGTGGGCGTGCTGATTCTTGCCGGCGCGCAGAACACTTCGATCGTTGGCGCCAACGGAGTTCTCAATCGCGTGGCGGAAGACGGAGTGCTCACGGATTGGTTCCAGAAGCCGCATCACCGCTACGGGACGAGCTACCGCATTATCAATTTGATCGTCGGAATGCAGTTGCTAACGATCATTCTCAGCCGCGGGGATGTTTACCAGTTGGCCGCGCTCTACGCCTTTGGGGTGATCTGGAGTTTCACTATGAAGTCCCTGGCGGTGCTGGTGTTGCGCTTTACCGAGCCGGGGAACCGAGAGTGGAAAGTGCCGGGGAATCTGCACATCGGCAAAACGGAAGTTCCAGTTGGCCTGGTGATGATCTCCGCGGTGTTGTTTCTGACGGCGATCGTAAACCTGTTCACCAAGTACCAGGCAACCATCGCCGGTGTGGTGTTTAGCGTGGTGTTCTTCACCATTTTCACTCTCTCCGAGCGTCATGTAGCGAAAGAGCGGCATGGCAAGCCGGAGCAACTCGATCAGTTTCGCGTCTACGGGAATCAGGAACTGGGCAGCGGCGCGATGGGAGTGCGTCCGGGAAATATTCTGGTGGCGGTGCGCGATCCGCGCAATCTTTACTATTTGCGGCATATCCTCAGCCACACAAACACGATGAAGCAGGATGTAGTCGTGATGAGCGCGCGGCTCTACCATCGCGAGCACAGCTTCAGCGGCAGCACGGTCTTTGAGGCCAGCCAGGTGTTTGACCATTACGAGCAGGAGCTGTTCACCGCGGCCGTGGCCGTGGCGGAAAAAGAAGGCAAGCCAATTTCGCTGCTGGTGGTGCCGGCGACCGATGTGTTTGAGGCGATCATGGTGACGGCGCAGCGGCTCGATGCCAGCCGCGTGATCTGTGGCCTTTCCAACAAGCTGACCGCCGACGAGCAGGCGAAGCTCACGGGCGACGCGTGGGAGCGCCTGCCCGAACCGCGTCCGCGGCTGAGTTTGGAGGTATGCGCGCCGGACGGGGCCGTCCGCGAATTTGCGCTAGGCCCGCACACTCCGCGCATGCGCCCACAGGATGTGGAGCTCATGCACAAACTCTGGCTCAACATAACTGCTGACCCAAAATATGCAGGAGCCCACCATTACCACATCGTGGCGCTCGCCCTGGAAGAACTGCAGCGTGAGTTGAGCACCGAACAACGCGCGCAGCTCCTGGCGAAGCTGCAGGAAGAGATGGACCGCAACAACCCGCAGTGAATCCCGTCACCGATGTGAACGGCGGTGGGTACCTAGGGACGGACTTCGATTCTAGCGAGTCAGCAGACCAGCCAGCGACGTCCGCAGATCGCGGAAGGTAAACTGATATCCGCCGGCGGCTAACTTCGCCGGTTCCACGCGCTGGCTTCCCAGTAACACGGTCTCTCCCATTTCACCGAAGGCGAGCTTCACCATGAAGGCCGGCATCGGAAAGATTGCCGGGCGTTTCAACGCGCCTGCCAAAGTTTTTGTGAACTCCAGATTGCTTACGGGAGCGGGCGCGATCATATTGACCGGGCCACGAAGTGCATCAGTCTTAACGATGTGCTGAATCGCGTCCACCATGTCCTGGATGTCGATCCAGCTCATCCACTGCCGGCCGTTTCCCAGGATTCCACCGAGCCCCAACTTGAAGGGCGGCAGCATTTTGGCCAGCGCTCCGCCGGCCGCGCTCAACACAACTCCGGTACGAATCTGCACGGTGCGGATGCCGGCCTTGGCGGCAGCCTCGGTCGCTGCTTCCCACTCGCGGCAAACTTCCGCGAGAAATCCGGCGCCTGGAGAGCTTTCTTCTGTCAGTATTTCCTCTCCGCGATCGCCGTAATATCCAATGGCGGAACTGGAAACAAAAACCTGCGGCTTGCGGGGCGCGCTGGCCAGAGCATGCGCCAGATTCCGCGTTCCCATGACGCGGCTCTCGCGAATTCGCTGCTTCTTGGCCGCCGTCCACCGGCCGACGATGCTTTCTCCCGCGAGATGAATCACCGCGTCGAATCCGGAGACGGCTTCGGGAGAGATCGGCTGGTCAGGGCGCCACGCGATCTCTGCGTCGCTGTTTGCCGGTCTACGCACGAGACACATCACGGAATATCCGCTGCCGCGGAGAACTCGAAGAAGAGCCGCGCCGATCAGTCCCGAGGCCCCGCTGACTAAGATTTTCGAATTCATAACTCGCCGCTTGCCACTCTACCAGTTGCCGGAGCAGCAGACCAAACAGTAGATGGATTTGAAATGTTTGACGGGAATGGAATGTCAGTTATTAGTCTGGAGCCGACAGTCCACATTCCCCACCTTTCGACTTCGCTCGGCGCGGGCTTTTTCGCACAAGAACCGCGCGCGAAATGGCGCACCATGCCACGGCGACGCTTACGCTGCCGACACAGGGAGGGGGCAGGGGCGGGATATAATCACATATGGCGAGTCTGCGCCAACAGATCGCAACGACTGCTCTCACGCTCACCAAGTTCCGCGAGCTGATGCATCGCATGCAAGAGAGCCGCCCGCAAGACGATCTCACCATCGTCAAGAAGGCCTACGATTATTCCCTGAAGTATCACGACGGCCAGACCCGCGCCTCAGGCGAGCCCTATCTGGTTCATCCGCTGGAAGTGGCGCTGGTGCTCGCCGAAATGAAGATGGACCCGGTTGCCGTGGCGGCCGGGCTGCTGCACGATTCGGTGGAAGACACCTCCGTAACCATCGTTGACATCCGCAAAGAGTTCGGCGAGCAAGTGGCGCACATCGTTGAGGGCGTCACCAAGATCAGCAAGATTGACTTCGCCACCCGTGAAGAGCAGCAAGCTGAGAACCTGCGCAAGATGATGTTGGCCATGGTCGATGACATCCGCGTGGTGCTCATCAAACTGGCAGACCGCCTGCACAACATGCGCACGCTCGAACACCTGGAGCCCGATCGCCGCCACAAGATCGCCGAAGAAACTCTGGAGATTTACGCGCCCATCGCGCACCGCCTGGGCATGGGAAAAATTCGCGGCGAGCTGGAGGATCTGGGTTTTCGTTTCCTCGATCCGGTCGGCTACGAGCAGGTTGAAAAATCGGTGAACGCCCGCCGCAAGCAGGGCGAAACATTCCTCGCGAAAATGCAGCAAGTGATCGGCGACAAACTGAAGGAAGCCGGGATTCAAGCACGGGTTGAGAGCCGCATCAAGCGCCTGTATAGCATCCATAAAAAGCTGCAGCGCCAGCACATTGCCGTGGATCAGGTCTACGATTTGTGCGCTATGCGCGTGATTACCCGTTCGCTGCCGGACTGCTACGCGGTGCTGGGCATCATCCACAATTTATGGCGGCCGGTACCAGGGCGCATTAAAGATTTCATCGCCATGCCGCGCCCGAACTTTTACCAGTCGCTGCACACTTCCGTGATCACGGAAGACGGCACGCCGTTTGAAATCCAGATTCGCACCGAGGAAATGCACAAGATGGCGGAGGAGGGAATCGCCGCCCACTGGAAATACAAAGACGGCCCAGTCTCGGCGCAGGACGAACAGCGGCTGGCGTGGTTGCGGCAAGTCGTCGAATGGCAGCGCGACGTAAGCGATCCCAACGAATTTCTTTCTACGCTGAAGGTCGACCTTTATCCCGAAGAGGTCTACACCTTCACGCCCAAGGGCAAAGTCGTGGTGCTGCCGCGGGACGCCACGCCTGTAGACTTCGCCTACACCATTCACACCGAAGTAGGGCACACCTGCGTAGGTGCGAAGGTGAACGGACGCATGGTGCCGTTGCGGCACAAACTGCATTCCGGCGACATTGTCGAGATTCTGACCCAGCCCGGCCACAAGCCCAGCCGCGACTGGCTGGCGCTGGTCAAGTCGTCGCGCTCGCGAAACAAGATCAAGCACTGGCTCAACGTGCACCAGCGCGAGCGGGCGATCGAGATTGGCCGCAAGCTGATTGAAAAAGAAGCACGGAAATACCGTATCGCGCTGAAGGAGATCAAGGATGACGAACTGGTAAAAGTCGCCAGCGGCTACGGACTCGGCAAAGCCGATGACCTGATGGCGGGCATCGGCTACGGAAAATATTCGGCGCGACAGGTGCTGGCCCGGCTGCTGCCTCCCGGCGTTACGCCAACGATCGCGGGAGACATCGAGGCGTCCGAAGAACTGGAGGGAAGGAGCGGAACCATTGCCAGTGTGGTCCGCCGCGTGTTCGGCGGTGACCACGACGCCATCACGGTCAAAGGCCAGGGCGATATGCTGGTCTACCGCGCGCGCTGTTGTAACCCCATCCGCGGCGAGGGCATTATTGGCTATATCACGCGGGGCAAGGGCGTGGCCGTGCATTCCGTGAATTGCCCGAACGTCACCAATCTTCTTTACGAGCCAGAACGCCGCATTGAAGTTGGGTGGGGACGGGATGAGACCACACCCACAGCCTATCCGGTCAAATTGACCGTTTTCTGCGACGACCGTTTTGGAATGCTGAAGAGTATTACGGGAGTGATCGGCGACGCCAAAAGCAACATCCGCAACATTTCCGCCCGCACTGCTAACAGCCAGGCCAGCGTGGAAGTTGTGCTCGACATTGCCGACCTCAAACATCTGGAGCAGATCATCGCCGGGTTGCGGAAAATCCCAGGAGTGCACGAAGTGCAGAGACTGCAGAAAATCTGAAACCAGTTGCCAGTTGCCAGTACCCAGTTGCCAGTTAAAACCTGAATCCACATAAGCTAAGCGAATCGGGTTGTGGTTCAGTTTTCAAACTGAGCCGCTGCGGCGACTTCGCCGTCTGTTCCTAGATTCGTCTTCTACGTGGTAAATTGAAACGTTCGCATCGTCCGCGAAGGGCTTTGCCTTTACTGGCAACTGGGTACTGGCAACTGGCAACTGTTTTTATGCGCGAAATTATTTCCACCAAAGACGCTCCCAAAGCCATCGGGCCTTATTCGCAGGCCATCAAGGCCAACGGTTTTGTTTTCGTCTCCGGCCAGGTGGCGATCGATCCCGCCACGCAGCAGGTCATCACTGGGGACGTGGCCGCGCAAACCGACCGCGTCCTGCGCAATCTTTCGGAGATTCTGGAAGCGGCCGGCAGCGGGCTGGGGAAAGTTGTGCGCGCTACCGTGTTCCTTAAGAACATGAGCGAATTCGCCGCCATGAATGAGGTTTACGGCAAATATTTCAGTTCCGCGCCGCCGGCGCGCTCCACCGTCGAAGTGGCGCGCTTGCCCAAAGACGTGCTGGTAGAAATTGACGTGATCGCGCTGGAATAAAAAGTCTTAACCGCCAGAGGAGGCAGAGGACACAGAGAAACTCAGGGGCAACCTTCAACCACTCTGCGGCTTCTTTAGGTTTTGCCTTGTTTTTTTGAGGAGCGTGTATGACGAAGAGCCTGATCGTGATTGCGATGGTCGTAGTGGCAGCCATCGCCCTATGGGCCCAAACTGCGGCGAAGAAGTCTGCAGCGGGCCATCCCAACACGAACGCCCCGACAAAAGTTACCGGGGATGGAGTGAAAACCGATTCCGGGCTGCAGTATTGGGATATCAGGGTTGGCAACGGGCAAGTCGCCAAGGAAGGCAGTCACGTGCGCGTGCACTACACCGGCTGGCTCACCACGGGCAAGAAGTTCGACAGTTCAGTGGACGCCGGCAAGCCTTTTGATTTCACCATCGGGAATGGCGAGGTCATTAAAGGATGGGAAGAAGGTGTGTCCGGAATGAGAGTGGGCGGAAAGCGGCAATTGCGGATTCCGCCCGAGCTCGCCTACGGCGCCGATGGATATCCGGGCTCCATTCCCCCGAATGCAACCCTGATCTTCGACATCCAATTGCTCGGCGTGCAGTAGGCGAACTCAGAACCGAGAGGGGATCGCGCGACGGGCGACGCAAAGATTTCCCAGCTCGGCGTTCAGGAGGTTAAGAAATCCGAAGTTTCGCTGCTTGAGTGTCGCTGTCAGGAAGGCTTTGTCTACGCCTTGACCACTTTGCCGCTGCGCAAGCAGGAAGTGCAAACGCGCATGCGCTTCGCTGCAGTCGAGCCCACGCGAGCGTGCACTGGCCGCAGATTGATGTTCCAGCGACGCTTGGTCACATTGTGAGCGTGGCTGATGCGGTTTCCCGCCTGCGGCTTCTTGCCGCAAATATCACATTGTTGAGCCATAACGGGTACAAATTCCTTTCCGATGACATCTGGTAAACCTTAATTCTACAAGACTTACGGTCTGGCTGACAAATTCTTCGAAATCCAGCCCCTGCAAGGTAAAATACAGTTGAATCGTTGTCTCCCGGGGGTAAGTCATGCGGCGTAGCGGTCAATCGACCTTGATGGAAAACGTGTTGGTACTGGCTTTGATGGGCATTCTTGCTGGGGCCCTAGGCGGTCTGGCAATCGGATTCGCCACCGGGCGTTCGACTCCGGCGGGCACGACCACCAACGCGGCTCGTTGAGTCGAGAGTCTGTTAAGGCTTTCTCTCCCGAAATTCGGTTCCGCCCTGGCTCGTTCGAACGTGCGATACTGAAGCGATGCAGGCCCCGCTCCAGGCGCCGTCCGCCGCCACAGATCCCAAATCAGTGAAGGTGAACCTCACCACCGGCACCGGTGTGGATATCGAATGGGAAGACGGCCACGTCTCCCACTATAACTTCGTGTACCTGCGGGACGCTTGCCCCTGCGCCATGTGCGAAGACGAGCGCGCCAAGGCTAGCCGCAAGCCGGGCGACGCTCCGAAACTCGCGCCCGGTGCTCTGCCCATGTTCAAGCCCGCCGCCAAACCGATTTCGGCGGAAGCCGTGGGCAAGTACGCGATTAAGTTCCACTGGAACGACAACCACGATCTTGGGCTTTATTCGTGGAAGTTTCTGCGCGAAGTTTGCCCGTGTGAGGAATGTCGCATTCTCAATCGAGCGTGAGCAATCTGAAATCTGCAATCTGCAATCTGAAATCAACAACGCCGACTCCCATTCCCCTGTAAAATTGATCCATCGCTCCCGGAGCCACTTCCGCATTGTCTTTTCTCGATCAACTGAACCCGCAGCAGCGCGAGGCCGTCGAAACTACCGAGGGGCCGGTGCTGATTCTCGCGGGCGCGGGCAGCGGCAAGACGCGCGTGATCACCTACCGCATCGCCTACCTCATCGAGCACAAGGGCGTGATGCCGGAATCCATTCTGGCGATGACTTTCACCAACAAGGCCGCCGCCGAAATGGGAGAGCGCGTCGAGAAGCTCGTTGGCGGATTGAGCATCGCTAAGCCGGTGATCTCCACGTTCCATTCTTTCTGCGTGCGCGTTCTGCGGCGCGACATTGAAGCTCTGCAGATTCCTTCGGCCACGCCCGGCAAGCCGCCCATCGGCCACACGAAGAAATTCGTCATCTACGACGAGAGCGACATGCAATCCGTGGTCAAGTCGATCATGAAGCGGCTCGGCCTCGACGACAAGCAACTCACGCCGCGCATCGTGCTCGGCCGCATCTCCTGGGCGAAAAATCACATGCTCGATCCGCAGGAGCTTTACCTGCAATCGGCGGATCCCAAGACCGAGAAAATCGCACATCTGTTCGAGGAATACCGCAAGGAACTGCGCAAGGCCAATGCGCTCGACTTCGACGATCTTCTTCTCGAAGCTACGCGCCTCCTGAAAACCACCGCGACCGTGCGCGAATACTATAACCGCCGCTTCCGGTATCTGCTTATCGACGAATACCAGGACACGAACCGTCCGCAGTACGAACTCATGCGCATGCTGGCGGGCGAACGGCATAATGTTTGTGCCGTCGGCGATGAAGACCAGTCGATCTACTCCTGGCGTGGCGCCGACATTCGCAACATTCTGGAGTTTGAGCAGGATTTTCCCGAAGCCAAGATCATCCGCCTCGAACAAAATTACCGCTCGACGCAGAACATTCTGCAGGCGGCGTCGGCGGTGGTCGCGAACAACATCCGCCGCAAAGGCAAGAATCTTTGGACGTCGCGCCAGGGCGGCACTAAGATTGGCTACTATGAAGCCCCGGACGGCGAGAACGAGGCCCTCTTCGCCGCCGACAACGTCGCGAAATACATGCGCGAAGCCGCGGCCAACGGCGAGACTCCGCGCGCCGCCGTGCTCTACCGCACCAATTCGCAGTCGCGCTTGTTTGAAGAAGCCATGCGCCGTTACGGCCTGAAATATAAAGTGGTTGGCGGATTTTCGTTCTACGAACGCTCCGAGATCAAAGACATGATCTCGTACCTCAAAGTCATCCAGAACCCCGACGACTCGGTATCGCTTCTGCGAGTAATCAACACTCCCACGCGCGGCATCGGCAAAGGTACCATGGACACGCTGGAGCGTCTGGCGCTCGAAACCGGATTGTCGCTGTGGGGCGCGATCGGGGAAGCCGTCCGCCGCCAGTTGCTGCCGCAACGCGCCTTGGCGGCGCTGAAAAGCTTCCGGCAGCTAATCGAAGATGCGCGAGCTCTGCAGTCCGGAACCTTTGCTGAGCAACTGGAAGCGAGCGCAGACGAACGTGCGGAGGCGGGCGACTCGCCCGCGCAATCGCCGGAATCACCGCTGGCCATGGGGGGACAGCCGCCCTCAGCGGTCCAGCGGGGCGAAGCCCCGTGGTCTTCCAGTGAGTCCGAAGAAGAGGGAGAACCGGAAGACGCCACTGCCTTCGATCCCACCGAATTCCAGAACTTCTCATTCGATTTCCGCGCGCATGACGAAGTTCAGAACGCGAACCACACTCCGGCGAATAGTTCTCAAGAAGTTGCCGAGACGAAGGCACCCGCAGAACCGCAGATCGGCAAGGCGCCGGCGTCGTTCCCAACTCCTACCGTCTCCACCGCCGACCTGCTGAAATTTCTCATCGACCGCACCAGCTACATCAAGCTGCTCGAGGCCGAAGACACGCCCGAGGCCTACTCTCGCATTGAAAACCTGCGAGAACTGGTGAACGCCGCCGCCGATTCCCGCGACCGCGCCGAAACGCTGGACCAATTCCTCGACCACGCCGCCCTCATCGCCGATACCGACGACTACGACGAGCGCTCCCAGATCACGCTGATGAGCCTGCACGCCGCCAAAGGCCTGGAGTTTCCGCTCGTCTTTCTCAGCGGCCTCGAGGAAGGCCTGTTCCCGCATTCGCGCACCATGCTCGAGCCCGACGACATTGAAGAAGAACGCCGCCTTTGCTACGTGGGCATGACTCGCGCCATGGACCAGCTCATCCTCACGCGCGCCGTCTACCGTCGCCGCTACGGCAGCGACCTGCCGGAAGCTAGTGTTCCGTCGCGCTTTCTGGAAGAAGTCCCCGCGCCGCTGATTGAAGAGCTAGGCAGGCGTACGTCCCGCATAGGCACAGCCCGAGTGGCCGCGGGCGACTCGCCCGCGCGTTCGCGTAGCAACGACCGCACCTCAACCCACTATTCCTACGAAGACGAAGACCAAAGCACGGCGTGGCAAGGCCGCGATGCCACGCGTGGCAACTCCCGCGGCTCGAAGCCTACCTCCCCAGCCAAGCCCTACAATTCGATCGAAAACATCGCCGAGTTCTTCGCCAGCCGCGGCAAGAAGTTCACCGTCCCGAAAACTCCCATCGAACAGCCCACCGGCAAGCGCGGATTCCGTCCCGGCCAGAAGGTTCGCCATCCGAAATATGGCGAAGGCACGGTCTACCAGCGCGAAGGAGAAGGCGAAGAAGCCAAGATTACGGTACAATTCCCTCGCTTCGGATTAAAGAAGCTAGTCGAGAAGTACGCCCAGCTGGAGCGGGCTTAAAGACCATTGAGCAATTGGGAAATTGAGTAATTTGGAAATTTCGCCGGCGAAGCAACGCAGTGCCGAGGTTTTTCAAATTACCCAATTGCTCAATTACCAAATTTCAAAATAAAAGGCATTCATGGCAAACACCGCAAAGCTGACCAAAGAAGAACGCAAGAAATCCAAACGCGCCTCGCGCAAGAAACGCAAGGCGGAAAAGCCGCTCAAGCCCCGCGATTACGCTCGCGGATCGAAAAAGCCCAAAGTCAAGAAACTGGCGCGCGGCCAGGCCAAGAGGTAGGGTAAAGCACTTAGCAGTCAGCACGCGGCGCTCAGCTTCTGGCAGCGGCAAGGACTTTCGCTGGCGGAAGGCTGAGTGCCGATAGCTGAAAGCTGACAGCTGAATTCAGGAGACCACAACCGCTTGTCACAACCAACAACCACAGGGCCCGCAGCGACCATCCGTACCTCAAACCATCAGGTCTTCTGTTGCAAGTCGATCGACAAGCTGATTGCGGAATCGGAAGTCCCGGGCCAGCGTCTGCAGAAGACGCTAGGCCCGTGGTCGCTGACCGCGCTGGGCATCGGCGCGGTAATCGGCTCAGGAATTTTCGTGCTGACCGGCACCGCCGCCGCCGGAGAGTACTTCAAGGCTTCCTCGATTTGGCATGCCCAGGTTCTCGATATCATCGTGAACTTTCTGCGCACCGGCAGCACCGCCGGGGTCCTCATGCACGGCCGGCCGGCTGCCGGCCCATCCATTGCGATTTCATTCTTCCTGGTTGCGCTGGCATGCAGCTTCGCCGGGCTCTGCTATGCGGAACTGGCGTCCATGATTCCCATCGCGGGCAGCGCCTATACTTACTCTTACGCAACCCTCGGGGAAATCTTCGCCTGGATTATCGGCTGGGATCTCATCCTTGAATACGTGGTCAGCAACGTGGTCGTGGCCATCGGCTTCAGCGCCTACACCAAGTCACAACTCGCCACGTTCGGCATAAACTTGCCCGACCGATGGTCCACTCCGGTGTGGGAGTCCGGTCACTGGACGGGTGCTTACTTCAATCTCCCCGCGTTTCTTGTCATTTTCATTCTCACAGTTCTTCTGGTGCGCGGCATCCGCGAATCCGCCGAAGCCAACAACATCATGGTCGCTATCAAGATCGGCGCCATTCTGATTTTTCTTGTTGTGGGCGGAGCACTCGTCAATCCCAGCAACTGGAAGCCATTCGCGCCCTCAGGATTCGGCGGTGTCGTTACTGGTGGCGCCATCGTCTTCTTTACTTACATCGGTTTCGATTCCGTCTCTACTGCGGCTGAGGAGTCGCGCAATCCGCAGCGCGACTTGCCCATCGGAATCATCGCATCGCTGATCGTCTGCACCATCCTCTACGTCGGAGTCTCCGTCGTCCTCCTCGGCATGATGAAGTACACCACGTTTGTTTCCGGCGCCGCCAACGAAGCTCCGGTCGCCTATGCGCTGCAGATGCTGGGCGCCAGCCGCTGGTCGCGATCCATCATCGTGATCGGGGCGCTCACCGGAATGCTCTCGTCTTTGCTGGTCTTTCAATACGGCCAGGCGCGCATCTGGTACGCCATGTCACGGGACGGCCTGTTCCCCAAGTTCTTCTCCGCCATTCATCCCAGGTTCAAAACGCCACACTGGTCGACTTGGATTGCCGGTTTCGCGGTGGGAATACCCGGCGGACTCATGGCTACAGCAGACGCCGCGGACCTTTCCAACATAGGCACTCTCTTTGCCTTCGTTCTCGTGTCACTGGGCGTGATCATCCTGCGGCGCACGCAGCCCGATCGCAAACGCGTGTTCCGCGTGCCTCTGGTGCCGTGGTTCCCGCTGATCTCGATCATCCTCTGCGGCGGCCTGATGACCGGCCTCACCGTCATCACCTGGGCACGATTCGTCGGCTGGCTGGTGCTCGGCCTGTTCATCTACTGCTTCTACAGCCGCCACAGAAGCGAGTTCGCGAGAAAATAGCTCTAAGCTTTCATCCCTCAGCCGTCAGCTAAGACGCTCCGTCGCCCGCAGCGGCGATGTGCAGTTAGTCCAGGCGAGGGATGCGACCCTCATGCTGAAGGCCGACTAATTTCTCAAAGGATTTAACGCGGTCCTAAAGGGCCGCACTTTCACCCAACTTGACGCGGCCTAAAGGGCCGCTCTTCCTCAGACTGCGGAGGCCGCTCTTCCACTGGCCGCCGGGCCGACCTTTTAGACCAGCGACTGCAGGCGCTCGGCGGCGATCTCTGGAGTGATGTCGCGCTGTGGCGTTCCCAGCATTTCAAAGCCAACCATAAACTTGCGCACCGTCGCCGAACGCAGCAACGGCGGATAGAAGTGGGCGTGAAAGTGCCATTCGGGGTGCGCCAGATCGTCGGTCGGCGATTGATGAAATCCCATGGAGTAAGGGAAGGGAACATCGAAGACTTTGTCGTAGGTCGCTGCAATGCGCTGGAGCATATCCGCCAGAGATGAGATCTCCTTGGCGTTGAAATCCTTCATGCTGCCGAAGTGGCGGCGGCTGCAGACCAGAGTCTCGAATGGCCAGACTGCCCAGAAAGGCACAACAGAGATGAAGGCTTCGTTCTCGTAAACCAGTCGAATTTTCTGGCGGCCTTCCAATTCCAAGTAGTCGCAGAGCAGGCAGTGGCGGCGACGGTTCAGGTAGGCCTGTTGCGAGGCGAGCTCCTTTGCAGCAGCTTCAGGGATTGAAGCGGTCGCCCAGATCTGGCAATGAGGATGCGGATTGCTGGCGCCCATCATGGCGCCGCGATTTTCGAAAATCTGCACGTGCTGGATATTTTCGCGAGCGCCGAGTTGCTGATACTCATCGATCCACGCCTTAATTACCTGTTGGATTTCCTCCAGCCGCATTGCCCCAAGGGTGAGATCGTGGCGCGGGGAAAAACACATGACGCGGCAGGTGCCCGGCTCGGACTCGGCGACGATCAAACCCTTTTCCTCGAGGTCCAGGCCGGCCAGGGCAACGTCGGGCTTCAAGGCCGCGAAGTCGTTATCAAAAACGAAGGTCGAGGAGTACGCGGGGTTGCGCGCTCCGCCCGCGCGCGAATTTCCCGGGCAGAGATAACATTGTGGGTCGTATTCGGGCACGGTCGTCTGCGAGCGAGTGGCGACCTCGCCCTGCCACGGCCGAGTGGCGCGATGCGGCGACACCAGCACCCACTCGTTGGTGAGAGCGTTGAGGCGACGGTGCGGATCTTCTTTGAGGCGGAGGGAGTCGACGGGCTGTTTGGTCATGATCGGTCGCTCGATTTGAGCATGCCGTCGAGCGATCGTGCAACCGCCGAAAAAGTAATGTGCTCTAAGCCTTCGACCGCAGAGACCACTTTCGGGCATTACAGGAAAGGCGCGCGCTACTCACTAACCCCACTTCTCGCCCAAAGTGCGCGCGGAAAAATGGGCACCTGAGTACGGGCTGCCATGCGCGCTGCGGCGGATGAGCACGAGATCCCCTCGGCTTCGCTCGGGGCAGGCTCTTCGCTCCGCCCGAAAAACGGCTGCGCTCAGGCTGGAACCCATCAGGTCAGAAACAAACTGCGAGATCTACGCTTTCGGGCGGGTGATCGCTCCCTGGGACGCCGACGAGACCAGCGCAGCGTACTTCGCAAAAACGCCTGTAGGATAACGAGGCTGCGGCGGCTTCCATTCTTTCATGCGTTGCCGCAGAACTTCGTCGCTGATCTCGACTTCGAGCAGACGCCGGTTCACGTCGAAGCGCACCACGTCGCCATCGCGCACGGCCGCGATCGGGCCGCCCAGCGCGGCCTCCGGGGAAACGTGTCCGGCCATCAATCCGTGCGTGGCGCCGCTGAAGCGGCCGTCGGTGAGCAGCGCAACCGACTCGCCCAGCCCTTCTCCGACAAGCGCGCCAGTGACGCTGAGCATCTCACGCATGCCCGGCCCACCTTTGGGGCCCTCGTTACGAATCACGACCACATCGCCGGCTTTGATTTGTTTGCTGGTGACGGCCGTCATAGCGTCTTCTTCCGATTCGAACACCTGTGCCGGTCCGCGATGCTCCAGGCGTTCGTGCCCGCTGATCTTGGCCACGCAACCTTCCGGCGCTAAGTTGCCTTTGAGGATGACCAGGCCGCCGGTTTTTTTCAGCGGCTTTTCCAGGGAAGCGATCACCTGCTGTCCTGGAGTCTCGACCGCGCTGTCGCTTTCGGAGGAAAGGGTGAGCCCGCTAACCGTCATTGTCTTCGGATGGAGATGTCCGCCCCGCATCAAACGCCGTGCCAGCAGCCGGATTCCGCCAGCCCGATGCATGTCCGCGGCCACAAAACGCCCGGAGGGCTTGAGATCGGCGAGCAGCGGAGTGCGCTCGCTGACGGTTTGAAAATCGTCAATCTCCAAGTCGACTCCGGCTTCGCGCGCGATCGCCAGCAGATGAAGAACCGAGTTGGTCGATCCGCCGGTGGAGGCGACGGCCGCAATGGCATTCTCGAACGCTGGCTTGCTGAGAATGCTGCGCGGTGTGATTCCATTCTTCAGGACGTTCATCACGACCTTGCCGCAATCGAACGCGACCTGGTCTTTCTGCGGGTCCATGGCGGGCACGCTGTTGAAGCCCATGGGCGAAAGCCCGATCATTTCCATGACGGTCGACATGGTGTTCGCCGTATATTGTCCACCGCAGGCGCCGGCGCCGGGGCAGGCCACGTTTTCGAGATCGTGCAATTCTTTGTCGGTAATTTTTCCCGCCGCGTTCGCGCCTACGGCCTCGAAGACATCCTGAATGGTGACGTCTTTTCCGCGATAGCTGCCGGCGGCGATGGTGCCCCCATACAGCACCAGGCCGGGCAGATCCATGCGCGCCAGCGCCATCGCGCCTGCAGGAATGGTTTTGTCGCAACCGACTACGCACACGACTGCGTCGAACATTTGCCCGCGACAGACTAACTCAATCGAGTCGGCAATCAGTTCGCGGCTCACCAGCGATGCGCGCATGCCTTCGGTGCCCATGGTCTCGCCGTCGGAGATGGCGATGGTGTTGAACTCCATGGGCGTGCCGCCGGCCGCGCGAATGCCTTCTTTCACCTTGGCCGAAAGCCGCCGCAGGTGAAAATTGCACGGCATGGTCTCAATCCAGGTGTTGGCGACGCCGATCAACGGACGGCTGAGATCGGCATCGGTGAATCCAACGGCCTTGAACATGGCGCGGGCTCCAGCCCGGTCGCGCCCGTCAGTGATTCCGCGGCTGATGTGCTTGAGATCCATGCCCTTGAGATCCATGCTCTTTAGATCCATGGCTAACCAGATTACCGGAGAGAGCAATGAATGGACAAACGAGAGAGCTGAGAGTTTCCGGCTGGGACTCGCGAGGAACAACGGTGTCCACTAAGTAGCTCGTTAGCCTGGTGCTTCAGCATCTCCGCTCGATGAGGGTAATCGGGATTTCTCGTCAACTAACGCATCGTTTTATCAATGGCGCTGCTTTAGTTCGTGATCTAAAGGTATCGGATTCCAACCAGGATAAGCGGGAATCCCACCCCGTTTTTTGGTCAAATCCATAGCCACTAGCGACGAAAGTGATCACACTTCTTCCGGCCATCCATTGCCGATGACTCTGGCCAGGCCCGGCTCTGCTACTGCCGATCTTGATCCTGCTGCAGTTCGTACATCACCCCCCAAACATCGTGCAGTGCACCGACGTACTGCCCGCCCCTCGCTCCTTGGTACTTCGCAACCTCAGCCTTGAAATTCGACCACTCCTGCTCTTTAGCTAGTTCACTCACAATCGCGATCCAGGACACTTTGGAGAGAATCAACCGGAAGCGATAGTCCCTTTTTGGCGACTCCAGAATCTCGCCGCCGAGCTTGGGAAAGCGTTCTTGCAAGCCAGTCAAGTGTGCCTTGCACCGGGCTCTGACCATGATGAATTGCGGATCCAGTGAGCCGTCCGGTTTGGATGCGCAGGCAATCGAGTAGAACCCATAGCGCGTGAATATCCACATATCAGCTCTCCGCAGCCATTCTTCCCGCTGTCGACTTTGGGTGCGTGCTGTTCCAGGTTAGATAGTCGTAGGTAAGCGGGAACACGCCTGCTTTCTTGCAGAGCGCCCTGATGACGTCCTGAACCTTCTTATAATCCTCCAAATTTCTAATTGAACCCATGCTGGCGTTATGCAGCTTGAGATACGTGAGACTCTGGATGCAAGCAAGAGGGCGAAGAGAAAACTTATCAAGAGGGACGTCCATGTGTGGCGCTATCTTTTTGTACTTCTTCGGCCACAATGGAAAAACGGCGCACAGCCCCTTAGCCAACAAATTCACAAGCTTCAATGCCCTCGGTAGCTCCAGTCGGTATCCAAGACGCTTATCCCATTCGGCATCCAGATCTTTGCCGAGATCGATCGCCCAGTCACGGTACCAGCGATTCGTCTGAACTGCTTCCAGCTTTACGAAGGCACCGCTGTACAACCGTTCAACGGCCCAGGTTCTAAAGACTACGGACGGTTGTGTGTTCCCGTTTTTCCGGAAGGCGCGGTACGTTGTGCTGCTTACGGAACGGTAGATCGCGGTCAACGGGCCTAGATCAAGTTCGTGTTTGAGTTCGAGTTTTCCATGATCCTTCTCCACGTTGTCTTGCCATGAAGTAGCCTTCAGCAGTTCGTCAACGATCTCATCCTCACCACTAAACGTCAGGGGCTTCATAATTGACCTCAGGCGAGGAAAATCGGAACCCGCATCACATGTTCCCCTAGTTGCTTGATCTGTCCAGGAGTTCGACGTGTTCGCCCAGTCAAAATTCGTGTCGAACCTGTGCCGGGTCGAACCCTGGGCCATTTCGAGCTTACGCCTGTGCCGCAGCTCGTGCTTCGTCATGCGGGATGCCTGTCGGCGGATGCGGGCCCGCCCAGCCCGGCGGCTTGGCATCGCCCGGCTCTTGTAATCCCGTGGCGCAGTAAACTTCCAGCACGTCGGCAATCGCGTACCAGTCGCGGCTGAGCTGGCCGACTTGCTTGGGAGTGACTTCGAGCATGAGCGTGACGCGGTGGTCGTGCCCGGTCGGCTCGGCCAGCACCGAGGGCAGATCGAGCGCGCGGCGCGAAGCCGCATTCAGGATGCGCATAAGCGTTCCCTGCGCGTTGCGGTAGCGGACGTGAAAGACTTGCATGTTCTAGCTCCCCACTGCGGAGATTTCTAGATTGAAAATTACCGATTGAACCGATGTCCACAGGCCTTCAATCTGCAATCTAAAATCTCCAATCTGAAATTCTTACTTCTTACTTCTGCAATTACGCTAATCTTCTTCGAGCATCATCTCCGAAAGCGCGGCACCCGCCGGGACCATGGGGAACACGTTGGCTTCGGGATGGCAATCGAACACCAGCAACTCCGGCTCCGGCGAATGCAGGAAGCGGTCGATCAGGTCTCCGGTTTCGTCGGAGACGGGAAACTCGCGCATGGCCGCTTCATTCAGGCGGCCGGCCTGGATTCTGTAGGCCTTGGCGATCTCCACGAAATCCGGGTTGTCGCTGAGGTCGGTCTCGGCATAGTTGCGCTGGTAGAAAAGCTGCTGCCATTGGCGAACCATGCCCAGATACTTGTTGTCGATGATCACCATCTTTATGGGCAGGCCGAGACGATGAACTGTCGCCAGTTCCTGGATGTTCATCTGAAATCCGCCATCGCCGGAAACGCAGAGCACGCAGGTTTCAGGCTTGGCTAACTGCACGCCGACCGCCGCCGGCAGAGCGAAGCCCATCGCGCCCAGGCCGCCGGAGGTGATGAAGCCACGCGGCGAGGACGAGCGGTAGCGCTGCGCCGCCCACATCTGGTGTTGGCCTACGTCGGCGATCACCACGCTGTCGTTCGGAAGGCGGCTGAAAAGTTCGTCGAGAAAACGAATGGTGGGCTGAGCCAGGCCGCGCGGATCAAGGTCGGCGCGTTCCGGACCGCAGGCCACACCGCGCCACTCACGGAAATCGGGGAGGGAATTGCGGCGTTGTTCTTCACAAATCGCGGTGTGAAACGCGGGAATGGAATCTGCGAGGTCTCCGATGATCGCCTGATCGCAGGCGCGGACGCGATCGAGTTGCGCGGGATCGATTTCAAAATGAATGATTCGCGCCTGGGGCGCAAAGCGCGTGGGGTCGCCGGTCACGCGATCGTCTAAGCGCGCGCCGAACACCAGGAGAAGATCGGTCTCGTGCAGCGCCAAATTCGCGGCGCGCGTGCCGTGCATGCCCACCATGCCGAGGTAATACGGAGCTTCCGGAGGAACCGCGCCCAAGCCGTGCACAGTAGCGAACGACGGAATATTCAGATCGTCGAGCAGGCGCCGCAATTCTGGAATGGCGCCGGAAAGTTTTGCCCCCGCGCCCACCAGCGCTACCGGACGTTTCGCCTGCTGCAGCATCGCCAGAATCTTGCCGCCGAAAGTGCTTTCAGTCTTGGCGTCGGCCGGGCGAACTTGTGGCGTGAATTTTTTCGGGCCAGAAAATTCCTTCTTCGCTTTCAGCATGTCGGTGGGAATGTCGATCACCACTGGCCCGGGACGGCCATTGCGCGCCCAGTAGAATCCTTCGGCGATTACCTCCGGAATTTCGTCGAGCGTTTTGACGATTCTGCTCCACTTGGTCAGCGAAAGAGTCACGCCGAAAACGTCGGTTTCCTGAAATGCGTCAGTGCCGATAAGCGCGCTGCGTACCTGACCGGTGATGCAGACGAGAGGGACGGAATCCATTTTCGCGTCAGCAATGCCGGTGATCAGGTTCGTGGCGCCGGGGCCGCTGGTGGCAATCGCGACTCCTACTTTTCCCGTGACCCGCGCAAATCCTTCCGCTGCAAACACCGCGCCCTGCTCGTGCCGCGTGAGTATGTGCCGCACCCCGCTGCCTTCGAGCGCGTCATACAGCGGCATGATTGCCCCGCCGGGATAGCCGAACACCAGGTCGACCCCTTCGGCCCGCAGGCATTGCAGAACGATGTCGGCGCCTTTAAGCATTCACCACCTGCTTTTCGGGCGGGTTGGCGGCGGCCGATTTCTTGCTGTCCTTGGGCAGCCAGCTCATCATGGCGCGCAGTTCCGCGCCCACGATTTCGATGGGATGCTTCTTTTCTTTTTCGCGCAGGGCGGCAAAATTCTTTCCGCCGTTCTTGTTTTCCGCGATCCACTCGCGCGCGAACTCGCCGCTTTGGATGTCGGCGAGAATTTTCTTCATGGCAACGCGGGTGGCACCGCCAACTACCTGCTCACCGCGCGTCAGGTCGCCATACTCGGCGGTATTCGAGATGGAGTAGCGCATGCGGTCGAGGCCGCCTTCATAAATCAGGTCGACGATCAACTTCACTTCATGCAGACACTCGAAATAGGCGATCTCGGGTGCGTAGCCGGCTTCGACGAGAGTTTCGAAACCCTTCTTGATGAGCGACGTTAGGCCGCCGCAGAGTACTGCCTGCTCGCCAAAAAGATCGCTCTCGGTTTCTTCTTTGAATGTGGTTTGCAGCACGCCGGCGCGGGTCGAGCCAATGCCGTGCGCATAGGCCAGGGCAAATTCGTGGGCGCGTTTGCTGGAATCCTGCTGAATCGCAATCAATGACGGCACGCCGCGACCCTCGCTGTAGACCCGCCGCACGAGGTGCCCGGGGCTTTTCGGTGCGATCATTACCACGTCCACATCATTGGGAGGAACTATGGTCTTGAAATGAATGCTGAAGCCGTGCGAGAAGCCCAGAATTTTGCCGGGATGCAGGTAGGGTTTCACGAACTGGTCGTACATTTCGGCCTGGGTCTCATCCGGCGTGAGCACCTGAATCCAGTCGGCGCGCTTGGCGGCCTCGTCGGGCGCAGCCACCACCATGCCATCAACTCGCGCCTGTTGCGCGCTTTTGCGGTTGGGGTCGAGACCGACAATCACTTTCAACCCGCTGTCGCGCAAATTCTGTGCCTGGGCGTGTCCCTGGCTTCCGTAGCCCAGGATAGCGATGGTCTTGCCCTTCAGGGCATTGGGGTTCGCGTCGTGCTCGTAGAAAATAGTAGCCACCAGGAGTGCTCCTCTCGTGTCTCGGCCAATCGGTAATTCGCAAACCGACCGGTCGGTCGGTATGTCCTAATGTTACCCTTCCGCCGGAAAGCGTGTCAAGAGAGAAGTCTGGTTGGGTAACAGCAGTCGTCGCCTCCACACAGGCACATCGCCATGGGAAACCTGGCAATCTTGCCTGCAACTGATTACCATGTCCAGCGATGGCTCGCGAAGCTCTGATCGATTCCCGGCAGGAAATTCTACGCACGGCGGCGCGCCTTTTTCAGCAGCGCGGCTATGACGCCACGTCGATGAATGACGTAGCCGCTGCGCTCAAGCTGAGCAAAGGCGGCCTCTATCACCATTTTCAAAGCAAAGATGAGATCCTGTTCGAGATCATGAACCACGCCATGGACCTTACCGAGGAGCGGGTTCTCGGCCCGGTGCGCGGTCTGGCGAATCCGGAAGAGCGATTGCGCACGCTGATCCGCCTGCACATTGAAGTTGTGCTCAGCCCGCGCGACCGCGAAATTACCGTGATGCTGCATGAAAACCATCCCCTGCCGCCGGTCCTGCGCAAGCGCATCAATACGCGCAAGAAAGAGTACGTGCACTTCCTGGAGAATCTGATTGCTCAGGTTCAAAAGGAGGCGCAACGGGACAGTCAAATGGAAACGCACAAGGCCACTCCGAAGGATGCACACAAAAAGGATGCGCACAAAGAAATCCACCCGACGCACTCGGTCAGTGCCGGAGTCAGCCCGCGCGCCGCGGCTTTTGCGCTCCTCGGCATGATCAACTGGATCTACCAGTGGTATAAGCCGGAGGGCGCGCTGCAAGCGCAGAATCTGGTGCCGCAGTTCACGGACCTGGTCTTCGGAGGAATTTTCGCGTGAAGACCCGGTTCGCGAATCTCAGCGAAATTGATGCAGCGCGGGTGAAAGGCGGCGAGGCTTATCGGGAGTTCCTGCGTGTGGCCGCGATGAGCGCCGGTCTGTATGTGTTGGCGGCGGGAAGCAAAGATCCGCAGCGGCCACATCATGAAGACGAAATGTACTGTGTGGTCCGAGGGCGGGCGCGCTTCAAGGGCGGCGACGATGACCGAGAAGTTTCAACCGGCAGCGTGATCTATGTAGCGGCGGAAGTTGAGCATCGTTTCTACGATATCGAAGAAGAACTTGCGGTCCTCGTTTTCTTCGCGCCAGCGGAGAGCTAGACTGAGTACAGGCTCTCTCAGGCGGCTCAAGCCGCTATTGATTCCGCGCACTTTACGCGGCCCTGAAGGGCCGCTCTTCCACAGAACGGCCTTCAGCAGCCCGTTAAGTTTTCGCCCGGTAAGCGGCACTCGCTGCTCGGTACTACTTCGCCGGAACCCAGTAAATTTCTTCCTTCACTGACGCGCGATCGGTAAACCCCCGCCGCTTAAGAATGGCCTTGCTGTGCTCGATCATCTCAGGATGCCCGCAAAGATAGGCAACGGTATTGTTGGCATCGAGGCCCCACTGATCGGCGTATTTGCGCAACACGTCGTCGGCTCGGCCAATCTCGCCCGGCCAGTCGGAGTGATCCCAGGGCCGGCTCACCGTGGGCACGTAGGTGAACCAGGGAATCTCATGCGCGGCTGCGCGTAATTCCTCCAGGTAGCCGAATTCCCACGGGCGGCTGGCGCCATTCAGTAAAAAGAGTTTGTGCTCGCCTTTGAATCGGCCTTCCTTCCATTCTTTGTGCAACGTGCGAACGTAGCTCACGAACGGCGCCACGCCGGTGACGGTTGAGATCAACAGATGGTTGGTTTTCTCCCCATGCATTTCCAGTGAGAAACGTCCCTTCGGCGTCTTGCGCATCAGCAGCGGATCGCCTGGCTGCAACTTATGCAGCAGGGGAGTGAGCACGCCTTCAGGCACAAGCTCGAAAAAGAATTCTACTTCCTCTTCAAATGGCGCTGATGCGATCGAATACGGACGCTCTACACGCTTGCCGCCGCTCTCCACACCGAGAGTGGCGTATTGCCCCGGAACGAATTTGAACTCACCCCCGTAACGGATGCGGAACATCCACAGGTCGGGCGCAAAATCGATCCGCTTGGTGACCTGCGCATGGAAAAACTTGTCGTCCGGAGTGATCATCAGCCGTTGCCATCTGTCCTATCCTGTTTTGAAATGCCAACCGAACGGTCGGTTGGGGGATAGAGTGGCGACAATCCTATCTGAACCAGCGGTTGTTGAAAAGCCCGAAGCGACCCGCCTACCTATTTCCCTACCACCAGCACGACAAAGCTGTCGGGGAGAATGGAGCGCCGCGGATGTGGATTATCTGGCGTGGCTGCGGGTGGCGGGCCAAACTTCGCTGTCACCACAAATACGTTGTGCGTCTTAGCGTCGAGCGCCAGGGTGCGCGCGCCTTGCTGGGTCGGGACGTTCTCCGCCACGCTGAACTTTTCAGGCGACTCTTCTTTCACCACGGTCAGCACGCCCTCACCGCACGAGGCGAAAGCCAGTCCGGTTTCATCGTCGAATGTGGTTGCATCCACGCCATCGCCGATGGCGGGCGTGGCGAGGACCTTGCCGCTGTCGGCATCCACCACCGCCATCATCTTGTTGTCGCAACCCACAAAAAGGCGGTGATGTTTGCGGTCAATCGAAAGTCCGCTAGGCTCGGTGCAGGGCGCTAGCGGCCACGTGGCGGCGATTTCCAGCTTGTTGGGGTCGATGGCCACCAATTCGCTTTTGTCTTCGATGTTGGCGAAAATCCTGCCTTTGGCGTCGCTGGCGGCGAATTCCGGCTTGCCATCGAGTTTGATTGTCCCCAGCACTTTTCCGCTGGCGCCATCGATCGCGGTCGAATCGTGACTGCGCCCGTTGAACGTGAACACACGCTTGGTCGCCGGATCATAAAGAATCGCGTCGGGGTTTTCGCCGACTTTCACTTTGCTGATAGTGGCGAGCGTCTTGATGTCGAAAATACTTACGGTGCCCTCACGGCCGTTGCTGACAAAGCCGCGGCCCAGCTCCGGCGCCAGCGCGATGCCGTGCACTCCCGGGGTGTCGGGAATGTCGCCCACACTCTTGCCCGAATCCGCATCCACTACCATCACGTGAGTTCCGCGGGAAATGTAAATCCGGCGCGCGCTTGCGTCCGCCGTCAGATAGTCCCAGCCGCCGTCGCCGCCCAGTTTGAAGGTATTTACCACGTGGTATCCGGGTCCAGCCGCAGCCAGGGCCGCTCCTGCCAGGCACACGATCACAGCCACAATCCACAACCTGGAATTCGTTTTCATGATTCCACTCTCCATTTCTTTTTTTCTCTTTTTCTCTTTCTATGGGATCGAAACGCATACCGCCAAATTTTTCTCTGTGGTGGACTCTGCGTCGTATGGTTCCGGCGCATCTAAAATCAGTATCCAGAGCGATTGCTAAAAAAACGGTAGTGTCCGAACGGAAGTAACTTTACCGCGCTCCGGAAGACTTTTAGACTTTGTACATAGTATATGGACCCCTGCCAACCGACTACGCGTCGGTCGCTGTCACCAGCTTGTACTGCGGAAATTCAAGCACCGCCGGATTCTGGCGCACTCGGCACAAACTCCGATTTTGATCGGAGCGATGCCAAACAGAACCCGCCCAGCGGTGTCTCTTCGCGCCGGCGATTCACGCACAATCTGCACTTAGGACCTATTGTTGCTGTGGCCGCCGGAGTTCTACTGCTGGTCCTGGTGGGAAGCGTTGGCACGGCCCGCGCCGCATGGCAGCATATCACTATCCTGCTTTCTACGAACGGAAGCATAAACGCCACGGCTCCAGCTGATCAGCGCGCACAGAGTTCGCTGCAGAATGATTTTTCGACGAACGAGCTGGCGCAACTGGATCGCCTGGACCCGCAAAGCCAGGCCGAAATGTTGTTGGAACGCGCCGTGGGCGATTCCGACAGCGCCGCCGAGCAAATTACGGCGCGCCTGGAATACTGGACGGGAAAGATCAAGTGGAACTCGCAGATTGCAAACCTGACCACCGCAGCGCTGGCCTCGCGCGACCTGCGAATTCGCCGCTCCGGGGTGGAAGTAGAACTCGCGGCATACGGGCTGGCCATGGATACAGCCAGTCTCGACTATGTATTGCATGCGTCGCGATCGACGGATCCTGCCAAGAAGATTTGGGCGCTATGGGCGCTTGGCTTGCTGGCCAATCGCGGCGTTGGAACCAGCGTCGCCGTACAGGCTCTCACCGCGCACCTGAAAGACTCTGACCAGGAAACGCGGCGCTGGGCCGTGGCAGCTCTGGCCCTGGTGGGCTACCCGCAAAGCATTTCGCCGCTTTTGCGAACCATGCACGACGATCCATCACCCAGCGTGCGCGAGACCGCGGCTTCGGGCCTGGCGGAATCTGGCATGATGACCCGCGAGCAGCGATTGGGTGCCGTGCCGCAGTTGCTCACCTTCACCGACGATCCGGGGCTGGATGAGCAAACGCGATCCTGGGCTTTCCAGGCTTTAGCTTGCATTACCGGGCAACATCTTCCCGACGACCCGGGCGCGTGGCGTATCTGGTACACTTCGCCGAAAGTCGACTAACCCAACTCATGGAAAACCCGAACGTAGTTGTTGCGCTCATTACTCGAGACAATGATTACCAGGCCGAGCAAGCAGCATCTGCTACAGAAGCGGCAGAGCGTCTCGGCGCGAAAATTCAAATCATCTACGCCGACAACGACGCGGTCAATCAGACCCAACAGCTGGTCAAAATCATTCAGGATCCCGGCCAGCGCCCCACTGCGATTCTCGTAGAGCCGGTGGGAACCGGCATGCCGCAGATCGCGAAGGCGGCGATTGCAGCGGGCATCGGATGGGGCTTGCTAAGCCGTCAAGAAGACTACATTCCCGTGCTTCGCCGCGGAAATCAGGCGCCCGTCTTTTCCGTGACCACGGATCAGGAAGAAGTGGGAAGAATCCAGGGAAAGCAGCTTGGCGCTCTGGTGGCCGAGGGCAACGTTCTCTGTATCGAGGGGCCGTCGGGCAGCAGCGTCTCTATTCTGCGGAGGAAAGGCATGCTCTCCAGCAAGCCCGCCCGCGTCGAACTGAAAGTGGTCAAGGGCGATTGGACGGAGCGCAGCGCGCATCAGGCCGTCAAGAGCTGGCTTTCGTTGAGCACCTCCCGGCAGCTGCATATTCGGGCGGTGCTTTGCCAGAATGACGCCATGGCGATGGGAGCGAGAAAGGCGTTCGTCGACTTGACGGAGAAAGACCGCGAACAGTGGCTGAGCACTCCGTTCCTGGGCTGCGACGGTGTAACCAAAACCGGGCAGGAATGGGTACGCTGCGGATTCTTGACCGCTACCGTGATCACCCCGCCCACCGCGGGAATGGCCATGGAAATCCTGGTGAAAGCAATTCGCACGGGAGCGCCGCCGCCGGAAAACACGGCGAGCGTGGCGCGCGCCCTGCCGGCTCTCGAAGAATTAGCCAAACGGCGCGTGGAGAGCAAGACCATGGCCGGCGGAAGCTAGGCTAAATTACGGCACGAAATCTTTAGCACGTCTATTACGTAGACAATCCCACGACGGATTGTATGGGTACACACCCGCGAAGGTGGACGAACCGAATACATGGAAAAACTGAACGTAGTCGTTGCATTAACCACGAAGCAAAATGATTACCAGGCCGAACAGGCGCAATCCGCAACCGAGGTGGCGGGCCGGCTTGGCATCAACATCAACATCATTTACGCGGACGGCGATGCCGTCAATCAATCTCAACAGTTAGTAAAGATCATCCAGGATCGCGATCAGCGGCCGTCGGCGATTATCGTGGAGCCAATTGGAACTCCCATGCCGCAGGTTGCGAAAGCAGCGGTGGCAGCCGGAATCGGCTGGGTCATTCTGAATCGCGAAGCCGATTACATTGCAGAACTTCGCCGCACTGCGCCCGTCCTCGTGTTTGCGGTGAGCCCCGATCAGGAGGAAGTGGGAAAGATTCAAGGGAAACAGCTGGTTGCTATAGCCGCCGCGGGCAATGTTCTTTATATCGAAGGTCCCACGGCCAGCAGCGCCGCCAGCCAGCGCACCAAGGGGATGCTTTCCGCCAAACCCCACGGAGTCGAACTGAAAATGCTGAAAGGGGACTGGTCCGAGATCAGCGCGCAACATTCGGTGACGTCGTGGCTCTCGTTGAGCACATCGAGACAACTGCACATTCAGGCTGTCGTCTGCCAGAATGACGTCATGGCGATGGGAGCGAGAAAAGCATTCGCGGATTTGAGCGGTGCCGACCGCGACCAATGGTTGAATACCCCATTCATGGGCTGCGACGGCGTTACCAAGACTGGCCAGGAATGGGTACGCGCTGGGCACTTGCGCGCCACCGTGGTGATCCCGCCCATGGCAGGCATGGCTCTGGAGATGCTCGCCAATGCGATCAGCACTGGCTCCATGCCGCCCGAGCGTACGATATGCGCTCCGCGATCGTTTCCGGCCCTGTCCGAGATCAGCGCGAAGCGGCTTTCTTAGCTCACAGCATTCACTCCCAGCAAGTCGGCAGACGCGGCTCCCGCAGGAGCACGCCGATCTCTCAGGAGCCGCAATCGTCAGTCCGTCGACTCGGGATTCGGGTCGACTCCGGCCCAGCTGATTCCGCCATTTTCTATTCCGCCATTTTTGCCACGTGCACGTCGAAGCCCGTCTTTGGCAGCAGAGACGTGAGCTCGAATGCCATGAATCCGTCGCCGGTCACTTCCGTATGGCGATACAAGCCGGGCTCGCGTTCGATGGTTTCTCTGCGCCCCTCCATATCCTCCAGAAATTCCTGGGCCTGTTTTACTCCGGCTTCGCCGTTCTTGGCGCGTGTGACCACGGCCTCCGACGCGTACGACCGCACCAGCTTGGGCCAATATTTCTCCAGCAGTTCGGTGCTGGCAAAAACATCGGCCCAAATGATGCGTCCGTTCACCGCGACCACCACGCCGACCGCATTGCGGTCGCGTAGCTGCTTGATCAGGCTCTGATAATTCTGCTCAATCGGCGCGGCCACCATGTCCACGCGCCTTTTCACTTCTTCGTTTTCCATCACCTTGGCGTAGGAACTGGTCTGCGCCAAGTCAGTGGCTAGCGCGGGCGCCGCTCCAGATACTTCAACGCTCACGGCCTCCCGCTGTTTTTTCACTTCATCCCAGACCATGGACTGATTCTTGTCGCCCATGGCTTTGGCGCGAACCGAAGGCTGCGCCATCATTGTTGACGGAGGAGGCCCATGCAAGCTGGCGACACCACCATAAGTTGCACCGGATGCGCCGAAGTGTTCGCTGGTCGCGACCCACCGCCCCGGCTCCACGCAAAACACGGCCAGGTCCACGGGATCGCTCTCCGCGGGAACGATCCGGTCCTTGCCGATCACCCGGTCCTGCTTCCCGCCTGTCACAATCTCACCTGCCAACAGCAACAACGGACGCTTGGAATTATTGACCAGCACCAACCGGTTCACTTCGGCGTTGCTGCGCACCGCCGGCTGTACGGGATGCCTTCGGATCAATCCTCGCAAGCTTCCGTATTCCGTCACGACCACTTCTCCCGAGCGCAGCCCTTCATCGAGCGTGAGAAATTCGCTGGTGGGATAACTCTTTGCCGCCAGCACCGGAAACACTGTGAGATTTCCGTGACGAATTGGATCCAGAACTTTGTAACCGGTTCCGCCGCCGCTTTCCCCGGCGCGGGCCGGCATTGGCCCGGTCACCAGCACCGCGGTCAATATCACTAGAAGACCAGCCACCACCGCGAACGCCACCGCTGCCAACGACTTCGCGGTTTTCTTCGTATTCTTCGCTGTCATACCGTTCCCCCCTTGGCGGGTTAGCGCGTCCCGAAAGCTCGACAGGAGGTTTCGTCGCCCGCGGGACGCGCTGCCCAGCACCAACACACACGCTGAGAGAACGAAATAAAAACGGACCTTGCGTCCAAAATTCGCACCCCGCGCGTCTAAGAACTTGGTAGCATCGGACGAGGACGTTACCTGGCCGATGTGTTACCCAGTGGTTATCCCTAGCGTGCTCCTGTAAGCGAGGGGTCCTAGTTAAGACTTGACGTATCGTCGTCGAAGAAGTTGCGTTAGCTGAGAACTGAGAACTGAGAACTGAGAACTGAGCTAGAAGCTGAGTTGCTAGTCCGTTGCAATGAGCGCCGCGAAACCAACGTCCGCCATTGAGTCGATCATCAGCGAGCTGGAGGCGGAGCTTCACGCCAAGAGCGGCTGCGAGAAGGTTGGCCTCGAACGGGAAGCGTTTGTTGCGATTCTCCTTGAAGTGGGCGAAAAATTCGCCAACCCCACTACTTCGGAGCCGGAGCTGCGCGCGTTCTTTCTGGCTCTCCGCGTCGACGAACTCGCGCTGGCACGCGCCTGCGCCGCCGGAAGCAATCCCGCGTGGGATGTTTTTCTCACCCGCTACCGCGAAAAGCTTTACCTCTCGGCGTTGCGCGTGGCACGGGAAGATTCCGCGGCGCGCGAGCTTTCCGACGCCCTTTATGCCGATCTCTATGGCACCGCATTGCGCGGCGGTGTCCGCGTGTCGAAGCTGGCCTCTTACAGTGGCCGCGGATCGCTCGAGGGCTGGCTGCGCACGGTTCTGGCGCAGGAATACGTCAATCGCTACCGGCGCACGCGGCGCCTGGTAAGCCTCGATGAAGAATCCGAGGAAGGCGTTCAATTCCACGCTCCCGAACCCGAGCCTGCCGTTTCCGCCGACCCTCGCCTGGAATCGGCCACCGACGAGGCTTTAGCCGATCTTTCCGCCGAAGATCGCATGATTCTGAGCGCTTACTTCCTCGACGGGCGCACTCTGGCCGAGATCGCACGCATGCTGGGCGTCCACGAATCCACCATCAGCCGCAAGCTCGACAAGCTGGCCAAAGCTGTGCGAAAACAAATCCTGGCAGGCCTCTCTCGCCGCGGGATGACGCGCCGCCAGGCCGACGAAGCCTTGCAAATCGACGTGCGCGACCTGCAGCTGGATATTCGTCGCAGCCTGGCGCAAGATTCGCCAGTTCGGCCGTTCTCAGAGAAGAAGGTAGATGCACGGGCAGGCGAAATCCCGCCCGTGGGATCAAGTTCGTGAGTGCGCAAGATCTCGAGATTTTAAGAGGGTGAGGATGAGGAAGTCGCAACAGCGGCGAGTGAAGAACCAAGCTAGCAGCTAGCCGGCTAGAACCTAGAACTAGAAGCTGATATGTCAGAACTCCCCAATATCGTGCGTGAGCGATTAAAGGCCTCGCGGCCTGCGTCCGCTCATCCCGACGCCGAGGTGCTTACGGCCTTCGTCGAGCGCTCGCTGCCGGAGTTTGAACGCGCCCTTGTCACGGAGCATCTGGCCCGCTGCCATGACTGCCGGGACATTCTTGCGCTGTCTCTGCCAGCCCCGGTCGTGGTCGAGACGGTTCGCGTACCGTTTCCCGGACACCGCGGCTGGCTACGCGCCCCCGTTCTGCGCTGGGGCGTTGTGGCGGCTGGGTTCGCCGTCCTTGCTGTAACTGGATTGCTGCAATACCAGGGCCGGCATCGGCCGCAGTCCTACATCGCCGCAAGGCAGGAAAGCGCTGCAATTCCAGCTTCGACGTCCGCGGTTGCGAGGGTGGATAGCGGGAAGCCCATGCCGGGCACACCAAAGGTAGCGCCCGGTTCGGGCGCAGACTTCGGAAGCGCGGCGTCGGCCACCCCGAGCCGCGTCGATACAGGCCCCGCGGGCGCCAGCAATACTGTGGCTGCCTTGAACGACCGATCCGCGGCTGCATCGGTGAATGAACCGTCAGCTCTTTCGCCGGCAGTTGGTCTTAGCACCTCCAGACTTAGTACTTCCCTGGCGTCCGGTTCCGCTGGGCGCGCGGCCGACGGCGCGATCGTTGGTGGCGACTTTAAGCAGTCACCTCCAAATTCGCAGCCGACCGCACCGCCCTCTTCCACCACGGTTGCAGTATCAGCGGCCGCGCCGGCGCTCGCCAGCACAACGGATCAAGCTGTGGCTCGGCCGCTCCAGTACGAGGCCAAGGCCCAGCAAAAAGATGAGTTGCACGGGAACGCGGGGCAGCAGCGGTCATTCTTCGACGCCCCGGTCGACAAGGCGAAAGCTCCGGCGGCTGGCCAAGCGGTGGGCCGGCCGCTACCCTCCCCACTGGCGCTCGCACCACGGTGGGCCATCAGCACCACCGGCGGCTTGCTGCGTTCGTTCGATCAGGGACGGAGCTGGGCAATCGTGGATGTGAGCATGAGTGCTTCAATGAGCGCCGGCGCAATGATGGAAGTGGCGAACCAGAACCAACAGAATCAGCAGATAGGGCAAAACATGCGCCAAGTCCAGGCCCAAAGCCAGGCCAGTCAAAGTCAGGCCACTCAAGCCCAGGCCACTCAGACCCAGGCCACTCAGACCCAGGACCAGAGTCTGAGCCTGAACAAGAGTCAGGCCGAGAATCGGAAAAAGGTGTCGGCTCCCGTGACGACGATTCCGGTGTTCCGCGCCCTTTCCGCGGCCGGCTCCGAGGTTTGGGCTGGAGGCACCTCCGGCCTGCTCTACCATTCCGCGGACAACGGCCAACGATGGGTGCGCGTTTTCCTGATGACTTCCGGAGTCCCATCGACCGGCGACATTATCGACATCTCGTTCCCCGACCCCCAGCACGGCCAGATCACCACCTCTACGCAGGAACGCTGGGTCACGCTCGACGCGGGCCAAACCTGGCAAAAACAGTAAGAGCGGGCGACATCGCATAAAACTGGCAAACCCAAACTCCTTGTCCCGCGCGGATTTTGCCGGATTTTTCACAATCCAGAAACCATTGAGGCTGCTGTTATCTGCCACTCATCTCGGCGCAGATCAGCAAAAGCCGCGCCCTGAGCGGCTTTCGCGAGCACCGGCGAAGAGCGCCTGCACCATTTCCGGTCACCGGCCTGTGCACGGGCTGCACTCGACTGAAAATACGCGAGTTGCAGGCGGCAATTTTTGATTGACGAAATTTATAGAAGGAGTAAAACCATAATCGTTCTTTGACAGTTTCTTAAGTTTTTCCGGTTGGTGCGGCGTCCGGGGCTCGAGCGAAGTCACTGTCCACGCTGAAAAGCGAGGGCGGAGGGCTAGCAAGGGTCTATAGCTAAGCGCTGGTCGAGACGAACGGGAAACCCAGTTAAAGGCAGGATAGAGTTCCGAGGCGTTGGGTAGGTTTATCCGGTTGGCGGTGAGCCCGGAGCCCGAGTGAAGATCGCGCGCAGCGCCCCGCAAGGGAAGCAGCGATAGCAGGTCAAGCAAGGGTCTAAACGCGAGCTACTGGCCGAGACGAATGGACCCAACACCACCTCGGAACTCTCTTACTTTTTGGAGTAGTCCCTCGGCGATTGGATTCTTACCAATCCCGCAAATCCATCCTTTGCTCGGTTGTTCGATGATCTGAACCTCCGCGTATCCCGCACTCTGCAGAAGGTCACGATGTTCATCGACGCTGAGAAGTTTCAAGCCGGTTTTTCGTGCGTATTCTTCCAGCAATTTGGCGGTTCGGGTCGCTGCCCCTCTATAGACTTCCGCGATGATGACGAAGGTTCCCCCAGGTTTCAGCACCCTTCGGATTTCCCGCATCCCGACTAGCACGTCGGGCCACCAGAAGTGCGTCTCCACGGCTGTAACGAGCTCGAACGTATGATCCTCGAAAGGTAATTGAGATACAGAGCCCTCGCGAATCTCGACTCGCCGCTCATCAATCGAGTGCGCATTAACCTTCCTAGCCACGGCGACGCATACGCCGGAGTAATCGACACCGTAGACTCTTCCCTGGCTTGCCTTTGTGGCTAACTTGCTGATCGTCCTGCCACCGCCGCAACCCACATCCAGGACGGTGTCCTCCTGCATGATCGAGATATGGGAGAGCCCCCAATCCGTCACCTTCGAATGGCGCGAATTCATGTTCCAAGCAATGAATCGGCCCAACCACCCCGACGGCTTTTGGCATTGATTTACCGACGTCTTTGCATTTGTCACGATGTAACCTGCCAGGTTCTGATTCGATTACTTGTTCGGATTGCCTGGCCCTCCCACGGCAGACAACTTGGGAATTCTTTGCGCCAGTGACGGCAGCGCCGGAAAGGCCGCATGCGGCTCGGTCTGGTACCAATACGCGACCGAGTAAAAATTGTCGGAACGATGGTTGGCGTGGCCGTGTTCGATGGTGGCGCGGAGCGACTTGGTAAACGGGATCGGCGAATCCAGATGGAATCGATACAGCGACCAGCGGCCGCCCACTCGTTCCGGTCCAACCACGGGCGCGCCGAACAAGCCGTAGGCGAACGAGTGGCCGCCGAAATCCCACGCGCCTAGAAAATAGTCTTCCGAGCCGGTGCCGTTGATTGAGGGCAGGGGCTCTCCGTCGACGAAAAACATGTCGTCGCCTTCACCCCACCAGCCATCCTGATTCTGCAGAACGGACATGGTCACGCCCACGAAGTGGCCGCGGCCCGTGGCTTCCAGCCAAACGTAGTTGCCATCACCATTGAGATTCTTCTTATCCTCGACGATGGGGTCGCCGTTCGATTGCCACTGGTTCGTCCATCCCTTTGCGGGGGCAGCCTGGCGGTATTGCGCGTGAAAATAGAGTTGATCAGCGGGCAACGGATGGCTGTAGCCGCGATAATCCAGGTTGAAATAAAAGGCATCGACTTTTTTCGAGCCATCGTTCGTGACGGTGACGCGGGCGTGTTTTTGAAACGGCATGGGAAAGAACGAGTTCAGGGCTTTATCCGATCCCACCATCAGCGGGACGGACTGGTAAAGAAAATAATCTCCCAGCCCTAGACCGAAAAAATCGCCGATGGGAGCCTCGACGCTGGGGGAAGTTTCGCCATCCCAATACATGCGCAGTACCAGCGCTTTCAAGTGATGCGGATCATCGCTCGCGATTGTCACCCACAGGTGGGTGATGAGCCCGGGGCCAGCCTCGTCGAGCAGCGTGAGTGTTTCTCCCGGCGCTATTGTCCGGAAGTCGGCATTGCCGCCGCTGCGGTCGTAGCTGGAAGAACGATGCTGGACGTAGTCCTTGGCTTGGGCGAGGGTAGCGAGCGAAGCGGGCATGTCCTGAGAAGGAGCGAAGGTGGCTAGGAAGCTGAAGGTGAACAGAGCGATCAATTTCTTCATCGGATCTCCTTAGGCGGCGGTTTTCCGTTGGGCTGCGATCCACGGATGGTGCAGTCAGTGGCGGGCAAGCGTGCCCGCCCCACATCTGCGACTACCGCAAACTTTACAGCGGTATGTTCCCATGTTTTTTCGGCGGATTCTTGTCGCGCTTCGTCTCCAGCATCGCCAAAGCCTGAATCAGTTTCTTCCGCGTTTCGCGCGGTTGAATGACCGCATCCACGAATCCGCGGTCGGCCACTACATAGGGATTGGCGAAGCGGTCGCGGAATTCCTCAACTTTTTCTTTTCGCAATTGTTCACGGTTGGCTGCACCATCGAGTTCGCGCTTGTAAACGATGTCGACCGCGCCTTCCGGCCCCATGACCGCAATCTCCGCGGTGGGCCAGGCATAATTCACATCGGTTCGGATGTGCTTGGACGACATTACGCAATATGCGCCGCCGTAGGCTTTGCGCGTGATCACGGTGATTTTCGGTACGGTAGCTTCGGCAAAAGCGAAAAGCAGCTTGGCGCCGTGCTTGATGATGCCGCCATACTCCTGCGCAGTGCCGGGAAGGAAGCCGGGCACGTCTTCAAACGTAACCAGCGGAATGTTGAAGCAATCGCAGAAGCGCACGAAACGGGCGCCTTTGATGGACGCGTTAATGTCGAGTGTGCCGGCGAGCACGGCCGGCTGGTTGGCAACAATGCCGACAGATCGGCCGTCGAGCCGGGCAAAGCCGACGACGATGTTTTTCGCGTAGCGTTCGTGCACTTCGAAAAAGTATCCATCGTCCACGACCGCGTGAATCACATCTTTCATCTCGTAAGGCAAGTTCGATTGCGCGGGAACGATTGTGTCGAGCGCGGCGTCGGCACGGTCGATGGGGTCGGTCGACGCCTTGCGCGGCGGGTCGTCAACATTGTTCGAGGGCATGAAGCTCAGCAGTTCGCGCACCATCGACAGGCACTCGGCGTCGTCATGCGCCAAAAAATGCGCCACGCCGGAGGTCTCGTTGTGCGTGACCGCGCCCCCCAGTTGATCCTTCGTGACATCTTCCATGGTCACGGTTTTGATCACGTCGGGGCCGGTGATGAACATGTAGGAAGTCTTGTCGACCATCAGGACGAAGTCGGTAATCGCAGGCGAATACACAGCGCCGCCGGCGCAGGGGCCCATGATGGCGGAAATCTGTGGTACCACTCCGCTGTACAACGTGTTGCGCAGAAAAATCTCGGCGTAACCGGCGAGCGACATCACGCCTTCCTGAATTCTCGCTCCGCCGGAATCGTTGAGGCCGATAACGGGCGCGCCCATCTTGGCTGCCAGGTCCATGATCTTGATAATTTTTCCGGCGTTGGTTTCGGAGAGGGATCCGCCGAACACGGTGAAATCCTGTGCAAAGACGTAGACCAGCCGACCCTCGATGCGGCCATACCCGGTGATGAAGCCGTCGCCGTAAATTTTCTGTTCGGCCATGCCGAAGTCGTTGCAGCGGTGGGTGACGAGCTTGTCGGTCTCTTCGAAGGTGCCTTCGTCGAGCAAAAACTCGATGCGCTCCCTGGCCGACATTTTGCCTTCTTTATGCTGGCGCTCGCGGCGCGCGGCTCCGCCGCTGTCTTCGGCCAGGCGATTGCGCTTGTTGAGTTCGGCAACTTTTTGTTCAAGATTCATGGCGCAAGGATTATAGCGGGCGGGAGGTGATGCCGGGATGGTCGTGTGCAGCGCTGAGTACAGCGAGGCGTCGGGGTTCAGGGTTCACGAGTCAGTCGCAAAGTCATATTGAATTTTCGAAAGTGTGCCAAATGTTAATCACCGAACCTCGAACCCTGGCACCTCCACTTTGCTTTTCGCACTACTCCATGGTCGAACCCAGCGGCTGATACTTGTATTTCTTGCCGTCCCAAAAAACCACGGAAGAGTTGGTCTCGCCTTCGCCTTTTTCTTCCATGTAAATTCCCAGCACGGTCCGCTTTCTTAATGCCAACCTCTTCACGGTAAGAGCTTTAAAGGGTAGGTTGATCAGCATAAATTTGGCTTTGGGCTTCTCTGCGCGCCAGGCACCTTTCTCGGCGCCGTGCACGATCAGCAGGCAGATGCCGCGCCGTTCGGGTTCGTCGGAGCCAAAAGCGGAAGTGACCTTCACGTCGCCGAAACCCATGTAGGTATCGAACGGATCGGAAATCTGGAAACTGTATTCGTCCCGGTCGGCCATGGGATTCTTGCAGCGCGCCGCTATGATCAGGTCGTCAATGCCGTCGCCATCCAGGTCTCCCGTGAATTGCGGAGGACCGGGGAGCAGCGAGCAGTTGTCCCCGAACTGCTTATGCACATAATCGTCAGTCACTGCCGGTGACGGCGTCTGCGCGTGTGCGGGGGGCGGCGGTGGCTGCTTCTTCTGCGCGGCGAAGCCTGAAGGCGCCGCAACCAGCGTCAGCACAGAAGCTAAAACGAAAAGAAAGAAAAAGCGAAGGGGGAGAAACCGAATGCACGACATAGGGATACTCTATCTCCGTTGATAGCCGCGAGGGTAGATACCGGGATGGTGACCGCAAACCAAAGTCACGAGCAGGATGTTGGGATCAACGGAAGTGCTCCCAGCCGCGCGGCTCGAGTTCGTAGCCGACGCCGCGAGCATTTCTCAGGAAAACTTTGCGGCCGCGGGTGACGACGCCGATTCGCGTGACAGGCACTCCACCGATTCGCGAGGGAATTCTCCGGTTCGGCGGCGCAGTAAACAGAAGTTCATAATCCTCTCCGCCATGGAGCGCGAGTGCAAGCTCCACTTCGCGCGCCGGTTTGCCCGCGCTGGCCCGGGGAATGAGTTCCGCTTCCACCTCCGCTCCCACTTGGCTCTCTTCGCAGATGTGAGCCAGATCGGTGGAGAGGCCATCGCTGGTATCAATCGCGGCCGAGGCCAACCCACGCTCACGCAGCATTCGTCCCAACTCCACTCGCGGCTCAGGAAAGAAATGCCGTGGATACTGTGCCGGATTCAGCTTTCGCTTTGGTTTTTTCCGCATCTGTTCAACTGCGGCGGCTGAGCCTCCTAACTCTCCGCTCACATAGATTCGATCTCCCGGCCGCGCGCCCGAACGCAGCACCGCCTTGCCCCGAGGCACGGTGCCCACAATCATGATGTCCGCCAGGATTCCGTTCGGGGATTCCGCCGTATCGCCGCCAGCCAGCGTCACGCCGCATTTCTCCGCCAGGCTGATGAGGCTGCGCAGTAAGCGGCCCACCCAGGCTTGCGGCAGATCTCGAGGCAAAGCCAGCGAGAGAAAAGCCGCGACCGGCTCACCGCCCATGGCCGCGATGTCGCTCAGTCCCCGCGCCAGGCAGCGGTGTCCCACCGATTCCGCCGGGTGCCAGTCACGGCGGAAGTGAATACCTTCCAGCGTGAAGTCGGTCGTGACCAGAGAATCGCGTCCTGGCAGGAGTCGCAGCACGGCGCAATCGTCTCCGATGCCAGCGACGATCGAAGGATTCAGACGCGCGGCTTGACCACCCTTGCCCGCCTTGGCGGTAGCCGGCGGCGTCGCCGCCATCCGGCGAATCTGAGCAATCAGCGCTTTTTCATGAACTGGCACCGCGACAACACTATAGCGGAATCGCCATGTCAAATCGCCCGCCAGTCCCTCGATTCCGACTGTGCTTCCTCGCAAAAACCCACTGCCTTGCCGTACACTCCCGTAACCGCCTTCCGGTCACCGATGTCACTGGTGCTTCAGTAACCTCAAAATGCCCTAGTGAATCGTTGACAGGGGGAACCTGGTTTGCTACCTTTTACCAGGCATTCACAAATACCTTTGGCCGAGCTTAAGTTCTGCAAGCAGTTGGCGTTGCAGACCTGCATAGTTTTAGGCTCTGCCCGGTTTTCGGTAGGTTAAAGGGCACGTAGCAGTTTCCATCCCGATAGGGAGCGTTGCCCGATCAGAGCACCGTACAGGGTTTCTGCAACCACAGAGCCGCCCTCGATTTCCGGGCCTGATCTCTTAAACGTAACGAGGAAGCGATTTGCGTAAACGTTTCTACATCCTTTTTGTGGCCCGCGGGGACGACGGCCAGCTGCGCAAGATTTCCATCCCCGTGCATTATCTGTATGTGTTTGTAGTCGGGGCCGCCATCGGATTCCTCAGCCTGACCGGCATCGCCAGCTCCTATACGCGCATGCTGCTCAAGGTTTCCCGTTACAACCAACTGCGCACGGAAAAAGATCAGCTCAAGGACAACTATTCGCGTCTGGAGCAGGTGGCCAAGGAGCGCGACGTTCAGGTCGCTTCGCTGGGCTCGATCGCCGGGGAAGTTTCGGCGCTCTACGGTTTGAAATCGGAGCCCACTCTAGTGACGGCTACGGCCGATCAGATTCACGATGCCGATGTGACTTCTTCCATCGACCAGTTGCATGCTCTGCGGACTTCGGCGCTCAGCGGCGCGACCATGGTTGGCCTGACCATGGGCCTGACCAAGAACGCGACCACAGCCGACTGGTTCCGCGCCAACTCCGCTCCCAATCTTTGGCCGGTAGAAGGCCAGATTACCGGAAGTTTCGGTGAGCGCATCGATCCGTTTAACGGGGAAGGCGCGTTCCACAGCGGCGTGGATATCGGCAGCAGTTACGGCACACAGATTATCGCCCCGGCCGATGGCGTGGTCACATTCGCCGATTTCCTGGGCGGATACGGCAAGGCGCTCATGCTCGACCACGGTCACGGCATTTCCACCCGCTACGGCCATCTCTCGGGCTACGCGGTGGCTCCTGGGCAGCATGTGCATCGCGGCGACGTAATCGGCTATGTTGGCGCCAGCGGACGTTCGACCGGTCCCCACCTCCACTACGAAGTGCGCATCAACGACACCCCGGTCAATCCCTACAAGTATCTCCGCATCACCATCGCCCACGATGGCGGCTTCGCCGCCGGCAGCTAAAACAGCTTGACGCTATACACCGCGTGCGGCCGCAATCTGGAAGAGCGGCGCTTCGGCGCCGCGTAAGTCGCTTGGGAAACGGTCGGGCTTCAGCCCGGGGGTCGTGTTACCTGCCATCTACGGAATTCATTGGTGGGCCCGCAAGGATTTGAACCTTGGACCAATGGATTATGAGTCCACTGCTCTAACCGCTGAGCTACGGGCCCGCCCTCACTGCACAAAATATTCTACAGCAGTCAATCGGTCTTGATTCCTCGCGGAGTCACGCTTCGTGAAGAGTGCGGGGTCGGCTAGGAGGGAGAAGGAAGCCCTTGGCTTGAATGGCGCCCTCCAAACGTCATCCATACAATGGTTGCAGAGAGTGCCAGTTTGACCAGCTTTCGCCATAGCCATTATGATCCGGCGATGAAGAAGGTTCCGTCAGGGATCGTGCCCATGGTCGCGGTCGACCGGAAGGCTCCGGAAGCCCTCTACAAGCAGATCTATGACGCCTATCGCAGTGCCATTGCCGAGCGCAGATTACGCTCCGGCCAGCGCATTCCATCGACCCGCGCGCTGGCATTCGAACTCGGAGTTTCGCGCTTCCCCGTTTTGAATGCCTACGCCCAGCTTCTGGCCGAGGGCTATTTCGAGAGCCGCGTCGGCGCGGGAACCATCGTCTCCAGTTCACTTCCCGATCAATGTACGCCCGGCCAGCAAGTTCCTCGACGCGCCACCGACTTGTCCGCGCGACCGGTCCCCCGCGGCGGTCGGCCAGTCTCGCGCCGCTCCGCGCTTTTCCCTGGGCTCGATCCTACGCCCTGGATGCAAGGCTGGGGAGCATTCAACGTGGGGGAAGTCGCCTTCGACCAATTCCCGCTGCAGATCTGGTCGCAGCTGGTGGCGCGTCATTGCCGGGAAATGGGAGCGCGATCATTCCATTACGGCCATCCTCTGGGCTCCGCCGTTTTTCGCGAAATCATTGCCAGCTACCTGCGCACTTCCCGATCGCTGCAGTGCGAAGCCTCTCAGGTCATGATCGTCGCGGGTTCTCAGCAGGCGCTTGAGATTTCCGCGCGCGTGCTGCTCGATCCGGGCAGTCGCGTGTGGGTGGAAAATCCTGGCTATCGGCTTTCGCGCGAAGCTCTGGTGCTGGCGGGCTGCCGTCTCGTGCCGGTTCCAGTGGACCAGGAAGGCCTCGATGTCGCCTCCGGCATCAAACGCTGCCGCAAAGCGCGAGCCGCGCTGGTGACGCCTTCTCATCAGTTTCCGCTGGGCGTTACCATGAGCGCCTCGCGACGCCTCCAGTTGCTCGACTGGGCGCAAAGCTCCGGCGGCTGGATCATTGAAGATGACTATGACAGCGAATACCGCTACGAGAGCATGCCCATCGCCTCCCTGCAGGGCCTGGATTCGAACGCTCGCGTGATCTACATCGGGACCTTCAGCAAGGTTTTGTTTCCGTCGCTGCGCCTCGGCTATCTTGTCGTTCCACCGGATCTGGTCGAGCGCTTTGCTGCGGTTCGCCGCACCATGGATATTTCACCGCCCACGTTTTATCAGCACGTGGTTGCGGACTTTATGAGTGAAGGGCATTTTGCCCGGCACATCCGCAGGATGCGGGTTCTGTATCGTGAGCGCCGGAGCGTCCTGGTGGAGTGCCTCACCAAGGAGCTTGGGCCCACGGTCGAGGTGTTGGGCAGCGAGGCAGGCATGCATTTGGCTGTGGAGCTGCCGAAAGGTAGTCGCGATCGAGAAATTGCCGAACGTGCCGCTGTCGGGAACCTTTGGCTCTGGCCGCTTTCTCTCCATTACCTGGTCGAGGCGCGCCCCGGCTTCGTCCTGGGTTTTGGCAGTTCGGGTGTGTCGGAGATTCCCCGCGCCGTGCGCAAGGTTCGCGATCTGCTCGTGTTGCGGTGAAACACTCCTTGAGGCACTGCCGATCGCGTGCCAGCCGGGGATTGAGTTCCCGAGATCCAGGCCCCTGCTAGCCGGCCACAAAGCCGTCCGTGCCAATCCACGATTGCGCCAGGAGCTGCAGATTCTTCTTATAGGTGCGGGTGACGGTGTATTCTTTGCCTCCCACCAGTCGGAGCCCGTATTCGCCCGTGGACCACGGCTGAATTTCTTCCACCAGCGCTGCGTTCACCAATACGGACCGATGAATCCGCAGAAATCCGTGCGGCTTGAGTTTTTCTTCCATCGTCGAGATCGACTCTCGCAGTGTGTGAGAGCTGGATCCATGGCGCAGGAAAACGTAGTTTCCTTTGGCTTCCACGGCGATCACGTCCGCCGGGTCGATAAACAGGATCTTCCCTTTTTCTTTGATCGCAATCCGCGCCGGTTTCCACCGCGCGAGCGGGTGCAATCGCGGCGGATCCGCGAGCAAACTTGTCGCGTCTGCCGGCTGCCGCAATGGAACGGTTACTGGCTGCCGCACAGAATCGCGCAATGATCTGTCGAACTCCTGGATTGGCATTTTCTAACTCACTTCTTCCACAATTCCTGTTCCTGCGACTTTTTCGAGGACGCAGACTTTGTGTCTACAGGCAACAACTTTCAGCTGACTGATGACGCAGCTCGAATATCGTTCCGAAGCCTCTTAAGAACATTGGATGCGAAAAGTCGCAGCCGAGCAATAGCCACTTGCCCAGTTTTCATGCTGACCACGATGCCGGGGTCACGCCAGCGCCGGGGAAACGGATCGGGAACCGGCAAGATGCTGCTTCAGGGCAGCCGCATCGGGCAAGTGCAAGAGTCGTTCATGATATCTTCTGGAGACGAAAGAAGACTAGGAGGCGGGTTCGAATGCGTTGCCGAATAGAGGCTGTGCTTGCCACCTTCGTTGCAGTTGTCGCCGTAGCCACAACCGCGACCTCCGCGCCCGCTGCCTTCTCTTATGGAACAATTCAGAGCTCCTGCGCTCCGTGGGACGGCCCCGCCATCGGCATCACGCTCACCAGCGAGCCAGTGCAGTGCAAACGAACCAGCGAGCCATTCCTTTCCATCGGAATATGGCGGGGGTTGCCCGTTCAGTCAGGCCAGGTGGTGAAGTTAGCTCCGGGATCGGACGCAGGCTTTGCCTCACGCTGCAAGAAAGAAGGCAACTGTGAACGAGCCCAGTCGGGCACGATCACGTTTGACCGATTTGAAGTGGGCTCCGGCGCCTCAGGCCGCTACGAGTTGCACTTCAAGGGTGATGAAACGCTGAGTGGGACGTTTAACGTGAAATGGTGCCAGGAGCGCGTGACCTGTGGCTGAATGACAAAGTTCTTGTTTGTACTATTTGAGCGGCGCCATTGTGAACTCGGCGTATCTCCAAGACTTTGATGGGATGACCTGCCCGGCCTATCCTGCTTATAACCTTACGAATCCAGTCCCGGAACACTCACTTGATTCCTGGTGCGAACGTGTGATTCATGGACCGACTCGACATCGTGGCCGACCCGAAGATGGAAACAGATTGGCAACCGTCCGCAACGCCCGCTCAACTGGGCGAAGTGCGTGAAACCAAAGTTTCTCCGGAAGTTGCTGATTTGATTGGTGGCGGCGCGTGGACTCGAACCACGGACCTACGGATTATGAGACCGTCGCTCTA
>DATDGM010000061.1:0-40781 GCA_036522075.1 Candidatus Sulfotelmatobacter sp.
TGGAAGACACGAACGTAGGGAAACGACTCGTGAAGAGATTTGGCGACGGCGGCAATCATCGCGGGATCACGGCCGCTGCCCATCGGATACCACTGCTGCAGGATGCCGTCGGGCGCTAAATGGAGCTTGGCAATGGAATAGAACTGTTTGGAGTAAAGAAGGCTGGATCCGGCGGCCTCAACGGGAGGCGGAGGGTCAATGGCGATAACGTCAAACTGCTGGTTCGAGCGCTCCATGTAGAAACGCCCGTCATCAATCACAACGTGAGAGAGGGGCGAAGCCAAGAGCTGAGTCGCGTCCGCATGGAAAAACGGGAAGACGGAAACGACACTCGGCACCAACTCGACCGCAGTCGAAGAAATCCCCCAGGACAGAGCGGAGCGATGGGTGGTGCCCATTCCGAAACAGATGACCAAGGCGTTTTTCGGCGGCCGGTTCAAGAATGCGAGCGGCAGGTGAGCGATCATCTTGGTGATCGGCGTGAGGCCAGTCATGCCCATTCCATTGACCAGAAGCTGCTTTTCGAGTCGCGTGGCTCCGATGGCGGTCACAGTGGCAGTGCTGTCACGGCGGACTTCTCGCGGGGTGAACTGACTCTCAAAACTCTTGGTGGCAAAAATCAGACCCAGCGAGACCACACTGGCCAACACAGGTTTCACGAATAGGCGTGCCGGAGAGCTTGTTGCAGCGGCGCTGGGGGACTGCACTCTGCGAAAACTCACGACGATCCACGGCAGGGCAAAGGCCAGCAGAGTGAAGCGCTCACCCAGCAGGGGCAGCAGAAGGAATCCTGAAACCAGCGGGCCCAGAACGCAACCGGCGATATTGATGGCGTATCCTCTGCCGGCGCGGTCAGGATCGCCCTGGGAAACGCGATCCAGCACCATGGGGGTGATCACCCCGACGGCCAGCGAAAAGGGAAGAATGGCGACAACGCGCAGAGGGTAGACCAAGCGCAATCGCGGATCGCAGAGCAGCAGGGGCAGCACCACGGAAAGCGCCAGGAGAGCCAGAAAGAAATTACTAGGCGCACGGGGGTCGAACCTGCCTCGGCGGTAAATCAGGGAGCCGACGTACGTCGCACCCAGGTACAAACCCAGGATCGCGGCAAAGGCGTAGACCACCGTGCCCAGCGCTGGAGTGAATAGGCGAATCCATACCACTTCCACTCCCATGCTGGTGAAGCCGGTAGCGAAAAGGAGAAAGTACGGCCAGGCGCGAGAATTTGCTACGGCCGGCTGTCGCTCCGGGGTTTCGAAAGTTCTTTCCGGCGGTTGGATTTCGGCCCGGTCTTGCCTTCCAAAGCTGATGGCGAATGCTGTTGCGGCCAGGCCCGCGTTCAGCGCAGCCCCGATGTGCAACGTGCCCTTGAAGCCGAACAATTCAATGAATGCCAAGGGAACAGCAGCGCCCGTGACCGCGCCAAGCACATTGGCCAGATACAGATAGCTGAACGAACGTACGGACTCAGCCGAAAATCTTTCTCGGATGGCGGCCATGGCGAAGGGAAACGTCGCGCCCATGCAAGCGCACCACGGAATGACGCTGAGTCCAATCCATAACCCGGCGGCAAGATAGTAAGTGGCCAAGGGGAGCGGCGCACCGGCATCTACCTTTTCCAGAAGGACGCGGCCCCAGGCCAGTTCTCGGGGAACCAGGATTGCTGACAGGCCAATCAGCAGTTCCGTCAAGGCGTAGAGGCGCACCGCCGGAACGCTCGAACTCGCTTTCCGGTTGCGAACGTAGCGGCCAGCTCCCCAAGAGCCAAGCCCCAAGCCGATCATGAACGCCGATAGAACGATCGAGATCAGGGCCGTGGTGACCGCAAACTGGGCCATGGCCAAGCGAAGCCACACCAGTTCATAGAGAATGCTGCAAAATCCAGAAACAAAGAAGAACCCGAAATACCAGCGCATCGCACCGCCCAGTTTTATTTGAAAGCAATCTACAGGACCGAGTATTAGAGCAGGAGATGCCAGCGGACGCAAACGACAACACAAAATCAATGACAGATGATTGTGCTAGGCTGGCAGAGTTTTATTCCACAATGTCTATCGCGATGCCACTTGAAGCCCCGCAACCTCGGGCGCGAGGCAGATACGAGCGCCTTGCGCCGCCGCTGATTGTGCTTGCCGGGCTCAATTGGTGCTTTCAAGTGATTTGGTTCTGGCGTTACTGCGGCCGGAACATCAACGCCGACGCAATCTGTTACATCGGGATCGCGCGGCATGTCGCCGCGGGAGATTTCCAGACTTCGGTTCACGGATACTGGAGCCCGCTGATTTCATGGTTGATCGCGGCAACCTCGATCGCGGCAACGTCGATCCCTGCGAACGACCGCACCCTGGCTGCGCGCCTTCTGATGTTACCGCTATTCGCGCTGTGCCTGGCCTTGGCATATTGGCTCACTTACCGGCTATGGAGCTCGCGGCTTCTGGCTGCGGCTGTGGTTCTCTGGTTTACTTTGGCTCGCGGAGTGGCTGCGTTCTCGATTTCTTTTATTGGCGCAGATCTTCTGCTCACCGCTTGCGTGCTCGCCTATTTCATTCTGCTTCTGGGCTGCCTGGAGAAACCAGACAATTTTGGAAAATGGCTGGCGTTAGGCGTGGCGCACGGCTTGGCGTTTCTGGCTAAGGCGATCTCGCTGCCGCTGTTTGCGATCGCGACCGTGCTGGCGGTGGTGTCGTCGCACCGAGCAAGCTCCAGGAAGGCTGCTCTGGCTCTGGTCTGCGCCGCCATCTTTCCTATCCTGACAGCGGCTGGCTGGGGAACCGCAATTCGGGAGAAGTACCACGTCTTCACTACCGGGTATCAATTGCGCTTCAACTTATTGGATCCTGCGGCGAGGCGAGCCGCTACAAAGGGCGGGCTGGCCGTGCTTCACGATGCCCGCGGGAAGTACGACTCGTTCATGGTGACGGACCAGATGCCGCCAGGCTCTCCACTCTGGCGAGTGCCAGTCTGGAGACCGGGTCTGCTGCGCCAGGTTCTGCGGAAGGAAGCGGAAAACATTCCTGAAGCGATCAAGCAACTGCTGGTCCTGTTGACGCCGGGCGGGGCGTTGGCCCTGTTTCTGGCCGTGTTCCAGTTGACGCGCGGCGGGCGCCAGGCTGCAGCCCGGTTTCGCTTCGCATGGATTGTTGTGTTCACCACTGCGGCTCTCCTACTCGCCTATTGCATGCTGGTTTTTGATGGCCGCTACGTTCTGCCGATCACCGCGGTTCTGATGGCGCTGAGTGTTCGCTTCGCTGTGCCGGAAGAGATAACGCGCGTCGCGGGCACAAATGTCGAGAAAGTTGACCCTGCTGGCCACTGGCAAACCCTGGCTGCGATTCTGCTGGTGGTTGGACTGATCGGCGTTCAATTTTACTGGGCTTCGCCCTTTCGCATGATGCGGCAAGACTTTCAGCGCAGTGTTTACGATGCCGCAGACGGGTTGCGAAAGGGCCAGGCTCAGACCGTGGTAGTGATTGGCGACGGCCCGTATCCCGCGCACGGTGTGGGATGGGAAGCCGGCGTGTATGCCGCCTATTTCGCAGAGGCCCGCGTGGTGGGAGAGTTGTTTGAGGAGCCAGACAGCGTTTTGAAAGGCAACGTCGATGCGGACTCCGTGGTCTCGGACGTAGGGAAACTGGCTCCCGACGCGGTGCTGGTGTGGGATTCTCCCACGCACAGAAAGTATGGCGATGTCGTGAACAAGCTGCAACAGTCCGGCCGGGATGTCTCTACCAGGAGCATCAGTGACCCAGTGAAAGGCAATGTCGGGACGCTGATTTTCTTGAGAAGAGAGGGCCGAACGTGAGCGCGACGCACCGCAGTATTGAGGGCGCGTCCGGCGGCGAAGCAGGACCACGGTTGTGGGATTTGCTGGTCTGTCCCCGTGACAAGGAAGCGCTTCAACGAGACGGCGCGAACCTGGTGTGCCCTCAGGGGCACCGCTACGCCGTGCTTGACGATGTCCCGATTTTGCTGGTTTCCGAAGCTGAACAAACGCATATCGAGGGGACGCGGGCTCTGGCAGCGGCGGAGCAGGGGGATGCCTCTTCCCTGCCACAGTTCAACGTGGCACCCGGCGAAATAGATCCCTTCGTGCGCAACGTGATCGGCGCCACCAATGGCAGCCTCTATCAGCATCTGGTGGGAAATCTACAGGAGTATCCCATTCCTCGTCTGCGGCTTCCGCCGGGCGACGGCAAGCTGCTGTTGGAGGTCGGCTGCAACTGGGGACGCTGGTGTATTGCGGCAGCTCGGGCAGGATTCCGCCCGATCGGGATTGATCCGTCCTTGAAGGCAATACGGGCGGCAAACCGGGTGGCCCGGCAGTTGGGCATCCATGCAGAATACGCGGTGGCCGACGGCCGCTTTCTGCCGTTCCGGCAAAATACATTCGATCAAATTTTTTCTTACAGTGTGCTCCAGCATATTTCGCGAGAAAACGTTGCCACCAGTCTGGCCGAGATGCGCCGTGTTCTCAGCCCCGGCGGAGCGGTTCTGGTGCAGATGCCCAATGCGTTCGGCATTCGCTGCTTGTACCACCAGGCTCGCCGCGGATTCCGGGAGGAGCGCGATTTGAGGTTCGCTATTGAAAACCCGCCGGCTTGCTCGCGGCGTTCACATCCGCGATTGGGTCGGCTGAGCTCAGCGTAGACGGTTTCTTCTCGCTCAACGTGCAGCCTAGCGACCTGCACTTACTGCCGGCGCGATATCGCGCCCCTGGTGAACACTTCCGAGTTCCTGCGCCATCTTAGCAACAGATTTCCCGCGTTGGTGAAGGTTGCCGATAGTCTCTACGTCAGCGCCCGACGCAGCGTCTAGTTTCACTTCTCGATGGCGACCTCGCGAGCCAGCGACAGGATCTGATCTACGTGCCGCTTCCAGCTGAATGCCGAAACCCGAGTGGTGCCGACCTGCGCCAGCCGATTCGCTAGTTCCGCAGAAGATGCCACGGACAGCACCTGCTGCGCGAGTTGTTCGGCAGAGAAACGCTGGAAATAGACGCCCGCCTGGCCGCAGATCTCTCGATGGACGGCCAGATCGGAGGCCACCACCGGCAGGCCGCTCGACATGGCTTCCACTAACGGGTGAGCAAAGGATTCGGCGTAGGCGGGGGTTACGTAGATATCCGCTGATCGGTAGACATGGTGGAGGAGCGAATATGGAACCGCACCGAGCTGGACCACTTCCTCCTCAAGATTCAGTTGACGCACCAAGCCAGCCGCCCGCTCTGGACGATAGGCCCCCGGATTGGCGCCGGGTTCGAGCTTGCAAGTCAGAAAAAGGCGTAGCGGGCGCGGCGCCAACTCCCTCCGGAGATAGGGGAGAGCGCGGATCAACGTCTCAAAATTGCGATAGTAGTTGTAATGGCTGACGAACAGGAGACGGAGCGCGTTGTCCGTGCAGTCCAGCTTTTTTCGCACCACGTCGGGAAGTGGATAGGGATTCTGGACGAACCGATCATGATCGAAACCGTGATGAATGGCAGAGATGGGCACTCCCGTCCAGCCCTTCAGCTCTTCGGCAAACGATTGGCTGGGAGCCACCACCCGCTCGGCGGCGTGGATCGACCATTTGGCGAACTGTGCTTTTAACCGGGTGTCGATCCAGAGACGGGTCTCCCCTCGCTGGCGGAGATCGTTGTCGAAATCGCGCGAAATATAGAGCGAGTTCCGGCTCAACAGAAGCTGCGGCAAGGAAGAGTTCCAAACGGCAAAATTTCCCGCGGACAGCAACACGTCTGCGCCGCTGCTGGAGGCAAGTTTCCGCACGACACGTTGCTCCAGCCAAAAACGCAGCGCAGCCCGCGAAGAGCCTTGCCATTCCAAAAACTTAACATTCGACAGTCCCTGAAATTCCTGGCGCAGCCCCGCATCCAGGAGAACCGTTGCCATCGCATCGTTGCGGGCGGCGATTTGCGGAATCACGTTGCGCACATAGGTCAGCCCTCCGCCGGCACTGGCGGCCAGAGCATTCATGAAAAGGTGGATCATCGACTGGTGGGAAGGTTGCTAGTGAATTGATTGGCGGTCAACCGAACTGAGCGAGCTAAGGGCGAGACACGACTCCCTCCACTCATATGCGCGACCGCCTCTTCCGTCGCGAGCGGGCGGAGGTCGTTGAGGAGGAACACCGAGCTCCAGAAAAAAACGGTGAGGAAGTAGCCCACCGCGAAGAGCCAATCCTCAAAAAAAGCATGGGCCAGCCCACCGATACAAATCAGGACCAGCGGTAGAGCATAGTTGCGAGGGTCGGCCGTGCGGCGGATCCCATGGCACGCGCGAATGATCAGGGCGACCACCAGAAAGAGCAATACGGCGAAGGGGACAACACCCGCCAGCCCAACATACTGGAGCAGGGCCAGATAACTATTGCCGTGTTCGCGGTTTGCATCTTCAAGGGTGCGATAGTTCGAATCCCAGGTGGTAGACCCAAAAACCATGTCGGTTCCGAAGCCGCTACCAAACCATGGGCTTTCCCGGATCACGTCGGCCGTGTCCTTCCAGGGCGACTTGCGCGACCCGAAAACTCCTTGTTCCTCGGGTTTGCCTTTGTAAATCAGATCCGCGGTAAACGCTGAAACCAGCGCGTCGAATCGCGCGGGCTGTACCACCGCGATCACCGTCAACAGAAAAACCAGGATGAACGCTCCCTTGAGGAACAGTTGCTGGCGCCGCAATACAAAGCACAGGACCGTACTGGCCAATACGCTGGCCAGAATACCCGCGCGGCAAAAGGAAAAAAGGAGCAGATAGCTCGCAAGGCACAGGGCAATGGTTCGCCGCTGCCGCACGTTCCGATCCTCGGCGATAAGAACTCCCCACAGCAGGACCGGTACGATTACCACTCCCATAACCGCGCCCAGAGAATTGGGATTGCCATAGACCTCAAAACCCGACAGGTAGCAAAGGGCCGAGACATAGCTGACAATTTCGCAAGCCAGCAAAAACCCGCGGAAGAAGATGGCCGCGCGGCCGGCCACCGCAACTCGCGCGCCGCAGGAACAATAAAGGAACAACAGAAAAAGGCTCAACGATTTCAGCAGCGAGATCTCGATGCGGTTCGAGACCATGGAAGAAACCGCTGCCGACAGGACGCAGAGCAGAGCAACGAGATGGATCGCAGAAAAATGTCGCCCCCGTTCGACTTTACTCCACTTGACCAGGCCCACGAGGGCACCGACCCCCAGGAAAACCCAGCGCACCAGGGATCCCGCGCTTGACAGGGGAAGACTGCTACCCGCCCAGAGAAACGACACCATTAGGATGGCGAAGAACCATTTTTCATAGTGCCAGACGGCAACCACCACGATCTCAAGTAACAACACCCCGCCAAGATAGTTAAAGTTAGTGAAGTATGCGGGACGGATCTCGGCAGCGTAGAGCAAACACAGCAACACAATGGGGATAGCCAGGAACCCGAGAACTTGCGACCCAGACTTCATACCGGCTCTCCCGAAACGAACTTTATTGCCTGAATCATGCCCGCGGCGCACGTTTCCGGTGTGTACTCCTGAATTCGCTGCAAGCTCCGGTTGCCCATCTGCAGCACCGATTCCGGATGGTCGCAAAGCATCTGCATCGCACGCACCAGTCCTCTTACGTCACGTGGGGGAACCACGAATCCATTCCATCCATCATGCACCAGGTCAGCGACGCATCCCGCGACCTCAGACGCAACAATGGGCAGGCCGCATGCCATCGCTTCGTTCACCACCAGTCCCCAAGTATCGCTGTAAGTAGGAAACACGAGTGCTTCCGCGGGCGCGTAAATTTCAGGAAGCTGTTCACGGTGCACCCAACCACAAAACCTTACCACGCCCTGCGTGATTTCTGCGGCGCGCCGTGCTAACTCCGGGCGCGCCGCTCCGTCGCCGACAAACACCAGCCCGATCCGGGCGCGGACGGCCTCTTCCAGTGTGGCATAGGCCTGCAGAAGTTCAAACACTCCTTTTTCTGCGACTAACCGCCCCACACAGAGGAAATAGCGGGCGGGCAGGCTGTGACGATCACGAATAGCCGGTCCCTGCTGGCGCGCTTTTTCGGCCGCCGCCACGAAAAAGCGCACGTCCACGGCATCGGGCGCGATGAAGATAGAGCTGCTCGGCGCGCCCAACGCGAGAAGGTAGTTGCGCGAGGCCTTCCCTGCCGCTACGAAGGCCTGGCAGCGTTTGCAGAACTGCCTCTTCACCCACTCCACCAGAAAGTGTTTCCGCCGAATGTCGAGTAAGGTGCTTTCCGACCACAAAAGCAGGGGCACGCGGTTGCGCTTCGCCCAGAAAGCGGCTTGCCACGAAGCGACGTAACCATATCCTCCGCACAAGATGGCATCCGGGTGGGTGCGACGCAGTGCGGCTCCAACCCCACTATTGAACAGAACATTGTATTTTCCAATGCGCCGACGCCAGGCTGGCAACACTTCGTAAGAAAATTTTATTTCATCTTTATAAACGTGCCACTGGCGAAGACTCGGATCGTTTTCCGAAAGAAAGATGACGTGGAGATCCACATCGCCGCGAGCCGCCAGCGCATTGAAAACCGGGATACGATAGGGCGCGATGATCTCGGTAATGATTACCACACGCTGCGTCATTCGGCGGCCTCGCGGTAGATTCGCAAGAGACACTCCGCCTGGTGGGCGAGCGTAAAGCGATCGAGAATAGTGTCGCGCGCGGCAGCACCAATGTTGCGCCGGCGCGTTTCATCCTTCAAGAGCATGGCGATGGCTAACGCCAACTCTTTTTGATTATCCGGCCCTACCAGAAAACCGTTCGAGCCGTGTTGAATGACCTCGGCGATGCCTTGCCCCTTGCAGCCAATCGCGGTTTTGCCCGAGGACATGGCCTCCAGGTAAACGCAGCCCAATCCTTCGTAGCGGCTGGGCAGAGCGAACAATGTGCAGCGCTGCATGGCGGCAGCAACTTGTTGGCGGGGCTGGCGGCCCATGAACCGCACGCGGTCCGCGATCTGCAGTTGCTGGCACAGCGCTTGCAGGTGGGCGCACTCCGGACCATCGCCGATGATCTCCCAGCGCAAGGCTGGAAATTCGGCAGCCAGCGTGCCCGCTGCGCGCATTAGCAAGTCGTGGCCTTTTATCGGAATCAAATTGCCGACGCTGAGGACCACCGGCGCGCCAGAAGACGGCTCAACGGCGGGACTAAATAACTCGGGATCGACGCCGTTATAAACTACCGAAGTCCGGCAACTTCCCCCGGTACCCTCCAGCACCGCTTCACGCACGTGCTCGCTGATGCAAATGACCCGGCGCGAAGAACGATACACGCGCTGCGAGATTCGCCGGCACCACTCTCCCGCTCGCCCGCTGACCTGCACCGTTGAAAAGGCGTCCAGGCCGTGCACGGTAACCACGTAGGGAATATTCAGTTCGGCGCCCAAGAGCATAGCGGCATGACCACAAGGCAATGGTCCGTGCGCATGAATTAGGTCGATGCTCCGCGAAGCGTGGAGCTCGCGAACCGCCCCGATAGCCCGAGCGAACAGAAAGGCTCCGGCGCCGGGCAGTCCAAAGTTTCCCGGCAGAGAAAAATATTTCAGTCCACTCGCCGAAATCACAGAGTCGCGCGGCGTAAATCTTCCCCGATAGATGGGGTGGGCAACAAAAACCGTGTTGTGAACGTCCATCGTCGAGAGCGCTGCCAGAGGTTCGGACACAAAGCAACCAGTGGCATCATCTGTTTCGGAGGGATAGAAAGGAGTAAGCGTAACAACGTGAAGTGGTGGCCGGGGACCCGCTTTTGGGTTGGCCGGGCCCGGCGTGGCCAAAAAGTTTGAGCTTCCGCTCAAGCGGGCTCGACCTCTCGGCAGCGGCGGCTTAAGACGAGCCAGCGAAACAATTGATCGCTGCAGTCCGCACCCGCCAGATGGTCGTTGAAAAGCTGCTGCACAGGAGCCAGGTCGAGAATATGGCGCAGGCTCTCGGGAGCATCGCTGATGGCTTGGCTCATCCGAGAATGCATACTGGTGCGCAACCAGGTGGCGAGCGGAGGTGTGAAACCTCGTTTTGCCCGCCAGCGAATCTTATCGGGAACCCAGTCGGGCAAAGCCCTGCGTAGCAGCGCCTTGCCGAGTCCGCGTTCAAAATGGTATCGCGCAGGCAGCGCCCAAACGAAATCCAGCAACTGACGGTCGAGAAAGGGGGACCGACACTCAAGAGCGGAGCGCATGCTGGCGCGGTCCACCTTCACCAGGATCTGCTCCGGAAGGTACGTAGTGGTCGTCGCTTCAATCGCTGATCGGGGATACGGAAGACGAGCATGGCGAAGAACGTCTTTCTTCAGTTCTTCCAACCCCAGCGTCGCCTCCTCCAACGAAGAGGCGCGGAAATGCTGCAGCACTTTCGCACGGCCGACTTCGGGATAGAGCAATCGCCAATCCGTGGAAGAAAGAAAGCGCAGAAGTCCAATGCCGCGCCACGATGTATTCCAGTGATCGAGCAAGGCGCCAGCAGTGGAGTTCATTCCAGGAAACCGCCGCAAAGCATGGAGCGGATAGTAGCTGAAAAACTCGCGATACCCGGCAAAACACTCGTCTCCACCGTCTCCCGAAAGCATGACCTTACAATGCAGCCGCGCCGCCCGGCAAACCGCGAACGTGGGAAACATGGACGCATCGGCGAAAGGCTCATCGTAGTGGTCGATCAGAGCCTCGAAGGAGTCCAGCATTTGTTCGGAGGTGAAATGGATTTCGTGATGATCCGATCCAACGCGCTCAGCGACCACGCGGGCGTAAGGCGACTCGTCCAACTCCTTATCGTCGAACGAAGCGCAGAACGTGCTGAATTTTGCGCCTGGCATCAGCTCGCGCATCGAGGTTACGACCATGGTCGAATCGATTCCTCCGGAGAGAAATGCAGCGACGGGTACGTCACTGCGCAAACGCAGGCGCACGGACTCGCGAACCCGATTGCGGATTTGTTCTACCGCTTCGGCTACGCTGGGAGGTCGCAGGTTTCCGTTGACCGGTAATTCCGGCCGCCAATACCGCCAAGTGCGGATTCCCGATGCTGCGTCAGCGATCAGAGCCTCGCCCGCCGCCAACTTGCGTACACCCCGCAAGTGCGTGCGGGGCGCCGGAATGCAGCGCAACGCGAGAAACTGAGCGACCGCAGCTATGTCCAGCTTTCGATCGAGTCCTGGGAAGGGCACCATCGCCTTCATCTCGGAGGCAAAGGCAAAACCTCGATCGCCGAACCGTGCCCAGTAGAGCGGCTTCTCTCCAAGAGGGTCGCGAGCGGCGAGCACTCGGCGGTTCTTCTCGTCGAGCAGAACGAAGGCGTACATTCCAACGAGATCGTCGAGAAGTTTTTCGCCTTTCTCCTCGTAGAGATGTACCAGGACTTCGCAGTCGCTTTGGGTACGGAAGCGGTGACCTTTTTCGATCAACCGCGCGCGCAGCTCAACGTAGTTATAGATTTCTCCATTGCAGATAACCCAGATGGTTTCGTCTTCGTTGCGAAGCGGCTGCTTGCCTCCAGCCAGATCGATAATGGAAAGGCGGGTGTGACCGAGCAGGCAGCGGCCCTGCAGCCGCTCCTCGCAACCCCGGTCATCGGGGCCGCGATGCCGCAGCAGGTCCTGGGCGCGCTGCGCCCAGGCGCGCAGGTCGTCATCGATTCGCGAGGATGGATCGAAAACTCCGTAGATTCCGCACATCTCAGTGATTTCGCCGCCCGGCAACCAATTCCTGAAAAACCTGCTGCCATCGAACGGCGATGGCATCCCAGTCAAATTTTGAGGCGTGGGCGATGGCTGCCTCACGCATAGACTCTCGCAGGTCTGGGCGAGCAATCAGTAAGTCTAACTTCTGCGCCATTTCTTCGTCAGATTCGACCAGACAACCAGACTCGCCATTCACCACATAGTCGGGACGATACACATTCAAAGCGATGACGGGCAATCCGCAAGCGGCTGCCTGCCCCAGGACCTGAGGATGTCCTTCGGTATCGCTGGGAAAGAAAAAAATATCGGAGCGGCGCATCTCCTCTCCCAGTTGCCGCTGCGGAATATGCCCGAGAAACTCCACGTTGGCACAACCGAGTTCGGCCGCCAGGCTCCGGCATCTCTGCTCCTCCTCGCCGATTCCCGCGAGGCGGAAGTGCACCTGCGGCAACCGCGCGGCCTGGTGCACCACCAGATGCACGCGCTTATAAGGGCGGAACGATCCAGCAAACAGCACGGTGAGAGCCTGCGCCTGCGAACCGTCCCCCGGCGAATTATCCCCTGACGCGCATGCGGGATAAAAGTAGCGGCGGTCGATGCCATTGTGAATGGTCCCCGCCTTCACTTGTAGATTTTCGCTCACCAGCTGCGCCAGGTAGTGTGAGTTGCAGAAAACTGCATCCGCCTGGCAAATGTTGCGGGCCACAGCGGGCCGTATCGCTCCGCGGTATAAGCCGCCGGAGACGACGTGGGTTACAACCCGGGTGCGCAGATGCAACTTGCTGCGAAGCTGTAGAAAAGCCGCATCGAGCGGCCCCTCGCGAGGATAGAAATAAACATCGGGGACCTGCTGCAGACACTGCCAAAGCGTTCTCAGCGTATTGCCGCGCCGGCGCCACGGCAGCAGCCGCGTGTTCGGCCGGGCTGCTATGCGAGGGTCTGCACCCTTCTCGCAAAACATAACGACTTGGAATTGATCGGAAGGCAGGCGGGCGACGATTGCCTTCACCGTTAGATTTTGCGCGTTCGTATCGTCGTCATCGGCAAAAGAAGGCGTGAAAATCGTGATCATTCTTGCGGCAATCTCGCTTACGGAAACCTGGCTTACGGCAATCTCTCGTAAAGCAATCTCTTTGTGGAAATCGCCATCGCGACCAAGATTAGGGTGCAGCCGTCGAACCGCTGGTGGAGTTCGTTCCTGAGTTCTCCCATTCTAGCCGGAGTTCGCTCAGCCGCGCTTGCAGCCGTGCGCTTACCTTGCGGTCGCGAACAGAAGTCTCCAGGTGTCCCCGGGCGCACTCCAGCAGTCGGCGTCGTACAGGCCTTGCTTCAGTGACAAGTAAGGGGTGACGTTCTGCGGGATCTGCATCCAGATCGTAGAGATTGTCCGTGCGAGGATCGAACTGCAACACCAGCTTGTAGCGAGATTCACGAACCACCAGCGCGCGTGGGCCCAGACGATGTTCGCTGCGATAAGGGTTGGTGCACCCGGCAATGCATTCGGAGATGGCCGCGTCGTTGCGAAGTGCGCCCTGTTTCATCTGTGCCCACGAACTGCGCCCTCGGAACGACGTCGGCACTGACAGCCCGGCGGCATCCAGCAAAGTGGGAGCCAAATGCAGCAGGCTGAATGCGGACCGGGGCAACTCTTTCTTGGCTGTGTCCGGAACCCGCAAAAGCAAGGGCACATGAATGATTTCCTCGGTCAGTTGCGACGGCGGATGAAAGCGGCCGCCATGGTCGAGAAACTCTTCGCCATGATCGGCAGTCAGCGCAAAGATGCAATCGGTCCAGCGCTTCGCATCGCGCAGAGCGGTAACGAGGCGGGCCATCTGCTCGTCGATCCACCGGATGCCCGCGTCATAAAGGGTGATGATGTGATCGCGATGTGCTGCCAAGGCTTTCGAACTGAGATCGCCGCGATTCCAGTAGGAATTCAAATAGCGGGTACGAAAAGGAGTAAGCGCAGGACTACCCATGAGTTCGAGCGCTTTTTCTTTTGGGTAGTAAGGCGCGTGCGGGTCCATCAGATGCAGCCAAAGAAAAAATGGACGCTGTCCGATCGACCCGAGCCACGTCAGTGCGTTATCGACAATTACGTCGGCCGCGGGAAATCGGCGCAGGGCGTCGAGAGAGCCAGGAACAGGCGCCCCCAGTCGCTGACAGTATTGAAAGTAGAGTTCGTCGTAAACGGCGGCCAGCGGCCCCAGGTGCGGTCGTAACGCCTGCAGCTTGCGGTTGAATCGGCTTGCCCAACCATTGCCGTTAGGAGCGGGCACTGCGCTCGCCATGAGAGTGGCGGCCTCGACGTCCAAAAAATCACGGAACGTATCAAAGCCTTCGCCATAGCCAAATTGGTTTGAGATATAAGGATTGGCTGCGTTGAATGATGCCGTCGCATATCCGGCGTCCTGAAGAACTGAAGCCAGACTGGGTTCGCCCGGAGCAAGGCCCAACACGTCGCGGCCCAGCGCCAGCGGATAGCGTGAAGCCATGATTGCGGGAAACGAATAGTAGGTGGGCGCTCCCGCAACAATCGCGGTGGGAAAAACGAACGACTCGGTGGCGAGATCATCGAGAAAGGGAGTAGTGGGGCGGCCATAGCCCAGGAAGCTGACATGATCGGCGCGCAGGCAATCGACGGTGATCAGGATCACTGATTTTTGTATGAGCGTCTTCTGCATTGCGGTTCAGGCTTCTAAGCCCAGCGCGACCCGTGACTTGCGGAAGGATTTCCGCGTGACCCCTACCGCGACGGACCCCTGCGCCGTATCATAGGATCCTCGGCCTATTAATTGGTAAAGGTCCTCCCCATGAAGATATAGCAAGTCGGGGTGAGACGACTGCAGCCTGGCGAGGAATTCGTCCAGGAATTTTAGAGTCGGGTTGCGAAAGTCTTTCACGGAAGAATGAAAATTAATCGAATGTATAGAAACAATGGCGGGGATCTTGCGCGCGAAACACGCCTCAGCACTACGCACGCAGGCCTCAATCGAGAAAGCTCGATTCAGGGCGGGCTCGAATTCGACGGTGCGGTAGAGCTGCAGAATCCCGTGGCGGTCGAAATGCGGGGGACTGGCCACTCCCGGACCGTTTTGTGCGACATGAATCCCGAACTGCGTCCACGCCCGCTGCGTATCGTCATTGGTCCGGTAGCCGGGAGCGCAGGCGGAACGCGGCAGAGTGGAGAATAGCTTCGCGAACGCGCCGACCCCCACGCCGATCAGATCCAACTGAGTGGCGGCCGGGAGAAATCGATCGTCTGGCGCAGGTTCGCTATCCCAGTATTCATAGCCGACCCAGGGCATGCGCCAGTGAATGTACGGGGTGCCGGACTTCCACAGCGTCCGCAGAAGATTTCCGCGCTCTCCCGAATCCGCGAGATAACGTTCGACCGCAGTGCGACAGAAGTGGGTGGTGCCGTGTAAAGCGGGAGAGAACATTCCTTCCTGAACCCCGTCGCGGTAGGCCTGCAGGAGCCCGGGCCGATCCCATCCACTGGGCAGGCCCTCTACCAACGGCAGAAGATGAATCTGTTGAAAACCCACCGCCGACATCTTTTCAAGGTCCAGGTTGGCCACAATGAAATTCATCTCAAGGTTGGGGCAACGTCCGGCGGAGTCGTGATGGCGGAGCAACACCGTGCGCAATGCCGCCAAGTCGTCAGCCCTCTCAAGCGTATAGAAATCGTAGGATCGTTCGCCAAGAACCACACCCGCAGCGGCGAGTTGTTCCAAACCTTCTCGATCGCGCAATCCCGCGCGGCCCCAGTCGTCGCTCTGGAGCATAACGATGGGGTGGTCGAAATAAAATCCTTCGACGGGAAGTAGATCTCGGCCACGCTGCCAGAGCTTTCGCAGCAAGTTCATTTCTGTACCCAAGCGCTGTAATTGCCGGCAGCCTGGTCGTTATCGCTATGAGCTATTTTTTCCAGTGCCAGTGCCGACAGGTTCAGAACTGGAACGACCGTCGACTCCGTCAGGCTGCGTAACGCTCGATAGCGAGCAAAAATACTGAGGCAAACTGCGCCAGCGCGGAAAAAGCCCGAGATGCTCGAGCCTTCAGGGACGATTTCAACGCGGTCGAACGGCCGCAGCAAGTATCGCAAACCTGCTGATGTAAACCGCCAGTAATCGTCGTCGGCGATGCAGGGGTAAAAAGCGGCGAAGCTGAATAGGGCGATGCCGCCGGGTTTGAGGACGCGACAAATCTCCCGCACCGGCCCGGCAGGTTCGAGCACGTATTCCAGAACCTGCGTGCAAAACACAAGATCGAAGATGCAATCTGGAAAAGGCAATTCACCCGCGTTCGCCCGCGTTGTGACCAGCGGAGACTGCGCCAGATCCACGGCCACATACTGCTGCAACCTTCCAGCAACCAAAGGGCGATAAGGCTGTATGCGGCCTCCGATGTCGAGCACCCGTAGATTCGAACCCGGCAGGGCCCTCAACCAGCGCTCAAAATTCTGCCTTCTTTGGCGGAGCACGAGATAACTCGGGTTACGCAGAGAGGGGTGAAGACGCTCCCCAGCTTCCCGATTCACGAATTCGAGAGTATCCATCCGCGCCATGTGGGCTTGAGGACCGGGGACAACCCGGTGCGATCGCTCAGATATAGCCGAGTTCACGCAGCCGCTCTTCGATGATGCGCTGTTCGGCGCGGTCGAGTTGCAAGGCTTCGTCGCGCACCAAATCCTGCAGAATGAACGTCAGTAAATCTTCCAAGCTGCTAAATTTCTGCGCGAATTTCTTTTCTGCCGCAGCACATAACTCGGCCGGAAGCCGAACATCACGCATCTCGGTCATGGTTGCAACCCGGTGGCTGGAGTGCTGACCGCACTACGGAGCCGCGACCAGATGGCGGTCGCGATTAAGCGATCATCTGCATCCAGTCCCAAGGCGAGCACCGCCGCGGCAAACACTCCATAGGCGAAGAGGAAGGCAACCGCGGCCGCGAGCCAGTCATGGCCAAACACGCCAGAACTCACTCGCAGCAGAACGATCGCAGCCAGCATGGCCATCGTGGGAACCACCAGGCGGATGTAACTGCGATTGTAAGGCGAAAGGCCAAGCGCACTGCGCACTTCCAGCAGGTTCCAAACATTGATCCCAACATTAGTCACAGCCGCCGCGATGGCCGCACCAACGCCGCCCAGCCAGGGCACCAGCGCCACGTTGAGACCGAGCATCACCGTGACCATGACTGCTTGTACCTTGATCAACCGTTTCTCATTCCCTGACATGAGCAGAAGATAGCCTACCGAGCCGACTCCGCAGTTTACCAGTTGCGCGGCAGTTCCGATGGCCAGAATGGGCCAGCCGGCTTCGAAATTGCTGCCGAAAATGCGCATCAGTGGGCGCGCAAACACGATTACCACGCAGGCCAGCGGTAGTGTGAGACCGATCACCCACTTCGTGAGGGATTGAAATAATCGCGCCAGCAAGGCATGATCGCCGCGCGTATGGAGGTCGGCAATCATCGGAGAGAAAATCTGGTTAATCGAAGATAGTACGAGCGGAACGTAGACCACCAACGCCGCCGCCACCGAGTAAATGCCAACTTCGCGCGGTCCCCGATAAAAACCCAGCGCGATCTTATCGACCTGCGATAGCAGGAATTCCAGAAAACCGATGCCCAACATCGCCGTGGAAAAAGTCCAGACTTCCTTTTCAACTCCCGTGGTGCTCTGCGAGGAGTAGCGAGCCGGCGCGGGAGTCAGTTCGCGAACCGCGAACAACAACAGAGCCGTTACTACAACCGCGCTAAGAATCTGTGCGGTCAAGTAGCCCCGAAGTCCCATTCCCGAAGAAATCAGGAACACGGCCAGCAACATCGTCAGAGGACTGCCGATGAAATTGACGATCAGGGTTCTCCGCCTGAGGTCTTTGTAGCCAGCCAGGATCTTTCCGTAGAACCCGGAGAACACGCTGAAAAGCATGATCAGCGCGAACCACGGCAAATATTGCACCAGGGCTGCGGAATGATAAAAACGCAACGCCACCCACCGACCCGCGATCAGCAGAATGGCGGCGAAGAACAGGTTCGCGGCCAGCAAAATCCGTGACCCGCGCCACAGCAGTGAATGCAACCGATCGAACGTCCCCGCCGCACAATACGACGCTACAAAACGAACCGCCGATTGCGGTAACCCAAGCGCATTGAACACTCCGAGGAACCCAATCAGCGTACTGCCCAGAGCGAAAATTCCCAGAGCTTCGGGGCCCAGGACCCGAGCCAGATAAACCTTGAAAACGTAACCGAGCGCCGCCGTAAATATAGTTCCGGCGAAGAAAACGCTGGATTGGCGCGAGATCTGCCCCACCTGAGACCGGAACTGCTGAGTTTGGCTTCCAACGTCCGAAAGGGCGAGCGGCGGCGCAGCTACTTCGATTCCATCATCCGACAGGTCCATGGCGGAGCCAGCCTTGGCAGCCGGGTCCTTCATGAAATCCTCGCAACCGCGTCGGTCCGTGATGCTCCCAACAACTGGCGCAGAGTCTCGGGTTCAGCTGTCTTCGAAAAGCGCTCGGGATTTGACTGCGAGTTCCGAAGGCCGGCCAAGCGGCGAGGGATTTCCTCCAATTCGCTTGCCTCGCGCAGAATCTGCGCGATCCCGAACCGGCCATACTGTTGAACATAGCCGTACGGCAACAAAGTTAACCACCCGCACACGAAACCGGGAACGCCACGCAGAAAGCAGTCCAGAACCGTCGTGGATTCCACCGTCACTCCAAACCAGGTCTTTGCCAGCAGTCGCTGCGAGAGGGGACCATCGACCACAGTGATTAGCTTGGAGGATTCCTCGGGCAGCAAACTCTGAACCATTCTCACCCGCTGGGAAAGACTTTCGAAAGGATGAAGTTTGACGATCACTCGGCGCCCGTTATCGCGAGCAACCCGGCACAGGCGGGGCAAAACCTCACAGTACACTTCCTCGGCTCGCATACCAGCATTCTCGTAAGGCTCGGAGAAGAAAACTAAAACGGAAGACTCCGCCGCACCGCCCTCCGGCGAAGCATCAACCGGTGCGAGGGCAGGCGCAGCGAGAACCACCCTTTCCGGCGGAAGCCCACAGATACGGAGCAAGTAATCTCTCTCCATCTCGTTCTTTGCCAGATACGTATCACTCGGCAACTCCTTCAGCAGGTAACGTCCATCGAAGGCGCCATGATGAAAATCCGCAGTGGGTATACCGCGTTTGGCCGCCAGCATTACCGGGAGCCGGGTATAAAGATTGCTGTCATCGCCGCACAATACGCCGCACACGGGCTCGCGCTCCAGCACTTTGCGCCATGCGTCGCGAGCGCGGAGACCATCCTGAAACCAGCGTGGAAAAGGATCGAACACACCAGCCCGCGACAAAGTGGCGAACTCGGGATTCGCGCAGAGATCGGCTTTCAGTCTAATCCACTGTTCGTGAATCGCCGCACGCTCTTGAACTGGTGAATCGCCTTCGACATAGGCCGCCAAATCACGAATTTGCACATTCGGCGGTGGGCTGACCGAACGCCCGCTCTGCCGGGTTGCGACCAGGAGAAAAGACTGATCCGGCAACAGCCTGGCGTAGGCCGCCGCCATTCGAGACACATTCACATAGGCGCTCGGCAGCAGGATCGAGGGTTCCCGCAGGGGCGGAGTGCGGGGAGCAAATCGCGCCCGCCATTTATACTCAGAATCGTACTTATCCAAGAGAATCTCTTTGATCTGCCGCGCCGGGAACCGCCGCAGCAGGCTTCCATAGTGCCGCACAAGTTTGCCGAGGCGCGCAGAGCGCGCTCGAGAAAAAGTGTGCAGGGGGAGCTTCAACAGATCAGCGACACCGCTCGCCGGCCAACCCGGACGCGTCGCCCAAATCTCCGCTGTCCGGTCGATTTTCGAAATCATGCGCTGAAAAAGCAAAACTTCTTCGGTCTCGGACATAATCAGCAGGGACGTAAGTTGCCACCAGTCGATTCCCTGTTTATCGACCAAGCGCCCCATGCCCGGAAGGAACAGTTCCCTCACCCGCCCCAGGTCCTGCAAATCCTGGCGGAACGAGTCGGTCCGCAGCACAGGAGCGTGAGCTGCCTGTTCCCATGCTGCCGCGGAAAAAGCGGAAGACCTCCCCAGATCGACGATCAAATCCCAGCGCTGAGCCGACCAGGGCCCACGCTGCGGAAAGTCCTCAGGATGAAGCAGTAGAACGCGCATGATCGTTAGCGGCTCAGGTAGAGGCCGAAACCTCCGCCGGAGATTTTTCTCGGGAAAGCGGCGTTTGTCCCTTAACCTGCTGCACGCCGAAAACTTTTTGCCGGACCAGCGAATACCGCCGCTGGAAGCCCGCGGTCTCAATCTCGCGGATGGTTGCCGTGTCGGCGGCCGTGCTGAAGGTCCAAAGCCGCTTTCCTGCCCGGCGCATTTTATCCGCGATCAGCCCAGCGGCGCTGACGAAGTGTCCTTTGCCCTGCTCCACCAGGGGCGTCCAGCAATCGAACAGCACCATGCAATCGGGCGAAGAAGCTTTTACGCTGGCATTCCACTCGACGGAGAAAAAGGGATCGAAGGCCGTGGCCCAGGCAAAATGCAATGGCGTGCCCGCGGCATCGACCAGGGCGAAGCCTTCGGCTTCTCCTTGTCGCAGGCGCCTGGCGGAGCGCAGCAAATATTGCAGCGTCAGGTCATCTTCGCAGGATTGCATCGCCACTTCCGCGACCAGTTCGTAGGTGACTGGTTGAAGCAAAAACCCTTCTTGCGAAGCCTGCTGGGACGATCCGCACGAACCTGCCGCGCTTTCAAAGAAAAGAATTTCCTCGCGAGAGAAAACCCAGCTCCGCATCCGTAACCAGGCCCATGCGAATGTAGACTTCACTCCAGACTGCCGCACACGAAATCTGAACCTGCTCGCCTTAGCGACTAGATTTCGCGCTGTCTCCTCGGCGCGGGGCCAGGCGGCAACCGCCCGCGCCGCCCGGTAGCGTACTATCTCCTTCCAGTGTTTGGGCAGCGAGCGGTGCAGCGTGACATACATGGTGCGGCGCACCGCGTTGCCAAAGGACGATTTATAGGTCTCCGCCCCCAGCCCGAGGTCCACGGTCTCAACCGCGGGGTTCCCAGCGGCATCCTCGATCAGCTTGGACAGCAGCACGAAGCCGGGGGAGTACTTTTCCAGGTCGTTGACGAAAGTCGGCTGATATAAAAACCAGGTCCCGCGAAACAGGAATCCATAGTTCCAAGAGACGGTCCGCGGTCCCACTTTCAGGCGAGTAAGACAGAGCCAGCCGGTTGCAGAGAGTAAGCGCGCTAGCTCATTCAAGAAGCTTCGGCGCTCGGAGCGAACCATGTTGCTGATGCGGCTGGTGAAGAGAAAGCGGGCAACATGCGCGCGAAAAAATTCCGGCAGCAGCGACCGAACCTCCTCCCACTGAGACTCATGCGTCATCGCCAGGGGTCCGGCTTCACCCATGACTCTTAAGGAACGGCGAACCATTTTCTGGCGAGGCAGTGCCAGTTCGCCGGTGGGGCTCACCATCGTCGAGAGGCGAACCTGGGCACACTGGTAAGCCTCGCGGGCATACATGTGAAAACTATTGGGGCGTGCTGCCTCGCGGAGTCTGGCGTAACACGGCGAATCCTGCGGGACGTTAGTCATCACCGCGTCTCTGTAGCCTTGCCGGCGGAGCGCCTCGAAAACTTGGGACGTAAAAGCCACGGCGTTCTGTTCGCTTACCACAAAGTCGCAGTAGTCGCCCGTGCTGGCGCAGAGGAATGAAATGGGACCGCCGCTCGGAGCTGCAAGTGCGGCCACGCCCACCAGATGGTCGGCATCGTAGCCGAGCAGCAGCAGCGGACAAAGAGACTGGCCATATGCCAATTGCATCGCGCGTGCCCACTCATAGGTATAGAAGACCTGCGGGCAGTGCGTTTGCAAAACGAGGGCATTCCACTGCTCGCGCAGCGTGGAATCATCCGGGATCTCTCGCAGAAGAGTGATGCGCGGTGCAGCTGGATGCGGCATCACACTACGTCGGCTTTCGCAACAGGTAATTGTTTCGGGTATTTGGAGAATCGTGCCGCCAGTAGCGAACATGCTCCAGGCCGGCAGCGGACGCCATTGTGATGAACTCCTCCGGGGGCGCAAAAAACGAGTGCGCGGTACCGGGATGAACTACAGCGAGTTGGCCTGTGATCTTCCACCATACCATCCGGCGCAACATGCCGAGCCATGCTCTGAGCCCTTGGCTGCGATAGAGATGGCCAAGCAGCTCCCTGCGGCTGTTGAATTGAGGGGTTGGATCCGGCAGATCGACAAAAGGCACTTCGCCGATGAATACACGCGCACCGGGTTTGGAAACACGGGAAATTTCAGCCAGGCTAGCGGGAATTTTCTCGCGTGGAACCACCAGAAGCACGCTGTTGCACACCACCACCGAGGCGCTCGCATCAGGCAAGGGCAGCTGATCGGTGAGTCCCTGACGAACGTCGAGTCCCACTCGGCGTACAAGGACGACTTCCTCCTCCGTCGCCAGCAGGCCAACAGCGCTGTGTATGCCCAGTTCCCGCGCCATGCGCAGCAGAGTGCCATCACCGCAACCAACGTCGACTAGATCGTCGTCCGGCCGTAGCTCGACAGCCTCAACAATGCGCTCGTGGATGCGTCGTGTAACCTGCTCGTTGTCTCTGCCGCGCAGGGCAAGGTCATGCAACTTGCGCGCGTGCTTGGCCGTTTCCCGGCAGTACTCAACGTAATCTTCGGAGCGGACGATCATCTACCGACGAATTGTAACCCGCCGACGCTCGTTCGCTCTAGAGTGGAACAAAGCGATCCTAAAAGCGCGTCCGGTCATTTCAGAGTGGAAGGCTGGTTCTGCAATTCGGCCGATCAGGTGTGTATAACATCGAGGAGGGGAACACCGGGTTGGGGGTCTTCCGGGCTCCTCGCCGCACGGACTCGTAGAATCCCGACACATGAGCGTCGAATTCCGCCAGGCCCATCCCGGCATTGACATGCACGCGGGGAATGGCGTGCCGCGGAAGTTCCGTTCCCAGTCCTCCGCCCATGTTCAGAAATGCAGCGTCAAAGCCGGCCTGCTTTGCCATAGCAATGACTTGCGGGGTTACCGAATCCGCGTCTCCGAAAGGATAGGCGAACGCCCAGATTTGTTTTCCAATTGCCGACTCCAGCAGCGACCGGCTCTCCACGATCTCGCTCCACGCCAATGCCGGCGGCTGACATGCCAGGATCGGATGCGTCACGGTGTGCGCGCCGATGGTCATTCCCGCCGCGGCTAGCTGCTGCAATTCGGCGCGCGTGAGCAGACAGAAATGGCGCCGGGCTTCCGGATAACTTGCCAGATAGAAGTCCAACGATCTTTCCAGGCCAAAGTACGAATGTGCGGTTTGCAGGAAGCGTTCGCGGCACTGGGCATCGAATTGCGAAAGCCGCCTCACCACGTTCCACCACAGGTGCCGCCGCTGTTCGCGTTCCCCGAGGGTGCCGCTGATCTCCAGATTTTCCCCGGAGATGCGAAAGGCGCCCTTCGGAGCTCGAAGCAGCAACAAAAATAGTTCTTCATACCAGAGCATGGTGCGCCGTTCGCCAGCCGAAGCGCCGGTAACAAAAAACAGGCAGCGCAGACCTTCCTCCTGCAAAATCGGGAGCATCTCGGTCAGGTTGCTCAGGAATCCATCGTCACAAGTCACGAGCGCGGCCCGCGCAGGAAGGTCACCTCCATCCCTGCACCAGGAGAGCGCTTGCTCGGGAGAAATTACCGTGTAGTTTTTTTTGAGCAGACGCAACTGCTGGCGAAAAGTCTCGGCGTTGATCAGGCTGCCGTCGAATCCATGATCAATGGGCTTGTATCCCGGGGGAAGGACGCCGTGGTAGGTGATGACAACCAGACCCGATCGTGCCGCCGCGTGAAAGTACCCCGCGGCCGCTAAAACAGGATAGACGATCCGTTTCAACAGCGGGCTAATCATTTTCATGCTGCTTCGGTTCTAGTGTAAAGCAGTCGCTCGATTTAGTGTTAGCCTTGATTCCGTCCGGTGGTTGCCGCATACGCGGTAAGCTGTTCGTACATTTCCACAAGTCGCGGGAAGTTTCTGTCCCAGTCCGCCCTCTGTTCAACGATAAGCCGGTTTCGCTGCGAGATCAGCCTCTTCTGCCCCGCACCAAGTCGGGCGGCCTGCAAGAACTGTTCCGCAAACTCCTCTGCCGAGCAGGGCGAAGCCAGCCAGCCGTTTTCTGCGTTCACGATCCATTCGCGATTCGAGGGAATATCCGTAACCACTGCAGGCAGCCCGGTAGCCATCGCCTCCAACAGCGAAACCGAGGTGCCGTCCGACTTGGCGCAACTGACGTAGACATCGGCGACACGAAACCACTTTGGCATATCGCGCTTGACAATCTGGCCCGGAGTCCGAACCGCACGCTCCAGCCCGTGCGTAGCAATGAATTCCCGGACCTGCACCGCTTGCGATCCGTCACCCAGCAACAACAGCTGGAGCAACGAATCGACGCGGTGAGCGCGACGAAACGCTTCCAGCAGCACATCGATTCCATACAAGGGTTCCCAGGAGCGTGTGCTGACCAACACACACGTTCCCGGCTCGGGCGTGAACACTTCCTCTTCGAGAAGAGGGCCCTCAGGCGTGAACGAGCCTTTTCTGATTCCCCAAGGGAACTGCACGATCCGGGAGTCCGGGACCAACGCCAACTGTTTCGCCTTGGCGCGAACCGCGTCGCAATCGAACAAGAAACCATCCGCACTGGAAAGCGCGTGTTGCGTGGCCTGCTTCCAAGCCGGTCCCTGGTCCGCTTGATATAAAACATCCGATCCCCACGACGTGAGCAACCACGGATGAAAATTCGAGAGCGCGGTTACGTATCCGCAGTTGTGCGTCGGACCCGCGTGCACCAGGTCGGGGCGTATGGCTTGCAAGCAATCCTGAAACTCCGGCAGAAATCCAGCGAATACTGAGGGATCACTGTCGCGCGGCACGATCTGCCTGCTTCTGCTCCAGTGGACTCCCGGCGGCAGCCAGTTCTGCGCCAAACGGTCGCTCGTCGGATCCAGAAACCACACGTCCAACCCGGCCTGCGAGAGCTTTTCCAGAAAACGCCGATTATGGTCGGAGGTATTGTCGGAAAAATACAGGACCTTCATTTGGTCCCTTCAGCCTCGACAAGGGAGGTCCATTGCAGATATTCGCCTTGCGGCAAATCATGGATTAACTTCCTGCCGATCACCCGCGCCAGGTCGAATGGCATGACCGCGTCTCTGGGTGCGGGCCGCAGCGCTTCGAGCATATTCTCCTGCAGGATGGTTCCCGCCTTCAGGTCTGCGATCGCTCGCAGGCAACGCCGCTGCACCACGACCGTCTGCTGCTCATTCTCCGCCACACGCTTTCCGGAAGAACCCAACGCGTTTTCCAGTTCCCGGGTTCGATCCACCATTTCCCGCCATGAGGCAGGAGTCATCGAGAAGCGATGATCGGGGCCCTCGCGGCTGTTGTCGTCCGTAAAGTGCTTCTCGATCACGCGCGCCCCGAGCGTCACCGCTCCCAGCACCGTGGCATGTCCCGGCGTATGGTCCGATAGGCCGAGCACGACCTCGGGAAACTTTTCACCGTAGCTTCTGAGTACCCGCAAGTGGATGTGGCGGAAGTTCTCCAGGTTGGCGGTGTAGTTGGTGTTGCACTGCATCAGCACCACGCTGGGATTAATCGCAAGGATTTCCTTCATCGCCCGCTCGACTTCCCCCATCTCAGAGGCACCGGTCGCCAGGAGCACCGGCTTATGCTTGGCTGCGACCTTCCGCAGCATTTCCGGCCAGGTAATGTCTCCCGACCCGATTTTGAAAACGTTCACATACCGATCGAGCATGTCCACGGCCTCGAGGTCATAAGGCGCAGAAAAATACTCGATGCCGCAGGCTTCGCATTCGCGCAGAAGTGCGGGCGTCCACTCCCAGGGCAAACTCGCTTCCTGGTAAACCTCGAACACACTCTTTTTCCACCCGGACTGGTGGGAGAGCTGACCCAGGTTCTGGAAGCCGCGGTCACTGACAATCCTGGAAGCCCGAAAATTTTGAAACTTGGCCGCATCGGCGCCCGCCTCCGCGCACAGGCGGATCAGTAGTTTGGCGCGTTCCAGGTCACCGTCATGGTTGGCCGAAATATCCGCCACGAAATAAGTGGGATGTTCCCCTCCCACCAGCTTCTTTCCCAGCTTCAACGAAGTCATCCCCGGGCCCCCGTCACCTGCCTCTTCAGGCGGTCAACGTATCCATCGGTTTGCAATTTCGCGAACCTGCGAAGCCCCGAATCGACATCGGGCAACGAAATTCCCAGCGCCGCACAGATTTTCTCCGTGTTCAGCGACGTATTCCGAGGCCGCGGAGCCTTCAGTTTCGAATCCGCCATCCGTGTGGGAACGATTCTCGCGGGATCGAACCCGAACGTCAACGCCAGCCGCCTGGCAAACTCATACTTGCTGACCGGCTCGCCGCCGGCCACGTGGTAAAGACCGGTGAGATTGCGATGCACCATCGCCAGAAGAACCGCCGCTAGATCGTTAGCCAACAGGGGGCAAAAAATCGCGTCCGTGAAGCCGGGCACGGGGTTGCCCGAAACCAGTTCTTGCAGGATCCATTCCCCCAAACTCTGCTTGCTCTGCGCGTTCCATCCATAAAGATTGACGCGGGCGATTGTCGCCAACGGATTAGCGCGTAACACCGCCTGTTCGCCCTGCCATTTCGTCTGGGCATACACATTCACCGGGGCCGGCTCGTCGGTTTCGCTATAGTGGCCGCGGACACCATCAAATACCGAATCGGTCGAGATATAAAGGAATTGTGCCCCCGTTCGCGCTGGGATTTCCGCGATTCTCGCGGCCGCGGTAACGTTGAGGGCATGCGCCGCCTCCGGATGCTCCTGGCACCAATCCACCTGGGTCGCGGCCGCGCAATGAATCACGGCCGCTGGCCTGATTTCTTCGAAGACCCTGTGGAGTTCGGATTCCTGCGTCAGGTCCGCCGCCTGCAGCGGAGCTCCAAGATTGACCGGGTGCCGGTGATACATCCCCGTCACCTCGTAGCCCTGCTCCTGCGCCAGCGCGACCAGACTTGCGCCCAGCAATCCGCTGGCTCCGGTGACGAGAATCACCCAATGCGCTCCTGCGGTTGAGAGATCTCCATGCCAAGCGCGCCCTCTCCCGGCACAGGCCAGCTAGGGCCCGCGCGAAGGTCGAACATCAGCCCTCCTGTAAAGCTTTCTGCACGACGTGTCGATTTAACTCCGCCAGCCCGGGCTCGCGGTCGATCAGGGCGAGCGCATCACGCCACAGAAAGCTGGGATTGCTGTTCATTCGTGCGTAGATCGCGCGGACAAACTCCAGGTCATCCGGAGTGTCCACCGTCCAGCGATGCTGGCTGAAATCCGCCTCGCCCGTCACCGAGACAGTCTCGAATTCGGCCGGGTGCTCATAAATATACGGCGTGACGTGGACGCGCTCATAAGGCTGATCGGCCAGGCGCCAGGCCCGCTCCAGCGTTTCCATCGTCATCACCTCCGTGTCGAGTCCTCGCGGATAAGTGCGAACAATGCGGTTCGAAGCGTAGTCCGGCTTCTCCCGGAGAAACGCCGCAATCACTTTGTCTGCAACCTCGGGGTCGATCAGTGGGCAGTCCGAGGTGATTCGTACTACGGCTTCGGCCTGGCTCGCCTGTGCCGCGCGAAAATAGCGGTCGAGCACATCCTCTTGATTCCCACGAAAAACCGCCACCGAACTCCGGCGGCATTCCTCGACAATCGCATCATCCGCCGGAAGGTTCGTGGTGGCGATCAACGCTTCGTTGATCAGGCTCGAGCGCGACAGGCGCTGCACCACGCGCGCCAGCATCGTCTTGCCTTCAATCTGATTGAGCACTTTGCCCGGCAGCCGGGTGCTGCTCATTCGTGCCTGAACAATGGCAACTACTCTCACTCGCCCCCCTGAAAAACGGTTCCCGATGACTCGTTGAGAAACGAACCGTCGACCCACGAACTACGCGGGCTGCTGTTTCTTCTTCAGTAGAAACACGGTGTCCACGTTTAAGCCCTCGAGATACGGAATGCGCCGTTCCCGCACCAACTCCAGGTCAGCAAACCGTTCCAGATAATGCCGGACGTAGTCCGTCTTCCACAATAGCCGGCTATGGCTGCGGTAGTTCACCTCAGTAGTTTCCGGCAAATAATATTCCATCCCCCAGATATAAGTTCGCGCACAGCGACGGATTTCATCCAGCGCGCGCCACAGGAAACTCGCCGCCTAATCCACTGGAAAAATCGCGCGCGTCCGGGAACTGATTTTCTTCGCAACCTGCTCGGGATCACGATTCAGCGTATCGGGGCAAACGTCAGCAAACACCGGCGTCTCGCCGTGAGCACGCAGTTCGCCGTCGCCACAAACGTCATCGGCGTGGTGATGGCTTCATCGCTTTTCAATCCAGCGGCGAAAACCGCGGCGTGCAACGCTGCCGTCCCGGACGTGAAGCTCACCGCAAAAGCCACGCCCACGCGTTCCGCGAAGGCCTCTTCAAACTCGCCTACCTTGGGCCCGGTAGTCAGCCAGTCCGAGCGCAAGACCTCCGCTACGGCCTGGATGTCATCCTAATCCACCAGCTGCCGCGCATAGGGCAAAAATGTCCGCGCACCGGCGATCCGCCGTCGAAGGAGAGCTTCCGCAGCGACCGACGTCGCACTCATGATATTTCGCCCTCTGGAGACGTCAGCTAAGTCAGATCCGCCCTACGCGGGAACGCGAGCCGGAAGCGGCGGCTCTTCGGCCGCGAGAGGCGAAACTAAATCCTGCAGTTCGCGGTTCGTGAGCCAGCGTTCGTTATTATCGCTGGCATAGCGGAATCCCTCGGGCAAGGGCCGGGCGTTCACCCAATTTTCGCGGCGCCACCAGGAATGCGCCGGCTGAATGATGTACCGGTCTTCCACTTCCAGAGTATTCCGCGCCTCGTCTTCGGAAACCAGAACCTCGTGCAGCTTTTCCCCCGGACGGATTCCGATGGTCTCAATCTCGCAGCCTGGCGCAATCGTCTCCGCCAAATCCACCAGCCGCATGCTGGGAATTTTCGGGACAAAAATCTCGCCGCCGTGCATCTGCTCAATGCTGCTCACCACAAAGCGCACGCCCTGCTCCAGCGTCAGCCAGAAACGGGTCATGCGCGGATCCGTCACCGTAATCCGGCCCCGCCGGCGCTGCTCGAGGAATACCGGAATCACACTGCCCCGGCTGCCCACCACATTGCCGTAGCGGGCGCAACTGAGCCGCGACCCCTGCGCTCCGGCGTAAGCGTTGGCCTGCACGAACATTTTCTCGGCGCACAGCTTGGTGGCGCCGTATAAGTTGATGGGATTCACCGCTTTATCGGTGCTGAGAGCGAGGACCCAGCGCACGCCCTGATTAATTGCCGCGTCAATCACGTTGCGCCCGCCGATAATGTTGGTCTGGATGGCCTCGAACGGGTTGTACTCGCAGGCTGGAACTTGTTTCAGCGCGGCCGCATGGATGACCACTGTAATTCCGGCGAAGGCCCGTTCCAACCGTGCTGCATCGCGGACATCGCCAATGAAATACCGCAGGCTGGCGTGATCGAGCCCCGCAGTGCGCATGTCGTGCTGCTTCAGTTCGTCGCGGCTGAAAATCACCAGCCGCTTGGGGTGATATTCCCGCAACATAATCTCGACGAACTTCTTCCCGAAAGATCCCGTCCCGCCCGTGACCAGGACTGTTTGCTCTGCCCAATTCATTCCACGCGCCTCACATCCCCTGACTGGCCACCTGCCATCAATCCGCGCCATCAATCCGCGCACTTTCCCGCGAACAATTGTAGTGCAGGGTAGTATAACGAAGTTTTCTGAGAGTCGCCGCCGAATGCGCCTTCCCAACCCGGTAAAAAGAGCACTACTCCTTCAAATTTCGCGGTCGTTTTCCCGCTCCTCAATGCTAGAATTGTCGGCGAACTCTCCAGCTATCGAGTCCGAAAGAAATTCCTGCGCGACGAACCAGCCTTCTCGGACCGGGATTTTCGTGAGCTATGCAGGCCGGCCGACGCGGGCCTTGAGGCGTCTACAGATTCGTTGAGGAGCAGGCATGGATTCGGGACCTCTGGTACAGGCGAATAACGCGGCTATCCGGGAATTGCCGCCCACGGCGGCTTTTGACCTGGGACGCCCTCCGCGTCTGTACGGTGACCTTCCTGCGCAAGACTCCGCGGTCGGAGAATACTTCCGCGTCCTGGTAAAGCGTAAGTGGATCGTTTTGGGCTGTCTGTTAAGTATCTTTACCGTGGTGGCCATCGCCAGCCTGAAGCAGACTCCCATCTATGAAGCCAGCGGCAGTATTGCCGTCAACAAGCCGGATTCCAGCCTGAATTTCAAAGACGCCAATGCCATCAGCTTCGATTATTACGACCCCACGGAGATGGAAACGGAAGTAAAGATTCTGCAGAGCGATCTACTTGCGCTCCAGGTCATCAAAGAGCTGAATCTGGACCAGCAGCCAGGCTTTGGAGGTCGGAACCCGGCGCTGCCATCCTCTTTCGATCTCGCTCCCGACCCGCTCACCGCGGACCCGTCGCGAACTTCCTCCCTGCTGGCTATGTTTAAAGGAAATCTGAAGATCAGCCTCACCCCGAATTCCCGCATCATGGAAGTCCACTACCGCAGCGCCGACCCCCAGACTGCGCAGAATGTAGTGAACACCCTGATGCACACTTACCAGGAGAACAATTTCAAAGCCCGCTTCGAATCCACCATGCAGGCATCGGATTGGCTCTCCAAGCAACTTGTCGACCTGCAGATGAAAGTAGAAACCTCCCAGGAAAAACTGGTGCGCTATCAAAAAGAGCACGAGATTCTTGGCATCGACGAGAAGCAGAACATCACCACCGCCAAGCTCGATGAACTGAACAAAGAGCTCACCGTCGCGGAATCAGAGCGCATGGACAAAGAAGCCTTTTATCAGCTGGTGGAATCCGGTGATCCGGATGCCATCGCTTCCAGCGCCGGCGGGATGGAGTCCGAAGGACCGGGAATACAAAGCCCCTCTCAACTGCTGGAAAACTTGCGGGCAAAGCAAGCCGACCTGAAGATCCAAGTCGCCGACCTTAACACTCAGTTCGGCCCCGCCTACCCGAAGCTGGCGCAATTGAATAATCAAATCAAAGAGATCGACATCCAGCTACAGGCAGAAATGAAAAAAATCGCCGGCAAGGTCCGGGGACAGTACATGACCGCCCTGCGGCGGGAAAGCATGCTCCGCGATGCTCTCGAAAAGCAGAAACAGGAAGCCAACAAACTGAACGAAAGCGCCATCGAATACAGTCTGCTCAAGCGCGACCTCGAGACCAATCGCCAGCTTTATGAGGGCTTGTTGCAGAAACTCAAAGAGGCCGGCATTTCAGCCGGATTGAAGTCCAACAATTTTCAAATCGTCAACAGCGCCCGGGCTCCGACTTACCCGGTCGAACCCAATATCCCGCGCAATCTGGGCTTTGCCTTCGTGCTGGGGTTGACCTCGGGCGTCGGGCTAGCTTTTCTGCTGGAGGGTTTGGATAACACCGTGCGCACCACGGAACAGGCCCAGACCATCTCCGGCCTTCCTCCGCTCGGCATGATTCCTCTGGGCTCGAAGACGGCTCGCGAGGGTGGGTCTTCCAAGCGTTTGATGCTGGCCTCTTCGAATGAAGCCGTCGAACTGATCACGCACGTGCGGCCGCAATCCCAGATGGCCGAATCCTATCGCGCCTTGCGCACTTCGCTGCTGCTGTCTCATCTGGGTGCTCCTCCTAAAATCATCATGGTCACCAGCGCTCTGCCCCAGGAGGGCAAGAGCACCACCAGTATCAATTGTGCTGTGGTGCTGGCACAGAAGGGTGTTCGCGTTTTGCTGGTCGACTGCGACCTGCGGCGTCCCAGCATTCATAAGACGCTCGGTATGGGCCCGCGCAGCGGACTGAGCAACGTGCTGACCGGCAGTACCACGTTAAAGCAGGCCATCACTGTAGCTCCCACGCTTCCCAATCTGGATGTTCTGCCCGCCGGAACGCCGCCGCCTAATCCTGCCGAATTGCTCGCATCTACCAACATGCGCGATGTTCTCGCCGAACTCACCGAGCGTTACGACCACATCGTGCTCGACACTCCTCCGACTCTGTCGGTGACCGATGCGGTTGTGCTTTCACCCCGCGCCGATGCCATCGTGCTCGTGATCCGTTCCGGCAGCACCACCAAGCAGGCGCTGCGTCGTTCGCGAGACATTCTGATGCAGGTCAATGCTCGCGTGTCCGGCGTTCTGCTGAATGCCGTCGACCTGAGTTCCCCCGATTATTATTACTATTACGAATATCAGGGCAAATATGCCCAGTACTACCACGATGAGGAAGCGTCCGCAGATGAAGACCGCGTGGACGATCCAGAAGCAGAACCACCCGCGTCGTCGAGCAGCGCCTAGCCCCGCCTTGCCGCGTGCAGTCTTGCAGCATCAGGCTTGCGGCACAAAAGTCTGGCGGTTTAGGAGTTGCTGGAACACAAAGTAATGCGGATCTCCTTGAACAAAACACGTCAAAAGGTGCTGGTTGCCGCCGTCGCCGTCGTGCTCTCGGCGGCCTACCTGGGTATTGCCGCGCGGGAATGCGCTGCTTCCTGGCTCGGCGATCGTGTCGATCTCGCCAGCCTGCAGAAAGCCGCGCGGCTCGACCCTGGTAATGCCGACTACCGCAATCGTCTGGGCCGTTACTACGAACTCATCGCGCATGACCCTTCTTCGGCGATCCAGCCGTATCGCGCAGCCGTCCAGCTCAATCCCCATTCCGCCCGTTTCTGGTTCGATCTGGCCAGCGCCTATCAGGTTTTGGGCGACACCACCGCACAGACCGCATCGCTCGAACATGCCATTGAAGCCGATCCCACCACACCCGACGTAGCCTGGGAGGCGGCCAATCTCTACCTGGTGCGCGGCGAAAACGAAAAGGCGCTGCGCGAATTCCACGTTGTGCTCAACACCGACCCCTCCCTGGTATCGGCCGCCACCGCATTTTGCTGGCGCATCGAGCCGGACGTCGACGCGCTTCTTCGCGACGTGGTGCCAGCTCACCTCGACGCCGACATCGCGTTGCTCACCCTGCTGATGACAAAGAACGAAACCGCCGCCACCGCGAAGGTCTGGGCCGCCATGATGCAGGTCCACGGAGACCTGGAACTGCGCTACGTTCTCGACTATTTCCGCTATCTGATTCAGCACAAGGATGTCGACGAGGCGGTGCTGGTCTGGCAGCAAGCCGCCGGCCGCCTGGGACTCTCCGGTTACCTGCCCTCGGCCAACAACCTGGTCGTAAATGGAAACTTCAGTCTCGACGTGCTCAATGGCGGTATGGATTGGCAGTATCAAAAGCAGCAGAGTGTCGAATTGACCCTCGATCCCAGCGACTTTCACGGCGGCCGGCGTTCCCTGCTGGTCAGCTTTGACGGCCCGCGCGTGAACGACGCCGGCATCTTCCAGTACATCCCCGTGCAGCCCAGCACTACCTACGAGTTCACCGGTTACTACAAGACGGGAGAATTCGACGGCGCGGGAGGGCCGCATTTCACGCTTCAGGACATGTACACCCAGGCCGTCTACTACGAGAGCGACGAGTTGAAGGATGCAGGATTCTGGAAGTCTGCCACCGGCGAGTTCACTACCGGGCCAGACTGCCGGCTGGTCGTGCTGCACATTCGCCGCCTGCCGGAGGGCAGTCCCATCCGTGGTAAGCTCTGGGTCGGCGATTTTCATCTAGCGAGGAAGCCGTAGAACGAGGAAAACCGAGGAACGAAGCTGCTAAACCAGCGAATTTATAGAACTACGACGTCAAAGAACTAACTTTAGATAAGCCTCCTTGGGCCAGGCACAATCGATTTCATGCCCCTTGCAACTACTGTCGAAACGAAACGGCGCGCGCTGTCGGAACTCATCGCCTCTGTCCTCCTCTACGGGACTTTCGGCCTGCTCATGTTTGGCCCTTTGGCCTTTGGCGCCGTGGAACCATGGTCCATGTTCGTGCTTGAAACGGGCGCCACTCTGCTGGGTTTGCTTTGGATTGCGAAGCAATGGATCGACGGCGAGATCAGGATCAACTGGAATCCCCTGTTTCTCCCCATGGGGGCTTTCGGCCTTCTGATTCTGGCGCAGATCGTGTTTCGCATCAGCGCCTATCCGCACGACACCGTTTCCCACGCCTGGTTGTTTGTCGCCTATGCCATTCTGTGCTTCCTGACGGCGCAAACTCTTTTGCGCGGGGTCCAGGCCCGCAAGCTGGCCTTTATTTTCTGCATTTACGGCGCAGCCGTGGCCGCGTTTGCGCTGTTGCAGGGCATTTCTCCTAACGGCAGGCTCTACTGGGTGCGGCTGCCTCGCCTCGGCGGCTGGATCTATGGCCCTTATGTCAATCACAACCACTACGCCGGGCTCATGGAGTTGTTGATCCCGATTCCCTTGGTACTATCACTCTCCCGGCTCGCGCCATCCAAGGAACGGCTCGCCGCTGCCACCGCCGCCGCTTTAATGGCGGGGACAATTTTTCTCTCCGGCTCGCGCGGTGGAATGCTGGCCCTGGTCGGGGAACTTGTGATTCTGGCTGTGGTTTTGATCAAGCAGCGTCACGACCTTCGCGCCGCAGCTGCCCTTGGGCTTTTTCTTTTGCTGGTGGTTGGCTTGTTGACCTGGGTCGGTGGCGAAGAACTTAGCCGCAGGCTGGCCACTGTGCATGGTGGCCACAGCGATATCTCGAACGACATGCGCTTCCAGATCAATCGTGACGGCTTGCGTATGTTCCGGCAAAAGCCGGTCCTGGGCTGGGGATTGGGATGCTTTCCCGTCGCGTATCCGCAGTTCCGCACGTTTTACACCAACTTTTTTGTCAACGAGGCGCACGACGATTACCTGCAGGTGCTCGTGGAGATGGGGCTGCTTGGCTTCGGCACGGTGATCTGGTATCTGGTCGTGCTTTTTCGCCGGGCGTCGCGCAAGATCCGCATCTGGCCGTCGGAGGTCGGCGGAGCCGTTACCCTGGCATGCCTGCTGGGAGTCGCCGGCATTCTGGTGCACAGCGCCGTCGATTTTAACTTGGAGATCCCTGCCAACGCCGCGCTATTTTATGTATTCTGCACCGTCGCCGCGTCCGATCCCATCGTCGTACCGAAGCGCAAACGCAAACCGGTGCAGCCTCCCGCCGAGCAAGTGCTGCCCGCCTCCGAAGTTGTCTGACAAGGTAAGGCTACATCCAACGTTGATTTTGGGTGGTCGCAGCTGCTTCCAGCACTGCGATGAATGGCCTGTGGAACCGTGGGGTTTCTCCCATAAGCTCGCCCGGAATAGCTTCCGGATCCCGTTATCCGGCGGAACCGCATCGAGAACAATTAGCGCAGTCGCGCTCGTCTGGGCTGCCTTAGATGAAGCCTGCCGTCTGTCTTAGTGCAATCCCTCCACCAAATACAGTTGGCTCAACCCGCTGAAGCAGGAATAGGCATAGTACCTGCCGTCGGGAGTGAACACCGCCTCAACCAGGAAAACCCCGGCGGGGTCCGGTGGGCCGATTTTCTTGAACAACTCGCGGCGGCCGCTGGCCAGGTCCACGCGCATCACATCCGTCGAATAGCCAACGAGTCCTGCGACCAGCACCGAACGCGCGTCAGGGGACACAGACAAGATGACTTCGTCGGGGTGAATGCCAGAAACTGGGCGGGGCGTTGCTTGACCATCCACGTGATACAGCGCTACGGAATCTGAAAAGCCAAACACGAATTTGCCGTCTGGGGTGGGAACGTACCCGCTCACTCCCTCCGGAGAAATCGGACGCGCGCTACCCGAGTCATTGGTCTGTACATCGATGGCCTGCACGTAAATGCGCGACTTGTGGCCCGGTTCCGTGCCGGTAAATACAACGTTCTTGCCATCCGGGAGAAAGCGGGCACGGCCGTGGTCAATTGAATCATGCGTGATCTGCTTTGTCTCCCCGGTCCCCATGGGAATGAGAAAGAGTTGGCGTGGAACATGTGAGAGTAGAGACGATAGCACCCATTTCATATCGGGCGAGAAATCATAACCGTGGCCATCGCCAATACGTACCGGGGCGGCGCCATCGGTTGCGCGGACATAAACGTCGTAATCGGGCCCGCTACCGGCCCCCTCCTCATTCGACACCAATTGTCGGCCATCTGGTGAAATCGCCGCACCTTCCGTCCAATTTTGAATGGTCACATCGTGTTCCTGGTCCTGACCGGGTCCTCGCGCGTAAGTGAGGATTTTCAGAACCCCTTGCCCAAGAAGAACGCGCCCATCGCGGGCAATATCGTAAAGAGTTGGGATACCCGGAATCCGGTCGATCACGCGGGTATGGCCCGAAAGGTCGGCTGCCCTTAGCTGAAACTCGGTGTTCACCACCGCGCTTGAGAACCAGATCTCCTTGTCTGAGGGGGCCCAAGTCATGTTTTCAAGGGCCGACTGCCGTGGAGAAAGAGTGCGCTTGTGGCCCGAAGAGTCCACCATCGCCACATAGCCCGCATCATCTCCGAGCGTGGGATGCTCGGCGAATGCCACCCAGTCTCCCTTAGCCGAGACGCGCACATTGCTCACATAGCCGGTGGTGGGCTCATACAGAACGTGGCCGATAGGGTACTCAATGCGAAAGTGCCCGTCCACGTAGCGAGCAACCGCGATCTGGTTGTCCGGGCCCCAATCGGCATCCACAACATCACTCATCATCGGACGGGGAGCGGCGCCGGTCAGCGGTGCTCGCGCCAGCACGCCGACCCGGGCGACACGCACCAGAGAATGCCGCTGCAGGAGCAGGAGCATCTCTCCGGTGTGAGAAATGGCTTCGACATCCGCATCTTTCAGAGCGAGGCTTACGGGAGCGTGATTGTCGGGCGCGAGCGAGAAGAGTTCGGTCTGCGTCCCGATGCGGGCGGTGCTGTAGATGATCGTTCGCTGGTCGGGTGCGAAGCGGGCAGAAGCGATGAACTCGCGCGCGAAAGTCAGCTGACGATAGCTCGGCGGGTCAGCAGGAGGGGCGTTCAGGCGAACGACAAGCAGGGCCATGGCCACAAAAAGGGCAATGATCACTCCCACCAGCGCGGGAATGAGCCAGGATTTTCTGGATTTTGGCGCCCCGGTGGCGAGCATCGGCGCAGTCGACGTAGCCGTGGATAAGGATTCCAGCGCGAAGGCGATGTCACGCGCGGACTGAAACCGCGCCGCTGGATCCTTTTCGAGACAATGGTGAACGATGCGCTCCAGCATTGGCGGCACATCGCGGCCAGCAGCGGCCAGATTTGGAGGTTCCTCTTTGAGAATAGCGCTTATGGTATCCGCCGTCGTGTCACCACGAAAGGCCCGCTTGCCGCTGAGCATTTCATAAAGCACAGTGCCGAAACTGAAGATGTCAGAGCGCCCGTCTATGGCGGCCCCGCGACATTGTTCGGGCGACATATAGCCGAGCGTTCCCAGCAGCACGCCGCGGCCAGTAACAGAATCCAGTGTCGCCTGTGCCGACATTCCAGCCGCCCCGGGTTCAGGCATGGTTAGCTTGGCCAGACCGAAGTCGAGAATCTTCACGTGGCCATCGCGGGTGATGAAAATGTTTTCCGGTTTGAGGTCGCGATGGAAAATACCGTGATCATGAGCGGCGGCAAGGCCGCGAGCGATCTGCAGCGCATAATCGACTGCCTTGCGCACAGGCTGTGCACCGCTGGTCAGGCGCTCTCGCAGGGTTTCCCCGTCGAGCAGTTCGGAGACGATGTAGGGGGAATTGTCGTGGCTGCTGCCAATGTCGAACACGGCGAGAATATTTGGATGATTGAGCGCAGCGGTAGCTCGCGCTTCCAGCTCGAAGCGGCGTAGACGCTCGGAATCGGGTGCAGAGCCCGAAGGCAGGACCTTGATCGCCACGTCGCGTCCCAGGCGAGGATCGCGCGCCCTGTAAACCTCACCCATCCCGCCCGCTCCGAGTGCGGAAAGAATTTCGTATGGGCCGAGTTTGCTACCCGAGGCCAAAGCCATAAGGATGTGCGTGTCATTATAGGGGGTTTCGCAGAACCTGACGGGCCGTTGGTGGATGGTCGGCCAGAAGTGATTCAGAAACGGTGTAGGGAAAGCTAGGCGCCATCTCAACTCAAATGGCTTAAGTTAACGCTTATGAACGGGCTCAGCCCGGAGGTGTGTTCTACGATCTTTACGCAGCCGGCTAGGGAGTGGATGGGCTGGCCGGATTATCGCTGTGGACAAGCACCCAAGTTGTAATGCCCGCGACTGCCGCCGCGCCCGCGCCAACCACGATGGGCGAATTCAGAATGCCGCCGCCAGCGGCGGGAGCCGCTCCTGCAGCGCGCTTGCGGTTCTTGCTCCGCTTCTTATCCTTGGGCTGGTCTTTATCGTTGTCGTTGGTCACCTGGTCCGAGGTCTCCTGCCGCGTCGTTTCCTGTCCCTGCGGCAGCGTAACCGAGCCCTCGTCATCACTGATCAAAAGATCGCCCTTGCGAGCGGCGATTCGCACCGTGCCGTCCACATCGGTAACGTTAAACTCCGTCCACGAATTGCCCGCGGGAGACACTTTCACATCCCCTGCCGTGGCCGCGACTTGTTTGGAAGTGGAAACCGTCAGGCCGCCGTGCTCAATTTTCAACGATGAGCCTTCGAACTGCACCAGCGAATCGGCAAGAACAGTAATGCTCGAACCGGTCAGTGTAATATTCGCCACCGAATCCGACCGGGTCTGGAGCAGGTCGCCGAAAAAAATAGCCGAAGAAAAGCGAGGAACGTGTGCGCCGTTTACCCAAGCCGTCCCGTTGGTATAGAGCATCGCCGCGTTGGTTTCAGCGGCATATAGCGAAGCGGGTAGCAAGCACAGCAGCACGCAACTTACCATTCTGCGGAAAGCAGACTCGCCCATTCCCACACTCCGTTAATAGCTATTTTGGTGACCTTGACGAATCCTACCCCCCAAAAGGATTGCCAGTCAATGGGTTTTGTGCGCCGGAAGCGGCTCTTCGGTGGAAAACTTTCCCTAATTGGCGGCTTTCCCTTAAGAAAAATCGGCGCCGATACGGAGAAAAATAAATTGGCCGGCGCCTTGATCTGTCGTCCGGAATTTTTGGTCTTGTCCGACGCCTTTTAGGACAAGACCAAATTTTTGGCGAAACTTTTTTGGCGGCGCGTGCGGCGCAAAGGTTGTTCAATGCCACCGGTCTACTACGTTCCACCACAAGAGACGTAACCATTCATCCACCAGGGTCTTTGCCCACTGCCGGTGCCTCCACCATCGCGCGCCGAACTGCGCATCGTCATAAACTGCCGCGACGGAGAATGTTCTCCCTCGCAATTCGTGCCGAAAAATGCTGACAGCCCGGCGGGTGTGGAAATCCGAAGTCACGATCAGCACTCTCTCACTCTTCTCGCCGGCCAGGCATTTCGCCACATCCTGCGCCTCGGCTTTCGTAGAAAGCCCCACGATCGGGCACACGCTCACGGTTGCTGCCTCAGGAAGACCCTGAACATATTTTTCTGCCAGTTCCAGTTGCGTGAACGTGTAGATCGTAGCGTCGGCGGGAACATCGAGGACCACGCGGCGGGCATAGCCCTGACGCAACAGTTCCAGCGCGCGCAACGGCCGCCGGTAGGTTTCTCCCGCCAGCACCACGATTACGTCGGATGGATGCGGCGCATCCAAAACCAGAAACTGACCTGCCCGGGCTGCAAAGAATGCAACGAGCACACCCAGTCCCACGCCAGCCCCGAGCCAAATCCGGCTTCTACGCGTCATTCTCATTTGCTTTCAGTCTTCATGTTTTTAGTCTCCGCGGAACTGGCTCGCGCTCTTGCCCCCATAATCTGATGTTGCCGGAAGCGGGCCTCCGGCGCTCGCGCCGTGCTAAAATTCATTTTTCATGCACGGCATGCAGGACCTTCCCCTCTGATCCAAAGAAACCTAGACTAAAGGCGACGAGACATTTCGACAATGACGACGACTTCTGCGGCAGACACATCCGTCGAACAACTGAAAAGTAAGATTCAGCAGCGTCAGGCCCGGGTGGGCATCATCGGGCTCGGCTATGTCGGGCTTCCGCTCGCCCTGTTGTACAGCGAGCAGAAGTTTCAGGTCACGGGCTTCGACATTGATCGGCGCAAGGTTGACGCTCTCGCCAAGGGCGCGTCCTACATCTATCGCATCACCACGGAAGAAATCCAGGCGGCGAAGGCTCAGGGATTTACCGCAACCTCCGACTACGCGCAGATCACGACCATGGACGCCGTCATCATTTGCGTCCCCACTCCGCTGAACGAGTACCACGAACCCGATCTCAGCTTCATCACCGATACGACGCACTCCATCGCCCCGCATCTGCGCGCGGGACAACTGGTGGTCCTCGAAAGCACCACCTACCCCGGCACCACCGAAGAAGTGATGGTCCCGATTCTCGAAAAAGAAAATAAGAACGGCCTGAAAGCCGCCCGCGGAACCGAAATTTCGGCCAACGAATTCTTCGTCGCGTTCTCACCCGAACGCGAAGATCCGGGAAACACCACGGTCGCCCGTCGCGATATCCCCAAAGTTGTGGGCGGACTGAATCCGCGCGCCGCCGAACTTGCGGGCGCGCTCTACGGATCGATTTTCAATCGCACCGTTCCGGTTTCTTCGCCCGCGGCGGCGGAGATGACCAAGCTGCTCGAAAACATTTACCGCTGCGTGAACATCGCGCTGGTCAACGAACTCAAGCTGCTCTGCCTGCGCATGAATCTCGACATCTGGGAAGTGATCGGAGCCGCGTCCACCAAACCTTTCGGCTTTCATCCGTTTTATCCCGGCCCCGGACTCGGCGGACACTGCATCCCGGTCGATCCGTTTTATTTGTCGTGGAAAGCCAAAGAATGGGATTTTCGCACCCGCTTCATCGAACTTGCGGGCGAGATCAACACCAACATGCCCTACCACGTTCTGTCTTCGGTGGGCGGAGCGCTGAACCGCCACAAGAAGTCGGTGAACGGCGCGCGCGTGCTGGTGCTGGGCGTGGCCTACAAGAAAGACATCGATGATTTGCGCGAATC
>DATDGM010000062.1:0-32822 GCA_036522075.1 Candidatus Sulfotelmatobacter sp.
ATTGCCCGCGATGTCATTCGTGCCGGCCAGGATGAGCACAACTTTAGGCTGCAGATTGATCACATCCTGGCGAAAGCGCACCAGCATCTGCGGGGTGGTCTGCCCTCCGATGCCGCGATTAATGTAAGGCTTGCCGGGGAAATATTCGTCGAGATGCCAGATGTCGGTAATGGAATCGCCAAAAAATACCACCCGATTCTCGCCGGGCACAGGCGGCTTGAGCGCGGCGTTGGCCTCGCGATAGCGCGCCAGCTGTCCGAAATCGTCGGTGAAAACCGCAATGCGCGACGCCCGGTATTGATCCAGCCCAGCGAAGCCGGTGGAGGGGATGGATGGCGCCGCGGGTGCTGCGTCTTGGCCCCAGAGCGAAGCCAGTGATCCAGAAATGATGAGAAGGGGCGCGAGAATAGCGGCGAGGTTCTGTAGTATGCCGGGCCGTTTCATATCATCGTTTCCTCTATCGAGTCATGGTATCAAGTTTGCGGGAGAGCGCCTTCGCGATTGCCGTTTCCGCCAGCGGCGCCATGATTTTGTAGCCGGTCGCATTCGGATGTAGGCCATCGTCGGAGAGTTCGCGCTTCAGCATGCCGTGTTCATCAACCAGCGACGAAAAATAGTCGAGATAACCCATATTTTTCTTCGCGCAATAGTCTTTGAGCCATCGGTTGAGCGCCAGTATCCTTTCGCGCGGCCGTAGCGCAAACGACTCTTTAGACTCCTCGGTGTAATCGTAGACAGGAAGCAGCGACGCGAAGACCACGCGAATGTCGTGCGCGTGCGCCAACTCCGCCATCGAGGCATAGTTGGCCTCAATCTCTTCGTTGCGTGCCGGCCCGGTCACGCCCGCTACGTCGTTGGTACCAGCGAGCACGACCAAAACTTTGGGATGCAGATCAATCACATCCTGGCGAAAGCGCACCAGCATCTCGGGCGTGGTCTGTCCGTCGATGCCGCGGTTCAGATAGGGCTTGCTGGGAAAATTGTCCGCAAGTTTCCAGTAATCGGTAATGGAATCGCCGAGGAACACGACGCGGTTCTCTTTTGCCGGCGGCAGCCCGACCGCAGCGTTCTCCTCGTGATACCGCGCCAGCTGCCCGAAATCGTCGGTGTAAATGGCGATCCGCGAAACACGGTATTCATCCAGCCCAGGAAAGCCGGTAGAGGGGATAGATGGTGCGCGTTGTTGGGCGAGCGCGGAAGAGGAGGCGCACAGAAGAAGAACAAGCAAGATTCGTTTTGGACTCAGAACCCGATTCATATGCGCAAATTCTCCGGACAAGCAGCATAGCGCATTTATCCGCCTTTGATTTATCCGGTGAATCCGCGCAAATCTGTGGCGAAAGAAGTTCTCCGCTTGAACTGTTAAACTGTGCCGTTCCTAGGAGGACGTGCTTCCATGAACTGGCCGGGACGAATCGTCCTGCTGCTTGCCATCCTCGTTTCTGTGTTGCTGTTCTGGCGGAAATTTGGCCGGGCGTTGCGCATCATCCGCGAAGCCAAGCCGGACGCTGATTTCAAGCTCAGGCCGATCGGTCCGCGCATCCGCAAGGTGCTGTGGGAAGTCGGCGCGCAAGGATTAGTGATCGCACAGCGCCCGCTGCCGGGTCTGGCTCACGCCTTCGTGTTCTGGGGTTTCTGCGTGTTTGCCCTGGTCACGCTCAATCATTTTGCCACCGGTTTCGGCCATGCGTTTCTGTTACGAACCAGCTTCTGGGGACGCGGCTACTTCCTGTTCGCCGGTGTGTTCGCCGTGGCGGTCGCGATTTCGATTGCTGGACTGGCATTCCGCCGCTTCGTCATCCGCCCGAAATGGCTGGAACCACTTTCACCTGAGTCGGGCCTCATCGCGTTTCTTATCTTCGCCCTGATGGTCACTTACCTGGCCACATTCCTCGTGGCCGAAGGTACCACGGCCGGCTGGGTCGCCTGGTGGGCGCATGCGTTGGTCATCTTGTTTTTCCTGCCGCTAATTCCGAGCACCAAGCACATGCATCTGGTGCTGAGTCCTTTTACGATTTTTCTGGAGCGCGACGGATTCAGCCGCATTCCTCCGCTGGTGGGCGACGACGATTTCGGCCTGGTCGCGGGCACCGATCTAACGCAGATCGCCGCGCTGCAAGCCTATTCCTGCGTGGAGTGCGGCCGCTGTACCGAACATTGCCCTGCGAATACGACCGGAAAAATTCTCAACCCCAAAGAAATCATTTTGGGCGAACGCCATTACCTGAACGAGTTCGGACCAAAAAGCAGCGAGCCCCTGCTGGGAAAACATATCTCGATGGAAGCAGCGTTCCAGTGCACCACTTGCGGCGCCTGTGAATTTCAGTGCCCGGTGGGTATTCAACACTTGCCGATCATCGTAGGCCTGCGGCGCGGCGCCGTGAACACCGGAAAGTGGGACAACTCCCATGGCAGCGAACTGTTCGTCACGCTGGAGCGGCAAGGGAACGCTCTCGGATTTCCCCCGTCCGACCGGGAAAAATTCATCGAAAAAAATGGCCTGCCTTACTTCGACGGCACCCAGGAATACTGCCTGTGGATGGGCTGCCTGGGATCATTCGACCCGAACGGGCGGAAAATTCTGCTCGCGCTGGTCGAGGTGCTGCGCCACGTGGGAATCACCTTCGGCGTTTTGCGCCAGGAAAAGTGCAGCGGCGATCCGGTGCGACGGCTGGGCAACGATTATCTGTTCGGCGAGCTGGCGCAGGGGAACCTGGAGCACATTCGCGAGAGCAAAGTTGTGAAAATGGTTTCGATCTGCCCGCATTGCGTGCGCACCATCGGCACTGATTGGAAAGAGCACGGCGGGAATGTCGCCATTGAACATCACACAGAACTGATGGATCGTTACCGCGACAAGCTGCCGCAGGGCGGCGAAATCGACGCGCAGAAAAAGACGGTCTTCCACGACGCCTGTTACCTCGGCCGCTATCGGGGAGTCTACGACGAGCCGCGGGATGTGATTGCGCGCTATGGCGAGCTAGTGGAACCACCGCGTGCGCGGGAGCGCGGCTTCTGCTGCGGCGGCGGCGGCGGGCTGATGTTTCTGGGAGAAGAAACCGGCAAGCGCGTAAATCTGGAGCGGGCGCAGGAACTGGTGGCCACCGGCGCGAGCGTAGTCGCGGCCGCGTGCCCGTTCTGCAACTCCATGCTGCGCGACGGCTTGGCTGCAGCCACGGCAACGCCGCCAGAATTGCTGGATGTGGCGCAGATCGCGGCGGCCGCGATTGGGAAGCAAAAAGCCACGCCATGACTGCCTGCGGCGATGCGGGTCGCCTGGCAAGAACTTAACGGTTGGCCAAGCTCGCAATCTCGCCCAGTCCCAGCAGCCTCTGATCCGCAGTCACCAGAGTCAGTTTCAGCACTTTGGCAGTGGCGGCCAGAAAACGGTCCGCCGGATCTGCGTGGGGCAGCGGCAGGGCGAAGCCGGCGCGAACAATCTCCTGAGTCAGCGGGGCTTCTCGCAGTTGCTCAGCGGCGCGTTCGACCCATGCCAAAGGGTTCGACATGCTAATCCGGCCTTTCTGCATGAGCGCCAGAGCTTCCCAAACGCTGACCGGCGATAGCCACAGCTCATTGCCGCTTTTTGACAACTCTTCCGCAACCCGCTTCCCGAGCCGGCTGGGATCGGACTTGCTCCATATCCAGATATGCGTATCTAGAAGCAGATTCAATCGCGGTATGCCTCAATCTCGTCCAAATCAATAACCGGCGAAACGATATCACCCAAAATCTCGACCGTGCCAAGCATGTCCCCCAGGAACTTTCGCTTTGGGTCTGGGCCGGCTGGAATCACTTCCGCCACCGGACGGCCGTGGCGCGTAATGCGCAACGGCTGACGCGTTTTGTGGACTTGTTCGATGAGTCCCAGGCACTTGGCTTTGAATTTAGAGATCGGAATATCACGCATGGTCAATATATTAACTATAGTCATAATATAGGTCAATAGTTAAAAATGCGCAATATTCTGCCACCGATGGGCGCGAATCCGTAGTGACTCATGGCTTAGCCCCCGGCTTTCGCTTTCTTCACTTCTTCAATCAGAGGCGGAACGATGTCGAACAGATTGCCGACGACCGCGTAGTCGGCGATTTCGAAAATGGGAGCTTCGGAATCTTTGTTTACGGCGATGATCGCCTTCGAACCCTTCATGCCTACGATGTGCTGAATCGCGCCCGAGATCCCAAGCGCCAGATAAAGTTTGGGAGCGACCGTTTGCCCCGAGGAGCCGACCTGGCGGTCCATCGGCAGCCAGCCTGAGTCGCAAATGGGTCGGGAGGCAGCAAGCTCGCCTCCGAGCGCGTCAGCGAGCTGCTTCGCCATTTCGATGTTCTTCTGTTCCTTGATGCCGCGGCCGACGGAAACAATGATCTCCGCCTGCGTGAGATCCACCGCCTGCTTGACCTCTTTGAACACTTCCTGCGGCTGCGTGCGGACGACGCCGTCAGCGATTGTGACGCTCACCACTTCGACCGGAGTCGTGGTCGCACCGTCTTCGACTTTGTCGCCGCGAAATGCGCCGTTCTGAAAAGTCGCGAACCACGGAGCATCGCCGGTAAAGCTGACGTCCGCGGCAAGCTTGCCTTGAAACATCTGGCGGGTGAAGATCAGTTTGCCGTTTTCGTGTTTGAAGCCGATGCAGTCGCTGATCACAGTGCGTCCCATGGCCGTGGCGAGCTTGGGCGCGAAGTCGCGCACCTGGTAGGTGTGCGGCATGAGGACAAGTTTCGGCTGTTTCGCCGTGACGAACTCTTTGAGCCCGGCTGCGAAAGCGTCAGGCGTATAGGGTTCAAGTTTTGGCGACTCGACCGCATACACTTTGGCGATTTTTTTGGCAGCCACTTCCGCGGCAAGTGCCGAGACGCTGGCGCCGGCAACGGCGGCTTCGAGAGGCCAACCGGTCGCAGCGGCGATGGCCTGGCCGGCGGTGATGGTCTCCCAGGAGACGCGGTTGAGTTTGCCTTCGCGTTGTTCGACCACCACGAGAATTGTGTCAGGCATTGGATCTCTTCAAGAGCTGCATTATTGGGCGCCGTTCCTGTGGAACGACACCAAAATCCGTTGAGACTGCAGTTACCGATCTTGCGACGAGTTCCGCTCCGTGGGTCAGGTCTTGATAGCGACAAAGCGCAGCCGCATATAGTCAGCGGTCCAGCGCCCCTGAGAATCGCACAAAACAGGTTTAAGCAAAGCCGTAACTTCGTCAAGAAAATCGTTGCGCTCATTGTGCGCAGGATTGGCCTGAGAAAGAGCAGCGCAAAACGGACTGGCGAACGTCTCCAGCCAGCCGCGCATTCCGGTTGGCAGCGGCGTGGGACGCGGAATCAATTGCACACTCTGCGGCACAAATCCTGCGCGCCGCAGTCGCGTTTCGTATTCCTCGACGGTTGGAAAATACCACGGAATCCATGAAGCGGCATCCGGAATGCCTCGGCGCTCAAGCGCGACCATCAGCGCAACTGTAATTGCGCCGACGCAGCCGTGGCCGCCTAATTCCCCAACGAACCTTCCTCCCGGCACCAAGGCGTGGAATGCGCCGGCGATCGGCGAGTCCGTATCGTCCTTCACCCAGTGCAGCGCGGCATTGGAAAAGATTGCGTCGAATTCATTTTCAAACATTAGCGATCTGGCGTCCATCAGTCTCGCATCAATCCCGCGCAGGCGCGCGGCGGCAATCATCTCTGCGGAACTGTCGATGCCGATCACCCTGGCACCGAGCGCGACCAGCTTTTCAGTGAGGACTCCGTCTCCGCAACCCAGATCGAGAATCCGCTCACCGGGCTGCGGGTGGAGCAAATCCAACACCGGCTGCCCGAGCGCTGGCACGAAGTGAGCGTTGGCCGCGTAGGCAGGCGCGCTCCAATTCTGGGAGGGCGGTGATTGGGACGAGACAGTCACGTCAGGAAATCCTTAGGTGAAAAATGAAAATGTTCCGAGCTTCGCTCGGCGGACAGCCGAGGGCGGCTGTCCCCACATGCGTCTTGCCGGCCAATGAATTCGTCACAGCACACGCAGTTCGTTGCGCATTTTGTCGACCAGCTTTTTCGCAACTTCCGCTGGTGGACCGTCGATCACTTCGGTCTTCTTGGTTTTCTGCGGAACGTAGAGGCGTTCGATTTTCTGCAAATTTTTGCCTAGCGCCGATTGCACTTCGGCCAGTGCAACTTTCCGCATCGGTTTGTTCTTGGCCTGCTTGATGCCGATTAGAGTTGCGTAACGCAGTTTGTTGATGCCCGATTGAATCGTGAGCACCGCGGGTAGCGGTATGTCGACGAACTGGAAATATCCCGCTTCGAGCTCGCGCTTCACTCGAATTCCGCTTTCACTTTTTTCTATGTGCATGATGATGGTGGCGTGCGGCCAACCCAGCAGCTCAGCCAAGATCACGCCGGTTTGGGCGTAGCCGTAGTCATCCGATTGCAGGCCGGTGAAGATGAGATCGAACTTTTCATCCTTTATGGCGGCGGCGAACGCCTTGGCGGTGTTAAGGGCGTCGAGGCCGACGAAAGCGTTGTCTTCGAGATGAATGGCGCGATCGGCGCCCTTGGCCAGGGCTTCGCGCAATACTTGCTGGGCGCGGGCCGGGCCGCTCGTAATTACGACGACTTCTCCCGTGTGCTTTTCTTTCTGGCGGAGGGCTTCTTCGAGCGCAAACGCGTCAGGCTCGTTCACCTCATAGGAAACTTCGTCGCGAATCCAGGTGCCGGTTTCGTTGAGCTTGAGCGGCGCGTCTTTTTGCGGCACCTGCTTCATGCAGACAAGAATCTTCAAGGTGACTCCTTACCGGTGGCGCGGAAAACTTGCCAGTATAAATCAGCAGTTAGCAATTAGCACTTGGCACTTAGCCAAGCAGGAATGAGTCCAGGGAGGCGGGGAGATCCAGCGTTCAATAAGTCGGTAATGGCCAAGCGGGCCAAGTGCTAAGGGCCAATTGCCAATTGCCAATTGCCGCCCACTACTCCGTGATTACCACGGATTGTCCGGAAATGTCGAAGCGCTTGCGGCAGCGCATATTCTTGCAGGCCATTACGTCGTCTTTGCGGACCATATAGTTGCGGGCCTTAGCGAAGCGGGCACGGTCGCGCTCGTCGGCGCGGCCAGAGAGCTGGCGCTTCTTGGTGCGGACCAGCCATGTCACTTCATATTCCGCCGCCTGGTGGCAATGCGGACAATTCAGGTTGGCCGGCTTCTTCTCCTGACGTTCGTCGAAAAATTCACGCTCTTCCATGAGATCGGCTTCCGGCTTCCGGCGTTCGGCTCCCGGAAGGAGGACACTCGACGACACTGCTCCACGTCCCCGACTAAGAATTATTGCATATTTCCGCCGCGCACCGAGAGTCATCCCGCGGTCAAGATTGATCTCAGGGCTAACCGCTGGGGCGGCCTCCCGGGTAAACTTCTTTCGAAGTCTCCATTCGGATTGGAAATTGCCATGGCACGGAAGAAAAAAGCGAAGCGGTTCAGCGCGGTTACGGCGGTCAAGGAGTTGGCGCGCGAGCGCGTGGGTGCCCCACCCTCAGGCCAAGTAGTGCTGGAGAAAAAGAAAAAACCAGAAAAGCACAAGCCTACGATGGGAAAGTTGCTGGAATTGGAATAACCGCGGACCACGCCCCGGTAGCATCAGTTAAAGGTCGCACTGACCGCCACATTTGTGTTCATGGTCACGTTGCAGGTTGTCCCGGTGACCGTAGTGCAGCCGACTCCCCAGCCCCCGAATGTGTGTCCGGTGTTGGGAGTAGGTGTGAGGGCTACCGAGGAACCGAAGGCAAACGCAGCGCTGCATGTAGTCCCACAATTGATTCCCGATGGCGAACTGACGATAACCCCATTGGCGGCCCCCGTCACATCGACAGAAAGATTCTCCGTGACCGAGCCTTGCGGGCAGCCCAGGCTGGCGGGACCATCCACAGTGACCGTTACCAGGTTGCTTACGACATCATTAGGGCTGTCGTGAAAACTGGCGAAAATCTGCGCAACGCCGCAGTTGGTGTTCGGAGAGACGACACCGGGACTCAGTATCTGGACGACCTGCGGATTATCACTCTGCCAATGCACCATATTCGTGATATCAACCGTCTTCGGTGGATGGATATAAGTGCCGAAGGCTTTGTAATTGAAAAAGGCATTGGGATCGACGGCGGAAAAAGTGCCATCGCCGGGCTGAAGTTGAATCGAAATGAGGTGCTGATTGAATGCACAGCTCGACAGGTTGACCAGCAAACTGCCGGCCGCGATTACCAGCAGCATGGCCACCCATTTGCCGAGCCACTTCCGGTTCATGATGACTCCTGAGAGGGCGCTCCTCCCACGCGTATGCAGCGGGGGAATGGTTCAATCTAGCCAAAGGCGGAACAAAAAACAATAGCCGAGGTGGGACTGCGGTTCAGCCTTTGACGGCATCCGCGACTACCGCGGCGAACTCGCGCACGTCTTCCTCGGTAGTATCGAACGAGCACATCCAGCGCACGATGCACTCTTCTTCAATCCACATGTAGAAAAAATATCGCTCTTTGATCTTGGCCAGGGTGTGGCGCGGGATTTGCGCGAAAACTCCGTTGGCCTCGACTTTCCAGACGATCTTCACTTCCGGGATGGGGCTGATTTCTTTTTCCAGCAACCGGGCCATGCGGTTGGCGTGCTCGGCGCTGCGGCGCCACAGATCGTCGGTAAGCAAGGCCTCGAATTGCACGGCGATGAAGCGCATTTTTGAAGCCAGCTGCATGCCTTGCTTGCGGAGATACAGAAAATCGCGGCTAAGACCTGGGTTGAAGAAAACAACGGCTTCCCCGCCCATAATTCCGTTCTTGGTGCCGCCGAAAGAGAGAACGTCTACGCCCAGGTCGCGCGTCGCCTGACGCAGAGTTTGGCCCAGGCTGGCGGCGGCGTTGGCGATGCGGGCTCCATCCACGTGGAGAAACATTTCGTGCTCGTGCGCGAAGCGCGCCAGCACCTGAATTTCGTCCGGCTGATAAACGGTCCCCATCTCGGTGGACTGCGTAATCGAAATCACGCGAGGCTGCACATGGTGCTGGTCGCCAATGCCGTGGTAGGCGTGGCGCACGGAATCGAGCGTGATCTTGCCATCCAGGTGAGGCAGCGGAATCAGTTTGCAGCCGGTGTGCTTCTCCGGGGCACCGCATTCGTCGCAGTAGATGTGCGCATATTCACTGCACAGCACGGCGTGGTAGGGGCGACTCAGCGCCTGCAGTCCCAATACGTTCGCGCCGGTGCCATTGAAAGTGAAGAAGACGTCGACGCCGGGGCCGAAATGTTGTTCGAACGTGGCGATGGCGGAGCGAGTGTAGGGGTCGGCTCCGTAGGCCACTACATGGCCTTGATTGGCGCGGGCGATGGCTTCGATAATTTCGGGATGTACCCCGGCATTATTGTCGCTGGCAAAACTGCGGCTGTTCGATTGGGGGACCGGCGGCATAGAAAAACTAATTTAGCAGAGCTGCGGGGGGAGCGGGATCCGGGACAAGAATTCGCCAAAAATCCGATGACTGCCGGGTGTCGTGTAACTATATCGTTGCGCATTATTGGGAACCGATTGGTTACGCATTTCGCGGAAAGGACCGGTTACGCATTGCATGAAACCAACTGGTTACGCATGAACCGCCACCAGGCCGTCTGACCGCAGGAAGCGTTGCGAGGGTCGAGTCCTTGACTCAGTTCCAGGGAGAGAGTCCCAGGTGAGCGGCCCAGGCAGAGCGGCGATTAAATTTTGCGTCCGCGCGGCAGGATTGAGAATCTTACACACGACAAGTTTACTTTCGTCCTCGGTCCACGTCCAACAAGGGATGAGCGCACTTAGACGGGGACGATCAGGGTTGCAGAATTATGTCGCTGGGTGTAAAACACTGAAGAAGTCCATGGCGAACAAATTTCGAAACTACGCAAGTCTGAGTTTAATGGTCGCGGGGTTGTCCGCGGCGGCTTTGACGGTGGGCTGCAGCGGCCACGCTCCGCAGAATGCCGAGGCCAGCGGGCCGCAGGGAATGCCGGTCAAGGTGCAGGAAGCCAAGGCCGTGCCGGTGAACGATTCCAGTGACTATGTGGCGACCGTGAAGTCGCGGGACTCAGCGGTCATCATGCCGCAAGTGGAAGGCCAGGTCACGCAGATCTTCGTGCACTCCGGCGACGCGGTCCAAACCGGGGCGGAGCTCATGGAAATCGATCCGCTCAAGCAGCAGGCCACGGTGCGCAGCCAGGAAAGCTCCCGGGCCGCGCAGCTGGCCAACCTGAACTGGACCAAGCAACAGTTTGAACGCGCCCAAGGGCTTTTTGCCGCGGGCGTGGTGGCGAAGCAGGATCTTGACCAGGCCAAGTCGGCCATGGATGCGGCCCAGGCGCAGATGGATTCGCTGGACGCTCAGGTGCGTGAGCAAGAAGTTCAGTTGCATTATTACAAAGTGGTTGCGCCTCGTGCCGGCATCGTCGGGGATGTCCCGGTACGCGTGGGTGACCGGGTGACCACTACTACGCAGCTTACTACCGTGGATAAACCCGGCAGCCTGGAAGTCTACGTTTACGTTCCGATTGAGCACTCGGCCCAGCTAAGAATGAATCTGCCGGTCCAGGTGCTGGACAGCGATGGGAAAGTAGTCGCCGATTCGCGCGTGAACTTCATTTCCCCGCAGGTCGATAACACCACGCAGACCGTGCTGGTGAAGGCTCGCATTGCCAACCGCAACGACGCCTTGCGCCAGGCGCAGTTCATTCGCGCGCGGGTGATATGGGGCACGCACAAAAATCCCGAGGTCCCGATCCTGGCTGTGTCGCGATTGGCCGGACAATACTTCGCCTTCGTAGCCGAGCCGCAGCAGGGCGGAGCCTATGTGGCGCGGCAGAAACCGCTGAAAATCGGGCAGACGGTGGGCAACGACTTTGAAGTTCAGGATGGCATCAAGCCCGGCGATAAGGTAATCGTCTCGGGGACCCAGTTCCTGCTGGATGGGGTGCCGGTGATTCCGCAGAGCTGAGAACCGGGCTTCGGGCTTCAGCTTTCGGGCTTCGGCTCGCAGGCTGCGGCTTTCAACCATAATGTAGAGCGTCTGTGCATTTTGCACTTGGGGTTTTGTGTTGCGGCGGTTGCCTGCGTGAGGCCGCCCGGGAAGTTTCGGCTGGCAAGCTTGTTCGCTGATTGCCAGCCTTTGAACGTTCATGGTCAATCTTGGCGCGTTTCCGCCAGCGTCTGAATGCTATAGCTGAAGCCCGAAAACTGAAGACCGAAGCGCAATCTTATGTTTGTCAATTTCTTCCTCCGGCGTCCGGTATTTGCCACGGTTTGTGCGCTGCTCATCGTTCTGGCGGGCTCGGTAGTGATTCCCACTCTTCCGATCTCACAATTCCCTGACCTTGCGCCCCCGCAGGTTGGCGTAACCAGCGCCTACATCGGAGCCAGCGCGCAGACCGTGGAAAGCGCGGTCACTATCCCTCTGGAGCAGCAGATCAACGGCGCGGAGGGAATGAAATACATGACCTCCACCAGCGGCAACGACGGAACCAGCAATATTACGGTTACGTTTGATCTTGGCCGCGATCCCGACCTGGCCACCGTCGACATCCAGAATCGCGTCAACACGGCGCAGGGACGGCTTCCGGCGGCGGTGAAAGCCGTGGGCATCACGACCGCGAAGACGTCGCAGAATTTTGTTTTCGGCGCGGCGATTACGGCCGACAACGACCGATATTCCCCGCTGTTCATGAGCAACTATCTCGACGTGTACGTCAGGGACGCGCTCAAGCGTATTCCCGGCGTCGCGGACGTGGTCGTCTTCGGCGAGGGCAAGTACTCGATGCGCCTGTGGCTTGATCCGGTGCGGATGGCGGGCCGCGGGCTGACCGCTCCCGATGTAGTGACTGCGCTTTCGGAACAGAACGTAGAAGTAGCGGCGGGGCAGGTGGGGCAGCAGCCGGCTCCCGCAGGGCAGCAATATCAGGTGAGCGTGCGTGCGGTCGGACGGCTGAGCGAGCCCTCGCAGTTCGACAACATCATTCTGAAGACCAACGCCGATGGCACGCTAGTTCGATTGAAGGATGTGGGACGAGCCGAGTTGGGCGCGGAAAGCTACGGCAGCACCATCACGTATAACGGGCAGCAGGCGATCGGCATTGGAGTCACGCAGCTTTCGACCGCCAACGCTCTTGACGTGGACCGCAGGGCCATTGCGGAACTGGCGCGGCTCTCGAAGAGTTTTCCGCCAGGCATGCACTATGAGGTCGCCTTCGATACCACCGATGCGGTCAGCGAGTCGATCCGCGACGTCGTCTTCACGGTAGGTTCGGCGATCCTGCTGGTCATTTTGGTGATTTTCATCTTTCTTGGTGACTGGCGGACGACGATGATTCACTTCATCGCCACTCCGGTTTCGCTCATCGGAACGTTCGTTTTTGTGAAGTTACTCGGCTTCTCCATCAACACCCTGACGCTGTTCGGCATCACGCTGGCCACCGGATTGGTGGTGGATGACGCGATTGTCGTGATTGAAAACATCGAGCGCCATATGGCCGAAGGCGAGCACGACTCCCGCAAGGCGGCGGGGGCAGCTACCGCCGAGATTACCAGCGCCGTCCTCGCGACCTCGCTGGTGCTGGTTGCTGTCTTCGTGCCCGTTGCCTTCTTCCCCGGCACGACCGGCATTCTGTTTCGTCAGTTCGCGCTGACCATCGCATTTTCCATTGCGATTTCTGCTTTTAACGCGCTTACTCTGGCTCCGGTGCTGGCGGCTTTTTTTCTCCGCGACTCCCACCGAAAAAAGTGGTGGTGGCTGCAGAAGTTTGACGATGGCGTCGTCGCCCTCACCCGCGGATACCGCGGCCTGCTGCATCACCTGCTCGAATTCAAGTTCGTGATGGTGGTGCTGTTTTTCGCCGGCCTGGGGGCAACATATCTGGTACTGCGGCATGTGCCGACCGGGTTTGTGCCGGACGAGGATCAGGGATACTTCATCATCGTGATTCAAGCGCCTTCGGGCGCGTCGCTGGAATACACGGCGGATATCGGGACACAAGTCTCGAAAATGCTGGCGGACGTTCCCGAGGTCGAGGGCACATTTTCCATCGCGGGATTCAGCTTTTCGGGGGCGTCGGCGAATCAGGGATTGATTTTCGTCCCGCTGAAACCTTACTCCAAGCGAAAAGGCGAAGAGCACAGCGCGCAGGCGATTCTCAATCGCGTGCGGCCGCGACTGTTCGGGATACAAGGCGCGATTGTCTTCGCCACTCTGCCACCGGAGATCAATGGCCTGGGACAGTTTGGCGGATTCCAGTTTGTGGTGCAGGATCAGACCGCCCATCCGCTTGAAGAACTGGCGAGCACGGCCCAGGGATTTTTGCGGGGAGCCGCGCAACGCAAGGACCTGGTCGGACTCTACACGCCGTTCACGGCCAATGATCCGCAATATCTGGTGACCATCGACCGGGAAAAAGCCAAGAGTCTGCACGTGCCTCTGTCGCAGATTACGGACACGCTCGGCGTCTACATGGGCTCGGCCTATGTGAACGATTTTGATTTCAACAATCGCTCTTACCGCGTCTACGTGCAGGCCGACGAACAGTTCCGTTCGGAAGCCAGAGACATGAAGGAGTTTTATGTCCGCTCCGATAGTGGCGCGATGGTGCCGCTCGACAACCTGATCAATGTCAGCCAGACCACCACTCCGCAGGTGATCAGCCACTACAACCTGTTCCGGTCGGCCGAAATCGATGGCTCGCCTGCTCCCGGGTACAGCTCGGGCCAGGCCATTGCCGCGATGGAAGACTTGGCCAAGAAAATGCCGCGGGGATTTACCTACAGTTGGACGGGGCTATCGCTCGAGGAACTGCAGGCGGGTGGAACATCGCTGATTCTTTTCGGACTGGGCACGCTGGTGGTTTACCTGACGCTTTCGGCGCAGTATGAAAGCTTCGTGTTGCCCTTCATCGTGCTGCTGGCGGTGCCCATGGCGCTGCTGGGCGCGCTGGGGGCGCAATGGATACGCGGACTGCAGGATGATGTTTTCTGTCAGGTGGGATTGGTCATGTTGGTCGGGTTGGCGAGCAAGAACGCAATTCTGATCGTGGAATTCGCCGAGCAACTGCGCGAGCGCGGAATGCCGCTGGTGGAAGCAGCCGTGCAAGCCGCAAGCATCCGGCTGCGCCCGATTCTGATGACTTCTTTGGCGTTCATTCTGGGTGTGGTGCCGCTGGTGATTGCCACCGGGGCCGGCGAGAACGGCCGCCACTCCGTGGGCACCACCGTGTTCGGCGGCATGATTATGTCGACCGTGCTGAATCTTTTCTTTATCCCGGTGCTGTATTTGATTATCGAGGGCTGGCGGGAGCGGGGAAAAGTACCGGCCCACGCACTGGCGGCCGAGCCAGTGCCGGGTTCCGATTAAGCAGGCTTGTGGAAGAGGAGCGGCCCTTCAGGGCCGCGTAAAGTGCTAGGCCACCTACGCCTGCTGCTTGGTTCCATTCCTCGTGTTGGTGCGGTGCCGGCCAGTCGTTTGCTGCTCGGCCTTCTTTCGTGCGCGCCGGCGCATCTTCGCCATCCACTCTCTGGAATACATAGTGCCCCGGCATTTGGACGAGCCGCAGTGGCAGGGGGCTGGGTTTTCGTCATCGTAGAGGTTGTAGTCCCACAGCAGTTCCTCGCCGGCCGCGATATTGCGCACCGCGAAAATCCACACACGGTTGTTGATCTCGTCGATTTCGCAATTCGGATCGCAGGAATGATTCAGGTAAGCGCCCAGCCCTTCGCCGTCGATGATCGTCTTGCCATCTTCCAGGCCATATAGATAGGTGCGAGACGAGCCATCGTAGAGGCGATCTGCCTCTTGCGGAGTGATGCGAGGGCCAGCATATTCCACCACCCGCGCTCCCTTGCGGATGGCACGCGTGGTGTACACACCGACCGAATGAATGGGCGAGGGACGGACGACCAGGGGCATAAACTAATTTCGCACGAGCGGCCGGTCGCGGGGAACAGCATTTTCAGACTCGTGGTAGACTTCCGCACGCCGAAGCTTCTACGAAGCGGGTTGGCGGGAGGAATCATGAAACTCAGAATTCAGATCGCAGCAGAAATGGCGGCGACACTGCTGCTTTTTGCATTGTCGATGTCGGTGGGTTCCGCAGCCCAGGTTTCCGCATCCACACAGGACGGAGCCAGTCCCTTAGCAAAAACCAGGGCCGAGTATTGCAAGTCGACAGGCGGGGAAGTCGAGTATCGCAGGCCGTATTACAACACGAATTCTGACCCGAGCCAGTGGTTGGTGCTGGCGGGCGGCGAGGGGTTCTGCCAGTACACGAAAAAATCGGACGGATCCCGCATTCATATTTCTCTGAATTCGCTCAACGCCACCGAACCGAGCCTGGCCGCCTTGGCGTATTACGCGCAAGTTCCGTGGAATGGGCAAGGGAATGGCAACCCGGCCTCGTTCTACTGCACACAGCTCGGAGGCTCTGATTCGTTCGGTGGAGTCAATCCGTTTGGCGGAGGGTGGGTGAAGTTTGGCGCGATCGACGAGGTGCTGGAGGCCTGCATTTTCCCCGACAATTCGACCGTCGATTCGTGGGGGTTGCTCTATCACTCCGTCGGAATAATTCGGGGAAAGAATCTCGCCCGGGTGCTGAAGTTCAAGAATCCCTACGCCGCACAGGCCCAGCCGTAAGCTGTTGCGTTCTGGGAGTCACTTCTTACTCCGGGTCGTACACCGAACTGCCGTAGCCCATTCTGCGGGCGTAGTCCTGCATCTGCTCGAGCGCCTGTTTCGCGTTTTCCAGCACGGAGCGCATGTCCTCGACCTGCCTCTGTTTCTGCTGCTGCTCCTGGTTCCACTGCGCGCAATTCTCCACGCAGTTCCCACCTGCAAAATGGATCGAATCGTTCACCTCTTTGATCTGGCTTTCTAGCGCGGCAATGCCATCTTTCTGATCCTGTATCCCCTGTTTGACCTCATCGGCCGACATCTTTCCACCGAAGGCAGGATCGGGAGCATGCTCTCCGCGGCTGCTGGGTGCAGTGGCAGCCTTTACGACGGCCACGGCGTGTGACGGAAGTTCGTCGTTCGTGATAACGTGCGACGCCTTGTGCAGTTGCGCGTTTTTGCTCTGCCCGTCCTTGGCCTGGCTGTCTTTGGCCTGCGCGTCCTTGCTCGGACTGCCTCTATTCGCGCCGTCTTTATTTTGGACGTCCTTGTTTTGGCTGCCCGGGCTTGGCGTGTTCTGCCCTTGGGTGTCTCCGGACGGATCTTCTTTGGCGGAAGCATCTCGTTGCTGCTTCTGCTGGCGCGCCTGCCGAGCCGCGTCGCCCAATGAGGGCTCATCCTGGGCTTGCAACGCGGGTATAAACAGCATCACGCTGGCTAGAACCGCGATAACAAGAACGGAGAAGAACGAGAAGAATCTGCTGATTGATTGCATGGGATGGACCCTCCCTTAGGCAGTCCGCGGGGCCGACGGATACCTGGTTAATGGTAGCCCCAGCCGCACCTCGGGCCGAAGTTACGTTAGTGTCGGCGTTACATAACGGCCATTCGGATAAGAGCTCTGAGAAGGCTTCCAGATGACGACCAAGCACGCCAGGTTCGGGACACTTTGCCACAGCTCTGGTATCCTCGCAGCCATGGAACACCGCTCGTTTGGCGACGTGGGAGGAACTCCTGGAGGCTTGGGCTCGTTTGTGATGGGATTCGTTATGACCTGCGTTGGGGGATATCTGCTGAGCAATCAGGTCAGTGTGGTTGGTTCTTATTGGAGTTTCTATGGCGCCAACACTTTCGGCATCACGCTGATTCCGCTGCTCTTTGGGGTGGCGCTTCTTTTCTGGAACGGGCACAGCAAGATCGGCTGGTTGCTGACCGCTGCGGGGGTGCTTTTTATTCTCGCCGGCGTGATTGCCAATATGCATATTTACTTTCGGCCGGCGAGCCTGTTCGAAACCCTGGTGATGCTGATCCTGTTCGTCGGTGGCCTGGGGCTGATCGCCCGCTCACTCCGTTCCCATCCCGCCAAGACTGACGAAGGAACGGGCGAGTAAAAGACTCGGCCGGCGCTTCCTGGCGCATACAATAACCGTCACGCGAATTCCGTTCGCAGACCACCCAGCCCGTGTGCAGCAGCGACTGGAGCAGGTTTACGGAATTCGCGTGGTGACGCGGGACCTTCACATGAGCTGTGCCATTCGACCTCATCCCTCAGAGCTTTGCCGGGACAGGGCCATCAGTTCATTCGTGCGGCGGATCAGCTCGCTGCGATTCATGTCACGATACTGTTTGGGCAGGAGGCTTTTGCTGGTGCACTCGAGCACGGCGACCATATTCTGCAGATCGATTTCAGTGGGGTAGTAGGGCGGGATGAAGTCGTCGAGAGCGGCTTTCAGGTCATCGGAATCCACATCTGACTTTTTCTGCAGGCTGCTGCGCATGCGGCTGCGCACCAGGACTGCCTCAATATCCGCTCCCGATAAGCTCGCGGCACGGTCCAAAAAGAATTTCTCCACGTCCGCCGGAAACGCTTTCATGCCAACTTTTCGCTGCATGGCGCGCAATAAGGCGAGACGCTCTTCCGGAGTGTCGGGATAAAACAGCGCGATGTGCTCTTCGGCCCTGCCCTGGCGCTTGAGATCGACGGGCAGCAGATCGGGGCGGCACGTGAGCAGAAACCAGATGACCTTGCCGCGAAGTTCGGTATTTCCCATGAATTGGGCGATCTGGGCAAACACGCGGTTGCCCACGCCACTGTCGCCGGAGTTGGATCGGTCGCCGAGCTGGGCGTCGGCCTCGTCCACGATCACGGCAATAGGGCTCATAGCTTTGAGCAAACTCAAAACTCTTTCCAGGTTCCCTTCCGTGACGCCCTGCCACATGCTGCGAAAGTTTTTCAGAGTTACGGCGGGAATGCCGACCTCGCCGGCAAAGCATGTCGTGATGAACGTTTTCCCCGTGCCCACCGGCCCGCAGATGACATAGCCCATGGGCAGCACTTCGGTGTTCCCGGAGCGGATGGCAGCGGCCGCATCTTGCAGCTTTCGTTTGGCCTGATCATTGCCGGCCACGAAAGATAGATCGAACCGGCTCTGCACAAATTCCAGCAGGCCGCCGGATTCCGACTCGATCAGGTCGCGCTTGCGTTCCGACAGGAACTTGAGAGTGAGCGGCTGTTGGTTCTGCACCGCGTGGGAAATCAAACTCTGCAGCTGCATGCGCTTCAAACCCGCGCCCAGCATGGCCAGCGTTTCATTGCTGACTTCGGAGCCGGCGGGCAGCGGCTTGTCTTTCAGTTGGTTGCCGATGTAATCCAACCGTTCGGCGTAGTCCGGCAACGGAATAGCAATGGAAGAGACTCCCGGATTCTGCACGATGCCCTGATTCAGTTCGATCTGATTTTCCGAGACCAGGCATATGGTGACGTCGGCATTCAGAAACGCTGCGTTGCGCGCCCACCGCTTCAGGATGACGAGCGAGTTGCGATCTTCCGCCGACATGCTGGAAACATCTCCGGCGGGAGCGATAGTCTCGGCGAAGTCGATGACCAGGCCGATCTTCTTGCCATCGGCGATGCGCAGGCGCAAGTAGTTGTCGAGCAGGTTCAGAACCGCATCCGGGCTGCGCGGCACGCCACCCTGCGCGTATGTGGTGCCGTGGAAACTGTCGTAGCCTTCAAGGGCGCGGCGGAAATCAGACTGGCTGGCGGGGTTGCCGAAACTCAATCCTCCACGGTCGTAGTGCAGAATCAGATCACGCTGGCCGAAGAGCGCGCTAAATAGAAATTCGTCCAGGGCGACAAACTTAGTGGAATCCTGGGCCCGGAGCGGCACCAGATCGCGCACGTTGCCGTAAAGCACGAACAGGGAATAAGACCGCGAATAATATTTTTCCGAGAGCTCCCGTGCCCAGGAGGGAAGCGCATCCAGGTACTTTCCCGTCGTCGATGAGTTAGCGGCCATCTTTGCTTAGCTGGGAATTCTGGTGCGATTCGGCATGGAGGACGACGTGGAAGTATCGTCCATCGACATGATCCCCTCCATGTCGGGCGTCAGGTCGTTGAAAATCGCTTCCACTTGCTGCACTGTCTGCTCGGTTTCTTCGACATCGTGCACGAGATTATCGAGCTGATCGCTGATCTGCTGCGGATCGCGCATGGTGACAGACTGATCGCGAATGAGATGCAGCACATCTTCCACGGCCGCTAGTTGCGCGTCCACGACTTTGCGGTTCTCGCACAGCTTGTCGTATTTTTCCAGGCGCTTATTGAGGATCTCGACGCGTTTCTTGTTGATTTCCTGCACCCGCGGAGGATCACTGGCAAGCGTCTTCTGCAGCGTGGCGACCTCGCGCGTGATTTCATTCCGGTCGGTGCTGCGCATGTACTGCTGCTGCTGCGCGGCCGCCAGCAAGAGGCGGGCATAGCCATTGAGCAGTCCGCTCAGTCGCCCGTCCATTTGCTGCAGGAAAATCTGCGAGGTGGTGGAGAGCTGGTTGAAATTGTTGTGGATGGAACTGCAAACCTCGCCCAGTTTCCAATAGCGGCTCTGCATGTCAGAGGGAAGAGTGCGCAGCATCTGGCTCAGTTGCTGCTGATGCTTCTGCTGTTCCTCGGCAAACTTCCAGGATCGCACCAGGCGCTGAAAGCGCCAGTTCTGGGGAACGATGGCGAGGTACATTAGCTCGACTCCACCCGCTAGAATCGCGGGAAGCAGGCTGCCGCTCAGCAGCGCAAACACGCCGGCGCCGGCCAGCGCAATCCAGTTGTATTGCAGATGGAAGGCTTCTTTTACGAAATTGATGTCTTTGGACTGATCAGGAGGCGGTGGCTGACCCTGAAAGCCGGCGGGGGACATTTAGACGCTCACCCGGACGAATCCGTTCCCGGGGGCGTGGCGCAAACGGCCGAGAACATAGTTCGACAGCTCGTGAAATTCATTTCGTTCTTTCAGGCCGAGATCGCGAGGGCGCTCGAACGGCACCTGAACGTCTTCGATAATCGTGCCCGGATGCGCGCTCATAATAAAAATTCTATCTGCCAGATAAACGGCTTCTTCCACGTCATGCGTGACGAACAAAATCGTGCTGGCAGTTTCCTCCCAAACTTTCAATAGCAGTTGCTGCATCTCGCTGCGGGTTTGCGCGTCCAGCGCGCCGAACGGCTCGTCCATCAGAATCACTGATGGGCGAAGCGCCAGCGTGCGCGCAATCGCAACCCGCTGCTGCATGCCCCCGGAGAGCGTGTCTGGATAGGCGTTCTCAAAACCGCTGAGTCCAATGTCCTGGACCAACTGTGCGACCGTGGCCTTGCATTTCTCTTCCGGGACGCCGTTAATCTTTAAACCGTAAGCTATGTTACCAGCGACGGTCAGCCAGGGAAACGAAGTGTATTTCTGAAACACCATGCCGCGATCTTTGCCCGGACCATGCACTGGCAGTTCGTTTACCAGGACCTCGCCGGTATCGGAGGCGTCGAGGCCGGCGATCAGGCGCAGCAGGGTGGACTTGCCGCAGCCGGAAGGGCCGAGCAGCACGCGGAACTCGCCAATGTCGCGGCCCTCGCGCGAGTAGGCGTCCTCAATTTCAAAATTGATGTTCTCGAGCGCGTCAACTTTTGTGCCGTCCGGAGAAGCAAAGGAACGGCTGAGTTTGCGCACCGTGATTTTCGATTTCTTAAGCTCCATGTTTGGCCGCCTTCAAGTGTGCAGTGGCGCTCGGAACCCCCGCTCCTCCGCCAGCGAACGGTGACAACGTTTTGCGCCAGGGGAAGAGGCGGCCTTCCAGGAAAGTCAGCAAGAATCGAAATAAGAAAGCGGCGACGCCGATGGCGATGATGCCGGCGTAGACGCGATCAAAATCCAACACCTTGCGGGCGGCTTCCACCATATAGCCCACGCCTTTGCGGGCGTTCAACATTTCTGCCAGGATCACATAGGTCCAGCCAATGTCATAAAGGATTCGGAACGACGAAAAAATCGCTGGGAACGACGCGCGAAACACCAGCCACAAGACCTGCCGCTGGTTGGCTCCCAGCGTGTAGGCGGTTTCGAGCAATGCATTGTCCACCCGGTTGACTTCTTCGACGACCACGGCCAACAGGTAGAAAAACATTCCGAACCAGAGGAAGGCGACCTTTTCGGTTTCATCGATGCCGAACAGCGCAATGAACGCGGGAAGAAACGCGGTGAGCGGCATGGCGCGCATGGGCGCGGCCACGGGATTGATGAGTTCGAACAGCCAGCGGTAACTGGACATGAGAATGCCCAGGGGAATGGCGACCAGTGCGCACCACAAGAATGCTTGTGCAATTCGCCACCAACTCATGAACACGTTGCCGAGCAGGTTGTAATCGGACCAGAGCATTCCGAATGCGCGGATCACTCCGAGAGGCCGAGGAAGCAGTGAGAAGTGCGGGCCTTCCCAGTAGGGCACCAGGATCCACAGCAACACGATGGTTCCCCAGGTGATAAACGGAGCGGCCCACTTGACCCACGGTGCTACTTCTTTCCGAATGGTGAACCAGTCGTTCATCAGTGCCCTCATGACCGCGGCTTTCACTCATCGTGCTGTTCGCGCGGCACGATGTTTTGCTAGCTTGATGGGTTGGCGTAAACCTTAATGTCGGTCCGCCGGTTCTTCTCGCGGCCTTCCGGCGTGGCATTGGAGTCGATTGGCTTGTCAGGACCGTTGCCGGCAGTGCGAAGCCGCGCCGCAGGGAATCCGTATTTGCCCATAAGATATTTCTTTACTTCGTCGGCGCGCGCGTGCGAGAGCGTAATGTTGTAGGCGCGCGAGCCGGTGGAATCCGTGTTGCCGTCAATATCGACAACTGTGTTTTCATAGGCACGCATGGTGGCGGCAAGTTCGTCCACTATGGCGCGCGAATCGAGACTCATCGCGGAGGAGTTCGGATCAAAGAAAATCGAACGGTGTTGCGTTGCGATAGGAGTCGCGCCCTTTGCCGGCTCCTTATATTCGATGGGCGCTTCGCTCGACGCCATCGAAAAGTTGTCCGCCAATTTGTCAACATAGCGGCGATCCAGACTTTCTTCCGGGTCGTACGTATGTTTGATGATGCGCAGGTCGCGATACATGTCCTGCGCCATGCTGGAAATGTTGGCGTAATCGGCGTTCGATCCGGCGGTACCCATGAAGGCGCGGTTGTCGGCGTAATCGGCCAGCTTCACGCCGCCGAGCATGGTCTTGGCGAGGTCGGAGGGGATGTTGAAATCTTTGACCGTACCGATCAGGTTGTATGCCCGGTCCGGCTGCGTCTTGATGAACTCCACACCTTCGAGCCAGCCTTGCGCGAACTTGAGCAAAGTCTGCGGATGTTTCGCGGAGAAGCTGTCGCTCACCACCAGAATGTCGGCGATGAGATGGTCGGCAACTCTGGTGTCGTAAATCTTCTTGGATCCGGGGCGCTTGGCGACCGCGTCGCTCATGTCCGGGTCCCAGGCCACGGCGGCATCGACTTTGTCCTGGGCGAAAAGGGTTGCCGGCTCGATGCCATCCTTTGTATGAACCGCCTTATTAAAAATCTCCTGGCGCTGCTCAGTGCCAAGGCCGGAGGTCTTCAATCCGTTGTAGAGCAGAAAATGTGACGGCGTGTAAGGCGCAAAAGCCACGGTCTTGCCGGCCAGATCTTCGATGCTGTTGATGCCCTGCTTGCCGATAACTCCATCGGCGCCGCGCGACCAGTCCACCATCAGGAAAGTGTGCGAGCCGAATCCTTTCTCTTTGAACTGCGCGAAATCTTTCGCATAGACGTCGGCGGTGGTCAGCATGACGTCTACGTTGTCCGTGGCCAGCGCCGCGGCGCCTTCGGTCCAATCGTCGATAATCTTGAACGAAACCTTCAGGCCCTTCTTTCCGAAGATGGAGTCGGGAACCGTGTCCAGCCCGCCATTCGCCACCAGGCCGCCGGCGCAACCAACCCAAACGTTCACGCGGACTCGCACCTCGGCGTCGCTATCGCTTGACGACGCGGGGATCAATAGCGGCTTCGAGGCATCCACCGTCGCGCCATTTCCGGACGACGAACTCTTGCCGGCCAGTTTGTTGAAATCAATGATGCCGTATCGATTGAGGCTGTAGCCCACCAGGGCCGCGCCGATCAGGAAAATCAGAACCCATCCGCCTCGCTCAATCTTCATCGCCATGACTTTTTCCTCCGCAACTGTTCCCTGCCGTTGCTTATCATTCTCAGTAAACTATTCCTACCCGGCTTATGCCTAAGAAGTTCGCTGCGGTTCCTTGGCGGCAATGGTTTTTTCCGCGCCGCTGGGCGCCGCTGTTTGCGCGGGAGCCAGGCCCATCTCAATTTTGAACTGTTTTACCAGTTCGCTGGCCTGCATCTTCTCCGCTTCGTCTTCGATCTTCACCTTTTGCTGGTCCACGTTGCTCATCGCCATATCCATGCGGGCTTCATTGACCGCGGTCATCTCTTCGATTTTGCGCACCATTTCATCGTGCGTCTGGCTGATGCCGGCCACTTCGAACTGCTCCATGGCGTCGGCAACTTTCTTCTGCCATTGCGCGCGGCGGTAGTCCGCGATAGCGCCCAGCGCTTCTTGCGTCTTGCGGTCTTTCTCGCGCATGAAGGCTTGCTTCACCGTCATCGCTTTATCGAATGCCGCACGCGCACCTTGCAACTGCCCTTGATTCCTGGCCAGAGCGCTCTTTACCTGCTCCAACTGAGCCGCATAACTGCCGGCAATGTCATCCCGATTAGCCTGGATCGCCGCTTTAATCTTCGCGGTCAGATTGGCCATATCGTTCTTATACTTGGCTTCTTCTTTTTCGAGCAGGGTCACGTTGGCCTTGACCATGGCAATGCTCTCGTTCATGCGCGGAACCTGGTCGTTCATGTCGCGAATGTTCTGCTGCAGAATGAGTTCGGGATCCTCAGCCACGGAAATGAAGAAACCGAAGAATGAACGAAATACCCTGGAGAGACGTTGCCACATAAATTCCTCCTGTTCAGGAATGCTGCGCGGTTTTGGGTGACGACGCCGCTTGCGCAGCGCCGGTGGTGATGGGGTTTTCGCTCACGAAGTAGCCGACTGCGTCGGCGATTTTCTTCTCTTCCTGCTGTTTCTTTAGGCGCCAGCCGGTGAAGCGTTCTTTCTCACGTGTTACCGCGTCATTGTTCGCCTGAATCTTGGCCCGCTGCTCGGTGACGAACTTGTCGATCTGCGCCTGAATGTCACTATTCTCCCTACTTTTCTTCGATTCCAGTTCGTCGGCTGCACGCTGCTGCACGCGCTCGTAGGTATCGAGCGCGCGGTCGCGGCGCACGGCATCCTGGATGACTTCTTTGATGTCTACTCCCGCCGCGTCGAGCGCGACCAGCACCGAAGACTTCTTCACGTCCGAGGGCAAATTGCGAATGTGCTCGCTTTCCAGCATCTGCGAAATCTTCAGGATGGAATAGCCCTGTGGCGCCTGCGGAATTTCCGCCGCGTGGTAAATCTCTTCGAACGAGGTAGGGTCAGAAACGGGCGTGGTGAACTTCGGTTCCGTTGCCACCGAGGACGCGATCTCAGCCACGCTCTGTGCCGCAGTTTTGCCGGTCGCGGGAGCGCTCTTCGGGTTTGCACTTGGCGAACCCGACGCAGCAGAATTCTCCTCGTCGACGGAAACGATGTAGTTGTACCACTTCTTCGACATGCAACCTCCCCCTCAGCGCGCGAGAGTCGCCAACCCCGCGCCAGAACCGCGCTTCCAGTTCACGCCAGATTAGTCCACGCTAGTTTAGAAGAAATCGGGGACTACCGTGACCCTGAAAAGTAATGCCCAGTGCCCGCTTTGTCAATTCTTTCAAATAGTTCGGAGCCATTCACGATTTTGCTTTTTTCCGCGTATGCTGTCCGGCGCCGGAGCTGCTCGGAATTCTCCGGAGCTAGTGCAATTTAAGCCCAGGCCCGCAAGTTGATCAATTCAGCTAGAATGGGCACTTTCACCGTTCAAAATGAACGTCTTTTTGAACGGAACCCAGTTTTGAGAATGGAAACCACGTGGCTGCCGAAGCTCCCTCGATTCTGCCTTCAATCTTGAGCCGAGTTGTAGAAACCAAATCCGATTACGACATCCGTCTGCTCGCGCAACAACTGGGAACGAATTACCGTTCGCTCATGTACTGGCTGCGCGGCGAGCGCAACATGCCCGCTTATTTGCTGCCCCGAATCTGCACGCTCCTGGGCAACTACGAAGCTCTCGATTATCTCGAGAGCCAGGCGGGTCGAGTGGCTTTCAAGTTGCCGGACCCCAAGATGACGCTGGAGAAAGAATTGCTCGCCGTTTCCAATCTGATTCGGGAAGTCGGCGAAGCGCTGGAGAGTGTGGCGGAAACTCTCGCCGATGGCATCGTGGAAGAGAGTGAGCTACGAACCACGGTCCCGAAGTTGGAGGGCGTGATTCAGGAGTGCGCGTCGCTGAAATATCTGCTTGAAGATCTTTCCAAGCGGCGAAAAAAGAGGGAGCGCAATCGATAGGGCGAACTCGCTCGCCTGGGACGCAGTTCCTGGCGAAATTCGGGGATTACGCGCCTTGTTCTTTCTGTTTGGCCTCCAGAAAGGCCTGAAGCACTTCGAGATCCTCCGGCAACATGCGGGTAAAGCGGATTCCGTTACCCACCTGGGGATCACAGGTGACCACCGCGCCCAGCACCAGCAAAGTATCGTCGAGCGTTAGCTTCAGCTCAAGACTGGAGCCGACCGCGAATGGAAACATGGTATCGATGTAGCAGCCGCCCAGGCTCAGGTCTGTGGTGGCTCCGCGAATTGGCGAAGCGCTATCCTCGATATACAGTTCGATGGGCACCCGCACCTTGATTCGCGGATATTCTCGTCGCTCGTGTTCCATGACGCTTTCTCCGGCAATGGCACCCCATCATACGGATTTCGTGGATGCTAAACACCGGCAAAGAAGAATTAAGCGTCCGCGGGTGTCGTAAGCCAGGGATCAGCATATCTCTGACCCTGACCTCACACCTTCGTGTGAGTCGCAATATTAATCGCGGTCGTGTCGGTAGCCGCGCCCCCGCCAGCCACCGCTGGATGAAAGTCAATGCGCAGCTGTTGCGCATTCACCGTGATCCGCAGGTACCCGTAGTTTTTATCGTCATAATTTTCCAGCTTGAGGCCGGTGGCCTGCACCACCGGGTTGGTATCTAGGTAAGTAACGTTGGCTCCTTGCGCCGGTTCCTGGGCAGGCTGCCCTTTCTTGGCGTGCGCCAGCGCCGTCACGTTGTGGCCGCTGTCTCCGCAAACGATGAAGGGAACGGCATAATTCTTGCCGCTAAAGGTCACTGAGCGCGTGTAGTGCTGGTAATTGTGCGCGTGTCCGGAGAGAAACGCGTGGGGATAGACGCCCTGTGCCTTGCATATGGCATCGATGTCTCGCAGCATGGGGTTGCTACTGCTGTGGATGCCGCCGGCGCCTTTGCCGGCCGGCGGCGGCGAATAGGTGAAGGAAGGATGATGCGTAGCCAATAATACGGCGCCCTGGTAATTCTCGGTTTTGATGCGCTGGAGTTGCGCCGTGAGAAACGCAACCTGAGTGTCGGGAACGCCCGTCCACTTTCCCGACTCGCTCGAAATCAATCCGGGATCTTCGAGCGCATTGCTGAACAGTCCCACGATGCGGACAAAAGGAGCATCGAGCGTGAAGTAAACGCCGGGCTGGGTCATGGCCGTGCGGTGCAGCGGGCCCGCCTCGGTAGTCACCACCGGCCCAGCCGCGCAGAAGTTGCGCATGAAAATGTTCAGTGGCTGATCGGCTACGGCCGTGCCGGGAACGACGAAGGAATCGTGGTTCCCCGGAATCGCCAGGATCGGCGCCGGATAATTGCGATAAGGCTCGTAAAACTGATCGTAATAATACTGCGATTCGCCGAAGTCGTAGACCACATCGCCCAGGTGATAGAGGAACGCGGGGGAATTGGCGGGGTTGGAGGTGTGGTAGTCAGTGGTAACAAGATCGGAAACGCGAATGGCATCCGGATAATTCTTGGCGTTGGACGCACCGGTATCGCCGAGCGCATGAAACGAAATCTGCTTGGCTTGCTGAATGTTCTGAATTACCTCTGCCCCGTGCGGGCCCCAGGCTTCCTGCAGTTGGTAAAGATCGCTGGGCTTGCCGCTTGAAGGGGGAAAACTGACCGTATCTTTGGTCAACAAATCCTGGATTTGCTTGTACAGCTTGGAGTCGGAAGGATGTGGAATCTTGAATTGAGTCGGGTCGGGAGTGGGAACCCCTTCGTTAAAAACCGGTTCCCCGAAGACTGGCGCTGCGAGCGGCGTTTTGGCTTTTCTGGGCATGGGCGCATTCCTTTCGGCAAGTTCTTGCAAGTCTCCTGCGGCAGTCTACTGCGTAAGACTGAGGCGACCCCCTCCAAAACGCATGGCACGGGTACTCCGCCGCTCTCGGCGGACCCGCTATTTCCTGGGGAAGACCTGCGCGTCCGGTTGCAAATCCGGGACGTCTAACTGGAGCGATGGAGGCCGACGCCTTCACGCCGTTTAAGGGCGCGATGGGAATGGTGTCTCACTTTACTGCTGCGGGAAACTTTGTGCAAGAAGAACAGATGCGCTTACGGAAAAAGAAAACGCCGGCCATCTTAAGGATGGCCGGCGTGGGGCTGGGCTGGCGTGTCGCTCTCGTTGCGAAACGAAGGTATCACTGTGCCGGTGCTTCCTGAGCCACCCGAGTTGCGGGCGCCGCCGGCGTGCTCGCAGTTTCAGGAGCGGCCACGGGGTTGATCTTCACGGTCGCCAGGATGGCCGACAGCCGGTTGAAGACTTTGTTGCGGTCCACGTGCTTCATCCCACCTTCCGTTTCATGCGCGAGTGTGGTTACGTTGAGCGCAAACTCGTAGCAGCCGCCATTCTTGAAGAGATGGAAGTATTTGGTATCGCTCTGCCGGTCGCCTTCTCCAGCAACCGCTTCTGCCGACTGCAACTCCAAATCTCCCAGAATCAGCTTGGAAGTGTTGGAGGTTCCCGGGACTGACGCAGGCGCGGTTGTGGTTGACGTGGCCGGAGCCGAAGACGTGGCCACCGATGTAGCCGAAGGCGCCGCGGCTTGGTCCGTGGTGCTTTGAGTCGGCATGGACTGAGCTGGCGCAGTCTCGGTTGAGGGAGCCGAGGTCGAGGCTGGCGTCGCATCAGACGAAGCCACCACTTTGGGCTGCGGTACGGCAAAATCCCCGCACTGCTCCGCGGAGAGAGCCTTGTTGACGCTCACGTTGAAGAACGCCGCCGACAAGTCGGTATCGGCGAACGCGGTTTCAGGCAATTCCACCGCGGCCAGCGCGATTCCGCCGGGCACGACAAAGTTCATGGGAAGCGGGCTGGACGCTACCAACTCGTTGGCCGCATTACCCGTCTCGAGGCCGTACCGGCGCGGATAGTCGAACGAAACGCCGTAGGTCTGGTCTACATACGTAACCGTAGCGGGGCGTTTCCTGACTACTTTTTTTGCAGCTGGCTTCGGGGGCTCTGCCACGGGAGCGGGCTGGTTGGAACTGAGCATGCTATTCGGAGTTGGGTTTTGGGTTACGGGAATCTGGTTGTTGGAGCTCGCCGGCTTCGGCTTATCACTGTTGCAGCCGACGGCCAGCGAACAAACGATCAAGAGTGCGGCGAACAGAAGCGCGCCGGTTTTTTCGAAAGCGTTATTCTTTCCCCACGCGACACAGTCACGGGTCCTTACGGTCTTGCTCAATGCGTAGAAGCGGGTCATGGTCGGTCACCTCCTGCTGCAGAGCAGCGCCAGTGACATTGCATGACGCGGGCCCAACCGGGCGATGTTGATTTTGCTGGGGTTAGAGCGCAGCTCGCGGCGAACGATGTGGAGCACAAGACACGGAGTGGATGGCCTGACACATTTGCCGCGCCCAACAAGTGGCGCTGCTGGCGATTCTTCCCCTATCCTTACAGGCATGGCGACTGACTTGAAGACCCTCTACCGGCCGGTCGGGGAAAAAGAGTTTCAACTGATCAAGGCCAGCGGATTCCGAGACTTCCCGCCGCGCTTACCGGATCAGCCGTTTTTCTATCCCGTGCTCACCGAAGAATACGCGACCAAGATTGCGCGCGACTGGAACACGAAAGACCCGGAATCAGGCTATGTGGGATACGTGTTGCGGTTCGCCGTAAATACGGAAGCTCTGAGCCGCTACGAACTGCGCATCGTGGGAAGTTCGGAACATCGCGAGTATTGGATTCCCGCGGGCGACTTGGCCAAGTTCAACGCCAACATTGTTGGAGAGATTGAAGTAATCTCTGAGTTCCGCGGGAAAGGCGCCCAGCCTCGCTGAAAACATTCGCGAGCCGGGATGCGCCCGCCGCCCTACGGATGAGTCGCCCGATCCCACACGAGTGTTTCCTTATGCGGCCGCAATGCGACGGATCAGGTCTTCCTGTTCGCTCTTGCTTTCGGCGCCGATGGTGAAGGCGTCCAACAGGCCGAGCGATAGCGCAAACTTGATGCCCTCGTCCTGACGATTGCGCAGCTCACCCTGGCCGAGAATCTTCATGCCGACCAGCGCCTTGCCCGCGGTTTTCATGTCCCTCAAGACCCCAACGACGGTCGACGGGTCGGCGTCCATGTAAGCGCCCACGGGGTTGATGCGGGCGAGATCAATTTCCACCCACGGCGACTTGGCGGCCGCGCGCAGCGCTTCAATGCTGTGGCACGAACAGCCGTGAGCGCGGATGGTGCCTTTTTCTTTCGCCTCAGAAAGCACGTCCATCGCGCCTTTGAAGCGCTCCGTCCAGTCGGCCTCTGTGACGCAATGCATCAGGCAGATGTCGAGATAGTCGGTGCCGAGTTCGCGCCGGAAGCGGTCAAGATCGGCGCGCATGCCGGCCGCGTCGCGCGCCCAGGATTTGGTCAGCACGGTGACCTTGTCGCGCGGCACGTGCTTGAGCGCTTCCGCCACGTGAGGATGGCTGCCGTAGGAATCGGCAGAATCAAAAAAACGCAGGCCGTGATCGTAGCCGTTCAGCAGCAGATCGGAAAGTCCCTTCACGCCGAGCGCGGTCTGGTGCGAATGGTGGCCGGAGCCGACCGTGCCCGTGCCCATGGCCAGCCTGCTGGTCTTGATGCCGGTGCCGCCGAGAGTCACCGAGTCTGACGCCGTGAACTTGGCCAGGAGTGGCGCGGCGGCAATCGCATCAAGGATAGTTTTGGAAGAGAGCCAGGCCCCTCCCACGCCGGTAGCAGAGCGAATGAGGAATTCGCGGCGATGCATAAGTCCCTCCTGAGCTGGTGGCGCACTGTTGCGATTAGGCTACACCAAAGGGGCGGCGCGTTGGATGAAGTTTCCGCGGCAGCGTATCTCGCTTACCTCCGCTCTGAAGCGCTCGTCGCACGGCGTAAGATCTCTTCCACAAATTCGCTCTTGCCTTGTGTGAACGCCTCGCGATCAGCGTCAAACTTCGTGGCTAACTTGCGCTTTAAGCGCGCATACGCGTCGGCATCGCTCGGGTGAGTGCGGAGATGATCGCGGAAAGCGATGTGTCGCTCATATGTCTGGCTGCCCGGCGAGCACACATAAAGGTGGTGCGGGAAGTCGTCGAGAGGGGCTTGGAAGGCCTCACGGCCGGCGATACCAAGATTGCCACGGTGTTCGTATCCCAAGTCAGACAATCTGCTGATGGCCAAGGAAAGGTTGGCGTCTGATTTTAAAAGTACGTCGATGTCGATGACCGGCTTGCCGGCCAGTCCAGGAACGGCCGTGCTCCCGATGTGTTCGATCGCCGTTGCCAGGCCATCCAGCCCGGCGGAAATTCGCGAGCGTAGGATTTCAAATCGTTCGGGCCAAAGCGAATCGTAATCCTGGATGATTATCGGCTCAGTCATATCGGCTCACTTATTCGAATTGTTTGCGGAAAGCCGCGAGTTGTTCGTGGACATCGGAAAGTTCCTGGCGCAGGTGGGAGACTTCTTCTTCCAGCATTGCCAGCCGGTCGCTGGCGGATTGGCCTCCGGCATGCGCGGGCGAGAGCGCCCGCGCCACATGAGCTGATTCCCTCGCCTCGGGCGGGTCGCCGCAGAATAAATGCATGTACCGCGATTCTTTCGTGCCTGGCTGGCGCGGCAAGACTCGCGCCAGCGGCGGCTCGCGCTGGGCCAGGCGATCCAGAGTCGAGACCGCGTCATCCAGCCCTTCAAAGTGATACATGCGATCGGTGCGGCCACGCAGTTCGCCGGGAGTCTGTGGTCCCCGCAGCAAGAGCACGCACACAATCGCGATCTCGCGCCGGTCGAAGTTGAACACCTCCTGCAGCCGGTGCTCGTATTTCGTGACGCGGCTATCGGCGCCGCTGGCCGGGCCGGCCAGCCGCTTTTCCTGCAGCGTGGCCAGGGCATCGCGAACGGTTGCTTCGTCGAGGTTCATCACCGGTTCACGATTGTTCTTCTGGTTGCATGCGTTGACCAGCGCGTGGAGAGAAAGGGGGTAATAGTCGGGCGTGGTGATGTCTTTTTCGATCAGTGACCCGAGGACCCGGGTTTCGATTGCGGTGAGGATCATAATGTCAGTCGTTGGTCGTTCGTCCTTGGTCGATAGCTTACCCCTTTTTCCCCGCGGTGAACGACTAACGACTAACGCCTAGCGACTAACACCCAACGCCTAAACGTCAAAAGCCTGCCCGTGCGAAACGCAAAAAGGGACAACGACGGGCACCATCGATGCCGCGTTGCTATCTGGCGATGGGGACGTTATAGTTCTGCGATGCGGTTACTTCTGAACTGGATTCTTAGTGGATTGGCCGTCTGGATCGTCGCTCAGGTCGTACCCGGGGTTCACGTCAACGGGGCGTTCTCCGCGCTGATTGCCGCGCTCGTCATAGGCTTCGTTAACGCCACGATCGGTCTGGTCCTGAAGATTGTCACGTTTCCACTAACCCTGGTGACCCTGGGGCTGTTCTGGTTCGTGATCAATGCCTTGATGCTAAAGTTCGCGTCCGCGCTGGTACCGGGATTTCAGGTGCACGGCTTCATCGCCGCATTCGTGGGCGCAATCCTGCTCAGCCTAGTCAACCTGCTGTTGAAGGGACTGGTGAGTCCCAGCGTCGATACCAAACGCTAGTCGCGAGTGATGGGCAGGGTACTGCAAAAGGGCTGTAGTGCGAATCAAAATTGCGGCGCAACCAACGACGGATTCGTATTGCCGATGTGGCACACTCGTCCTAGACCCATCTAGCTTTTCGAGGTAGATCCTGATTTCTTCGGCTTAAGCGCCTGCCAGTCTTCTTCGGTCAGGATGCGTCCGAGATTGCTGAATTCGCCAGCGCCTTGCAGAAACTCGCCGCCATCCATGCGGACGACCTCGCCGTTGATGTAGCCGGAACCGTCGCTCACCAGAAAGGCGGCAAGATTCGCCAGCTCTTCTACCGTTCCGAAACGATGTTGCGGGTTGCGGTCGAGAGCCAAGGTTTCCAGGTCAGGCCGCGGCAACACGCGGGAGAATGCTCCCTGCGTCGGGATCGGGCCGGGCGCAATGGCGTTCATGCGGATTCCGCGGTGGCCCCATTCCACAGCCAGGCTGCGCATGAGAGCCTCAACCCCAGCCTTCGAAACGGCGGAAGGAACCACATAAGCCGATCCCACGGGGGCATAGGTGGCCGAGATGCTGAGCACTGTGCCTTTGCGATTGTCTTTCAGCCAGCGGCGTCCGCAAGCCATGGTGGCGTGCAGCGTGCCCATCAGCACAATGCCAATCACGGATTGAAACGCGCGCGGGGAAAGTTCCTCGGTGCGTGCAATGAAATTACCGGCCGCGTTGTTGACTAGCACGTCGAGCGGCCCCAGTTGCCAGATCTCAGCGATCATGGCCTCGAC
>DATDGM010000063.1:0-3644 GCA_036522075.1 Candidatus Sulfotelmatobacter sp.
GGTCCGACAGCGGCACCATATCTCCGGGATTGTTTGATGCCGTCGTCTTCGTGGTTCGCGATGTCAAGGACAGTCTGGGGCCGGGTGATCGAGCTCCTTCTGTGGGGTAACATAATCACAAATGTCCCTGGCGCGTGGCGATCGGCTAACCGAAAAGGGCCGCTCACACCCCAGCCCGAAATATAATCGAATCACTTTTTCTTGCCGCGGGCTCAGTTTCTGCAGCAAACGGGAGAGGCGATCGAGATCCACGGGTTGGACTTCCTTCTCTCAGGCTGACTCGCAGTTTAGCGCAGCCTTGTGGCAAGGCCGACTGGCTTTCAACCCCAGGTCCCTAACGCACCCGCGCTCCTAATTGCATGTGTTTGAAAACACGAAGAATAAAGGCGGCACAAGGGCTCACATTTGTCTTGCTTCTCGGCCCCACCCACGGGATGAATGGTCATGCCCAAGGAACACCCATGACCAACTATCCTTACATCTTCTCCAGAAACTCAGTCAGGCCCGGTCTTGAGAGCTTGCATGCGTCCGGGGCTTGATCAATGAATGTGGTGTCCGACGGAACGTTATGACAAGCCACCCGTATATTCTTTTCAACAAGACCCCGGAGCAGTTGCGGCGCCTGGGAGCGCGCGGCGGCAAAATCTCCGGCCGCAACCAACCTGCCCGCCGCGCCCTGATGCCGCCGTCTCCACGTGCCGCGCCAAGAGTGGAAGCACGCGACACCACGGTTGCCGCAATCGCCAGGCTCGATGCACTTTTTCCGTGGCTGCGGAGTGCGGAAAAACGTCTGCGGAGTGAATAGCAGAGGGTTCTGATTTTCATGCCGGTTCTCCGGTGATGGGAACGAGGCGGAATCCGCGCGAGCCGGCCTGGGCCTGAAGTCTGGCCAGATCGCGGGTTTGGCGGTTTCGCTCGAAGTGTTCGGTGCCGCGATCCACCCAGGCCTGACCTTTGGTGAACAGGCGGTAGATGATACAGGCCAGATAGCGGGCCATCGCCTTAATGGCTTTTGGGCTGCCCAGCCTGGTGCGAAGATGCCGGTAACGGGCGCCGAGATAGCTGTCGCTGCGCAGCAGTGCGTTGGCGGCCATGCGCAGGACGCCCGCAACACGATTCCGGTTTTTCGCGCGTGTATGCCGGATCACTTTTCCGCCACTCACATCGCGTCTGGGGGTCAGGCCCAGCCACGAAGCAAAGTGATACTCGTTGGGAAACCAGTTTGCGAGGTCTGTGCCCAGTTCCGCCACTACGGTCTGGAAGGTGATGAGGCTGATGCCGTCAATGCGGAGGGCATCCACTCCGCTGACGCGGATCAGCTCCGCCGCCAGATTGAATGAACACGGGGCATAGCCTTGTGCTTTCTTCGCGCGTTTTCTCTTTTTCCCGGTCGCGCCGGCGGGCGCAGGGGGCGCCGCGCCGGTATCGGTGCCCGGACTGGGCCGGGTCGGCAGTACCGCCAGATATGTCTGCAACTTGCGGTCGCATTCGGCGATCTGCTTTAGCCGGAAATCGTATTCATCGACGGCATGCTGAAGTTCGAACAACTGATCTTCCTGCCAGTTTCCTTCCAGCGATCGGGCCACCTCTTCCTCGCTGGCCCGGATGCGCTGATCGCGCAGCCGGGCTAACTTTCTGGGGTTCCGCTCACCGGCCAGAATCGACCGGATGATCGCCTGTCCGGATGTGCCGCTGATATCGCTGATGGCGTTGGCCAGCTGCACGTTCATCGACGTAAGCGCCTTCTGCATATGCTGAACACTGCGCGCCGCGTCTTGCACGTGCCGGTCCCGCAGCCGCCAGATGGCCCGGATCGGCCGTATCTCTTCCGGCGGCCTGAAAGAATTCCGCAGCAGCCCATAGGTGTGTAGTTTCATGAGCCACTGACTTTCCTGCACGTCCGACTTGCGCCCCGGAAGATTTTTGGTGTGGCTCGCATTCACCAGAAATACCTTCAGACCGTGCTTCTCCAGAACGTCATAAACGGCGAACCAGTAAACACCGGTGGATTGCATTGCCACCGTCTCGATACCGCACGACTTCAGCCATGCCGCCATGCGCTCGAGATCCGCTGTCCAGCTTCCGAACTCCCGTACCGGTTCAGCATCCTTCGCCGGAGGCACTGCGACGAAATGGCTCTGATTGCCTATATCGATTCCGGCGGCGTTTGCATGCACCACTTCCAGCCCCGGATTATCCGAATGCAGCCGCCGCTGCAAATCCTTCCGGTGCTTTCGGTTTCCTCCTGTCAATCGCTCGTAAACGGACGCTGCTTTCGCCATTCTCTCTCTCCTTTATATGTTGATGTGGGACCGGGCGCTCGGCTCGGCTGGCGATCAATTCACAAACTCTCCAGCGGGGTCGGGCTTGCCTCAATAAATCGGGCAACCCGCCACCAAATAATGAACCGCAGCAACCGAAGTCAGGCTATTTAACGGGCACCCACGGACGCCAGGGATATGTCGACCATAGCTTGCCGCGCCCGGTCTGTCTCACAGTATCCATCCACTCCCGCTCACGCGGAGTTTCTGGCCCTATGAACCCGGCGAACGCCCGGTGTGAGGCTATTTAATCAGTCCCCCGAGCAACTGCGGCGCATTGGCTCGCGTGGCGGCAAAGCTCAAGCCCGCAACCGGCGTGCGCGCCTGCAGGCTCGCTCACCACAGCAGCCACCAGTCCAACCCGTCCTTCTTCCCGCTCAGACTACGGCCCACGCCGTCGCCATGTTGGATGCCCAGTTTCCCTGGCTGTGCGGGGCCGAGAAACGCTGGGCTCCCCGACGCCCGCAGCGAAATTGATCTTCACCCCGCTGGCTCTCGCAGGTTTCGTGGCAGCGACCCACAAGAAGGCCCAGGTCATCGCCCTGATGAAACGGCCCATGGGCGTGACGCCGTCCGGGGTTTTGTGAGCATCCTGGGCAGCAAGGGAGGGCAGAAGGTCGAGTCCTCCAAGAACTCCGCCGGGGAGCGCAGCTACCGCATCGCGAGATAGCACGGCGCGGCTGCTTGGTACCGGGGAGAAGTTTCAATTCAACGTTTCCACCGTTCCGCCTTCGGTGCATCCACGCTCCCGCCGGCGCTCTTCGAGGGCCCGAAAGCGCGGGCCCGGCCCGCTGTTGCCGTCGCTGTCCACGAAAATCACCTGGATCGTTAGGTCCCCTTCCATGGCGTCGTCATCGGAGCTGCGTAGGTGCAACAGTGTGCCGTCCGGCGAAATATCGTAGTACTCGATCCGGACGCCGCGTTTGCGATTCATCCCCAAGCGGGTCTCCAGCCGCTCCAGCCGGCGGATATAACTGCGGCTAATCATCTGCGGCTCCTTCCTCCCGGCGGCCGCGCTGTTTGACCACGCGCTTGGATGGTTTGATGACTCATGCGGCCCGCTCCACAGGCTCCTGCCGCTTTAGCCGGCCCTTCTTTAACTCTTGCGAGCGCTCCTTGAACTCCTTCGCTCCGATCACCTTCCGGCGCTCCCGCGCGATTTCCTCGAAGGTGCGGCTATCTCCATCCAGCGTGGCTTGCTTGCCGCTCAGCGCTTGCCAACGCTGGATAACTACATCCACGTACTTCGCATCCAGCTCGATCCCGTAGCAGACCCGCCCGGTGAGTTCGGCGGCTGCGAGCGTAGTGCCGCTTCCCAGGAAC
>DATDGM010000064.1:0-17186 GCA_036522075.1 Candidatus Sulfotelmatobacter sp.
AGTTGAGCGCGCTGCTGGCGAACGCCGTTCACGCCGACTGGCTGCTTCTGTTAACGGATGTGGACGGCTTTTTCGTTCCGAATGGGAAAAATAAGCCGCGACTGGTGCGAGTCGTGCGGAGGGTGACTGCTGCGCTGGAAGCGCAGTGCAACGGCAAAAGCGAGCTGGGACGAGGCGGCATGATCTCAAAGTTGAAAGCCGCGAAGCTGGCCAGCGAAGCGGGCGTGCATGTGGCGATTGTGAATGGGCGGCACCCCGAGGGCATCAGGTTGGCGATGCAACACAAAATCGGGACTTATTTTCCTCCTCGTCGGAGAAAGACTGAGAGATCAGGGTAGTAGCGCAGCTTGTTCCTTACATGACGCCGTCATCCTGAGCCTAGCCGTTTTTCAGGCGAAGCGAAGGGTTTCCCGCGTAATCGGCCTAGCGCGTGAGCCAAACTGCACACTACCCCAAATCTGAGAAAGAGAGAAGCGGAGAAGCGTTAATGCCTTCGATCGTTGATCAGAGCCGATCCACCCAGGAAAAGCTGCATCGTGCCCGGTCCGCCGCGGCCGCGCTCGCACAGCTTTCCTCGGAGCAGAAAAACGCGCTGTTGCGCGCGATGGCCGATGCAATTGAAATTCACGCGCAAGGGATCCTGTCGGCCAATCGCGAGGACGTGAAGACTTCAGGACTCGAGGGCGCAATGCGCGACCGCTTGCTGCTGAACGCGGATCGCATCAAGGACATGGCGTGCGGTATCCGTGAAGTCGCGGCCCTGCCCAATCCGGTTGGCGAAACCCTTGCTGAATGGGCCCGCCCGAACGGCCTGCGCATTCGCAAGCTGCGCGTGCCTCTCGGAGTCGTCGGAATCATCTACGAGTCGCGCCCCAACGTTACCGTTGATGCCGCTGTGCTTGCCCTGAAAGCTGGCAACGCGGTGGTTCTGCGCGGCGGGAAAGAAGCGGCGCACAGCAATCGCCGACTAGTGGAAATCCTCGCGGGGGTCCGGGAACTGCCAGAAGGTGCAATCGAACTGCTCGATGCCAGCACGCGGCAATCGGTAAAAGAACTCATCAAAGCTCGCGGGCTCGTCGATGTGATTATTCCCCGGGGCGGCGCCGGGCTCATCAGTTACGTTGCCGAGAATTCCGTCGTGCCCGTGATCGAAACCGGAGCCGGCAACTGCCACATTTTTGTCGACGAATCCGCCGATTTCACCATGGCTGACGACATCGTCATCAACGCCAAAACCCAGCGCCCCTCCGTGTGCAACGCAGCCGAGAAGTTGCTGGTACACGAGCGCGTCGCGGCTGCCTACATCCCGCGCATCGTGAAGAAACTGGTCGAAGCCGGGGTGGAAGTTCGCGGCGATGGCAAATCTCGCACGTTGGCCGCAGGATTCAACGTCCGCCCCGCATCCGAGCCAGACTGGTACGAAGAATATCTGCGACTTTGCATGGCGATCCACGTGGTCGCCGACGTGGAGGAAGCCATCCGTCACATCAATCAGTACTCAACTCGACATTCCGATGCGATCGTCACGCGCGACCAAGCCAATGCGCGTAAGTTCTTAAGCGGCGTGGATTCGGCGGTGGTCTACTGGAATGCTTCCACTCGCTTCACCGACGGCGGCGAATTCGGCTTCGGCGCCGAAATGGGCGTCAGCACCCAGAAACTCCACTGCCGCGGCCCCTTCGCGCTGGTCGAGTTGACTTCTTCGAAGTACGAAATTATCGGGACAGGACAAGTACGATAGCCGATTTCAGTGGGACGCTTCTATCGCCAAACCGGAACTCGCATCACCTCAAAATCGTGGTCGTAAGTCCACACTTCCATCCCTAGTCGTGTCGCCAGCACCGCGAGCGTGGCGTCGAACAAAGTAATCGACTGGTCGGCTAAGAATCCGATTCGCGCTACGCCCTGCCGATAGTCGTCGGGCGTGGGATTCACCAGCACCGCCTCCGCCATGTCAACGAGCCAATCCGAGGCGGCATCCCTGCCCAGGCGATACCAAACCATAGTGTAGGCCTCAAGCAGGATGGGGTAGGGGACGACGACATCACGCTTCTCGCGAGCCAGCTTGCGCAGCTCCTCAATGGCTTGATTATGGCGTGCATCCTGCGGATCGACCGCCGCGTACAGCGGTCCGGTGTCCGCCAGCACAGCGCGCGTCATTTCTTGATGCCTGCGAGATAGAGATCGTGATTCAGACTCACATCGCTGCGCCCGCTGCCGTGCTTGGCCGGCCTGATCGTCAATGGCCGGTGGACCCGCAGAAATCCGCGCTCACCCAGGTACTCGCGCAGCGCCGCCTGCACCACGGTAGTGAGGGCCGGAGGAGCTTCTTGGGCTTGCAGATATTTGTCCATTGCCTCGGCCAGGTCATCGGGAAGAGTCATGGTTGCACGCTTCATGTGCTCATTATCGCACCATATGGTGACGATGGTGAACTTGGTGTTTTAACGAATAAAAAGCGAATCGCCGCCGATAAGCGAGGCAGGAATTACGCGCCGTCCGCGCCTGTGCTACCTTATTCACTTCCCAACTGGAGCCCGATGAGATTCCTCTCAGTCCTGCTGATTTCCTCTGCGGTAGCGCTGTCTAGTCCTTCCCCTAGCGTCGGCGCGAATACCGCCGCGTCGTCGGGCGCCACGCAACCTATCTTCGGCTTCCGCGATGCCTCGGCCGAAACCGCTGCGGAAGCCCGCTTTCTGGCGGTTCCCGATCCTAAACTCGCGGAGCAGCATCTGCGCACACTCACGCAGGTCCCGCACATGGCCGGCACGCCCGCGGATAAAGCCACCGCCGACTACGTCGCCGAGAAATTCCGCGAGGCCGGACTCGAAACCGAAATCGTGGAATACAAAGTCTGGATCAACTATCCGCAGGAAATCAGCGTGGACGTTACCGCGCCGGCTGGCGTGGAAATGCACGGCCCCACACGCGAACATGTTGACGGCGACGCGTACGAAAATGACCCGAACGTGGTGATGCCGTTCAACGGCATGTCCCCGTCCGGCGATGTCGAAGCCGACATCGTCTACGCCAACTACGGCACGCCCGAAGATTTCGAAAAACTCGACAAGTTGAAGATCAGCGTGCGCGACAAGATTGTGCTGGTGCGCTACGGGCAGAATTTTCGCGGAGTAAAAGTTTTTCTGGCGCAGGAGCACGGCGCCGCCGGCGTCATCATCTACTCCGATCCCGCCGATGATGGTTGGCGGCGTGGCGATAAATATCCGCAAGGTCCGTGGCGTCCCGATACCGGCGTGCAGCGCGGATCGGTGGGCTACATGTTCGAGTTCCCCGGAGACCCCACCACGCCGGGAATTGCCTCGGTGCCTTCGCTCCCTGACTCCCAGCGTATTTCCCCAGCAAACTCGGCGCAGATGCCGAAGGTTCCGGTTACGCCACTTTCTTATCACGATGCCTGGCCGATCCTCGAGCACTTGGGCGGACCGGATTCGCCCCGCGAATGGCAGGGCGCTCTGCCCTTCACCTACCACCTGGGCCCGGGCCCAGTGAAAGTGAAAATGCATCTCAAGCAGGACTATCAATTCCGCACGCTCTGGGATGTGATCGGCCGGGCGCGCGGAAGCGAACTGCCCGACCAGTGGGTGATCGCCGGCAATCATCGCGACGCGTGGGTGTATGGCGCGGTCGACCCGAACAGCGGCACCGCCGCTATGCTGGAAGCTATTCACGGTGTCGGCGAGCTGTTGAAGTCGGGATGGAAACCAAAGCGCACCCTCGTGTTCGCCAGTTGGGACGGCGAAGAGGAAGGCCTGATGGGTTCCACGGAGTGGGCTGAGCAGCACGAAAGGGAATTGGCGAATGCCCCGGCGTATTTCAATGTCGACGTGGCCGTCTCCGGCGCGAAGTTCGGCGCGTCCGCCGTTCCCAGCCTGAAGCAGTTCTTGCGCGACGTCACCAAGGTTGTGCCCAGCCCCAAGGGCGGAACTGTTTACGAAGCCTGGCAGAAGGCCGCGCAACCCGACGCGCCCTCGACCCAATCCCCCACAGAAGCCATCGGCGATGCCCGGCGCACTCCGGCGGCCAAGACCAAAGCCGACGTTCCCGTCGGCGACCTGGGCAGCGGGTCCGACTACACCGCATTTCTGCAGCACTTGGGCGTGCCTTCTACCGATATCGGTTCGAGTGGGTCCTACGGTGTGTATCACTCCGCGTTCGACGATTTCGCCTGGTTCCAAAAGTTTGCCGATCCAGATTTTGTTTATGAGCAGCAGATGGCTCGGATTTTTGGACTCGAGGCTTTGCGCATGGCAGACGCTGATATCCTGCCTTATAACTATGAGGAATATGGAAAGGAAGTTGAGGCCTATATTGAATCGGCGCGCGCGCGCGCGGACGGCAAGTTTGGCGAGCACGCGCTCGATTTCACTGCTGTGACCGCTGCGGCCAGGCGCTTTCAACAGGCCGGCGCCAAGGTCGCATCGAAACAGAAGAGTCCACCGAAAGATTCGGCCAAGGCCAACCCACTGAATGAAGCGCTGCGCGGGGCCGAGAGCGCACTGCTGGTGCCCGAGGGCTTGCCGCATCGCTCGTGGTATCGCCACGCCATCTATGCGCCCGGCGAATACACGGGTTATGCAGCCGTGGTGATTCCGGGAGTCAACGAAGCCCTCGACAAGGGCGATGCCGAGCAGGCGCGGCAGCAGTTGGCAGTGCTTGCGGCCGCGCTTGACCGCTCCGCCAAAGCTCTGGACGGGTACAAGTAAATCGGCTGGGCCTGGAAACCAGAAAACGGGAAGGCTTCAGTTCCGGTGACCCGGGCCTTTGCTCTCGTCGCTGGCGATCACGCCATCCTTGATGTGGATGACGCGATGAGCGTACTCGGCAATGTCGCCCTCGTGGGTGACCAGGATGATGGTATTGCCTTCGGACTGCAGCCGATCAAACAACGCCATGATTTCAATGCCGGTCTGGGAATCCAGGTTGCCCGTGGGTTCGTCGGCCAAAATGATCGAGGGCTTGTTCACGAGCGCCCGAGCGATCGCTACGCGCTGCCGTTGTCCGCCGGAAAGCTCATTGGGTTTGTGGCTCATGCGCTGTTCCATTCCCACAGCTGCCAGGGACGCTTTAGCGCGCGCCAGGCGCTCTTCGGTGGGAACTCCCGCATAAATCAGGGGCAGCTCCACGTTGTGCAGGGCGGTGGCGCGGGCCAGCAGATTGAACGTCTGAAAAACGAAGCCGATCTCTTTGTTGCGGATGCGAGCCAGTTCGTCGTCGTCCAGTTCGCTGACTAACTGGCCGTTCAGCCAGTACTTGCCCTGGGAAGGCGTGTCCAGGCAGCCGATCAGATTCATCAGCGTCGACTTGCCCGATCCCGAGGGCCCCATGATGGCAACGTATTCGCTGCGCTCGATGCGCAGATTCACTCCCCGCAGCGCGTGTACCTGTTGCTCGGAGCCCATGTCGTAGGTCTTCCACAAATCTTCAGCCGCAATCATGCAGGATTCCGGCAGCGCCGGGGTTACGGGATTCGGCATATTGATGACTTCAGCGGTTGCCATTTTTTTCTCCTGCTCTTCCTTAAGCTCGTCCGGTGCCACTGACCTCTCCGATCGTTTTGACGTTTTAAGTCTTGGCCCTGACTGCCTGCAAGCTCAGAATCTTTGCACTGCATGTACACGACTGCATTTGTATGGATATTGATATTGCCTCGATCTGCGATCGCTCGAGCTTGAGTCGCCACACACCGGGTATCCCCTTTGGACGCGCCAGCCCGCCGAACGTTATAGCGTTATGTTGTTTCGTCTTCGTCCTTCTTGGGGGCCGAATTATCGATCTTCACGCTGCTGCCCGGCCGCAGCGTGCGCAATATCTTGTAACTGCCCGTGATCACCTCGTCATTTTCTTTGAGGCCGCCCAGCACTTCGATATCGGTGGTTCCGGTAATCCCCGTCGTAACCGGAACAAACTCCGCCTTGCGATTGCGAATCACGAACACGCCCTGCACGTCGCTATCGCCCTTTGCATCCTTGGATGCAGTTTCCTTGGGAGCTGGCGCCGCCGCATGCACCGAGCCCGGGCTCGATTTCTGCTCCAGTTGCGCCTTGGTCCGAATGGTCAGAGCTTGAATGGGAATCGCCAGTGCCGAACTGCGCGTCGCCGTCGTGATCTTGGCGGTTGTCGAAAGCCCAGGCCGCAGATCCGCGGGCGGATCTTGCAGCGTCACCACTACTTTGAAGTCCTTCGCTTCCTCGCTGGTGCTGGCCGACTGCGACGTCGATAACCCGCTGGATCGGACGATAGCATTGTCTCCGATTTCCGAGACCTTACCGTGGAACGTCTTCTTCGGGATCGCGTCGATGGTGACCTCGGCGGACTGGCCCAGGGCCACGTTGACGATGTCAGTTTCATCCACTTTCACTTCAGCCGTGATGATGTTCATGGCGGCGATCGTCATCAAAGTGCTGCCCTGCGCGTTTTGAATGCCGATGACCACGCTCTCGCCTTCGCGAACCGGCAGGTTCGTAATCACGCCATCGAACGGCGCGAGATACGTCGTCTTCTGCAGAAGGTCGGTATAGTGCGTCAGCGTGGCCCTCGCTTGCGCCACATGCTTGATGGCGGAATCATCCTGCGCCTGAGCTTGCGCCACCCGCGCCTGCGCCTGCGCCAGCCCGGCGTCTGCCGTGGCCCACGCGTTCTTGCGGCTGTCGAAGTCTGACTTCGAAATGAGCCCATCTTTGAAAAGGCTCTGGGCGCGCTCCCAGTCCAGCTTGTTACGGTCGAAATCGGCCTGAGCACGGACCAGGTCAGCCTGGGAAGTCTTCATGCCCGCTTCCGCCGCCAGAGCATCGGTTTCCGCGGCCTGCAACGAGGCTTCGTTCGCGCTCACGTCCGCCGAGGATTGCACGTTCTCCAGTTGCGCCAGCAATTGGCCCTTCTTCACCTGATCGCCTTCCTTCACGTACAGGTGGGTAATCTTTCCGTAGGCGTTGGCGCCGATATTCACGTAAGTCTTGGGCTTGATTTCGCCCGAAGCGCTCACCACGGTCGCCAAGTCTTCGCGCTGCACCTTGCCGGTTTGTACCGTTACTATGTTCTTGCTGCTCTGGTGCACCGTAAAGCTCACGATGATCACCAGTAGAAGGGCGGCACCGGCCCCGATTGCAATTTTTTTCCAAGGTTTCATGATTACCGTCACAGTCCAGCAGATTTTAAGTTCGTGCCCAGGAGACCGTCGGGCCAGGAACACAGTACCGCCTCAGCCGGTGAGAGTGACGGACACACATCCTGTAATACGATCCCGGTGGCGGGAAAGTTCCCGAGTCACGAAGACGACAGGAAGGACGAGTGGCTGAGACCCCACGGGCGCGAATAGGAAGCGTATAACCTAACCCGAACCGATTGTCACGATTATTTATTATAGCTTGCCGCCCCGCCCCACCGAAGTCGCCTCACTGGTGCAGTTCGGCTTCTTGCATCACGCTGTCACCGGAATGAAGGTTCTCCCGCTCCGCCGGTGCCGGCGCGTGAGCCAAAACTGAACCACAGCCCCCAACTTCAAGATAAAGTTCAAGATAAAGGATCAAGATAAAGTCAGGATTCAGTCCCGGCGGCAGGCAACTCCGAATTGGCCGCAGCTCTCTAAGGTAGAGGGGGATGGTCAGTTTCCTTCCGTTTCAGAACTTGAGTTCACCTTGCTTTGGCATGAATAACGGCCTAAAATAGTCGACGAGCAGTCTTCTGGCAGGAGTCCCTCTCATGTTCCGGGTGTGCATACGCCGATACTTTCTCGCGTCTTTCCTGATACTTATGGGCATTGTGGTTCCGACTGCCCTGGCCCAGGATCCGAATCCTAAACCTGCTGACAAGCCGGCCGGCGACACCGCCGCGGCAACACCTCCAGCCCAGACGGCGCAGGAGGCCGACCCCCTCAAGAAACCTCTTGACGCTAAGAAGCGCAAGCAGCAGATGAAGGACTATCGCAAGGAAATCACAGGTCCTTACAAGAAGTGGCTCGATGAAGACGTAATCTGGATTATCACCGACGAAGAAAAACAAGCCTTCAAGCAGTTAAGCAACGACGAAGAGCGCGACAACTTTATCGAGCAGTTCTGGCAGCGGCGCGACCCCACTCCTGACACGGAAGAGAACGAATACAAGGAAGAACACTACCAGCGGATTGCGTATGCCAACGAGCATTTCGCCGCCGGCGTCCCGGGCTGGAAGACGGATCGCGGCCGCATCTACATCATGTACGGCAAGGCGGACGAGATCGAATCGCATCCGTCGGGCGGATCGTATGAACGGCCTATGTCCGAGGGCGGAGGCGAGACTTCTACATTCCCGTTCGAAGACTGGCGTTACCGCTATCTGGAAGGAATCGGCCAGGAGGTCATCATCGAGTTCGTCGACACCTGCATGTGCGGCGAATATCACATGACCATGGATCGTTCCGAGAAGGACGCTCTGCTCTACACTCCGAACGCCGGCCTGACCATGTGGGAATCGATGGGCATGGCCAGCAAGACTTCGCGATTCACCGGCGGCCAGGAAAGGCTAGGGCTGGGACCCGACAGCGCCAGCCAGAACGCGAAAGAATTCGACCGGCTCATCCAATATGCCAAACTGCAGGCGCCCCCCCCGGTGAAGTTCAAAGATCTGGAAGAGATCGTCAACAGCAAGATCGTCCTGAACCCGATGCCCTTCGACGTTCGGACGGACTTTGTGAAGGTCACCAGCGACACTGTGCTGGTGCCGGTGATGATCCAGATGAAGAATCGCGACATCACATTCGTCAACAAAGACGGCATCCAGCGGGGCACGGTGGATATTTTTGCCCGGTTCACCACGCTCACCGGCAAGATTGTGCAGACGTTTGAGGATCCGGTGCAGGTGGACGTTCCAGAAGAGCTGCTGCCCCGCACTGCCGAGAACTCGTCAGTTTACTGGAAGGCGATTCCTTTACGGCCCGGGCGCTACAAACTGGAAATCGCGGTGAAGGACGTCAACGGCGACCGCCGGGGCGTTTGGAGCCGGGGTGTGGTGGTTCCTGACTATTCTGACGATAAGCTGGCGACTTCCAGCTTGATTGTCGCCGACCAGATGGAGCCGGTTCCCACCAAGGCGATTGGCACAGGCCCCTACGTGATCGGCACGATGAAGGTTCGGCCACGCGTAGCGTCTGCGGACGGCAAGCCTTCGCTATTTAAGAAAGGCCACGACCAGAAAGTGAATTTCTGGATGCAGGTCTACAATCTGGGCATCGACGAGAAAACTCATAAGCCGTCGGCCACGTTCCAATACGACATCGTCAATGTGGCCACCAACAAGCCGGTCATCCAGAAGACTGAATCGACGGAGCAGATGGGTAACCTCGGCGATCAAGTCACCCTGCAGAAATCGATTGTCGCGGCTAACCTGCAGCCGGGAACTTACAAGATCAACATTAAAGTGACGGACAACATCTCCAAGCAGACCATTGATCCATCGGCGGTATTTGCGGTAGAGTAGCGGCCTGCTTGATTTCCCCTGGGGGTGGGTAGGGCTTGACACACAAGCTCGGAACTTGGGTAGTAGGATTGGGATTGCTAAGTCTGGGGCTGGCGCTTCCCCTCTGGGCCAGCGAGTCGCCGGGCGCGATCTCAGGATATGTTCGCAATGCCTCGGGTGCCCCGCAGATGGGGGCCGTCGTGGAGATCCTTGGCTCAGAGAAGCCTGGATCGGAGATGCTGGGATCGGCTTCCCGTACGTTTACCACCTTTACCGATGGCTTAGGTTTTTATTCTGCGGTTGGATTGCTGCCCGGCGTTTATTCAGTGACAGTTTCTGCTCCCTCTTTTCTGCCCACCGTGTTGGAACGCATTGGCGTAGTTCCAGGTGCTCACCTCAAAGTAAATGTCACTCTGAATACCTTGCTGGGCGTGCTGGACGTGGGACGAATTCGCGCCGTTCCTGACGATGACGACTGGAAATGGACGCTTCGCTCGGTCGCCAACCGGCCCATTCTGCGGGTGTTCGACGATCCGACTCCAGCCCCGCAAGAGACCGTAGAAGTGGCCAAGGTAAAGGCGTCGGACAAGCCGGCTCGTCCCCTGCGCGGTTCGCTCTCCTTTTTGGCCGGCTCGGCGAGCGATGGTTACGGTAGCGGATCCGACATGAGCACCGGCTTCAGCCTGGAACGTTCTATTTTTTCCACGGGCCGGGTTGGGATGAGTGGAAACGTCGGTTACGGCGACGGCACGCCAGACGCGGTGTTCCGCACTACCTACTCCCATATTTTGCCCGACGGCTCTGAACCATCCCTGGCCGTGACCGTGCGCCGTTTCGCTCCCTCCGACCCGAACCTGCACAACGCCGCTCTGCAGGCCTTGGCCCTGGCCATGAACGACTCTTTTACGGCCGGAGACGTGCTGGAGTTGAAATTTGGCAGCGAAATTCAGACGATACAATTTCTGGGCCGCGTGAGTGCGTTTCGTCCTTACGGCTCGGCCGGTTTGCACCTCTCGCCGAACACGGTTGTGGCGTATTCTTACGCGTCGTCGGTTCCGGATATGCGAACGGAAAAAGGCTTCGATTCAGCTCCGGCAGACATGAGCGAATCGAATCCCCGCGTCAGTCTGCAGAACTTCGCCGCCAAAATCGAGCGGGCGCATCACCAGGAACTCAGCTTGTCGCGGCGCATTGGCAATACGAATGTGCAGCTTGCCGCGTTTTCCGATCGCGTGGGCGATACCGCTCTCACCGGCGTCGGGGAAGTCACGGCTGCGGGCGGGTTCTTGCTGCCTGATGTGTATTCAGGCACATTCAGTTATACGGGCGGCACCTTGAATACGCCGGGCCTGCGGGCGGTGCTGCAGCATAAGTTCTCCTCCGACCTTACCGGCACGCTTGACTATGCCTGGGGTGGAACCCTGAATCTTTCCCAGGCTGACGTTTCTTTGCAGGAAGCCCAGCAGTTCATTACCGCCGTCCGCCGTCACGCCTTGGCCGCCAAATTCAACGGCGCGTTTTCAAGGACGCACACCCGCTGGATCGCTTCTTATCGCTGGGTGAATGGCCAATCACTTACACCCGTGGACATGTTCAACGCCTCCCCCGGCCAGAGTGACCCTTACCTGAGTTTGTTCGTTCGTCAGCCAATTCCGAGCATGGGCTTTTTGCCCGGCCGTATGGAAGCGCTGATTGAAGTACGCAACCTCCTGGCGCAAGGCTACGTGCCCGTCATGGGACAGGACGGCCAGACGGTTTATCTGGTTCAAGCCCCGCGCGCGATCCGGGCCGGGCTGGCTTTCAGCTTCTAATCGCCAGGCTCAGGAAGCCATCCTCTCGCCGGCCATTTTCTCGCCAGCCATTCCCCCTCAGCTAATGCCGCTATTGATTCCGAGCGGCTTACTCGTCCGTGAAGGCCTGCTCTTGCTCGGAACTGCTGCTGGCTGCAGTCCGCGCCTTTTCCAATCAGGGCTCGATCCCCGGCGCGAAACTGGCCACAACCGGCATACGCCTTTAGTCACCTCGTCGCGGCGTTATCGCGATGTTACCCTTCTTTTGTTCGATCCCCTCCCCGTTCCGTAATCCGTACAAAGCAGCCGTTCTGGAGATCCCTGATGCGTCGCGCCTTCACGAATTGCGCCGTTTCTGTGCTCGTTCTGTCCCTGGCTGCGCCCCTGTCGGCGCACCACCTGAAGAAGGGTGAAACCGCCGACCTGCCCGTGACCACTTCTTCCTCGCGAGCCCTTTCCCTCTACCAAGAAGGCGTGGCCGATTACGAGAACCTGTATCTGGAACGCTGCAATGACGATTGGCGCGCGGCGGTGAAGGAAGACCCCAATCTGGGGGTGGCCTGGGCGTCGATTGCGCTGAACAGCGAAAATCCGCAGGAAGTGAGCGACGCTCGCGCCAAGGCCAAGGCCCTGGTGCCCAAGCTTAGCCCGGGCGAGCAGTTGATGGTGGGATGGATCAGCAAAGTGCAGGAAGGCGACTACATCGCGGGCATCTCGCTGATGAACGATTTGCTGGAGATGTATCCCCACGACAAGCATTTGCTCTATCTCGCCGGCAACTGGCTGATGGCAGAAGAGGGCAACGAGCAGGCGCAGAGGATCATGGAGAGGGCGCTGGCGATTGATAAGAACTTTCCCGCGGCTCTGAACGACCTGGCCTACATCTACGCGCGAAATCGGCAGTTCGACAAGGCTTTTGCCAACATGGATCGTTACGTTGCACTGCTGCCCAAAGAGCCGAATCCGCAGGATTCCTACGGCGAGCTTCTGAGAATGGCGGGGCGTTTCGAGCAGTCCTTGGAGCATTATCGCGCCGCCTTAAAGATTGATCCGGACTTTGTCACATCGCAACTGGGCCTGGGAGACACTTACGCTTTGATGGGCAGCCAGGAGCAGGCGCGCATCGAGTATGAGCGCGCCGTCCGCTATGCGCACAATGAGGCCGACCGTCTCACCTACAGCATGCAGAGCGCGATGACCTGGGTACGCGACGGAAAATACAGCGAAGCGGACAAGGCTTTTGCGGAGATTGCCCAGACTGCGCACGCCAAGGAACAGGATCTGCAGGAAGCCCAGGCCTTCCGCCACCTGGCGGAATACCAGGCGGACGATAGCGTCGCGCTCAAAGACCTGAAGCTGGCTGAGGATGCGCTCAGCCACCGCAGCATCGCCATGACCGACAAGGATGAAGAACTTTCGCACATCCTGCGCAACCGCGTGGTGCGCGCTTCGCGTGCGGGCGACCAGGCGCTGGCGGATAAGTCTCTGCAACAACTGGAAAAGCTGGCGACTGGCAGCCGCAACCGCGTGATCTTGAGTTCCTATAACGGTGCGGCCGGCACCTTGCTGATGGACCAGAAAAAATACGAAGGCGCAATCCCGCGTCTGGAAGAAGACCAGGATAATCCATTCACCATGGAACTACTGGTGCAGGCCTACTACGAAACCGGCGTGACCGACAAACTGCATGACATCGAGGCCAAACTGCGGGGTACAAATTTGCCTACCATGGAACAAGCCCTGGTGGTTCCGGTGGTGCGCTCGCAGCGGCCGATTATCTAATCGGCTCGCAGTTCGGCGGGCCCCGAAAGTTATCGGCCTAGAATTTCTCAGCAAATTCACGGGTTTGGTGTAGATTTGGTGGGCACTGGCCTGCCTTTTATGAAACCCGCAGCTGAGCGCCGCTCCCGGAAAAGAATACCCACGAGCGTGGCCACGCGTGTGCGAACGGCGCCCGGGGTCGAGCACCCGGCGCAAACCCGCGATGTGAGCAGCAACGGCGTTTTCCTCTACACCAAGTCGAAGATGGAAATGGGTGCCGAGGTCGAGCTGGTGCTGATCCTTCCTCCTGAACTGACGGCCGGCCAGAAATGCTGGGTATGCTGCCAGGCCACGATTGTGCGCGCCGAACAGGTGGGCAGTGAATTCGGCGTGGCAGCGAAGATACAGCGAATGGACATCCTGCCCGAGGCTGGGATTTGAAGGAGCGGTTGGCGCCGTGAACTGGCCCGGCCCCGACGCGGATTTCGGGCGAGAGTTTCCCAAAGTTGCACTGCCCTTGGACCGAAAGGTCCCGGCATCGCATCCGCGGGGAAGGTGGCCTGTGAAAAAAAGCTTTCCATTGCATCGCCCTTGGTGCAATAATGGCGGCCCTAGAATTGCTCTGGCCAATCTCAGCAAAACAGGCGGGCCCAAGTTTATGTGGATCGAAAAACTGGCTGGCGGCGTAGTGCGGGTACAGACTCCCATCGGCCCCCGGTATGTGATGCCTTCGTTTTTTCAACGCGCGTATCTGCTTTGGATGTTTCGCAATTTTCCAATTCTTCCGCACGCTGTGCTCAACGTACGGCAACAGCGCATGGTCGACCAGCTCTGTTCCGAACAGGCGTTTGAATCGATGGCCTATGCCGGCGATGGCATGGATGAAGCGCCGGTGATCGGAACCGTCGAGCGGCGTCCACCAATGCTAACAACGCCGCCGTTGCCTCGCCGTCCCGTTGCCAGCGAGGGCTCAGCCGGCCTGCCAGCGGAAGTGCAGCAACAACCTTAGTGATTGCGAGCAATGCGGAGCGCCACGCAGATTCGATAGCGGATATTGCCTTTGTGTTCAGTTCCCAAACTGGACGTTAACTGCTTCGTGGGTATCCGAAGCACATCGCGGGAGCGATGGCGTTGTGCCGCCGACGGCTGAGTACCGTTCGCCGAGTGCGCGGAACGCTGCCAATCGCAAGGTGAGCGCAACTGAACCAGCAGGATGAACTCCGCAGGTCCGTTCTCGTTTTTGATCGAATCTGCAATTTTCGTCCCAGCTTCGTTGCGGCGGCAGTGATCCAAGGTATTCTTTGATCAGAGCGGTTACCACGGCTCTAAGGGACTTCATTTCCCTGCACCATTGCGCCGGTATTGGGGCAGCAGGAACATGTGAACCCACCGCTGCGCCGATGCCGGGCTGCCACGGTCGCGCGGATGTTATAATTTCGGTTTCGTCCTTCCCGCAAAATCCCCATCGTGGGCGCGTAGCTCAATTGGCAGAGCAACTGACTCTTAATTCGCGCATGAAAACGCAGCGAGTTATCCGTTAGTTATTACAAACAAATAACTTATCAACCATCGTCCCGCACAGAGACTGCAAAGTCGCCGTTCAAAACGCTCAACGTGTTCAATCAGTTACGAGGACGCTCTTTTGCGTGCGACACAAAAGTCCCCACACTAGCGAATCTAGTAGTTTCGACTTAAATTCGCTGAAGACCTTTGGGTACGCTACCCAAAGGTCGTCTGCCGGCATGGGGTGGGGGATCACACGGCGGATATGTTCGCATCCAATCCAACTCAGCATTCCGTTCTTGGTTTCCGAGTGGCCGACAACTCTCCCGCAGCCGAATCTGTTACGACCCAAAGGAGTTGAGGTAGAAGCCAACATGAACCGTCCCTACTCGTCCCGGAGGGTGCGCCTCGAGTATTCCTTCTGGTCTCGCCGCTACCTTGCGTTGCATAATCTGAGAATGTTGAGGGAGGTGGGGAATGTTTAGAGAAGCCGCTGGTTGCTTTCTGCGTCATTATTCAGCCATTGGCGTTATCGTTATTGGGTTGGGAGTTGCAGCAGTTGCCCAATCACCTACAGCCGCTTCTGAGGCCATCCAGGCTAACTCCAACAAAACAGCAGCTGGAAAATTGGAGAGCGGAGTTCTGACGCTCCACCTCGAACTGCGACGAGGAGACTGGTACCCGGAGGCCGAAACGGGTCCGAGCATGAAGGTCTACGCATTCGCGGAGGAAGGCGGAGCGCTTGAAGTGCCCGGTCCACTCATACGGGTGTCTGAGGGCGCCGAGATTCATTTGACAGTTCGCAACCTGCTGCCCGTTAAGGCGGTACTGCACGGTCTCCATCCGCATCCGGGAGACGAAAAGGCTACCAATGAACTGGCTCCGAACGAAACGCGCGAATGGAGATTTACCCCAGGCGCGCCCGGTACTTATGAATACTATGCGAGCGCTGGTGGCGACTTAGCGCATAGCGACCATGGCCGCCCTTTTGGCGAAGACAGTCAGTTGGCTGGGGCATTCATCGTGGACCCGCGAGGTGGTTCGGCCGCCGACCGGGTATTTGTTATCACGTTGTGGCGGAGCGGAACCGACTTTGGAGCAACGCCGGCGCACCAGGTTGCCGTGATCAATGGCAAATCCTGGCCGTACACTGAGCGCCTTACTTACGCCGCGGACGAGCCGGTGCGCTGGCGGTGGATCAATGCGAGCGACACGCCCCATCCCATGCATCTGCATGGGTCCTACTTCCGCGTAGACAGCGCAGGGGATGGTGAGGCGGATCATGTTTTTCCTGCTGGACAACAGCCGATGGTTAACACTTATCGGATGAGCTGGGGGGCAACCATGAGCACCTACTGGATTCCGCCGCCCGGTCATTGGCTGTTTCACTGCCATTTCGTACCACATATGTCCGGAGAGATGACGGTTGCCAATGCACTAACGGATAAATTCGTCAGTGAACAGCACGAGAATCATATGGCTGGAATGGTGTTGGGCATTACAGTAGCGGGCGACCGCAAACCAGTGCCCGCTCACGGCCGCATTCGTAAAATCAGCCTGCTTGTGCGCGAACGCCCGGCGCGCGATGATTTCCCCGCCGGATTCGGCTACCAGGTGCAGAAAGGCCACCGGCTAATTCCGGAGAATGTCGCGCAATCCGGACCGCCGCTCATTTTGGAGCGTGGCCGTCCGGTCGAGATCACTATAGTGAACAAATTACATGAACCGACCACGGTGCATTGGCACGGCATGGAGCTTGATAGCTACTACGATGGAGTAGCCAATTGGGGTGCACACGGCAGTGAAGTCACGCCCATGATCAACCCCGGCGTCTCTTTCCGCGTTCGCTTCACCCCCCCACGCGCCGGAACTTTCATGTATCACACCCACTTGCACGACCAGGTGCAACTTTCGGGAGGGTTGTACGGGCCTCTCATCGTAGTCGAACCGGGAGCCAAGTTTGATCCAGCACATGACCAAGTCGTGGTGCTCAGCCGCGGCGGTCCCGGGCCGTCGGAGGGAGCGGTGCTCTTCAACGGCGGTTTGAAGCCGCCCACCTTACACTGGCAAACCGGCCAGCGCTATCGCATACGACTTATCAATATCGCCGCCTTTGATGGAATTGGAGTGGCTCTCCGAGCAGAGGAAAAGCAACCTCAGTGGCGAGCGATTGCAAGAGATGGCGCCGACCTGCCGCCCGAACAGGCACACATGCAAGAGGCACGTCAGTCCACCCTACCCGGAGAAACATTTGATTTTGAGTATCAGCCGCCTGAAGCCGGAAATCTGCAACTGGAAGTCTCAAATGGGAGGTTAAAGATGAAGGTGATACAACAAATCGAGGTCCGATAGAAAGCCAGAGCATTTTCCGCGTTGCGTAGTCCCTGATTGCAGCTGGTAACCTCGTCACGCTGAGCGACTCCCGCTCACTTTGCCTGTATGACCGTCAACTAAGATCTGAATCACGCAAAATAGAGGGCCAGAAGTCCAGTCGCGGACGGATCACGCTAGTGCTTTTCGGACGTGACGCCGGGATGGGCTCTCGACGCAAGCGTGGTAGGGCGTCTTGTCATCCATGGGGTGATCAGCGCTGTGCCAGCGATTGCCGGGAAATAACCAGACGGACTTTTTGTGCAAGCGTCGCCAGTGAGCGCGCAGTTCCTCGAGCAGAACAGGGCTGAG
>DATDGM010000065.1:0-28721 GCA_036522075.1 Candidatus Sulfotelmatobacter sp.
GTTGTTGCACGGCCTCGGTGCGATGCTGCATTTCTTCCGCCAGAGTGTTGAGCTGGGCGTCGAGCTCGGCGGATTCCTGGTCGATGGCGGTAAATTTGCTCGCCAGAACGGTACGCAACTGGGCGCGCATCTCTTCGCGCAGGCGTGCGTAGCGCTCGGCTTTCGACGCCTGACGCTTCAAAGAATTCATCTGGCGCGTGACTTCTTCGAAAATGTCGTTGATGCGTGCGAGGTTTAGCTTGGCGTCTTCGAGGCGGGCTTCGGCGAGGCGCTTCTTGGTTTTGAATTTCGTGATGCCGGCGGCTTCTTCGAGAATCGCGCGGCGATCGGTGGGACGGCTGCTGAGGATCTGACCGATGCGTCCTTGTTCGATCAGAGCGTACGACTCGGGCCCCAAGCCCGTGCCCATGAAGAGTTCCTGAATGTCGCGCAGGCGGCAGAGTTTGCCGTTCAGCAGGTATTCGCTGTCGCCGGAGCGGAACAGGCGGCGGGTGACGTGGATCTCGCCGCTGTGAAATGTTTTCTGGTTGAACTTGCGGCGGCGAATTTTCAGGACCACGAACGGAGCCGCAGATCCTGCGGACTCGACCGACGCCGGCGCGGTGACATTATGGACGGGCAGAGCGAAGACCGGCTCGTCGTCAGGGAAGGCGATGGCGATGGTGTTGATTTTCGAGCGCGGGATTTCAATTTCTTCGGTCTTGCCGGGCTGGGCATCTTGCGTGGCGCGCTCGGTGTCGGCGGCGGCGCGAGCACGGACGGCGGCTTCATCCCAATCGTCGGAGAGGTGACCCTCGTCCGCCGGCATGTCGTCTTGAATGTCGATTTCGGTGGGCGCGCTGGCGTCGGCGCCGTATTGCTCGGGGTCGATCAGCGTGAGCGACACTTCGGCCATGCCGGTGGCTTTGCGGTCGCGGGTGCCGGCGAAGATGACATCTTCCATGCGCGAACCCCGCAAGGTCTTGGCCGACTGCTCGCCCAGCACCCAGGAAATGGCGTCGGCGATATTGGACTTGCCGCAGCCATTGGGCCCGATAATGGCCGCAACGCCCTCGCCGTGGAACTTGAGTTCGGTGCGGTCACAGAACGACTTGAACCCGAGAATCTGTAGACGCTTCAGTTTGAGCAACGATTACTCCTTGAGAAGCAGTGGCCAGTTGTCAGCGGCCGGTTGCCAGTTCCTGGTGCCAGCGGCATCGATGATTTGGGTGCCCTTTTCCGCGGCTTTTGCGAAAAGTGGGGATTTTGACTCCGCAGCCATGGAACCGACCTTGTTTACCAGACGGATTCCTCCGCTGGTGAATTTGATGCCCAATCGTTTGCGTCTCACCCGAGGCTGGAAAGGGCAGGCACAGATTGAAGCTACTGTAACGGCGAAATCGGGGCGGGGTCAAGCAATATAACACTATATATTGTATGACCTTGCGAGCGACCGCGTTGGGTTGCACACACATTGCAGCATTTGCCTGCTTTACGGGTGAGGGTCGAGGCGAGGCGGGAGAACCGCGAGAGCGAAAATAAGCGTAACGCAGCCCGTGCGGGGATGCAACCAGTAACCGTTATTCGTGCTGGTCATGGAGCGGTGGGGCCGATCTCTTTCTTTTTCCTCTGCGATCCTCGTGCGGCGTAATGGTTGGTTTTCCGGGCGCGATGAAATAGGCATCGCTGAAGACAACGTCGCCCTGGAAAAGCTTCATGCTGTCGCGATAGCGCTGGCTGGAAATTGCGGTACGGATTTCCGTTTTCACGTCGTCGAGCGGCAGGGTTTCCTTACCGATCATTTTGTAGATGAAATGGGCGCCCTCAGGATCGGAGAACACTTCGGAAACTTCTCCGGGCTTCAGGTCGAACACTGTTTCATGTTGCGGAGGCAGGGTGGGGCGACGGACTTTCTCCAGTTTCGTGTTCACCGTGGTTCGCGGCGTTCCGGCTTGCGCGTAGGCCTCGATTTGCAATTTGTCGAAGTCTTCGCCATTTCCGGCGCGGGCGCGGACGTCGGCGGCAACTTTGGTCATGGCATCGGCGGCGGCTTTTTCTTGCGCGGAGTTCTCTTGTTCCTCGGGCGCCGGTGCGAGTTGTTTCGCGTGGGGGACAAAAAACTGCGCGAGCGTGGCTTGCTCGAAGGAGGGCTTGTTCTTGTTGTAATACGTCGACTGAACATACTTCGACTGAACATACTTCGCCTGAACCCACTCCTCACTGTTCGCTTTCGATTGATTGCTATCAGGGTTCTGGAGGGGAGAGCGGAGATTCAGGATTTCACGACCAAAAGCCAGAAATCGCAGTGACAATCCGCCAGGACGCAGAGAAAAGCAACTGCTGATTTTCTTTGCGTTCTCCCCGCATTTTTCTTTGCGGGCTCTGCGGTTAAAGGCTTTTCTGACGGTGAACCTGAAACGAGGCGGCTGAGCGTGTAAGAATAACGCGATGACTCGCGAGCAGACGGCAATTCCTGATTTTCTTTACGGCACCGCCTGGAAAGAGGAGCGGACTGCGGCTCTTACCGAACAGGCTCTGCGCGCGGGATTTCGCGGGATCGATACCGCCAACCAGAGGCGGCATTATTTTGAGGTGGGAGTGGGGCAAGCCCTGTCCGCTGCCTATCGGGGCGGAGCGGTGACGCGCGGCGAGCTTTTTCTGCAGACGAAGTTTACTTATCAGCGCGGGCAGGATCACCGGCTGCCTTACGATCCGAGAGCGAACTTTTCTGAGCAAGTGCGGCAGTCGTTGACCAGTTCGCTTGACCATCTTGTGACTGATTATGTTGACAGCTTTGTGCTGCACGGGCCGTCGGGGTATGAGTGGACGGAGGCGGACGCAGAGGTTTGGGAAGCGATGGTTCGGGAGCGCGACGCGGGGCGCACACGTTTGCTCGGCGTGAGCAATGTTTCGTTGCTGCATCTGGAGCAAATGGCGGGCGCTCACTCCGAGGTTCCTGCGTTTGTGCAGAACCGCTGCTTTGCCCAAATGGGATGGGACTATGAGGTGCGGCGGTTTTGTGGGGAGCGGAAGATCGCCTATCAGGGATTTTCACTGCTCACGGCGAATCCGGAGGTGGTGCGGCATCCTTTTGTTGCGGACCTTGCCGCGCGAGAGCGAGCAACTCCTGCTCAGGTTGTGTTTCGATTTGCAAAGGCGGTGGGGATACTGCCGCTGACAGGGACATCGAATACGGAGCATATGAAACAGGACTTGGCCAGCCGCGATCTGGCGCTGTCATCTGAGGAAGTGCAGGCGATTGAACTTCTGGCCGCCAGCCCCAGTGGGACACATCAAACACAAAGAAAAACTTAAGAACACTTGGCCGTGCTGCAATTTGGCGTACGCGCGAGGCCAACTAAGCGGGAGATCCTTCACTCGCCTGAAAAACGGCTCCGGTCGGGATGACACTGCAAGAAACTACTAAACTGCACCACTGCCAAAAACCTTCAGAGTAGTTGGGCTTAACGGCGAATATTCTTTTTTGGCTGCTTCGTGGTCACGGCGGCGTCCAGGGCTTCGGCTAGCGCGGCGAAGGCGGGGAGGGGGCTGGTCCAGCGTAACTGGTCGACGTTGTCGAAGAGGGGGATGTCGGTGCACAGCGTGGCCAGCTTGCGAAATAGTAACGCTTGCTCGCGCTCGCGGGTGAGCGTGTCGGCGAGTTTGCTTGCGCTGGTGACATTGACGTGCCAATCGCGCCAGTCGGCGGGGATGGATTCGAGATGACCGAACTTGGCGAGGACGGCCGCAGAAGATTTCGCGCCCCAGCCGGGCAGGCCGGGGTAGCCGTCGGCGGAGTCGCCCACCAAGGCGAGGTAATCGGGGATGGAGGCAGGCGGGACTCCGAACTTCTGGATCACGCCGGCTTCGTCGCGGATTACGCGAGTGCGGCGGTCGAGTTGCACGATGCGCTTGCCGACGACGCATTGGGCGAGATCTTTGTCGGGGGTGCAGATCAGTAGTTGCTCGACTCGGTCGTCGCGGGCGGCTGCTACGGCGCCGGCTGCGAGGGCGTCGTCGGCTTCGAACTCGACCATCGGCCAGACGACTACACCTGCGGCTTGAAGAACCTCTTCCAGCAGCGGAAATTGCGCCCACAGGTCGGGGTCGATGCCTTCGCTGGTTTTGTAGCCGGGCCACAGATCATTGCGGAAGGATTCGATGACGTGGTCGGTGGCCACGGCTACGTGCGTGGCGCCTTCTTTCATCATGCCTAGCACTGACGAGAGAACGCCGCGGACGGCGGCGACCTCGCGACCGTCCTCATCGCGAGCGGAGGGCAGGGCGTAGTAGTGGCGGAAAAGCTCGTAGGTGCCGTCGATCAGGTGGACGTTCAGGGGTGGCTCCCGCACAAAACTATATGACGGGAGGGGAGGGGATCAACTTGCCCCGGCGGAAGAGTCATTGAGGTTCGTGCAAAAGCTGCCTCGCTTCGCTCGGCGGACAGCCGAGGGCGGCTGTCCCCACACAATCTGCTCTGGCCCGTATTGCTTTAGCTTACTCCCAGCTTTTCGAAGAACCGGCAGAGCGTTTCGATGCCTTTGTAGAAATTGGGGATGTGGAACTTTTCGTTGGGGGCGTGGAGGTTGTCGTCTGGGAGGCCGAAGCCCATCATGACGCTGGGAATTTTCAGCACGTCCTGGAAATCGGTGACGATGGGAATGGAGCCGCCGCTGCGGATGAATACGGTTTCTTTTTTGAACGCGTCGTGCAAGGCTTCGGTCGCGGCTTTGATGTAGGGGTTGTCGGTGCCGACCACGCAGGCCGGGCCTTTGCTGTGGACGCTGATTTTGGTTTCGATGCCTTTCGGTGTGTGCTTCTTCACGAAGGCGGAATATTTTTTTAAAACATCGTCGGGATCCTGGTTGGGCACTAACCGCATGGAAACTTTGGCTGCGGCCTTGGCGGGTATTACGGTTTTTGCGCCTGCAGCGACGAATCCGCCAGGCATGCCGTGGACTTCGAGCGTGGGGCGCGCCCATGTGCGGTAGAGAACGGAGTAGCCGGGCTCTCCGGTGAGAACTTTGGAGCCGACTTCGGTTTTGCGGTAGTGGTCTTCGTTGAAGGGCAGGCGCTTCCAGGCTTTGAGTTCGGCCGCGGTCGGGGCTTTCACGCCTTTGTAGAAGCCGGGGATCAGGACTTTGCCTTTCGCGTCTTTCATCTTGCTGATGATTTCGATGAGCGCGAAAAAAGGATTGGGCGCGGCGCCGCCGTACATGCCGGAGTGAAGATCGGTCTTGGCGCCGACGGCTGTGATCTCCGTATAGATAAGCCCGCGCAGGCCGACGCACAGAGTGGGGAGATTGGGCGCGAACAATTCCGTGTCGCAGACCAGCGCGAAATCGGCCTTCAACTTGGATTTTTCTTTGCGGATATATTCGGCGATCGATTCGCCGCCGACTTCTTCTTCGCCTTCAAAAAGTACTTTCACGTTGATGGGCAAATTGCCGCCGCCGGCTTGCATGAGAGATTCGAGAGCTTTTACTTCCAGCCAGAGCTGGCCCTTATCGTCGACGGCGCCGCGGGCGTAGAGGTTGCTGTTGCGCTCGGTGGGCTCGAAGGGAGGGGAAATCCACTCATCGAGCGGCTCGGCGGGCTGCACGTCGTAGTGGGCGTAGCAGAGCGCCGTGGGCTTGCCAGTGGCGTGCAGCCAATCGGCGTAGATGAGGGGATGGCCCTTGGTCGGGATGACTTGAACGTTCTCCATGCCGATGCGGCGCAGTTCGCTGGCCACGTAGTTGGCGGCTTTTTCAATGTCGGGCTTGTGCTCGTCGAGCGTGCTGACGCTGGGAATGCGGAGAAGGTCTTTCAGTTCGCTTAAGAAGCGCTGCTGATTATTGCGGGCAAAGTCGATTGCCGGCGAAGACATGGGGAGTCCTTTCTTGTAGGTGCGCTTGAGGACGGCAAGATTTTCTAAGGGTCGTGGAAACAAATCAGTATAGCGCGAAGGGCAGTGGAGCTGTGCCGGGCCTGTTGATTAGGGCTTGTCTCGAGAGAAGCTTCGAACCGCAGAGGCCGCGGAGAACGGCCGCCGAGAACGCAGAGAAAACCTTCCGGCCCGATTCTAGAAATGCGGAGCTGCCGCCCAGGATCTTGACGGAGAGAATGGCTTGAGATCGTAGGCGGGCGTGCGGCCGGAGATTACGTCGGCCATGACTTGCGCGGTGATGGGGGCCAGAAGGATGCCGTCGCGGAAGTGGCCGGTGGCGATGTAGTAGCCGGGAGTGGGCGTGGCGCCGAGAATTGGCAGTGCGTCTGGCGTGCCGGGGCGGAGGCCGGCCCAGTCTTCGAGGATCTTGGCGTTTCGCAGTTCGGGGACCAGGGTGATAGCGGCACGGTGGAAACGTTGCATGGTCGCGGGGTCGGTACGCTTGTCGAAGCCGGCTTCTTCGACGGTGGCACCAGCGAGGATGCGTCCGTCAGTGCGGGGGATTAAGTAGACCTCGGGAGAGCGGATCACATGCTTGAGCAATTCTCGCTTGGGCGAGGCCAGGCAGAGCATTTGGCCTTTGACGGGGCGAGTGGGAAAGGCGTAGGGACCGATCTGACCTGACCACGCGCCGGCGCAGTTCACTACTTTGGGCGCGCGGAAGGAAGTCTTGGTTGTGGTCACCCCGGTAACGTGGTCGTCTGACAGGTTTACTCCGGTGACGGCATCGCCGGAGGAAAAATCGACTCCACGATGCTTTGCGGTTTTCCATGCGGCCATCGTCAATGCGCGAGGATCGACGCTGCGCTCTTTGAGGAAAAATGCGGAGCAATTCTGTGCGGCAAGGACCGGTTCCAGCTCAGCCAGCTTGGGGGCCGGAAGCGAGTTCGCATCTCTAGATTCGGCCCACTCGCGTGCGTGCTCCGGAGCAGGGAACACGATTGCGCCGTTATCGCGCAGGTCGACCTTCATGCCAGATTCGAGTTCCAACTCGCGGGCGAATTCGGGATACAGGCTCGCGCTGGCTCTGGCCAGCGCCTGCAAGGCAGGCTGCGTTTCGAGCGGGCTCTCGACCAGCATGCCGCCGGCGGCGTGAGAGGCTTCGCGGCCCGGTTCTCCGCGCTCGGCTACCAGAACAGCGGCTCCGCGCATGCGCAGATCGATGGAGAGCGAGAGTCCAATGATGCCGCCGCCGACGATGATGACGTCCCAACTCTTCACGTGAGCATTGTAGAGGAGAGCGTCTGCCCATTACTTTCGTTACCCGTTGGGAATGCGGCTGATCAACCGATACGGGTGTTTTGCTGCCTATAATTCAGAGTGAGCAGGGTACCGAGGGGTGAGAGTCTGGGGGCGACCTTCAGTGGTCCCGACCGGACTGCTTGGACGACATATTCGACTGATTCGAATTGGTGGATATTCCAAATGATTCAAATTGGGGACAGCGCGCGCAGACTCTGACGCGCTGCGTCACCCAAGGGCCAATGCGGCATTCAGATGGCTAGATTCAGGCAAAACTCGACGGGTCGTTCTGTGCCGACTCCGTGGATTTATGGGCCGGGGCTCGATCTGATTGTGGGTTGTGGGGCATGGTCGGCTCCGCTGCTGGCGCTGGCTTATTTTTCTATGGCTTCCAGCACGCGGGCTTGGGCGATTGCTTTTTACGCGCTGGCGCTGCTCTTTAATTATCCGCACTACATGGCGACGATTTACCGCGCCTATCATCGCGCCGAAGACTTTCACAAATATCGCATTTTCACGGTCCACCTTACCGCGTTGATGATAATGACACTGTTGATGTCGCACTACTGGGTGCGCATGTTGCCGTGGATTTTCACCATCTATCTCACGTGGAGCCCATGGCACTACAGCGGGCAGAATTACGGCCTGTTCATGATGTTCGCGCGGCGCGCGGGGGCCGACCCGGGCAAGGCCGAGCGGCGGGCGCTCTACGGCGCGTTTATTGTTTCTTATCTTATTTTGTTTTTGGGGTTCCACACGGGTCCCTCGACGGATGCGTTGTTTGTTTCGTTGAACATTCCGGCGATCGTGAGCCGTTGGGAGCAGATTGGGCTATTCGTAATTTTCATCGCGCTCACGCTGTTCGGTTTCTCGCGGCTTTCGCGGGAGACGGGATGGCGCAAGCTTACGCCGGCGGTCACGCTGTTCTCGTCTCAGTTCCTGTGGTTTCTGTTGCCGGCGGCGATTTCTCTGGTCAAGGGCGTGGACATTCCGCAGAGCCGTTACAGTTCGGGCGTGCTGGCGGTGATGCACTCGGCGCAATATCTGTGGATCACCAGTTACTACGCGCGACGCGAGGCGACGGCGGAAAAGGGCCGCGATTGGCGTCCGCTGGCCTATTTCGGGGTACTCGTGATTGGCGGCATCGCGCTGTTCGTGCCGGGGCCGTGGCTGGCGAGCCGGATTTTTCATCGCGATTTTACTTCCAGCTTCCTGATTTTTACGGCGCTGGTGAACATTCACCATTTCGTTCTGGATGGCGCGATCTGGAAATTGCGCGATGGACGGATCGCCGCGCTTCTGCTCAATTCGCGGGAGCGCATTGCGGATGCGGCGAGCGAGGCTGGAACGGGGCTGGCCGCGGCCTGGCGTTGGCTTGCGGGGAACACCCCGCGGGCTCGTTACGTCAGAGCGGGCGCCGCGGTTCTCCTCCTGGCGTGGGGAACGCTGGACCAGGCTCGACATTATTTGGCGCTGCGGTCAGATGATCTCAATGCTTTGCAGCGCGCGGCGGCGCTCGATTCCTTTGACAGTTCGGTGCAGTTGAGGCTGGCTGAGAAGGAAATGGCCGCCGGGCAGACGCATGCAGCCGAGATTTCGTGGCGCAAGGCCATGCAGGTAAATCCAGTGGATCCGGCACCGCGCAGCGAGTTGCTGCGATTTCTGGTTGCGCAGGACCGCTTTGATGAAGCGTTAAAGTTAACCGAGACTTCGCTGAAGGCTTCGCCGCGGGACGTGAACCTGCTGGTGGATCGCGGATTGTTGCTGTTGCGATTTGATCATCCCGGGGAAGCCATTGCCAGTTGGGAAAGGGCGCTCGCGGTAGATTCCCAGCAGATTCCAGTGCATCTTTATCTCGCAAGTGAATTGGACCACGAAGGCAAGCCTGCGGCTGCGGCTGCGCACTACAAAATATTTCTGGAGAAAATCGCGCATGCGCTACCCGAAACGGAGACGACCGCGCCTGCCGGGAAGAAGCCGGAGAAGCGGCCGGAGCCGGATCAGCTGATCGCCATTGTGTTGCGCATGGCGGATTGCCAGCAGAGGGCCTCTTTGAGGGACCAGGCGCTGAAGTCCTATCAACTGGCCGAGACGCTGGCTGCGCGAACAAAATTGCCCAGACTGGAGAGCGTGGCCACAGTTGACGAAGCGGCTCTGCAGGCCAAGGCCGGCAAGCTGGGGCTGGCGCTGGCTTTATACCAGCGCGCCTTGCGGTTAGATGAAGCCACCGGCGACCGCGAGGCGAGTGCGGAAGACTGGTTCAACTACGGCCGGTTTCTGGATGACGCGGGATTTCCGGCTCGGCTGGCCTATGCCTGCATGATGAAATCGGAAGGTCTGACGCGAGCGGTCCCCGGCGGAAAGCCGCCGGAGGCATTGGTTGCCGAGGAGTCCAAACTGGAGAAGCTGCTGGCGGGGCAGGCGCTGGCAGTACGACACGATCCGGAGCCTGCCGCACAACAGGCGATAGCGGTTCGAGAGTAGCGGCCGGATCGAGTTTCCCCGGTTGGCTTCACATCCGTGCGCGGGCCGGTCCCGCATGAGCCGATTGACACTGGCGATCTCTGTGCTGAACAATGTGTCCTGAACAATGTTTGCGGGAATATGTTTGCTGAACAATAAGCCGGCATAGCAAGCCACACATTCGTAACCCATCAAGCTTTCCTGGAGGAAAGGTCTATATGTCCGAAGGCGAACACATTGTGATCGAGGAGCATTCCAACGCGGGCAAGTGGCTCCTCACCCTGCTGGCGGTGATTTTTGTGGCTGCATCCGCCTACGCGCACTATGCAATGTATACCCATGTAGAAAAGCTCAACAAGGACCTGGCGGCGAGCCATGCGCAGGTTGCCGAGTTGCAGAACCGCATGCAAGGGGCGGAAGCGACGGAGGAAACCATTGAGCGTCAGGTAGGACTCACCAAGAAAGATGTAGCGGATCGCGTGGCCCAACTGCTGGCGGAACAAAAGGCCGCGGAGAACCGCCTTGAGAAGGCACAGAAGGCACAGGGCAGCCAGATTAGCCAGGTGAGCGGGGATGTCGCCGGGGTCAAAACGGACGTGGGCGGAGTTAAAACGGACGTGGCCTCCACCAAGGCCGATCTCGAAGCCACGAAGGCGAAACTGGAAACCACGCGGGGCGACCTGGGTTTGCAGAGCGGTCTGATCGCCAAGACGCGCGACGATCTGGATATTTTGAAGCACAAAGGCGACCGCAACTATTACGAGTTCACGCTGATCAAGGGCGCGAAGCAGCAAATGGTCTCGACCGTGGGATTGCAACTGAAGAAAGCCGACGTGAAGAAGGGGAAGTTCACGCTGAACGTGACCGCTGATGATAAGACTATCGAGAAGAAAGATCGCAATATTTCGGAGCCGATCCAGTTCTACTCCGGCCGCGAGCACCTGTTGTTTGAGCTGGTGGTTTGGAACGTAGACAAGAACAAGGCCACGGGCTATTTGAGCACGCCCAAGAACGCTCCCGTGCCGGTGACCGCGAATTGAACGGAGTGCTCTTCCCGGATGCGTGGCACGTTCTGCTGCAGATCGTGCTGCGCACCGGTGTGATTTACCTGGTGGTGCTGATTGGCGTGCGGTTGAGCGGCAAGCGTGAGGTCGGCCAGATGACGCCCTTCGATCTCACGCTGCTGCTGCTGCTTTCGAACTCGGTGCAGAACGCCATGACGGGCCCGGATACCTCATTGATGGGCGGCGTGGCGGCCGCAGGCACGCTGCTGATACTGAATTATCTGGTGGCGAATCTTTCCGGCGTAAATCGCCGCTTCCGCAGAATGGTGGAGGGACAACCCAGCTTGCTGGTGCACGATGGCAAGGTCATCGAATCGCACATGGCAAAAGAGCGCGTCAGCATGGACCAACTGCACCGGGCATTGCGCGAGCACGGGATCACGGGATGCCACGACGTGGCGCTGGCCGTGCTGGAAGTGGATGGATCGATCAGTTGCTTGAAGTATGACGAGATTAAGCCGGATGCGAGCACCCACTTGGCCCGGCGCAAGGGGATTCAGAAGAAGTCGTAAGAACCCACGCTGCGCGTGGGGACAGCCGGGGGCGGCTGTCTCCACATAGAATTCTTCCCTTTAATCGATTGCTACAAACTTGACACAGACTGGCGACCCGACCTCGAGCACCTGACCCGTGGGCGTGAGCTTTCCTGTTTTCTGGTCAATCTTGAAAATTACGATGTTGTCGGACTTCTGGTTGGCGGCGAACAGGAGCGATCCTGTCGGGTCAATCTCAAAACTGCGCGGAGTGCTGCCTTTCGTGGGAGTGATTTCAAGGGATGTAAGAGTGCCTTTGTTTTTGTCGATGGCAAAGACGGCGATGCTGTCGTGCCCGCGGTTGGACGCGTAGAGGAACTTGCCGGAGGGATGCACCTCGATTTCCGCATCCTCAATGGTTCCGGAGAAATCCTTGGGCAAGGTCGAAATCGTCTGCTGGGAATGCACGGTCCCAGTGTGGGTGTCGTTCGCAAAAACCGTCACAGTGCCCTTCATTTCGCTGACCACGTAGGCGAATTTTCCATCGGGACGTAAAGCGAAGTGGCGCGGGCCAGAACCGGGATCGAGCATGGCGAACGGCGGATCGTTTGGAGTGAGCGTCCCCTTCGCGCTGTCAAACTTGTACACCAGCAACTCGTTCAAGCCTAGATCGTCGACAAGAGCGAAGCGATTGTCGGGCGAAAGATCGATGGAGTGGGCGTGCGGTCCCTCCTGGCGCTGGGGGTCAGTGCCGTGGCCGGCGTGCTGCACAAAGGCGGAAGCCTCGCCCAGGCGGCCATCTTCGAGGATGGGGTAGACGATGACGCTGCCGCCGGTGTAGTTGGCGACCAGCACGTATTTGCCGGTTCGGTCGATGGTGATGTAACAGGGATCGGCGCCGCGGGATGGGAGTTCGTTCAGGAAAGTGAGTTTGCCGGTTGCGTGATCGATGGAGAAGGCGCTGACGCCTCCGCTGTTGGGGCCTTTGTAGTTGGGCACTTCATTCACAGTGTAGAGAAATTTTCCGTTGGAGTGCAGCGCCACAAATGATGGATTGGTAGTTTCGGCAGCCAAGCCTAGGGCCGTGAGCTGCGCCGTAGCGGCGTCGTAGCGGAAGGCATATATGCCTTTACTCTTGCTGCCGTCTTCGGTGTAGGTGCCGACGTACATCAGATACTTTCCTGTGTGCGAAGCCGGTGCGGCGCCGGCGATGAAAGCGGTGGATAACAAGATAAGGAGCAGGAGGGACAGTAAGCGGAGAGCATTGCGAGTCGGTTTCATGGCAAACAGTTTGCTTGATCGTGGCCATAAGCGCAATCGAGGGGAGTCCAAGCCTGGACTTCGACGATCGCGGGAAAGTTGCGGAGCGAATCATCTGAGCATTGTCGCGCGAACGTCAGCGGGTCAACGTTACCGGCAGCTGCTGGTCATAGGGCTGAATGACCACGCTCACCGTCTGCCGCTTGTAGAAAGCCTGCAGGTCTACGGGGAAAGCCACGATCACGGTGCGCTTCACTTCTTCGCCCGGTTGTAGTTTGGCTTCGGGGACGAGTGGCGGCTGGGCCCCATTCTTCAGGGCGGGGAAAGCCTGAAAATAACGGTCGAAATCGATCGCAGACACCGCTTCGCTGCTCGACTCGGCGTTGGCGGTGTGCAGAGTGGCGTGAATGTCGTGCACGTAGAGGATCTTCTTGCTGCTGTTCCGGAGGGTGAAGGTGAGCGCGACCATGGTGGAAGATTGTCCGGGGATGTCGACGGGGACGATGCTATCGAGCGAGCCGGCGCCCTGCGGCTGGGCGCGTTTCACAACCGAGACGATCCCCACCACGACCAGCACCGCGCCGATGGCGAGCAGCACGATTTTTGCGGGCGGCAGATTCCGTTTGGCGGTTCCGAACTCGTCGCCGATGTTGATAGTGGGGCCAGCGGGAAGTTTTTCTTGGGTGGGCGCGATTGGAATCGTTGGCGTCTTCGTGGGAACGCCAGGGGTGGGATCAGGCATAAATTTTTCCTGATGGTGATCTTACGCTGAGTGGCCTCACGACGCACTGGCTGCTTCAGGCAGATCGTTTTCGGGACGAGCATTATCGGCCGGGTCGTTTCTGGGGGGACCCTCGGGCACATCTTGCGTCTGGAATTCGGCGACCACTTCGAGGGATGTTTCGCCACTCTGCCAAACAAGTTCGCGGACGGCGCGCGGCATGATGATGCATCCGCGGGAACCACAGCCCGGGGCTTCGATGGAGTCGCCATGCAGCAGAAAGCCGTTGCGGCCGAAGGTGTGGGTGTTCTTGTCCGGCGCGAGGCGCATGACGTAGGGACCATGCTCTGGCGAGTTGAAGGGCGGGCCGACTATAGTCCAACTTCCTTGCGGGACCGGGCCGACGTTGGGAACGGCCTGCATGTCGGGATTGTTTTTGCCGTTGTCAAATCCGGAGTAGCCGGTCCCGATGGGTTGATTATTTCTCAGCAACGCACCGGTTTTTTGCACGTATGTCCAACCATTTTCAGAGATATTGTCAGCGGGTGTTTCGGCGAGGTTCTTTTCCGCGTTCACAATTTTCGCTCCTTGATACCGTTCGTTCTCGCCAGTATTTGAGATCGCGAAGCGAGGGGCAAGGTTATGTGAACATGGAATGAAAAACGTCTGTGGAAAACTGCTGCGGGTGGGTGTTAGACGACGGCGATTGGTGGGAGTGCGTCGGCTGCAGGACTGATGCACAGACGCCTCGCTACGCTTGGCGGGACGGGCGAGGCGCCCGTCCCCACATCAACCCTGGGCTCACCAGCCGTGCTTCATCGCCTCGGCGAACTTCGGCGCGGGCAGGGTGTTGAGCACGTCATCTTTGGTGAGCCAGGCGCGGCGAGCTTGCAGGATGCCGTAGCGGATCTTCTCCATATGCGAGGTGTGGTGGGCGTCAGTATTGATCACGATTTTGACGCCGTGTTGTTTGGCCTGGCGCAGGTGAACGTCGTTGAGGTCGAGACGGTCGGGATAGGAGTTGAGTTCCATTGCAACTTTGTTCTTTGCCGCCGCGGTCAGCACTGCACTCATATCGAAGGGGTAAGCGTCGCGGCGCAACTGGATGCGGCCCGTGGGATGTCCGATGATCGAAGTATTCGGATTCTCGATGGCCTTCAGCAGGCGCTCGGTCATCTTTTCGGAGTCCTGATTGAAAACTGAGTGCACGCTGGCGATGACAAGATCCATCTGGGCGAGCACATCGTTGGAAAGATCGAGATCGCCGTCGGCGAGGATGTCGACCTCGATGCCGGCAAAAATGGTGATGCCCTTAATTCTATTGCCCACCTCGCGGATGCGCTGAATGTGGGCGACGGCGCGCGTGTCATCAAGGCCGTTGGCGAAGGCCAGGTTCTTGGAATGGTCAGTGATGGCCATGTATTTGTAGCCGCGCGTTTTGGCAGCTTCGGCCATGTCTTCGATGGTGTTGCGGCCGTCGGTCTCCACGGTGTGCATGTGCACGTCGCCTTGCAAATCTTCCTGCATAATTAAGTTAGGCAACGTGTGATTGGCGGCCGCATCGATCTCGCCAAGATTTTCGCGAAGCTCAGGGGGGATATAGTCGAGGCCGAGCATGGCGTAAATTTCTTCTTCAGTTTTTCCGGCGACCGGCTTTTCGCCTTCGAGCGTGGCCAGGCTGTATTCGTTGAGGGTGTACTTCATTCGCAGCGCGCGCTGGCGAAGGGCGACACCATGCGCCTTTGATCCGGTGAAATATTGCAGGGCCGATCCAAATGATTCCGGCGGGAGAAGACGCACGTCGACTTGCATACCGTTGCGCAGGTTAAAACTGATTTTGTTGTCGCCGCTGGCGATGACGTCCATGAGCGGCGGATACTTCGCGACGTAGGCGATCGCCTCCCGGCGGCCTTCTTCCGTGGCGCAGGCCGGGCCGGTGACGAGAATGTCGAGATCGCCGACGGTTTCGCGCCCGCGGCGCAGTGATCCGGCGGGCGTGATCTTTTCGATGCCTGGGAATTTCTCGAGATAGGCGGTAAGTTTCTCAGCTTCGGTTTCGGCGGCATCAATGAGGAAGCGTCCGCTAACGCGGCGATAGTCTTCGATAGCTTTCAGCAGCTTGGCTTCGTGCTTTTCGCCCATGCGCGGCAGTTCACGAATCTTGCCCTCGCGAGCCAGTTTCTCGACGCCATCCACGTCGCTGACTTTGTAGGCGCTCCAGATCAGGGCAATGGTCTTGGGGCCGAGGCCCTGAATCTTCAGCAGCTGCAGCATTGAGGGATGATATTTTTTCAGGAGGTCGGTGTGAGCGGAGAGCTTGCCATCCTTTAGCAGTTCCTGCAACTTTGTGAGCATTCCTTTGCCAATGCCGGCGATGGCCAACACTTGCTTGGGCTCGGCGATGATCTCTTTAATCTGCTGCGGTGAGTTCTCGATGGCCTGCGCAGCGTTGCGGTAAGAACGGATGCGGAAAGAATCCTGCCCGTCAATTTCGAGCAGGTCGGCGGTTTCGTAGAGAATGCCGGCGATCGCTTTGTTGTCCACAAACTAAAGATAAACAAGTTGGAGCGCGAGAGCCAGAGCGGGTCCGGGTCTCGGTGCCGGTGGGACGTCCCAACGCTAGCGCCGAGCAGGAAAATAGTTCGATCCAAGGTCGAGCGCTTGAAATACGAAGCCCAGGATGATGGCACAAAAGGACAAGAGAAACAGCAAACATTAAAGATGAGGATGGCCGAGCAAGACATTCCCCGTGCTTAAGGCAAACAACACGCGACGCCCGACCTCACCAAAAACCGATGCGGTTTACTGAGAGGCCTTGCTGACGTTCGCAGCCTGCGGTCCTTTTTGACCCTCGGTGATCTCGAACTCCACCGGGTCGCCCTCTTGAAGGCTCTTGTAGCCTTCGGAGGTGATCGCGCTGTAGTGAACAAAAACATCTGGACCATCGGCGCGGCCGATGAATCCATAGCCTTTCGCGTTATTGAACCACTTGACGGTTCCTTTCAGGCGTTCCACGCTATCCCCCTTCTTCTGCGCGTCCCCCGTGCCGGGGGTAAGGACGCACATACAGTTCTTAGGATGCATTTTGAAGCGATCAGGTAGACGTGTCAAGGGCACTGCGAGAAAATTACTGGGCTCCCAATTTGACTGACGGCGTGGCAGACTACAGCGGTAAGGGGCCGTTTTTTCCCTCGGCAATGCGGTGCTGCAGCCAGAGAACCGCGGCAATGGTCTTGCCATCGCGGATGGTGCCGCTGGTGACCATGCGAACGGCCGTAGGCAGCGGCACCATCCGCTTGTAAATGATCTCGTCTTCTTCCGGCTGCGCGACTCCCGCCTTGAGCCCGCTGGCGAGAAATACCGACATGGTTTCAGCCATGAAACCGGGGCTGGCATAGAACTTCAGGATGAGGCGCCAGTGGGTGGCGGTATATCCGGTCTCTTCAAGCAGTTCTCGTTTGGCGGCTTTCAGTTCGTTCTCGCCAGGATCGATGCGCCCGGCGGGAATCTCCCAAAGATAATCTTTGGCGGCGTGACGATACTGACGTTCGAACACGATGCGGGGTGTGGAGCCAGACTGATCGCCCGACTGGTCGACCGCGAGGATGACGACCGACCCGGAATGATGAATCAGATCGCGACGCACCCGGACGCCCCCGGGTTCCTGCACGTGGTCAGTAGTGATGGTGAACACCGGGCCGCGGTAGACGGTGCGGGAAGACAGCACACGGACTTTTGCTTTTTTGCTTGGGCGGGCCTTTTTGCTGCGAGATGGAGAAGATTTCGCCATGCAGACAATATAAAGCATGTGGGACCGGCTTCTGGAGCCGGCTCCGGGCTTCCGCTTTCCGGCTCCCGTCCCAGGCAGATAGGGGACGGGAACCGGGAGCCGAAAGCCAGAAGCCGAAGGCCGGAAGCCGACTCTGCTATTCTGCCCGGCATGCGAAATCGGCCGCGGGTCACGATAGTGGGAGCGGGTAAGCTGGGCACGGTGCTGGCAACGTCGCTGCATCGGGCAGGATACGCCATCGAGCAAATCGTGGTCCGCGCGAACCCTGCGTCCCAGCGGAAGGCAAGGTCCTTAGCGAAGAGGGTGGGCGCGCGAGCTGTGACGATGTCGCAAGTGAGAATCGAATCAGGCGTGGTTTGGTTCTGCGTGCCGGACGATGCGATCGCTGGAGTGGCTGGTTTGCTCGCGCGGAAAGCTGACTGGAAGAATAAAGTTGCGCTGCATCCGAGCGGCGCCCTTACCAGCGACAAACTGGCGGCTCTGCGGCGGCGGGGTGCGCGCGTGGCTTCGGTGCATCCCATGATGACGTTTGTAGCGGGCTCGCCACCATCATTTCCGCATCCCGCATTCGACGGCGTTCCCTTCGCTGTTGAAGGAGACGCAATGGCCGTGCGGGCGAGCCGCGCCATGGTGGAGGCATTGGGCGGCACAGCTTATAAAATCCGCGCGCAAGACAAAGTTGCATACCACGCGTGGGGAACTTTCGCCAGCCCGTTGCTGACCGCATTGCTGGCGACCACAGAGCAAGTAGCGGCCGCGGCGGGCGTTAAGCGGCGAGAGGCGAAACGGAGGATGCTTCCGATTCTTCGACAGACATTGGCGAATTATGCCGCGCTCGATGCAGCGGGTTCGTTCAGCGGACCGATCGTGCGCGGCGACGTAGAAACCGTCCGGCGGCACCTGCTCGCTCTGAGCAGAATGCCGCTCGCGAAAGAAGTCTATGTGGCGTTGGCAAGAGCAGCCGGGCAGTACCTGCCTGGGAAGCGTAAGCAGCGGATGCACAAATTGTTCGGCGCCGAGAAGAAGTGAAGGCAACGAGTTGCGAGGCCGATCGTCGATCGTGGGGTTCCCGGCGAAAGCTTTTAACCGCCGAGATCGCTGAGAGAACGCGGAGGAGGCTTGATTCTGTTGCGCGAGTTTGGCATCCCGGTTGATTTACAGGCAGACTATCTCGACGTGAATAAGTGCCCGAGTTTTTCTTTCTTGGTCTTCAAATACTCTTCGGCTAGCGGACCGGAATCGACTTCGCAGGGTACGCGCTCGACCACTTTGACGCCGGCGCGCTCCAGGGCCTCGATTTTGTCGGGATTGTTCGAGAGCAGGCGCACTTGCGTCACTCCCAGCGTCTTAAGCATTTCGGCGGGCAGCGTGAAGTCGCGGTGATCAGCTTTGAAGCCGAGGCGCTCGTTGGCTTCCACCGTGTCCAGGCCCGCGTCCTGCAACTCGTAGGCTTGCAGCTTGGCCATCAGGCCAATGCCGCGGCCCTCCTGTTGTTCGTAAATCAGGATTCCCGCGCCTGCGCGGGAGATCATGGCCAATGCCATTTCCAATTGCTGGCGGCAATCGCAGCGCAGAGAATGAAAGACGTCGCCCGTGAGGCATTGCGAGTGCACGCGGACCAGCGGCGGCGCGGAATGAACGTCACCCATCACCAGCGCGACGGCTTCTTCCACACGGCGATTGCCGTCGGAACTGGATTCGCCTCGAAAGCCGTAAATACGGAACTCCCCCCACCGGGTAGGGAAGTCGGCGGACGCGATTTGTTGAACAGAAGTCACCGGTTCGATTATAGCGGGTTTGGTTTTGAGAACGATTTTGGCGACAACTCGTCTGCGCCCAACTTTTCGAATCGCCGAGTGAACCCGGGTCTGTTTACCTAGCCGCGTGCGCGGAAGTGAAAAATGCAATCCTGCTTGGAGGAAATAGGTGCGCCGTTGCGTGTGGCTGGATGGAAGCGCCAGCTTTCGAGCGCGGCCAGGGCTTTCCCGTCGAGTTTCGGGCCCATGCTCTCAAGAACGGTCTTGTTGACGATATCTCCCTTTTCGTCGATCGTGACTTCGACCACCACGTTGCCTTCGTGATCCTGCAGCTCCCAGGGATAGGCGACGGGATCGGCCGTGCTCACGGGGAGCGCAGGGCGAACCTCGTCGCCGAAGCGGGGCCCGCCGATCAACGTGCCATAGGGAAGTCCCGCGGGGGCGCCGTGGCCTTGATTCGAAAGCGTAGCAGTCTTCGATTGGTCTTCCGCACTGGGCGGAGAAAATGTAACCGGCGGGGCAGTCAACTTTGCCACCTGAGTATTCTGCTTCAGAACAAGCTTTTCGTGGCCCATGCGCTGCCGGCGATATTTCTGCGTAGCGCGGTCGGGGGAACTGTACTTGCTATCGTCGGGATTTTTGGAGGGCCAATAAAGACGAGTGAGAGAATTGCCCCCGCGGCCGTGCGCGATCGATACCGGCGTCAGCAATTCGGGCTCTGGCGTGTGCAGCAGCCAGGCGAGAAGCAGTCCGTGGGCAGCCAGCGAGCTCCACAGGATTTTTTGCCGTTGTGACGTGGTCGATCTGAATTGCGCAAACATGGCTGGCCAACTTCCGCGGGCGGGCCGACCCCTCTAAACGGCCGACTGCTCTAAGTGATAGTTAGACGCATGAAGAGTGTCTTCGTCAAGACATTTTCACGGTGCGGCTACACTCCCGTAAATGTGTCGGGAGCGCACTCTTGGTGCAGATGAGAGAACGCTGATAAAATAAAAAAAACCGCGTCAAACCCGCACTGTGGGGCTATAGCTCAGCTGGGAGAGCGCATCGTTCGCAACGATGAGGTCGTCGGTTCGATCCCGACTAGCTCCACCACAGTTTCAAGCCTTATCGCAATTAGATTCGCGATTACCCTCCAAAGTTGTTGCTCGCCGATGTGGACATACGACGGCGCTGTCCAAAGAAGCGCTCTACAAAGGCCCTACATCGTTGACTCCGGCGGCAATGTTGGGGACGCCAGCGCTTAACCAAGGCCAGCCCGGGCCAGCGCCCAACCAAGGTCAGCCGTCGCCAACGCGAACACCCAACCAAGGTCCGCCCCTGCAAGCGCCATAGGCTGACTCCTGAGCCGCTCGGGAGAGCGGCTGCGGGAATCATCAGCATGATTACTTCTTTGCCTTCGGAGTGGCTTTCGTGACCTTGGCCGCGGTCAGCCCGAAGATCTGGAGTTGCTTGTAGCTGGCGACGAACACTTCGCCATTGGCGACCACGGGAACCAGGTTTGCATTCCCGCCCGTGTTGGGCCAGCTGCCGGCAACGGATTTAAAAATGTGCGGCATGGCTGAAGTGCTCACCTCAGGATTGAAAGCGTACAGGCTGATCGGATATGTCTTGGATGCATTCGGCGGACGTGAAATCGCCCAGATGATCGGATTCGTCGTGCCATTGGACGAGATGCTGGTGAAGAATCCGGGGTCCTGTCCGCCGCCGACCCAACCGCTGTGCACTCGCTTCAGCAGAAGTTTTGGCGATGTCTGCAGTTTCCAGACCATTACAGATGGTCCACCGCTGCTCACCACGCGCGCAAGTCCGTCGCTGGGGTCGACGAAATACGACTGGCCGCACCAGCAACCGCCCACCGAGTAACTGCCGAGCACATGGTTGGTGAGCGTGGAATAACCACCCAGATTATCCTCGTTCATCAAGTACATGGTTCCAACTTTGCCGGTGGCCACCGCCAGATGCGGCGTGGAACCGGGCTGATCCGGCAGCACCAGCAGGCCGCCGGACCCGAAATCGGCGTCCGCCTGATCCAGACTGCCTTGATTGCTGGGCGTAAACAGGTCGAGCACGACTCCCAGGTTCGCGGGAACTTTTACTACGCTCTCCTGAATATTGGTGACGCCGTCATACGTGCTGCCGGAAGGATCGGAGTTTCCCGTTACGAACAAAATGTTTCCCGAGTCATCGGCCGCGGGACCGTAACCCGACATCCACACGGACGAGAGGAAGAAGCTGTCGGGGGACGAAGTTTGAAGATCGTTGAGCCGATTCGCCGCCAGGGGAGTGAGGGTACCGGTGTTCCAGCCCAGTAGCCATCCGCGCGAAAGGTTGGCGTTGTAGTCGCAGAAACTGCCGAACCCGGCATAGACGTTGCCGTTGGCCAGGAGCAGTCCGGGGCGCTGGCGCTGGTAAGTGGAATTGAAATTGAATGTTGTGCCGTCGGTTAGAGTGTGAGACGCGCTCACCAGCTGGGGCGTAACCTTGTCGGTGAGGCTGCCCAGATCGAGGGCATGAATTCTATAGGCCGTTCCGCCGCTCGCTTCCTGCGTGTAAATGAGAACGTACAGCGTCTTGCTCAAAGGATCGATCACGGGCGTGGAATTGATGCCCACGTTCGGCCCGTTGTTATTGCAGCCCAACGGATATTGCACAGGCGTCCCAAAATTGGGGCTGAGCAGCACCGCGCCGCTGTGCACGTCGATGGCATAGATGGTGTTGCCTTCTGTGGCTACGTAGACTACGTCGTGAGTCCCTTGACTGGTTCCGGCGGTGATCAGCACACCGGGGACGACCAGAGGTTGCGAATCAACCTGGTCGTCGAGGGCCACGTTGTGCAGCAATCCGAAGGTAGAGCTGCTTACGTTGGCTGCAGTTAATGTAGTCTCGTTCTTATTCCAGCCAGTCCGGTAGGTATCGTAGTGATAGGTAGTAACGGCAGTTTGGGCCAGAGCGCTGACCCCGATCAAGGCCATCGCCACAAGCACAGCTGTGCGGGCCCAGTCATTCCTCGGCGGTTGCGACATAAACAGATCCCTTCTGATGGTGGTTGATCCTGCGCCCGTAAGTGCCGCCGGTGCCGAGATTTCAGGCCCTTGCGCACACGAGCCGCAGCCAGGCTTGCTTGGGGGGGAGTAATGCGAAAACCGCCACAGCTTACGACATTCACCTTCCCTTGTAAAGCTGGTTCCGCGCCGGATTTGGTGCGGGATTTCGCCGGCGTTGCCAATTAGTCGGAAGTTGACCAGGGAAATCTTCCGGGGGAAAGTTTCAGTCCCCGCCAAGAACTGGCGTCGACAGGCTGGGTGAATGCGATTCGCATATTTTGTGCAAACCGGTGCACGCTCTGGTACCATCGCTGCGAGCGCGGGTCTCAATTCCCTTGGTTTTGGACATGTGAGAAGCGCGCGTGATGGCATTCAAACTGCACGTATTGATCCGGGCAAGTGTGCGTGCGAGGTTCGAGAAGGCGAAGCTCGAGCCAGCAGTCGTTCCACACCAGGAGCAGCAACAGGAGCGGTAATCGATGAGGGGAGACGACCACGGCACGACTCGGGTGCGGCGCTGGCCGACTCGGCGTCACCGGCGGAATCGCCTGATCCGGCGGATTGCGGCCGTGGTGCTTATCGTCTTTTTCGCTATTGGGCTATCCGCGGTCGCCCTCAACTACCTGAGTCCATCACTCACTCGATCCTCGGAAATAAAGAACGCCATTCATTGGGAAGCGGTGGACGCACGGAAACTGCGCCTGACCAGTGAGTCCACGCCGCGGCCGAATGCAGCACGAATGCGGCCGGTTTACCCTTACTCCGTGGTGCCCGGTGGCGTGGAGGACGCACGCGAACTCAAGTGGGTGGCGGAGCACGATCCAATTGTGGCCGAGCACTACCGCGGATTCGATTACGATCACGCCCGCGTGGTTCGTCTCGCGCTGGCGCAGACGGTTTTTGTCTCCTACCGCATCGGCAACCACGTCTATTGGACGCGCCACAGAATCACTCTGCGCAAGGGTGAAAAGCTCATCACTGACGGCAAAATCACGGCGCGTGCCCGCTGCGCCAACCGCGTAGAAGAACTTCCGCAGCAATTACATTCGGCCCCAGAGCCTGCGGTGGCGGAGTTTGAGGAGCCGATCGGGCCCAGCCAGGGAAGTTCCATGGCAATCCCTCCCGTCGAGTTCGAATCGGCGCTATTGAATCGTCCTGGGATGCCGGGGGCCCCGGCGCTTCCTCCCCTGAGCTTGTACAGCGCGTTTCCGGTTGGAAGCGGCGTCTCGATTTCGCCGCCTCCCCTGCCGAGCGGCGTTTGCGCTCCGGTGAAGAAGCCAGGCAAGGGCGAAGTTGCGGTGTTCGGCGAAATGAGCAAGAAGAAGAAACCCACCGGACCTTGCGGAAGTGTGGGCGGCACCGCGCCGGAACCAGGAACCTGGCTCCTGCTTATTACAGGCCTGATCGCGGTTGGGTGGATCGCCCGCCGGCGAGCGATCGTGGTCTAAGCTTGCATTCCGGTCGCGTCTAAATTTTTTGCTGACGTCTGCAGTTCCGCTCTTGCCCTGGTTCGGTCACTTCCTATAGCCTGCCCTATTCTGAATCTAGCTTGGCTTCGCCGGAGGCACAGTGCGTTTACGCGATTTTATGGGCTGCTCGGATCGTTTTCTGCGGTACCGGATCGTCGACCGCACCAGCGTGTGGACGTTCGGTTCGATCGTTGGTCTTCTTGTAGTTTCTCTCCTGCCGAGCGTAAGTCCGGCTCAGACGATCCATCTTCACGTGGATCTCACCGATGCGCCGCGAAACATTTACCACGCGCATTTGAAGATTCCCGCCAGGCCGGGGGCAGTGACACTCGTCTTCCCCAAGTGGATTCCGGGCAATCACCGCCCCAGCGGCCCGATTGGAGCCCTCACCGGGATAAGGATGGAAGCTGAGGGACATGTGCTGACCTGGGAGCGCGATCCCGTGGATATGTATGCCTTTCACGTGGCCGTGCCGGCAGGAGCCAACGAGTTGCAGGTTTCACTCGACGCCATCACGACCAACGACAGCGCTGGCGGAGGTGGGCCCGCAGCATCGAGCAACATCCTCGACCTGAACTGGAACGCGGTCGTGCTATACCCACAGGGGACGAAGTCTGACGATGTGGAATTCGCGACTTTGGTGACGTTGCCTGCCAAATGGAAATTTGGAACGGCGCTTCCGGTAGCGCGCGCGGCCGGCGACGAAGTGGAGTTTGCACCCACTTCGCTGACCACGTTGATCGATTCGCCCTTGATCGCCGGACTCTTTTACCGCCGGATCGAGCTGACCAAGCCCGGCGAAAGCCCCGTGCATGTGATGGATGTAGTGGCCGACTCCGAAGCCGAGCTGGCCATGAAGCCAGAAGATGTCGCCGCGTATCAAAAGCTGGTCGTCGAAACCGGAGCCCTGTTCGGAGCCCGGCATTATCGCCAGTACCATTTTCTTTACACTCTGAGTGACGTGGTAGGAGGACACGGACTCGAGCATCACGAGTCCAATGACAGCGTGTCTTTCGGACGGACGCTCCTCGATCCCGATCTGCATTTTCTTTCCGCCGACTTAGTGCCTCACGAATTCGTCCACTCCTGGAACGGCAAATACCGGCGACCGGCAGGCCTGGTCACGCCGAACTATCAGGAGCCGATGGTCGGCGATCTCTTGTGGGTGTACGAGGGGCTCACCCAATATCTGGGCACCATGCTCGCCGCCCGCAGCGGTTTACAAACTCCCGAGCAGTACCGCGAGGCCCTGGCCCAAACCGCCGCCGAACTCGACCACCGCCCCGGACGCAACTGGCGTCCGCTGGAAGACACGGCGCGCTCGGTGCAAATTCTGCGACTGATGGGATCGCAATGGCAAAGCTGGCGCCGTGGCCTCGATTATTATCCCGAAGGCCAACTGATCTGGCTGGAGGTGGATGCGACCATTCGCCAGCAGACGCATGGCCAGCGCTCGCTCGATGATTTTTGCCGCCGCTTCCATGGCGGCGAAAGCGGCCCGCCCAAGGTAGTTCCTTATACATTCGATGACGTGGTGAAATCCCTGAATGAAGTTGCTCCCTATGATTGGGCCCGTCTGCTGCGCGAGCGCGTCGGCGCAACCACCACCCACGCGCCCTTGGGCGGGATCGAACGTGGCGGCTGGAAGCTGGTTTACAACGACCGGCCCAACGCAGTGGCGAAGGCACTGGAGAACCTGGCGAAGTTTTCGGATTTCGGCTACTCGCTGGGATTTAGCGTGGGAGAGAATGGTGACTTCTACGACGTGATCGTAGACTCGCCCGCCTACGCCGCCGGCCTGGGCCCCGGCATGAAGCTGATTGCGGTCAACGGCCGCAAATATTCTCCGCCGGTGCTGCATGCGGCGCTGAAAGCCGCGCTGGGAAACACTGACCCCATCGAACTTCTCGTGGAGAACGGTCAGTATTTCAAAGCGTATTCCGTGGCCTACCACGGTGGAGACCGAAACCCCCATCTGGAGCGGGTTGCAGATCAGCCTGACGTCCTGAGCGATATTTTGAAGCCCCTAACCCATTAGCGGGCCGTTTCGGGATTTTTGCTCCTGGTTCTAGTACCTAAGTAAGGGGATCTTTTGCAAGATACAGGCACAATCGCGCTACAATCCCACTAATCGATCCCAACATCAGTTTTTGTAAGGTGTATATGCCCATCCCCCGCGGCGAGAAGGTTGGTCTGCTGGTGCTGGCCAGCGTCTTTGCTGGTCTGGCTGCGATTGATCTGGCTGCGCCTGGCGCAATGTTCGGTCAAACGTTGTTCACCTCGGTGCGCCGCGTACATGTTCTCGACAGCAAGAACGCGGTAGAGATTGAAGTCGAAGGCAGCGAGCGCCTATTGCCGCAGACTCAAGTTTTGACCGGGCCTGATCGTTTGGTGGTGGATTTTCCCAACGCGCTTCCGGGCAACACGGCGCGCAATCAGGTGGTTAATCGGGGCGAGGTCAAGAGCGTGCGCGTAGGGTTGTTTCAGTCGAGCCCGCCGGTCACGCGGGTGGTCCTCGATTTGAAGACGCCGCAGTCTTTTCAGGTATTTCCCTACGGACGCACCGTGATCATCAAAGTCACGCAAGGCGCGCCCAGCGCCGCAGTTGAGGTTGACGATTTTCCTCCCATGGGCCCTCCAGGGCTGGTTGCCGCCAACTATCACACTTCTGGAGATCGCGTGCAGGGCCAGGGTGGGGACCAATTTTCGGGCCAGAATTCGGGCCATGCTCCGCTCGAAGTTGCGTTTCGCAATGGGCTGCTCTCCATCCGCGCCAACAAGGCTAACTTATCTCAGGTTTTATTCGCCGTGCATCAGCGCACCGGCGCGGAAGTGGTAGTAGCCGCTGGAGCTGAGACCGAGCAGGTGGTTGCCGACTACGGTCCAGGGCCGGCTCCGGAAGTTCTCGCGCAGCTTCTGAACGGCTCGCGCTTTAATTTTCTGATTGTCAGCTCCCCTGACAATCCGCAGAAGCTGGACCGCGTGATTCTCAGCCTGCGCGGCAACGCGACCGTGATGCCGCTGCCCCCGCTTCAGACTGCCGCCGAAGAGGATGCGGGGCCGCCGGTGGCCGTGAACGCCCCGAATGAGCCTGCCGCGAATTCGCCACCCACTCCTCCGCAGAATCCGCCGGATTCCCGCCCGGACGAGAACAACTCCCCGGACTAACGCCGTCGTCCCGGCCGCGTTTTTCTCAGCGCTCACTCGAATCCGAACAATCGCATTCCTACGGCGGCGTGATCAGCCGCACCGGCACGGGGGAAGCTCCGAACACCGGATTTCCCGTAGGGTTGGTTCCATTGCCGCAGCCGGCGACGTTCAGTATCGTGACTTTCACGTCACCGGGGCCATTAACACCGTGAATGAAAACCTGCATGAAGCCAACGACGGTGACGGAACTGGTGCCGGATTTCTTGATTGGGTTGTTTACGTCGTAAATCGGTAGGGTAACGATGGAATTGCTCGCGGTGATTACGTTACCCGTAATGTTCAGCGGATTGTTGTCGCCGGCTTTGATCTGGAAGGGATAGCTGGTAACGACGAGCGTGTCCTGACCGCTACTCGCCCCGAGACCGAGCGTTCCCTGGTGAATCAGGCACTGCACTCCGTTGGCGGTGTCGCCCGACGACCCTGGATTCTCGCTTAAGTCCACGGTGTTCCCATTCTGTACTCCGCACTGGTAAGTCGTGGTCTGGTCACAGCCGGCAATTGCCTGAGCATAGTTCGAGGTAGCTTCGTTGCAAGCATCGGTACCGTCACTGGGAACCGCGGAGGAAGCTTGGGAGACTTGGCCGGGCAGGTATTCGAGATTAGGCTTTGGCAATCCAAAACCACGATTCGGGATGATTGGGTTGTCTAGTTGAGCTGAACAATCTGCCCCCGGGGTGCAATCCGGAACCAATGTGAGAGTCTCGCCGATAACGCCGGTGCTGCCAGTGCCACTGAGAGAAATCCCGGGGTTAGTGATCGATCCGCTGCTCAGGTCGGCCAGGGTCGCACAATTTCCTGCGTTGCAGTAGGTCGGGGGTGGACCCGGGTTCGAGACCGGCTGCGGATTCAGAGGATCGTAATTCGGCACAATCCACGGCTTCACGCAGCGCGGTTGCACGGGAACGATACCGCTGGCCGCGTAGGTGGCGGACCCGGAAGGATTGAATGCTTCGGCGGCAGAGGTAGCGCTCACGCTGCTACCGCTCTTGCCCCAGATGCGCGCAAAGAACGTCGGCAGGTTGTTCTGCACCTTCACCACTACCATCGGGTTGACGGCGAACGCACCATTGCCGGTAAAAGTCGAGCAATCGGTGTTGCGAACCCCGGGTCCAGTGGAGTAATTCACTGTGGCCGTCGCACCGGCTCCTCCAACTTGATTCTGCGCCGCCACCGCTTCTGCGGTTTGGGTGGCCAGACTGCTCGAACCGCCGCAGATCGATTGCCAATATGCTGTCTGGGTTGCGGGAGACGCCGTTCCGGTAATGCCCGAGAGGGAAATGACTTTGGCGGCAGCCAAAGCGGCGGCGTCGGCGGTGCGCTGAGCCTCCGCATTGGCCAGGTAAAGAGTTACCGCATCGATGGAAAGCGCCGCCATGGCCATGATGGCGACCATCGCCGCCGCCACCAGCGCCATGGTGACTCCGCGTTCACCATGCCGGTGAATTGGCTGATGGCGTGTCGCGCGGGCTATGAGGCGTGGCTTCATAAACTCATCAGTTCTCGTTGTAGGCTACCGCGGTGGTGGTAAGGTTGCTCGGCCCCATGACGCTGTTGCCCACCAGCGAACTGACGGCGTTGTATCGCCAGGCATACGCATAAGTAATGGTCACACAGGTCGCCACCATGCTGGTTGTGATCCCGTCCAGGGTCTGCTGAGTAACGCAGCCACGGTTGATCGTCAAGATGATTCCGCTCCCGGGGCAACTGCCCGTGGTGGTCGAACTCCAGGTAAGGCCGCTGACGTATGTCGGCGTTTTCGTGCTTAGGCGACAGTCGTTGATTTTTTCCGCGAGCAGGTAGTTGTCCACGACCTGGTAGGCGTCGCTCACCGAAGCCGGCACCACAGTGGAGGTGGTCGAGACATCGTTGGCAGGATCGGCGGCGGCGGCCCGCGCGCCTTCACGCGCGGCGTTCGCCAACTTCTGTTTCAAGGAGAAGGCTCCGCTGAAATCGAAAATGCCGACAACGAAAACCACCAGCAGAGGAAGAGAGACCGCAAACTCGGCAATCTGCGAACCATGCTCGTTTCGGCATGGGCCCAGAGTTGCCAGCCCAGGGGGGTGAATGAGGCGGCTCATTGCGTTTCCATCCGCATCTGTGCCTGCGCCGGCAGGCTCATTTGGCCAAGGTCCAGGGTCTTGCACGGCCATTCCGCACAGGGCAGGTAAAAGTGGTGAGGATACTTGTACTGGAAACTGACGGAAGTGCCGCACTCCCCCGCGCCACCCAGGCCCGAATAAGACAGCTGGATGTTCGTCTGCACGCAAATTGAGGTTTGGCTGGGGTCGCAAAGCTGTGCTCCGCCGCCACTGCAAGC
>DATDGM010000066.1:0-27293 GCA_036522075.1 Candidatus Sulfotelmatobacter sp.
GAACTGTCGCAGAACGAGCCGGTTCACGAATACAACGCGGAAGCCGATGTTCTGAGTGCGGATCTTATCCAGCCGCTGAAGGAAACCATCCGGGCACGGGCTCGCGTGAAGTTGCCGAAGCATGGCCATTACCAGTTCAAGAAGGCCTCGCCGTTCCGATTCGAAGGGATTATTTCTTACCATTCGGGCTACACGCAGGTCGCGGGACACCCGAGTTCGAAGAGCGACGGCTTTGCCACGCTGGTCACTTCCGTTCTCGAAGGGCTGAACGTGCTGGACGTGGTCACCGCCGACCGCGTGGTGGCGCAGATTTCCACGGTGCATCCGTACTTCGGGAAAGGGCAGGTGCCGTCGGTCACGTTCCTGGGCACGCGCTTTGAGAATCTGCGGATTGGCGGACACAAAGTGGAGGTCACGCGCAATCTGGAGATTCTGGGCTCGCGGCCTTCCGAGAGCGATTCGTATTTTAAAGATGCGGGCGTGCAATCGCGCATTACCACGCAATATAACAACATCGCCAACGACACCAACCTGCCGCTGTGGGGCGCCAAGGAATTTCCCAAGGGCCCGCTTGCGGTCAAAGGTAACGACGAATTGAATTGCTCTTTGGTTGATGGCGTGACCGGCCCTGAGGGAAAGCCGTTCGGCCAGGATGGTGTGGCAGGCCTTCCGGGAACCCCATTCGGACACGTAATCGATGTGCCGCACTTCGGCAGAATCTATCTGGGTGAGTTGAAGGTAACCCGAGAGCCGTCACCGAACCCGAAGAAAGAAGCCGATAAGTATAGATTCCGCCTGACGATGATACGGCTGCAGATGGGATGTATCGCCCAGGGGAGCGCCAGCGCTGTGGCGGCGGACACAAACGGCAGGGGCGGCAAGGGTGGAGGGGGCTAAATCGCGCGAATGAACAAGTCGTTCTTGAACTCCGCCGAAAACTTCGAGTGACGGCTCGTCACTTTGCTACTTGAGGCTCGCGACATCTGTTTCTCTTCCTGCTTCACCCAAGCTAAACTTCCAAGACCAGAGAATTTGGCTATGTCTCGCATGCGCTCAGGTAGAAATGCGGCTCAACTAGTCCTTCTAGCCCTTCCTCTCTTTGGCCTGGTCGTCTGCACGACGCGCCACGATCCTCAGGCTGCTTACGATCACGCGCGGCAGCTCTACCGTAGGGGCGACATCATGGCTGCCGCCGCCGAGGCGAAAAACGGCTATAAGGAATTTCACCGCACTAGCACTGAGTGGGCGTGGAAGTTTCGCATGCTCGAAGCCGATACCTTGCTTTGGCAGGGAAAGGGCGGCGATGCCCTGATCCTGCTTGCATCCGAGCCGACTCCGCCCTCAGTTGGAGAGCTAGCGGTGAGAAGGCTGAGGATAGAGGGTGTGGCGTACGATTCATTGGGCAAGGCGGAGGAAGCGAGGTCCAGGTTGAGGGCAGCGGAGCAACTCTGTACGGCCTCGGAGAACTCTGCATGCGCCGATGTTTTCAGCACGCAAGGGAGAATGGAAATGAATCGGGCAAGCTTTCTCTCGGCGCATCGCTTCTTCGAGCGGGGCCTTGCATCGGCGCGGGCAGACAACAACCGGTTTCTCGAGGCGGACTCCTTCCTAAATCTTAGTTGGTCGGCAAACGAGCAGACGCACTTTGACGAGGCGCTCGATTGGGCCAATAAGGCCCGCAAGATTTCGCTGGAGCAGCACTACGCCGACATATCACAAACGGCGCTTGGAGATATGGGCTGGGCGTATTACAAGCTCGGAGATCCCGAGAAGGCAGAACAAATGTTCTTTGACGCCGAAAAAGAAGCCGAGAGGCTTCACGATCGAAGCGATCAAGGAGGTTGGCTTGCGACGTTGGGCTTTGTTTACCTGGACGCCCGCGATTTCGACGCTGCCGAGCAGGCCTTCCGGCAGGCGCTTGTTCTGGCCAAAGAGACCAATAGCCGGGGAGATATTACCGACGCGCTGAGCGCGCTCGCCTTTGCTGCCGAAAAAACGAACAAGCTTGATGACGCCAGGCGTTATTCTGACGAAGCGCTGGCTAACGCGAATGAAGATAGGAACGGTCGGGAGGCCGTCTACCCGCGTCTGGTGCAGGGACGGGTGGCGGCACGACTGCATGACGCGACAAGCGCCGAATCCGCGTTCCGCGAAGTTGCACAGTCCCAGGACACTCCGGTTTTTCTCAAGTGGGAGGCGGAGCGCTCGCTGGCTCGGCTGTATGAGGATGAAAAGCAAAATAATCCCGCTGATCGCGAATATCAAACCGCTCTCAGCACGTTTGAAACCGCTCGTTCTGAGCTGAAGCATGAAGATTCCCGGCTGCCATTTCTCACCAACGCCGCACGCATTTACGACGACTACATTCATTTTCTAGTCGCCCAGGGAAAAACGAATCAGGCGCTGCAAGTCGCCGAGTACAGCCGCGGCCGCACGCTCAATGAAGGTTTGGGAATTTTGCAGAAGGGAAGTTCGTTCCGTCTCGATCCCGTGAATGCGCAGGAAATTGCGCGCCGCGCTGGCGGCACTGTTCTTTTCTACTGGCTGGGCGAAGAGCAGTCTTATCTTTGGGCGATCACGCCGCAGAAAATTGCTTTGTTTCCGCTTCCGCCTGCGGCCGAGATCAAGACCAGAGTTGATCGGTACCGCAAAGCCATCATCGAGCAACGCGAGTCGCTGACCACCGCCAGCGACGACGGAGGCGCGCTCTATGGAATGCTGGTCGACCCAGCGAAGGAGCTCTTGCCGAAGGGAGTGGCGCCGAAAAGCGCGTCACTGAAAAACACGGCGCCGACAGCGGGCAAGAGTGCCCGCTCCACACCGAACTCAGCGTCGGGAGTTCCAGCCAATGCCGCGAAAGTGTTCATCATCCCCGATGGCACGCTGAACAGCCTGAATTTCGAAACGCTGCTGGTTCCTGCGCTGCCACATTCTGGTTTGCCGGGTGCAGGATCGCCAGGTTCTGGTAGGCCAGATTCCGAACCCCAGCCTCACTATTGGATCGAAGACGTCACAATCTCCAGCGCCAGCTCGCTCCGCATGCTCCAGGCCTTTCACGCCCGACGTAGCAATGGGGCGGGCAACCTGCTTCTGTTCGGCGACGCGGTTTCGCCGAACGCGGATTTCCCCCACCTGCCCGAAGCTTCCGTCGAGATGCAGCGTATCGAGAAACACTTTCTACCCGCCCAGGAGCAAGTGTTCGCAGGCGATCAGGCCAGCCCGCCCGCGTATCTCGCCAGCAAACCGGAACGTTTTTCCTATGTTCACTTCGTCGCTCACGGAACCGCCAGCCGCTTGAATCCTCTCGACTCGGCTATCGTGTTGTCGAAGGTTGGCGCATCAAAGTCTGGCGCCGAAGAAGATTCGTTCAAGCTCTACGCCCGCGACATAATTCAACACCCGCTGCGGGCCGAGCTGGTCACCGTCTCCACCTGCCGCAGTGCGGGGGCGCGCGCTTATTCGGGAGAAGGACTGGTGGGGCTTTCGTGGGCCTTCGTGCGCGCCGGCGCGCACAACGTGATCGGAGCTTTGTGGGATGTGAGTGACGCGTCTACTCCGCAGCTCATGGACGAACTCTACGCCGGGCTGAAAAAAGGCGAGACGCCCGACGCCGCGCTGCGCCACGCCAAACTCACGCTGCTGCGGTCGAGCAACTTCCGCAAGCCGTTTTACTGGGCGCCGTTCCAGATCTACACGGGTTCGTGAAAGCCTCGCGAACGACCACAGAGTCTGAAACGAATCTAGGCCATCTCATGAATAAAGTGATTGAGTTAAGCAAGCCTCCCTCAGGAGCTAAAGTCCTGGTTTTTCCTCAGCCTTGGGCCGCACGGCTGAAGCCGCGCTCTTCCAAACTATTTATGACATGACTTCTAATCGCGACGGCACTCTCCGGGGTTTGTTCGCTTCAGGACCCTTGCCGGGAACATGGGGTAACCGCTGCTCCATTGCACGTTCGTAATTTGAAAGTGGCAGGCAAGTGGCACAGAATCAATCTGCCGCCACTTCACGAACAGCGAATTGAGAGTTTCCCGCCACAGGAGACCCGTCGCTGATATCAACATATTCTGGCCGAATGGAAGTGAGTTGTTATGTCTCGGCTGAAATCGAAAATTCTCTGCATTGACGATCATTGGAACGGGCTGATCGGCCGCAAGATGTTGCTCGAGAAAAACGGCTATGAAGTTCTCGAGGCCACCGGCGGCGACGAAGGGCTGAAGCTGTTCCGTTCCCACACCGTGGACGCGGTGGTGCTCGACTACCAGATGCCCGGCATGAGCGGCGACGTTATAGCCGCGAAGATGAAGCGGATCAAATCCAACGTTCCAATCATGCTTCTATCCGCCTACGGACCGTTGCCGAAAAGCAAGCTCAAGTCCGTCGACACTTTCTTGTCGAAGTCGCAACCGACGGGAGTTCTGCTGTCGAGCCTGGAGAGTCTGCTCGACGGCCGCTCCAAACCGTTCTTTCACCGCTGGCTCGATTTGTGGCGAGATCGCAATCAGGGGGCGAAGCAATGAGCCTCTTGAAACGGTTTTTCGGAAGCTGGTGCGCGCACCGGTTTGCGTGGCCACGAATTGACGCCAATGACCGGCATTATCAAATCTGCCTGGATTGTGGGACGGCGTTTGAATATGACTGGAAATTGATGCAGCGTAAGGGCCGGTTGGCGATTGATCCGAGCCTGACCGAAATGCCGGGAAGGCCGTTGAACGCAGATCCGATTTCCTAGCCGCGACGGCGAACGATACCGAACGATAAAGATCGAGAAAGAGATTCTTTGAGCAGAGACTGGCAGCTGAGATTCGTCAGAAGGGAGATTGTTAAATGACTGACTCCCCCAACTTTCGTTTAGAGCAACGTGCTCCGCGGGTGCGTCCGCAGGGCGGCACCGCCGCCGTGGTTCAACTGGAGAACGGCCGGCAGTTCCGCGCGAGAGTACGGCGTATTTCCATGACGGGAGGGCTACTCGAACTCGACAATTGCGTGGACGAACGAGCCACCGTCAGCCTCACAATCTATCTTGCCGACGCCATGGTGAGCCCCAAGGCGCAGATGCTGTTTCCCATGCAGGGCGGCCCGATCTTTATGCAGCCGTTCCGCTTTACCGGCCTTTGGGGTGAAGAGCGGCAAATCCTCGAGCGGGCGATTGCAGAACTGCTCAAGCACCCTGCGGCAGCGCAGGTAAACAAACGTGCCGAACCGACGCCAATCCGATTCCTGTTGGAGTAACAGAGATCCCTTCGCCTTGTACGACTGCTCGCTCCTTTAGCGCGAGATAAGGAATTCGAATTCTTTCTCAATCTCCGTAATTGAAATGGGCGGCAGACTCGCTTGGCTCAGCTTCTGATTCAGCGTCGGCAATTTCGCCTGCTTGAACTTGGTCCACTCGGCGGTGCTTTCTTTGGCACGCTGGCTGGATTCCTGGTAGACGGCAATCGCCTGCGAAGGCACCTCGCGATCGCCGGATTCGATCACGCGTAGCGCCGAGACGAGTTCGGTGGAGGCGCTTTGCAATCCCCCGAGTTGCGGTGAGCCGGTCTCCACTCCATTGACAATTTTCGCTAGTTCCTCCTGCGCTTCTGCCACGGCCGATTTGACCGCGGGATTTTGCTCCACTTTCGGGGCCGCGTCAGCGAGTTTTTTCTGGGTGGCGGCAATCTCGGCGAGCGCTTGCCGCGCTCGCATGGCTTCACCGTAGGTTTGCTGCCCGAGTTGCAGTTGGTGCTGCAACACCTCGCCAGTCGCGGGCGAACGCGGATCCATGACGACTTTCAAAGGTTGACTCTGCGTCTGTCCGTCGACGGTCAGTTTGACATCGTAAACTCCAGGCACAACCTTGGGGCCGCTGGGACTGCGGTAATCGGAGTCCTCGTCGCCGTTGAATTCGCCCGAACTGCCCCAAGTAAGATTCCAAATAAAACGATGCATTCCGGGAGTTGCCATGAGGGCTTGGGGCTTGGGAAACCAGCGCTCCGCGATGGGCAGGGGAGGGTGCGCCTCGGCGTGTTTATTTCCCGACTTAGCCTCAGACGAGAATTTGCGCACCAGTTTCTTCGGCGCGCTGAAAATTTCCAGCGTGACCGTGCTGGCTGGAGACTTCAGGAGATAGTCAATGATCGCGCCACTGGCAGGGTTCTCGGCGGTGGGCTCCTCCGGCGGAATGGGCGTGCCCGAGAAGGAGTCGCTGTCGATGCGAATTGCCGTCGCAGGATGGTAGAGCCAGAACGCATTCGCCTTTGCGGCTCGTGCCGCTTGGCGCAGGGGCGTGATGTCGTCGAGAATCCAGAAAGAGCGGCCATGGGTAGCGATGACGAGATCATCGCCGTGAAGGTTTAGATCGCGTATGGAGGTAAAGGGCAGATTCAGTTGCAGGGATTGCCAGTGGTCGCCATCGTCGAATGAGACATAAGGTCCGGATTCGGTTCCGGCGAAAAGCAAAGCGCGATTCTCGCTGTCTCTCTCCGTGTCCTGCCGAACGGAGCGCAAGAAGGCGTTCGGAGCGATGCCGCTGGTGATCAGTTGCCAGGTAGCGCCGTAATTGCGAGTGCGATAGAGATAGGGAGTGCGATCCTCAAGCCGGCTGCGATCCACGGCGGCATAAGCAACACCCGGATCGAAGTGCGAGGCTTCGATGAGCGAGATTTTGCTCCACGCGCTCAGGCTCGGAGGAGTTACATCCTTCCAGGTTTTTCCGCCATCGCGCGTGAGGTGAATTAAACCGGTATCGCTTCCGGCCCAGATCAGATCATGGTCTAAGGAGGACGGAGCGATCGTGAACACCACGCCATATCCGCCCTGCTTCGCATTTTCGACGGTAGGAGGTACCTCAGACTTGCCGGCGGATTTATGATCTCCAGTTGGAGGCACCGCTCCGGTGAGGTCAGGGCTGATGGTCTGCCAGTGCAGTCCCCCATCCACAGTCTTCATTACGTATTGCGTTCCGAGATAAAGCGTAGTCGAGTCAGCGGGAGAAAAAAGCAGCACTGGAGTCCAGGGATCACGATACTTCCGCTGATTGATCTCAGAACCAAATGTGAGGGCTGGCCACGGAGTAATATTCTGGCTGAGACCCGTCCGCTTATCATAGCGGTCAACCGTGCCGTAGGTTCCGGTCAAATACACGATATTCGGGTGCTTGGGATCGGGCGCCATGTATCCACTCTCGCTAGAGCCGGCTGGAAACCAATCGCGAGGAGTGATCTGCGCATGGTCGGTGCGGCTAAGAACGGCGGCGCTCCCGCTATCTTGCTGGGCGCCATAGACGACGTAGGGAAACTGGTTGTCAGTGATCACGTGGTAGAGCTGCGCCGTGGGCTGGTTGTACCACGTGCTCCAGGTCTGGCCGCGGTCGAGACTAATCGTGGTGCCCTGATCGGTTCCGAGAACCATGCGCGAAGAGTTCGTGGGATCGACCCAGATCTGGTGGTAATCGTCGCCGCCGGGCGCGCCGCGAACAATCGAAATGGTTTTCCCCCCGTCTTCGGAACGGTACAGCGCAACGTTCGGCACATAAATCACGTCCGGATTGCGCGGGTCGATAGTGATGCTGTTGAAATACCAGGCGCGGCTGGTGAGGCGTGAATCTGTGTTGGCCAGCGTCCAGGTATCGCCGCCGTCGTCGGAACGATAAAGGCCTGATTTTTTCGCTTGGATGAGCGTGTAAACGCGCCTGCCATCCGGCGCAACGTCAACCCCAACGCGTCCCCAATCGCCGTCGGGCAATCCGCTGCCTGTGAGCCGCGACCATGTCTTGCCCGCATCGACCGAGCGGTAAAGTCCCGCGCCGGGCCCATCCATGGGAGCGTAGGTGCTCCACGGAGGTCGATGGCTATTCCACGCGCCAGCAAACAAAATCTGCGAATTGCCGGAGCAGATCGACAGATCGGAGATGCCCACGTCGGCGGACACATAGAGAACCTTGCTCCAATGCGCGCCGCCATCAACCGACTTGTAGACGCCGCGTTCTTCGTTCGGCCCATAAGCATGGCCGAGCGCGCCAACATAGACCACGTTCGCATCGTGCGGGTCGATCGCGATGCGGCTGATCTGGCGCGTGTCGTCGAGGCCGAGATGCGTCCAGGTCGAGCCGCCATCAGAGGACTTGTAGACCCCGTTGCCGGAAGACAGATCGGAACGAATGTCGGACTCGCCGGTTCCGGCGTAGATGGTCTTCGGGTCGGAGGGGGCCACGGCGAGCGCGCCGATGGAGCCGACGGGTTGACCGTCAAAAATTGGAGTCCAGACGGTTCCGGCGTCACTGGTCTTCCAGATGCCTCCATTCACTGCGCCAAAATAGAAAGTAGTAGAGTCGCCGGGCACGCCGGCCACGGCGACTACGCGGCCGCCGCGAAACGGCCCAATCAGTCGCCATTGGAGGCTGTTCGCAAGCTCCGGAGGCACAGACTGAGCGATCGATGACACGGTGAGCAATAAGAGCGAGATAGAAAGCGCGACCCACCCGCGCTGGAAATAGGATCTGAGTTTGTGCAAGGCCATCCCTCGTGGATAGTCAGTGTACTGGAAAAGTATGGCATTCAAGAAGCGGGTGGGCTGCCGCAGAGCATTGTCGTCCGGGCAGTCCGTTTTCTCGCACAACCAATGTTCGTTTTGGTACCCTCCTCTACACGCCGCGAGAAATCTCATAGAGGATCTCATGAAGATACGAGCTAACCTTTTCCGTTGCCTGGTTATGCTGACCACGCTCATAACCGGGTGCTACGCTCAGACAGGAGATTCCGCTACGAAGAAACATCCCACACAAGAAGCCATGGATCGCGACCTGCTCGAAGTCACGGTCCCGCGCCTGGAACAGCTTTACAGCAGCCATAAATACACCGTCACCGAGGTCGTGCGCTGGTCCTTGGCGCGCATCGACAAATACAACGGAATCTACCGCGCGGTGCAGAACCTGGATCTCACCAATGCCCTCGCCACCGCCGCCCGTGAAGACGCCGAAGCGAAAGCCGGAGGCAAAGATTTTGTGCGCGGACCACTGTGGGGCGTTCCGATTGTGACCAAGGCCAACACCAGCATCAAGGGCCTGATCACTACCGATGGATGGAAGGGATACATGATCCCCGGCCACGAGTTGATCGCCCCCAAAGATGCAACCATCATCACCAAACTGCGCGCTGCCGGAGCGATCATCCTTGGCCAAACGAATATGCCGGATTTTGCCGCGAGTGACACCAATCGCAGCACGGCCTACGGACGCACCGGCAATGCTTACGATGTTCGCTTCAGTCCCGGTGGTTCGTCGGGAGGCACGGTCACTGCGGTCACCTCGAACTATGCCGTGCTCGGCAACGGAACCGACACCGGCAATTCGATTCGCATGCCGTCGTCAACGAGTTCCGTCGTAGGTGTTTTTCCCACACGCGGTCTGGTGAGCATCGCTGGTATCGCGCCGCTCGACTGGCTGCTCGACAACACCGGTCCTATCGCCCGCGACGTGACCTCGGCAGCCATCGCTCTCGATGTCATGGTGGGAGAGGATCCGCTCGATCCGCGCACGCTCGGCTCTGAAGGCAAGGCCCAGCCCGGTCCCTATACCCAATACTTGAAAACCGACGCGCTCAAGGGCAAACGTTTCGGCGTTCCCGCCTTCATTCTTGCGGGAGCCGGAATTCCGTTTCAGGGCATTCCCGCGTCGGAGACGCCGGCCGAAGTCGCAGGCGATACGGAAGCGTCCCGCCTGCCGCTTCACGCCGACACTCGCGAGGCATTCATGAAATCGCTGGACGGCCTGCGCGCCGCTGGCGCAACCGTGGTCTTTGATGATGCCATCCTCCCCGATAGCTTTGCCGTGACCGTAGCTCGTGTCGGTACCTTCCCTTATGTCCGCGAAGGAACGGAAAAATTCCTGGCCGAGTATGGTCCCGCGCAATACCACTCGGCGGACGAATATCAAAAAGCCGTTGGCTCCCGTTTGCCGGCTACGATCATCGGAGGCAGCGACGAGACCACGCGCAAGGATCGAGCGCCGGTGGTGCAAGCCGTGTTTGAGAGCGATCCGCACGCCCAAGCCAACGTGATCGGTCCCCGTCGCAAGGCGCTTGAAGACTATATCGAGACGCTCGACCGGCTGCATCTCGATGGCTACGTCTACCCTGCGGCCCAGATGCCTCCGCCCGATGAGACCATGCCGCAGGACGGCGGAATCAGCGGAGGTCCGCACAGCGACACGGGATTCATCAACCAGATTGGCGTTCCTGCGATCGTGGTTCCGGGAGGGTTTTATCCCGATGGCTTGCCGTTTGGGTTAGAGATTTCAGCCCGGCCCTGGCGGGACGGCGACTTGATCGGCTGGGCCTACGCGTACGAGCAGGCCACGCATCACCGCAAGCCGCCCGTGCTCGTTGAGAAGGGCCTGCTGCCCAATGCCAGGTGACGGTTTCGCAACGGTGCAACCATCGCAAAACTGGAAGGCAGCGCAAAAGCGCTACCTCCGCTGGCCCGCCGCCGCCAGGTCTTTTCTCATGCTCTCAAGTTTGATCAATAGCGGTTCAGAACCCTGATCCAGCGCGAGTTCCGACTTTTCCAGAAAGGCGAATGCGCCGTCCGCCTGGAGTCTGGCGGCGTTCTTGTGGGACATGGCGCTGAGAACCACCACCGGAATCACCGCCGTCGCGGGGTCGACTTTCAGCGCCCGCAGCACGTCGGGCCCGCTCATTTTCGGCAGCAACATGTCCAAGAGAATCAAATCTGGCATCTTCTCTCGCGCCATGCGTAACGCTTCTTCGCCGTCAGCCGCGCAGCTCATTTCGTAACCTGCGCGGGACAGCGCTCGCTCCGTGGCCAACCGCAGAAACTTGCTGTCTTCCACCAGAAGAATCTTCATAATTGCCCTGAGTCGCGGCGGCCCGATTCCACGCACCTGCTCAGGTTCTATCGGCTGTTCACGGATTTGCATTAGAGCAGTTCCTTCGGAGAATGAGGGATGCAATCGACCAAAATACTTCCTCGGCAAACCTGGATCTTGAACCAAAGATCGCAGGATTTGGAGCTTCCCTTATAATGACCAAGCCTCGCCCTGACTGAAGTTCAAACTGAAGCTGAATTTGGCGCGCCAGGATTTTCGAGTGGCGGCCTTTGTGGTCCGATGATGATTCACGGCATGGACGTAAAGCCCGGGATGGAAGTGGCGTGTCTCAGCGACGTTGGCCGCCAGCGGGAAAATAACGAGGATTCCTGTCTCTATTGGGAGCCGCAGGACGACGAGGAATTCCGCCGCAAGGGCCGGCTAGCGGTGATCGCCGATGGCATGGGCGGCTATGAGGGCGGTCAGGAAGCCAGCCGCCTGGCCGTCGAAACCGTCCGCGAAGTCTACGACGAGACCTTTGAAAAAGATCCCAAGCCCGCGCTGGCCAAGGCCTTTGCCTCCGCGCACGAGCGTATCCAGAACTACGCCGAAACCCATCCCGAACTTCGGGGCATGGGAACCACGTGCACCGCTTTAGTGATTCGCGGGTATGAACTGCATTTCGCCCACGTCGGCGACAGCCGGCTCTATTTGATCCGCGGCTTCGAACTATCCCGCCTTACTCGCGACCATTCCTATGTAGGGCGACTCGTGGAAAGCGGAATTGTGCGCGCCGAAGATGCGGAATCGCATCCCCAGCGGCATATTCTGACCGCTGCCTTAGGATCAGGAAATGAAGTCGCTGCCGACGTCTCGCCGCAGCCCGTTCCGCTGCAGCCGAGCGATACCCTGGTTCTTTGCACCGACGGCCTTTGGGGCCTGGTCAAGGAACGCGAAGTGGTGAACACGGTGAATGAGTTTGATCCGGAAAAGTGCTGCCGGGCGCTGGTGAACAAGGCTCTCGAAAGGGGCGGTCCCGACAACATTACGGTACAGGTCATTCGTGTGGGAGCCGAGCCGGAATGAACTCGTTCGCAGCAAAACTGCAAACTGGTTCACCCCGGACAACTTTGCCCACAGTTCCCACAGCGGGCAAGTGACTCAATTCAAAAGAGTGACGCGAGCATCGCAGCAGGGAAGCGATGGCACTCGGCGTGCATCGTCGATAAAGTCTATTGGTTCAGTCGAGTTTATGGCATAATCGGCAACCTATGAAAATTTCTCAAAAAGGACTCTACGCGCTGCAGGCCATGATGATGCTGGCCCGCCGTCATCATCAGGGCGCCATCAAGATCCGAGACATTGCCTATGAAGAAGATCTGCCGGAAAAATTCCTGGAGCTGATCCTGCTGGAGTTGAAGAATGCGCGCATGGTCGAAAGCGTGCGCGGAGCCAAGGGCGGCTATCAGCTGCGTCGCGAGCCCAGCGAGATTCACTTGGCCGAGATCATTCGCCTGATTGACGGCCCTCTGGCGCCCTTTGGCGATGCCGAGCAGTTGCGCGTGCTGATCGGCCGCGACCTGCCGCATCGGGCGCTCTATCAGGTCTTCCTCGACGTACGCGACGCAGCAGCGAGAATCCTGGAACACACGACCCTGGCAGATCTTATTCGAGAGCCGGGCCCGCGCAGCGGTAAATCCAAGCGTCAGCGCGGGCAAAAGAGGGAAGCAGGCAGCATCCTGCCCATGGTGGTGGGCAGCAAGTCGGACTAACGGCTCCCTGCTCGGCGCGGAGTCGCGCCTGGATGGTTTAGCGACTCAGACTTTCCAAAAAAATTGACCAATCCGTAATGCAAAGCAGTGCATCGAGTGCTAAAGTCTAGTTAGTCGATATATATACTTATATATCCCCTCGATTCATGAGGATTCCGGGAACGCCAAGACTGAAAGGAATGGTTCTGCATGAGAGCGACGACGAACCTGCTGTTCACCAGCCTCGTGGCACTAGCGCTCGCTGGGGGCGCATGGGCACAAACTCCAGCCCTGGCCGCGCCCGCCGCAAAAGCATCGGACGTCGCGCCGACCTCGCCCGCCGTGACCGCAGCCGACATCCAGGCTCTAAGAGATGCTCTCGCAGCACAGCAGCAGGAGATTCGCGCTTTGCAGGCCCAACTGGAGAGCAAGAATCCGGCCCTGGAGCCGGCGCAATCTGCGCCGTCCGCAGCTTCCGCCGTTCTTCCCGAATCCTCTCCGCTGCAGCAGAAGCCGACACAGGGGGATGCCCCCATGAAAGATCAACAAACTTCCGCCCAATCCCAGGTCGCAGCCAGCGTGCAGAGCGTGCATGCCGGAAGCTCCGACGAGCGCATCCGCAATCTCGAGCGGCAAATCAAAGGCCTTGGTCCCGTCTCCTTCAGCGGCGACGTGCGGCTGCGCGCCGAGCCTTTCTTCGGCGGGCCCACCGACGAATCCCTCGATCGCGCTCACGGTCGCGTGCGGGTGCGTTTCAATGCCCTCGCCGATCTCGGGACGCAGTTCCGTACCGGCATCACGCTCGCCAGCGGAGACGTCAACGATCCCACCACCACCAACCAGACGCTCACCGGCTTCTATACGCGCAAACCCATCGCCCTCGACCAGGCCTTCGCGGAATTCACGCCCAGGCAGTTCAAGGCCATCACCGTCATCGGCGGCAAATTCCGCTACCCGTGGTACAACACCGAGCTCACCTGGGATAAAGACTTGAATCCGGAAGGCGCAGCCCAGACTTTAGGTTTCAAACTCGACACGCCCGTCCTGAAGCGAGTCGCTCTGATTGGATTTGAATTGCCGTTCGCCGAAGTGGTGGGCGTCTCATCCACGGATAAGAGAATCACCCAGCAGATCACCTACGGCGGCCAGTTGCAGACTTCCTGGCAACTGGGTCCCCATGTCACCCTGGGACTGTTTTCGGGATTTTACGATTTCCGTGGTGCTGATTCGATTGCTCTGGCGTTGGCACGCGCCGGCAGCAAGAATCCTCAGACTCCTTTTACCGGAGCCCTGCCGCTGGCTTCCGGCAACCCCGTGCAGGATTCGACGTACACTACAACTGGTACCACGATCATCACAGTTGGCGGCGTGGCCTATCCGACGGGCGTGACTGCGATCACGAATGCGCAGTTCGCCTCGAAGTTCTCCTTATTCGATAACATTGCCCGCCTGGACATTGACACGGGACATTCCCGGCTTCCTTTGTCCTTCATTGGCGATTATGTACAGAACATGGGCGCGTGCGGAAACCTCTCGAATATCGCTGCTGCTCCCGCGAACACCGCCACGCAGACCTACACCCAGACCATAAACGCGCCCTGCGTTGCGAATCAGCGGCGCGGCTATTGGGCAGAAGGAAGAATTGGACGTCTGCAGGAGAAGAGAGATATGCAGTTCGGATACACCCACATGTATATCGAACGCGAAGCCGTGCTGGGCAATTTCAACTACAGCGATATTCGCCAGGGCACCAACGTCACCCAGCATCGCCTCGACTTCTTCTATCAATTCGATCGCAACGTGCAGCTGGGCTTCAGCGCTTTAGTCGGCCGTCCGCTGGCCACGACCCAGCCGTGGCTGACACGTCTGCAGTTCGACAGTATTTACATCTTCTGAGGGACGTTTCCCTTCAGAAATCGCCGCTCGGCCCGATTTTGGCTACTCTCCTTTTTCGTGCCGGTGGCGTTACGATTAAGATAAGGTGGTTTACTGGCAACCTGCTCGACCGTTGTTATCGGATCTGGTTGGACCGATCCTCATGACTTCGAGACGCGATTTCTTAAAGCAACTATCGGGTGCCGCGGTGGCGGCCGGAGCCATATCGTCCATACTGCCCAACGCGTTCGCCTTCGCCGAGCAACGCGTCGAGGTTCCCGGCGAAGACGGCATGATCCTGCGATCGTTCCGCTTCGTCGACCTTGAAACTCCGGTCGAGTACTTCAACACTTGGCTCACGCCGGTTCCTCATTTCTTCGTACGCAACCACATGCACGAGCCAAGCGAGATCGGGGCCGACGCATGGAGACTCACGATTGGGGGCGAAGTCGAAACGCCACTCACGCTGCAACTGGCAGAGCTTTCAAAGTTTGAGGCTCACGCTGTAGTCAACACGCTGGAATGCGCCGGGAATGGCCGCGGGCTACACCGGCCGCAGGTTCCTGGCATTCAGTGGGGTAAAGGCGCGGTCAGCACGGCGCGGTTTTCTGGTCCTCGCCTGCGCGACGTGCTGCAGCGCGCGGGAGTGAAGCCGGGCGGAAAGCATGTGATGTTCCGCGGACTCGACGAAGTCCCGGGCAAAGTTCCTCCTTTTATACGCAGCATCCCGATCGAAAAAGCGCTTGATATCGACACGCTCGTGGCCACGCATATGAATGGTGCGCCCCTGACCAAGCATCACGGCTTTCCCGCGCGCGCCCTGGTGCCGGGGTGGATTGGCGCAGCTTCGTGCAAGTGGCTCACCGAGATCAAGATTCTCGAAACCGAATTCGTGGGCAACTTCATGAGCCCAGGCTATCGCCTTCCCAACCAGCCCGTGAAACCGGGAGAAGCGGTGAAGCCCGAAGATACCCACCCGGTGACTGCGCTCATGGTGAAGTCTGTTATCTCCGGCCCGGCCGACGGAGAAAGATTGACTGCCGGCAACCTCATGGTCCAGGGGACCGCTTGGGCAGGCGAGGCCGACGTCGTGAAAGTGGAAATCTCAACCGATGGGGGCTCTAGCTGGAATGCCGCCAGACTCGGCCGCGAGCAGGCCCACTACGCCTGGCGCCTATGGCGCTACGAATGGAAAGCCAAGACCGGCGACTACGCGATTCTTTCTCGCGCCACCGATTCTCAGGGTCGAGTGCAGCCCGCCACTGCAGCGTGGAATCCCAGCGGTTATCTCTATAACGCGGTCGATCAGGTGAAAGTCCATGTGGCGTGAATGTAAACCAGAAAAGTCGGCTGGAAGCCAAGGGGATAGAACTGTATGGGCACTGTCACTCTGGACTGTCTGCTCGGGGGCGGCCCGGCGGTATTTAACGATTCTGGTATTATCCGCCGGTCTACTACCCCTCATGGCGATATCGGAAAATCCATTATCGACTAAGTTAACCGAAGGTCTGCCCACCGGAGCCATGCAGGCCAAGGCCACCACGGCATGCCTGGAATGCCACGAAGCCCGTATCATCCTGCAGCAAAGGCTGAGCAAGACCACGTGGGCGAAAGAAGTCGACAAGATGACCAAATGGGGAGCTGTGGTCGATCCAGCCGACCGCGATGCACTAATTGATTACCTGAGCCTGAACTTCAATCCCGACAGGCCCCCGTATGAGCCGCCGCGAACAGCATCGGCTAACAACGAAGCCCGCAGCGCCAGGAAGTAAGGGATCGCCGCCAAGGACCAAAAAAGCAAAGCGCCACCGACCCAGTGTCCACAGAACCCGGGACGCTACGGCAGCGCTGCCGACGAAAAACCCAAACGAACGCAAAGAGTATAAAAATCAGGCTGCACCAATACTAGTGCACTGGGAGGTACCTATAAGCCAATACCGTGCAAGTAATCAGTGATGTTCCTCCGTTTTCCCCGTGCCCTCTACGGTTGAGCTCTTTTCCGGCCGCAACAACGGAAACAAAATCACGTCGCGAATCGTATGCGAATCCGTCAGCAGCATGCACAGCCGGTCCACACCAATGCCCACTCCGCCAGCCGGAGGCATTCCGTAAGAGAGCGCCCGGATGTAGTCCTCATCCATCTGGTGAGCTTCTTCGTCGCCGCGCTCGCGTTCCTGCAACTGCCCTTCAAAACGCCGCCGCTGATCTTCGGGGTCGTTCAGTTCGCTGAAGCCGTTAGAAATTTCCATCTGTCCGGCATAAATCTCGAACCGCTCAGTCCAGTCCGGCTCGTCTGCCTTCTGCTTGGAAAGCGGCGAAACGGCCGTAGGGAACTCGTAAATTATCGTCGGCTGGATGAGGTGCTCTTCGGCGATGGCCTCGAACAGGCCCGCGACAGTTTTTCCGGCAGGCTCATTCTGGTCGTATGCCATGTGCGGATGTGCCGCATTAAACCGCTCGACAAGTTTCTTCACTCCATCGCGCGAAGCGAAGTCGCTGATCTCCGGCTTCGCTCCAGCCGCGGCGGGCCAGTAATAAATAATGGCTTCGCGCATCGTCAGCCGTGTCCAGTTGGCCCAGTCGATCTCCTGCTCACCCCATTTCGATTTAGTAGAATCGTTGACGGCCTTTGCGCCCTCGCTGATAACCTCCTGGGTAATATTCATGATGCCCTGGTAGTCGGTGTAGGCCTGGTACGCTTCAAGCATCGTGAACTCCGGATTCCACCGCCAGCCCAGCCCCTCATTGCGGAAGTTGCGGTTGATCTCATACACGCGATCCAGCCCGCCCACCACCAGCCGCTTCAGATAAAGTTCCGGCGCAATTCGCAGATACAAATCCATGTCCAGCGTGTTGTGATGCGTCACAAACGGACGCGCTACTGCCCCGCCGGCGATCGGCTGCATCATGGGGGTTTCCACTTCGATGAATCCGTGCGCCTCCATCGTCCGCCGCATCGATTGCACCAATTTGCTGCGCTTCATGAATACGTCTCGCACTTCGGGATTCATCACCAGATCGACATAGCGCTGGCGATAGCGCAGCTCCACGTCGGTGAGCCCGTGCCACTTTTCTGGTAGAGGCAGCAGATCTTTACTCAGAAAGGTGATTTCCTCCACATGCACCGTGAGTTCGCCGGTGCGGGTGCGGAAGAGGTATCCGCTGGCGCCGATGTGGTCGCCGAGGTCGAGCAGTTTGTAGAGCTCGAAGCCCTTTTCACCGACCGCATCCTTCTTTACATAAATCTGCAGCTTCTGCCCGCCCTGCTGCAGGTGCGCGAATCCAGCCTTACCCATGAGGCGAATCGCCATGATGCGTCCGGCCACGCGCACGTTCACGCGCTGGTCCTCAAGTTCCTCCGCTGTCTTCGGCAAGTAAGCCGCCAGAACCAGCGGAATCGTGTGCGTGAACTCATACTTGGTGCGGTAGGCGAGTTGGCCGAGCGCTTCAATCCGCTTCAGTTTTTCGCGCCGCAGTTCGTAAATTTCGTCGTCGAGTCCCAATGGATCCTTTCGTCATGAAAGCGGGAACAGCGATTATAAACAATGACTCGTCACGACTCTTCGGCAACCGCCCTCCGAGTTCCACTGTGCCATTTGCGGTTCAGGAGTCTTGCTCCCGCGGCCGCAGTCCAGGACTTGAAACAATTATGTGTACCATGGTACACTGGTACCAGTGATCGACGATGCCAAACTCGTAGTCGAACGGGTGCAAACCGGCGTTCGCATCGAGAAGCGCATTCTCAAAGTCCTCAAGGCCTTCGCCGAGTACCATGACATGACTCTCGGTGACCTGCTCGAAGGCATCGTGCTCCACGCCTTCGACGGTAAGACCCCGTTCAGTCCCACGTCGCTCGAACGCATCCAGCAGCTGAAGAAGTTCTACGACTTAGATCTGGATTCCAGCGCCAGCCACCGTCTCAAGGAAATCAAGAACCGATCCGCCCGCAAGCGGACCGCGGATAAATAGCCAAGGAGAACCGATGAGCTCTACCCATGCGAAAACCGCACTGACGGCACTGCAGTGGGCGCTCGGCGTCGTGATCCTCATCGAAGCCGTGATGTTCGTCCTCCCCAGCGCCGCGCGCGACTTCACCAGAACCCATCTGCCGGGCTTCGTCCGGCTGGTTCTGGGATGCGGCGAAATTCTCGGCTGCGTTCTTCTGCTCATTCCGCAAACCACGGTTCGCGGCGCGTGGTTGTTGGTCGCCGTCTTCACCATGGCCATCCTCATTCACTTACTGCACGGCATGTACGGCATCGGCAACCTGGTCATCTACGCCACCGCGGCCTGGGCGGTCGCGGCCGCAAAAGGTTCGTAGCTGCGAATGGCTTGCGGGCGGCAGGGCTGTTCAGAGTGCTCGCGGTCGAAGGCGCCTCCGGGCTTCAACGGGAAAAAATAATGACGGCCAAAGAACTCACCGACGAAGAAGTCATCCTGCGCTTTGAGTCGGATGCCGCCCCTGGCAATCCCTTCCATCACGCTGATCACGTGCGCCTGGCGTTCGCATATCTCCGCCAATATCCCGTTCTGCAAGCGCTGGAGAGATTCGCCGCGGCGTTAAGGAGTTTCGCCGACGCCCGCGGCAAGCCGAACCTTTACCATGAAACCATCACCTGTGCCTATTTCTTCCTGATTCGTGAACGCATGGCCCGCTGTGGACGCGCGGAGTGGGAAGAATTCTCTCGCCAGAATCCCGACCTGTTGATCTGGAAAGAGGGCATCCTGACTCGCTACTACCACGATGCCACGCTGCAGTCCGATCTGGCTCGAACCGTATTCGTATTTCCTGACAAATGCTGCTGAGCGTCTTTCTCCGCGCCTGAATTCTTGCTCGACTGAGCGTTATCGCTTTTCTACCGGTGGAGACTTTGTGCAGTGTAATGGACCGATGCTGCCAGTTCCGGCCGTTTGATTTTTCTCTTCTGTCGTTCTCTCTTGAAGTGACGGGCCGTCGGCGCTAGTATGGCTGCGTCCGCGATCCGCGCGCACGGACCGCTCAAAGGCCTTTATGCCGCAAAACTACGTTCCTATCTTTATCTTTATTGCTCTGGTCGGCGTCTTGCTGCCGGTGACCTTGCTGGCGGCCAAGCTGGTGCGCCCCGACAATCCCAGCAAATCGAAGCTGATGCCCTACGAATGCGGCATTGACCCCATCGACAGCGCCCGCGGACGTTATACCGTTCGCTATTACATCATCGCGATTCTTTTCGTGGTGTTCGATGTGGAGACGATTTTTCTGTTTCCCTGGGCGGTGAAGTTTAAGGCGTTCGGTTTGTTTGGCCTGATCGAGATGCTGATTTTTCTGGTCATCCTGATCGTGGGCTACATTTGGGTGTGGAAAAAAGGCGCGCTCGAATGGGTGTAACGCCGACCTCCGCCTCCAGTGGCCCTTCCGAAAGTTTTGCCGCCAGCCGTTGGACGCACGGCAACTTTCTGTTTCCTACCAGACTGGTGATCAGTCCGGTGCGCGTGAGCCGGGTGAAGCCGCGCTTTTTCGGCAGCAACGAAGAGAGCATCGCTATGTCGAAAGTGGCGTCGGTCCACATTGAAACCGGCGTGTTCTGGGCGGAGATTCGCATCGAATCCACCGGCGGCACCGACCCCATCACCAGCCACGGCCACCGCAAAGCCGATGCGCAGCGCATCCGCGAGTTGATCGAGCTGTACCAGGCGCAGGCGCGCGTGTAGCAATCTCGACCGACCCCGTCTCCCTACCGCTGTCATCCTGGGCGAAGTTGTCGTCCGCGAAGCGGACGACAATGCAGTCGAAGGATCCCTATTCCCGGCACGGTCCAGTGGGCTGACCGGAGCCCCGCATCCGTAGCGCTGCCAGGGATTCTTCGACTCCATCTTTGCCTCGCTCCGCGAGCCAAAGATTCCGCTCAGAATGACAACACTTTGAAAAACTCACCCAATCGTTACTGGCCTGCCGACACCCTCCCATCCTCCGTTGACACCGTTTCTCCAAGCTGATAAAAGTTAACGTTCTCTTGAGACTCCGCACAGGCGGAGGACTGCGCGTTCGCGACCCATGCCGGACGAAAACAAACCGCCTGCTCCCCCGCCGCCAGAAGGCGCTCCGAAGCCCACGGCGGATCAGCCTGCGTCCCCAACTCCCGCAAAACCCGCAGCTGCAGCGCCCGCCGCACCTGCAGCAGCAAAGCCGCCCGCTGCCGCACCCGCAACTCCGGCAGCTGCAAAGCCCGCCGCACCGGCCAAGCCCGCGGCGCCCGTGCCCACGCCTTGGGATTCGCCCATGGTGGCGAAGTTCAAGCGCCAATATGGCTCGGGAGTGGAGCCCCTGACTCATCTCGGGCAGAATTACATGATTGTCGATAGCTCCCTCGTTCACGAAATTCTGCAGATCCTGCGCAATGACGAGCAGTTCGACTATTGCGTCGACGTCACCGCCGTGCACTATCCCCAGCGCGAGAAGCAATTCGATGTGGTCTGGGTGCTTTATTCGTTTCCGCGCAACGAGCGAATCCGCGTGACCACGCGCATCGCCGATGGCGAGAGCTTGCCGAGTTCGGTCCCCATCTGGGCGACCACAAACTGGCTGGAGCGCGAAGTCTACGACATGTTCGGCATCAAGTTTGACGGGCACCCTGACATGAAGCGCATCCTGTTGCCCGACGGCTGGAAGGGACATCCCCTGCGCAAAGATTACGGCATCCTCCAGCAAGATAACGAGTGGGTGCAGATCAACCTGGGAATCGAGAGCGGGCAATAGCTATAGCGAACCACTAACGACCAAGTAATGACCGACCCCATCACACTCTCGACGCTCGATCTCGAAACGAAAGACAAGACGTTTCTCGATGCCAACGAGCTCGTCATCAACATGGGCCCCCAGCATCCCGCCACCCATGGCGTGCTGCGCGTGATTTTGCGGCTGGATGGCGAAAAAGTGATGGGCCTGGAATGCGTGATCGGCTACTTGCATCGTGGCGTCGAAAAAATTGCCGAGAACCGCACCTATACCATGTTCAATCCCTACGTCGACCGCATGGATTACGTGGCCGCGGTCTCGAACGGCCTGGGATACTGCGAGACGGTTGAAAAACTTCTAAGCGTGGAAGCGCCACCGCGTGCGCAATACATTCGCGTCATCCTCACCGAGCTGAACCGCATGGCCAGCCATCAGCTGTGGCTGGGCACGCATGCACTCGATATCGGCGCCATCACGCCTCTGTTCTACACTTTCCGCGACCGGGAAGAGATTCTCAAGATTTTCGAAAAATATTGCGGCGCGCGCCTGACTACGCACGCCTTCCGTATCGGCGGCCTGCAATATGAGGCGTACGACGGCTTTGAGCAGGATGTAAAAAAGTTCGTGAAGTTCGTCACACCGAAAATCGACGAGTACGAAGAACTGCTTACCACCAATCGCATCTGGGTGGAGCGCACCAAGGGCATCGGCGTGATCTCGGCCAAAGACGCCATCGCGCTAGGCGTGACCGGCCCGGTGCTGCGCGCCAGCGGCGTGAAGTGGGACATTCGCAAGGCCCAGCCTTACGCCAACTACAAGAATTTCGATTTCGAAATTCCCACCGGACAGAACGGCGACACGTATGACCGGTATCTGGTGCGCATGGCCGAGTTCCGCCAATCGCTGCGCATTATTTCACAAGCCGTCGATGGCTTGCCCGAAGGCCCGGTCATGGCCAAAGTTCCGAAAGTGATGAAGCCGCCGGTGGGCGAGGTCTACCACTCGATCGAAGCGCCCAAAGGCGAGCTAGGATATTTCATCGTCAGCGACGGTTCCACGCAGCCCTATCGCGTTCGCGTACGACCGCCGAGCTTTGTGAACCTGCAGGCGCTCGACGTGATGTGTCGCGGCCAGTTGGTCGCCGATGTGATCGCGGTAATCGGCACGCTCGACATTGTTCTCGGCGAGGTGGACCGCTGATGCAGCCCATCATCGACTACGTCACGTCCTACCTTAGCAACAAAACCCAAACGCCTGGCGGCGCGGGAAATTTCTTCTGGGCCTTCGTCTACATTCTGCTGGTTTTCCTCGGGCTCTCCGTCGCCGTCATCGCCATGAACTGGCTGGAGCGCAAAATCCTGGCGCACATGCAGGTGCGCCTCGGCCCCATGCGCGTGGGCCCGCACGGTCTGCTGCAGCCCATCGCCGACGCCATCAAGCTGCTGCTGAAAGAAGACATCATTCCCGCCGAAGCCGACGGAGTGATCTTCTGGATCGCGCCCTTCATCGTGGTGCTGGCGGCGTTCACCGTTTTTGTGGTGGTTCCGTTCGGCCCCACGCACGCCATCACCGACATGAACATCGGCATCCTCTTTATGCTGGGCGTTTCGTCGTTGAGCGTGCTGGGCATAGTGATGGCGGGATGGGCCTCGAACTCGCACTATCCGCTGATCGGCGCGCTGCGCTCGAGCGCGCAAATGGTTTCCTATGAAGTGGCCATGGGACTAGCCGTGGTTTCCGCCATCCTCATGACCAGCCTGCAGGGCCAAGGCCTCGGCCTCTACGGAACTGGGGTGAGCGACGCAACCGCCTCCGGCACGTTGAGCATGATCGGCGTCGTGCAGGCGCAGCAGGCGCAGGGCGTCTGGTTCGTCTTCAAATTTTTTCCGCTCGGCCTGATTGCATTCGGTATCTTCGCTATCGCCATGGTCGCTGAAACCAACCGCGCCCCGTTCGATCTGCCCGAAGCCGAGTCCGAGCTGACCGCCGGCTTTCATACCGAATACAGCGGCTTCCGCTGGTCGCTATTTTTCCTGGCCGAGTATTCCGCCATGATCGCAGTTTCCTCCATCGCAGTCACGCTGTGGCTCGGAGGATGGCTGCGGCCGTTCCCGAATCTTCTGAGCGGTTCCACGTGGGACCTGGTCTTCAACCTCTTTCCCGCAATCACATTTCTATTTCTGGCCGCTCTCTGCTTCTACAGCACGTCGCGCATGCCCAAGCATCCTTATTTCAAGATCCAAACCATGGGCCTCGCGGGCTTTGGCGCCGTGCTTGCCTTAATCGGCTTCGTCCTATTTATTCCTGCCGTTTTCATTCGCGTCCAGGATATTTACTGGTTCTCGATCAAAGTTGCCGCGTTCATGTACCTCTATATCTGGTATCGTGGCACGTTCCCGCGTTACCGTTTTGACCAGCTCATGAAAGTAGGATGGAAAGTCTTGCTGCCCACGGGATTAGGATTGCTGATCCTGACCGCCGCCATGGGCATGCGGACAGAACTTTGGACGGGCGTGGCCATGCCGCTTTGGCATTGGGTAGCAAGCATTCTATGAATCCGGTCGCTACTCCATTTTTCTTTTATCTGCTCGCCGGCACCATGCTCATCGGGGGCATCCTGGTGATCACGCGCCGCAACGCCGTGCACTCGGCGTTGGCGCTGATCATAGCGTTGCTGGCGCAGGCTGGGCTCTACCTCATGCTCTACGCGCCATTCGTCGCCGGCGTGCAGATCATTCTTTATGCCGGCGGAATCATGGTGCTGTTCCTGTTCGTGATCATGCTGGTGAACATCGAACGCACGCAGAAAGAACGCCAGTTCAACAAGCAATGGCTGGTGGGCGTTGCCGCCGCCGCCGCACTGGGCGGCCTGTTCATTGCGATCTATACCAAAGGGAAGGGAATCTTCCCCGGCGGCGGAATGCCTCCGGCGGGACTGGAAGGCCAGAACACACAAAACGTGGGCGTGCTTTTATACGGCCAGTACATGTTCGCCTTCGAGATCGCGTCGCTGCTGCTGCTGGTAGCGATCATCGGAGCCGTGGTGATGGCGAAGAAGAGGATTTGAGATAAGCCGCTAGTAGCTGATATGGAATCCATGCTCCACATCTCGACCCTGCACTACATGGTGCTCAGCGCGGCGCTATTTCTGCTGGGCGTGATCGGCGTGCTCACGCGCCGCAACGTGGTGATCGTACTGATGTCGATCGAGCTGATCCTGAACGCAGTGAACTTGAACCTGGTCGCCTTCTCGCATTATTGGCAGAGTACGCCCGCCCGCATGGGCGGCGGAGCGCTGGCCCTGCACGGCCAGGTCTTCGCAATTTTTGTAATCACCGATGCCGCCGCCGAGGCCGCGGTCGGCCTGGGAATCCTGATCGCCTTCTTCCGTAATAAAGAGACGATCAACGTGGACGAAGTGAATTTGCTGAAGTGGTGAAAAGCAGTACCCAGTACCGAGTACCCAGTAAGAACTTGTCATCCTGCGGGAAGCGAAGGATCTATGCAATTTGCTGGCGGCGAGAAAGTGCATAGATTCTTCGCTTCGCTCAGAATGACAAGGCATCAAGGCGAGCGGTCGAGGACAGGCGGCTGACGACTAATGACCAACGACTAATGACCAGCGACTAACGACCAACGACATGTTTTTCCTTTCCCACATCTGGCTCATCCCGCTGTTCCCGGCCTTCGGCGCCGCCGTCATGTTCTTTTTCGGACGCAAGCTGCAGAAGTCTACGGTAAGCGCCGTGTGCGTGGGCACGATTGTGCTGGCCTTCGCCATGGCTTGTGGCGCGGTGTGGCAGTACACGGCATGGTCGTCCACCCCCGAGCACTTGCATCAGCCCTTCGAGAAAGTCGTTTACACCTGGCTCGGCAGCGATACCGGCAATCTCACTTACAAAACGCAATCCGGCACGCCCGCCGAATTCCGCGCCGACGCCGGATTTCTTCTCGACCCCCTCTCCAGCATCTGGCTGCTGTTCGTTACCGGCGTCGGCATGCTGATTCATATCTATTCCACCGGTTATATGGCGCATGAAGGCGGCTATTATCGCTTCTTCGGATACCTCAACCTCTTCATGTTTTCCATGCTGACCCTGATCCTGGCCAACAACTATGTCTTGCTTTTTGTGGGCTGGGAAGGCGTGGGCCTGTGTTCGTATCTGCTGGTCGGATTTTATTTTCACCGCAAGTCTGCGAGCGACGCGGCCAATAAAGCATTCATCGTCAACCGCATCGGCGACGCCGGATTTCTTCTGGGCATGTTCTTCATCGCGTGGATCTTTGGCTCGCTGCAGTTCACCAAAGTTACGGACCTCGCCCGCGCCGGAAGTTTCTCGCCGGCCACGCTGCACCACATCATGCTGGCCACGCTGCTGCTATTCGTAGGAGCCTGCGGCAAATCGGCACAACTTCCGCTCTACGTCTGGCTGCCTGACGCGATGGAGGGTCCCACGCCCGTTTCCGCACTCATCCACGCGGCAACCATGGTCACGGCCGGCGTCTACATGGTGGCGCGCTCGAATGCGCTGTTCGTACTGGCACCCACCTCAATGAAAACCGTCGCCATCGTCGGCGCGCTCACCGCCATCTTTGCCGCATCGATCGGCCTCGTTCAAAACGACATCAAACGCGTCCTCGCCTACTCCACGGTCTCGCAGCTCGGCTATATGTTCCTGGCTCTCGGCGTCGGAGCCTTCGCCGCCGGCGTCTTCCACGTGTTCACGCACGCATTTTTCAAAGCCTTGCTGTTCCTCGGTTCCGGCTCCGTGATCCACGCCATGAGCGGCGAGCAGGACATGCGCAACATGGGCGCGCTCTCGGAGAAAATCCCGGTCACGTTCCGCACCATGTTGATTGCGACGCTGGCAATCGCTGGCATCCCCGGCCTGGCCGGATTCTTTTCGAAAGATGAAATTCTCTGGCAGGCGTGGAGATACCACTGGGCACTGTGGGCCATTGGCTTCGCCACCGCACTGATGACGGCGTTCTACATGTTCCGCCTGATCTATTTGACCTTCTGGAGCCCGTCTCGGATCGCGAGCCACGAAATCGAACACCACATTCACGAGTCACCCAGTTCGATGACTGTGCCGCTCCTTGTCCTTGCATTTTTTTCGATCACGGCGGGATACCTCGGGGTTTCTCCGAGCATGGGCGGTTCAAATCAGTTCGAAAAGTTTCTCGAGCCGGTGTTCGCAAATAAAGCGGAAGCAGCCGAAACCTTGGCTCGCGAAGAAGGCCCGCGTACCACGGAATATCTGCTGATGGGCCTTTCCGTAGCCGTCGCATTCGGCGGATGGTACGCCGCTTCGCGCTACTACAAGAATGCCGGCAAAGGTTACACCGAGCCCATCGCCCAAGTTGCGCCGCCGGTCTACGAGGTCTTGCTCAACAAGTATTACGTCGACGAAGGCTACGACTACGTCTTCACCGGCCGCCGCAAGCTAGGAGACGTGCGCCTCGGCGTGATGGGTCTCGGCGAAGCCAGTTCCTGGTTCGACGCCAACATAATCGATGGCGCCGTGAACGGCGCGGGCTGGATTACCCGCCTAACGGCAACCATTTCCAGTTGGTGGGATAAGTGGATCATCGACGGCGTCGGCGTCAATGGCCCGGCGATTCTGGCGCGCATGCTGAGCTATCCCGCGCGCCTGTTCGAATGGGGCCTGGTGCAATGGTATGCGCTGGTAATGACCGCGGGTTTGGTAGGGTTCGTGTTTTATTACGTGTACCACTGAAGGGCAGCTGCTAGCTTCTAGCTCCTGGCTCCTGGCAAACCGCAGACAGCTAGGTGGCAAGAGCTGGAAGCTAGCAGCTAGAAGCTAGAAGCTCATGCAAAACCACATACTCTCGATCATCCTCTTCACGCCGCTGCTGGGCGCGCTCGTTCTTCTGTTCGTCCCCAAGGAGAACAAAGCAGCCATCCGCTGGATCGCGAACATTTTCTCGCTCGCCGGCCTCCTGGTCTCGATCCCGCTCGTGCCCTGGTTCTGGGCCCTGCGCTTCGATACCAGCCACGCGTTCAAGTTCGTCGAAGGCGCCACCAACAACTGGATTCCCTCCATCGGCGCGGGTTACATGCTGGGCATTGACGGCATTTCTTTCCTGCTCATCATGCTCACCACGCTGCTGGGCTGGATCTCGATCC
>DATDGM010000067.1:0-2351 GCA_036522075.1 Candidatus Sulfotelmatobacter sp.
GGCGCCCACGCGGGCCAGCACCGCCGGAGGGCTCACCAGGCCCGGTGGAGTTGATGCCCGGCCCGGGAGTTGGCCGCGGATTCCTGGCGCCGGAAGTGGAGCAGCGATCGCTGGCGGTGTATGAGGAGGTGGCCGATGTCGCTGCAATCTGAACGCATCCAACTGCTCATGCAACGGCTGAGCCTGACCGAAATGGTGCATGGCTATGAAGCCCTGGCCGAGCAAGCCGCCCAAAAGAACCTGGCGTACTGCGATTTTCTGGAGCAGGTCCTGGAGAGCGAGGCCAACGTCCGCCAGGAGCGGAACATCAAAGTGCGCACGCAACTAGCCCAACTTTCGCACTTCGCGGGTTCGACAGAAGCTAACCCTTTCAGAATCAGTGATCACTACCCAAGAGTCTTCACCACAGGTAAGGGGTCGGCGACCTATTTTGACGGGATCTGGGAGGCCTTGATGCGCGGTGGTGGTTGGGAAGGGAGGGTGATCTGGATCTTGTTCAGTAGTGCCTGCACGTCTGGCTCCGGCTGGGTGTGCCGCGGCATCACCAGCCATCGGCCGTCCACCATGGGAATCCAGACGTCGACCATCTGGATCGTCGCCAGCTTTTCGAACACCGCGGCCGGTGTTAATCCTGGCGCGTGCCTCATCAGGCGGTTCTTCAAAGTGACCTGCAGACTGTAAGCCAGGAACGCAATCAGCACATGTGCGTCGGCCCGATGCTCCAGTTGATGACCGATGGGCCGGATACTCAGTTCGCTTTTCAACGAGCGGAAGACACTCTCGATCTGTGTCAGTTGCACGTAGCGCGTCCACAACACCGCCGGATCTTCGCCAGTGAGGTTGCTGCGCAACAGATAATGGCCGTCGCGTTGTTCGGCGGCTTTCAGCTTGGCCTTGTCCACCTCAAAGGAGAACGTCTCGCGAGTGACCGCCTGGCGCGCTGCCGGCATCTGAATTTTCACGAACCCAAGGGCTCGGCCGGCTTCCTTCCTGGCGGCGCCGATACGCAGCAGCAGTTGATCGCGCTTCGGCAGACTCTTGCGCATCGCCCGCAGTTTGCGCAACAAGCGGGCCAGTCGCTTGCGCCGCATGGCGTTCTCTTTGGCCTGCCGCCCGCCGCTTTTGGCCAGTACGTAGAGTTCGCCTTCGTGCTCGTACAGTTTCACCTCCACGGAGTCGCGCACCTTTTGCCACGGCAGATCCAGCCACTTCTTTTCATGTTGGTTGATCTTGCTTTTGGGCGTGCCTACCAAATAGAACGTCTGCCGTTCCGGGGAGCGCATATCTTTCAGAATGGCTTCGCTGGGAACGCCGCGATCCATCACCCATACCCGCCGCGCTTTGCCGTAGGTGTCCTCAATTTCCTTGAGAAAGGCTGGCAGCGTGGTGCGATCCGATGTGTTGCCCTTCATCACCTCATAGGCCAACGGCAACCCATCGGTGGTCACCACCAAGGCGATCACCAATTGCAGGCAATCCGGTCTCTTATCCCGGCTATAACCGCGCTTGGCCTTCGCGTTCTGCTCCATCTCTCCTTCGAAGTACGTACTGGTCAGATCGTAGAGCAGCACGTCAAAGTCCGAGTGGAACAAGTCGGCCCACTTCTGTTTCAACCAGACAAACAACTCCTGTTTGTGCGGCAGCACCCGGTCCAAACAGCGATACAACCGGTCTTTGGCCGCCACGGCGAAGTCCGTTTCCAGCAACTCGTCCATCGCCGTATCGACATACCACTGCCGGTGCAGGCGAAAATCACTGCCGGGGTCGAGCAGGCAGTTCACTACCTGTAACTGCAAAACCTTCTCCCAGCTCACCGCCTCCCGTGCTTCCGGCAAGCAATGCTGCCAAAACTCATCCAGTCCGAGTTCATGCCACAACTCGCACCCCAGCCAGCAAGAGCCGAAGGTGCGCGGACGTCGCAATTCCAGGGCGCTCAGTTTCACCTGGATGCTGTCCAGCACATCTGCCGGCACTTCCCGGTCATCAGGGAACAGGCTCATGGTTCGGTAGGCTTGATCGTCTTCGTCGAAGACCTCCAACGTCTTGCGCCAGGCAGTTTGCTGCTGGTCGTTGATCTCACCCAGATACAATACGGTGCGCTGCACGGTCCTGGAGTCGGGCAGTCGACGGTTTTCCACCACGCTGAAGTAGCGGTGAATCTTGTCATCCTTCTTTTTCAGGGTGCTGCGCAGAAACATGGGAAGCAGCAGAATGCCAGAAATCGAATCGAAAGAAAAGAGGGCAGGTCTTCATAAGGCTATTTTCAGGCCTTTTTCTGAATGTCGATGTTGAAGACAAACCAAATATAGTTCAGTCAAACCGGGAAGACTCACGGAAGTGCGAAGGTCGGG
>DATDGM010000068.1:0-34703 GCA_036522075.1 Candidatus Sulfotelmatobacter sp.
ATCCAGATCCTCAACCCTAAGAAGACATACCAAATTAACGGCCAGGCGCTTACCAATCTTTATCTGAACACCGGTCAGTACTCCGAACCGAATTTGGGAGCATTTTCGACCACGCCGCGTGCCGTCTGCTGCGGACCGGGCCTTAATCAGTGGGACATAACGGTTTCAAAGCACATCTCCCTGACGGAAGCCAAGTATTTGCAGTTCCGCGCCGATATTTTCAATCTGTTTAACAAGACCCTGTTCGTGAACCCTGACGGCAACTTTAGCGACACTACTTTCGGCCAGGTGCAACAGGCTCGCGATCCGCGCCTGGTGCAGTTCGCGTTGAAATTTTACTTCTAGTGGAAAGAGTAAAATCGTACCAACAAAATCCGGGCGGCCCTCCGTCCCGGCAATCTAATGGCCCGCGGGTCCGCCAGAAACGCCGCCGGGCTTGAGTCCTCCGGAGACCTCGATGTACCCCGAGCTGCAGAAAGAACTTTCAACCTTCGAGCGCCGCACGCCGAAATCCGCCGAAGCCCACAAGAAAAATCTCAAGCGCATTCCTCTTGGAGTGGCCAGCAATTATCGCCACTACGATCCCTGGCCCATCTTTGTGAAAGAGGCCAGCGGCAGCAAGTTTCGCGATCTCGATGGCAACGAATACATCGATCACAACCTTACCTTTGGTGCGCTCATGGCGGGACATTGCCATCCTGACGTCATGAAAGCCGTTGGGAAACGCCTTTCCAGCGGCACCATGTTTGGCATGCCGCACGACATGGAATGGGAACTTGCGGAAGAAATCTGCAATCGCTTTCCGGTGGAGATGTGCCGCTTCGGCAACAGCGGGACGGAAGCGACGATGCACGCGGTCCGCCTGGCTCGCGCCGCGACCGGCCGCGACAAGATCGTGAAATTTGAGGGTGCATACCACGGCCTGCACGACTCGGCTCTCGTCAGCGTGAAGCCGCATGCGCCAGAGTTCGGCGACATCGCAAATCCCAACTCTGTGACGGGTGGCCTGGGCGTGCCCAAGTCCGCGCTCGCGAACGTGAAGATTGCCACCTTCAACGACCTCGGCACAGTCGAGCGCCGCTTCAAGGAAAATCCTGGTGAGATTGCAGCGATCATTCTCGAGCCCATTCTGATGAACGTTGGGTTGTGCTTGCCGCAGCCCGGCTTTCTTGAAGGCTTGCGCGAAATCGCCACGAAGAACGGCGCGCTGCTGATCTTCGACGAAGTTAAGACTGGCGCGAAGCTTGGCTGGGGTGGCGCGAGCGAATATTTCGGCGTGCTGCCGGACGTGATCTGCCTCGCGAAATCGATCGGCGGGGGCTTACCGTTGGCCGCGTTTGGCGCGCATCCAAATGTGATGGATTTGATCTCGCAGCATAAAGTGTTTCACGGTGGCACTTACAACACGAACCCCGTGTCGATGGCTGCGGGCCTGGCCACGTTTCGGCACGTGCTGACGCGCGAGAACTACGCCCACGTCGATAAGCTGGGCAAGAAGCTTGCGGAAGGTTATCGCAAGACCATCGCCAAGTCCGGGCTGCAGGCTTACATCGCCCAAGCCGGCGCCAACGGGGCCCTGATGCTCTACGCACAGGAAATTCGTAACTACCGCGACTGGACCACGATCGACATCGACTTGTGGCGGCATTATTGGTTCGGCATGGTCAACCGCGGCGTGATGGCGCAACCTTACTGGTGGGATGAGCAATGGACGATTTCCGTGCAGCACACCGAGGCAGATATCGACCAGCACCTCGCCGCCTTCGACGACATCGCAGCCTCGCTCGCGAAAGCGCAACAGGAGCGGGCAGGCCAGCCCGCTCTGGCGGCACATTAGGCAGGAACGTGAATGTGTGGGGCGAGTACTTCTGCTCGCCCTGCATGCAGCAGCACTGTTCATGTGGGGACAGCCGCCTCGGCTGTCCGCCGAGCGAAGCGAGGCGCCTGGAAGACAACCTTGTCCACGTCGACACAAGCCGCGCAGCCTCACTTGATCCGCGCCCTGGGGCGCCGCGATCTGGTGTTGCTCTTCGTTGTCGCCGTTTTCAATCTCAACGTCGTTCCCTCGATCGCCGCCAACGGCGGAGTCACCATCTGGCTCTGGATCATCTCGCTAATTCTTTTTTTCTTTCCGCAAGGAATTGCGGTGATCGAACTGGCTCACCGCTATCCGGGCGAGGGCGGCGTTTATCTTTGGGCTAAGGAAGTGTTCGGCGACTTCCACGGATTTCTCTCCGGCTGGTGCTACTGGACCAACAACATGCTCTACGTGCCGACGGTGATGCTTTATTTTGTCGGCGTGTCGGTCTACGTGATGGGGCCGGGGCATCAAAGTCTTCCGGACAATAAAATCTTCGCCGCCTGTGTTTCGCTTGCGCTGCTTGCGCTGCTCACGTTGCTGAATATTCTTGGTCTCGGGGTTGGTAAGTGGATTAACAACCTCGGCGCTATCGGAACTTTTGTCGCCGCTGCGGTGCTGGTCGGCCTGGGAATCGTCATCTGGGCGCGTTTCGGCACTGGCATTACCGCCACCGATTTCAAGATTCCCGCCAACCCGCGTTTCGTTCTAAATTCTTTCGGGGTTATCTGTTTCGGCTTGGTCGGTCTCGAACTTGCGTCCGTCATGGGCGATGAAATTCAAGATCCAAGCCGCACTCTTCCCGGAGCTGTTGCCTGGGGCGGAGTGATTTCGGGCACGCTGTACGTCGCGGCCACGCTGACTTTGCTGGTCGCGATCGGCAAGAACGTCAACGTGCTGCAAGGCGTAGTGCAGGCTGTGACCGGAATGGCGGCCCGCGTCGGCGTGGGCTGGATCAGCATTCCGTTCGCGCTCATGCTCAGTCTAGCTATCGCCGGCATCGGTTCCGCCTGGATCGGCGGCTGCTCCCGGATTCCTTTTGTTGCCGGGCTCGATTCGTATATGCCTTCGTGGCTAGGGAAGGTACATCCGCGCTACGCCACGCCTTACGCCGCGTTGATCGTGCAGGGAATCGTTTCCGCTGTACTCGTGATTCTTAATTTTTGGGGTGCGGGGGTTCAGGAAACTTTTCAGAAACTGTTGTCGCTAGCCGTGGTGCTGCAGCTTGTACCCTTCGTTTATATGTTTGGCGCGCTGGTGAAATTTGCCTTCAGGGAATCCGTTCCACGGGGTCAATACGGCCGTACGACTTTGTTTCTGGCGGGGACGAGTGGGTTTCTGACAACGATTCTTGGCATCACACTGGTATTTTTTCCGGCGCAGCAGATTACCTCGTTGTGGCAGTACGAATTGTGGATGTTCGGCGGAACGCTGTTCTTCGTCGGCCTCGCGGCATTTTTCTTTTTTGTGTACGGCCGCCGCAAAGTGGCGCGACGAGTGCAGCTTGCGGGGATTGCGGCCGGCCGCAATATGTAACCGGTCGGTTTCGCATAATGCGCAACCGGGAGGTTACGGATAATGCGTGACTGGATTGTTACATTCAAAGTTTTTTGAGGTGAGGCAGGAGGACGGAAATTATGCCCGGCGGAGTTCAGACCGCAGTCCGTACGTATCAAATGTTTATTAACGGCGAATGGGTTGCCAGCAAGTCGGCGAAGACCTTCCCGGTCTACGATCCGTCGACGGAAGAAGTGATCGCACAGGTTCCCGACGCCACTTCTGACGACGTGAACCGCGCCGTGGCCGCGGCCAAGGCTGCGTTTGAAGAGGGCCCGTGGGCGACCACTACGGCGCAGGAGCGAGGACGCGTCCTCTTCCGCCTCGCCGACAAAATTCGCACCAATCTTCCCGCACTCGCCGAACTCGAGTGCCGCAACACCGGCAAGCCCATCGTCGAGGCCGAATTTGACATCAACGATGCCGCCACTTGCTTCGAATACTACGGCGGTCTCGCTACAAAAGTTGTTGGCTTTGTGAATCCTGTGCCCGACAATGCGATGTCCCTTTCACTGAAGGAGCCCGTCGGCATCGCGGGACAGATTATTCCGTGGAATTATCCGCTGCTTATGGCCGCATGGAAAGTTGCTCCCGCCATCGCTGCGGGCTGCACCTGCGTGCTCAAACCCGCCGAGCAGACTCCGTTGACTGCTTTGGAATTTGCCAAGTATTTCGCCGACTGCGGTTTGCCGCCGGGCGTAGTCAATGTAATTACCGGCTTCGGCGAGTCGTGTGGGGCACCGCTGGTGCAGCATCCCGATGTAAACAAGATTGCCTTCACCGGCAGCGCCACAGTGGGAAAGATCATCGTGAAGCAGGCGGCGGACACGGTGAAGCGCGTTACGCTTGAGCTCGGCGGTAAATCGCCGAACATCTTTTTCGCGGATGCCGATTTCGAGGCTGCTATTGACGGCGCTCTTTTCGGGGTTTTCATCAATCAGGGCGAAGTTTGTTCAGCCGGCAGCCGCATCCTGGTGCAGAAATCAATTTATAAGAAATTCGTAGAGGCCATGACCGAGAAGGCGAAGAAAATTACGCTCGGTCCGCCGCTCGAACGCGAAACCAAGATGGGTCCGCTGGTCAGCAAAGAGCAGTATGACCGCGTCAATTCCTACATCGAGATCGGCAAGAAGGAAGCCAAACTCACTTCTGGCGGCGGACGACCGGAAAAATTTGCCAAGGGCTACTACGTGCAGCCGACCATTTTCAGCGATGTGAACAACTCCGCCCGCATCGCTCGCGAAGAAATTTTTGGTCCCGTCGCGGCGGTGATTCCGTTTGAAGACGAAAAAGACGCGCTCAAGATCGCGAACGATTCTCCTTACGGCTTGGCCGCCGCCGTGTGGACACGCGATATTTTCAAAGCCATGCGTGCCGTGAAAGCGCTGCGTGCAGGAATTGTGTGGGTGAACCATATGCAGCCGACTTACGTGGAAGCTCCGTGGGGCGGATATAAGCAGTCCGGCTTCGGCCGCGAACTTGGGCCCTGGGGCATCGAAGAGTATCTGGAAACAAAGCAGGTGTATATCAATCTGAACGAGCAGCCGATCGGGTGGTACTGAGGAGCAGTGGCCGGCGGTCAGTGACCAGTGGCCAGTCACCGATCCGAATTTATTGGCCACGGATCACTCATCTCTGACCACTGGCCACTGGAACTTACGATGTCTACTATTCAACTGCATACACAAATTCCCGGACCAAAGTCCAAGGCCCTCTCTGCGCGCCGCGTACGAGCTGTGCCACGCGGGCTTTCGCATGGCACTCCCATCTATGTGGCGAAGGCGGAAGATGCATGGTTGGAAGATGTCGACGGTAACCGCTATGTCGACTTTGCCGGAGGCATCGGCTGCCTCAATGTTGGGCATCGCCGGGAATCAGTGGTTAGTGCGATCCGCGGGCAGTTAGACGATTTCATGCACACTTGCGTGCAGGTCACGCCGTACGAGAGTTATATCCGACTGGCCGAGCGCATGAATGAAGTCACGCCCGGGAAATTTCCAAAGAAAACAATTTTCGTGAACAGCGGCGCGGAGGCGATCGAGAACGCGGTGAAGATCGCCCGCGCTTACACCAAGCGCCCCGGCATCATCGCGTTTGAAGATGCGTTCCACGGCCGCACCATGATGACGCTGGCTCTCACCAGCAAAACCCATCCCTACAAGGCGGGATTCGCGCCGTTTCCCGGCGAGGTATACCGGGTGCCGTTCGCTTACTGCTATCGCTGCTCTTATAACTTGAAGTATCCGTCATGCGATCTATATTGCGCGCGTCATTTGGAAGACACATTTAAGCGCGTGGTCGCCAACGAAGAAGTTGCGGCGGTGATCGCGGAACCGGTTTTGGGTGAAGGCGGATTCGTCGCGCCTCCTCCGGATTACTTCAAGGTGTTGATCGATCTCTGCCACAAGCACGGGATTCTTTTCATTGCCGACGAAGTGCAGTCGGGCTTCGGCCGCACTGGCGCCCTATTCGCCAGCGAACGTTATGGCATCGAGCCGGATCTTCTTGTCACAGCAAAATCCATGGGCGGAGGACTGCCGCTGGCTGCGGTCACCGGCCGCGCCGAGGTTATGGATGCTCCCGGCCCCGGCGGTCTTGGCGGCACGTTCGCCGGCAACCCACTTTCCTGCGTGGCGGCCCTCGCCGTCCTTGACTTGTTCGAACGCGAAGATCTACTGACCCGGGCAAACGAACTTGGCGACCGTTTCCAGCGCCGCGCTCGCGAATGGCAGCGCCGCTGGCCGATCGTCGGCGATGTCCGCGGCCTCGGCGGTATGCAAGCCGTTGAACTGGTGAAATCGCAGGAAACGAAGGCTCCCGCAGCCGAGGAGACCAAGCAGATCACACAATATTGCTACGAGCACGGCCTGATCACGATCACTGCAGGTTCGTATTCTAACGTGATTCGTGTGCTCGTCCCGCTGGTCGCGACCGACGAGCAAATGGACGAGGGGCTCGATGTTTTGGAATCGGGCCTGGCGGCGGTCTGCGACAAGAAAGGCGCAGTCGCCCAGTTGGTGTAATAATTCGAAGTACTCTTCGCGATAGCAGAGGCAATCCAATGACGTCGATTGCAGCACCTCCCGCACTCCGACTCGCTCACTACATCAACGGCCAATGGGCCGACGCGCACGCGTCAGAATGGCGCGATGTGATCAATCCCGCCACGGGCGAAACCCTCGCTCAGGTCCCGTTAGCGGATGCCGCCGATGTAAATCGGGCTGCGGAAGCTGCCGCCGCCGCTTTTCCGGAATGGCGGCGCACTCCGCCGGAGGATCGTATTCAGCCCCTGTTCAAGCTGAAGACGCTGCTCGAAGACCACATTGTCGACATTGCCCGCATCATCACGCAGGAAAATGGAAAGACGTTCTCCGAAGCGAAAGCCGAGATGCGCCGCGCCATTGAGAACGTTGAAGTTGCCTGTGGTATTCCCATGATGATGCAGGGCTACAACCTGGAAGACGTGGCCCGCGGCATAGACGAAATAATGATCCGCCAGCCCCTGGGCGTCACCGCCGCCATCGTGCCGTTTAATTTTCCGGGGATGATCGCGTTTTGGTACTTGCCCTATGCCATTGCCACAGGAAACACATTTATTCTGAAACCCAGCGAGCGCGTGCCGCTCGCCATGCGGTATGTTTACGAGCTTCTGGAAAAAACTGGACTGCCCAAGGGCGTGGTGAACTTAGTGAACGGCGGCAAGGCTGCAGTCGACGCGCTGCTCGACCACCCGAAAATCCGCGCCATCAGTTTTGTGGGTTCCACGCCGGTCGCGAAATATGTTTATTCGCGTGCGGCCGCTAACGGCAAGCGTGCGCAGTGCCAGGGCGGAGCCAAGAATCACGTGATCGTTCTGCCCGATGCCGATATGCCGATGGCGACGCAGATCATCAGCGACAGCGCTTTCGGATGCGCCGGGCAACGTTGTCTGGCGGTTTCAGTGGCAGTCACCATTGGCGAGGCGCAGAAGACGTTTCGCGACTCGATTGCCGACGCGGCTGCGAAGCTTAAAGTGGGCAATGGACTGGAAGACGGCGTGCAGATGGGCCCGGTGATTACGCCGCAGAGCAAAGAGCGCGTGGAATCGCTGATCGGGCTTGGCGAAAAGCAAGGCGCCAAAGTTTTGCTCGATGGGCGCAATGCGAAGATCCCCCGCTATGAATCGGGTAACTTCGTGAGCCCAACGATCCTCGACGACGTTTCCCCGACCAGCGACCTCGCCGATACTGAAATTTTCGGACCGGTGCTGAGCCTGGTTTACGCCAGCGGCATGGACGAAGCGCTCGCATTCCTCGAACGCAGCGCCTACGGCAATCAGGCGTCGCTGTTCACATCGAGTGGAGCAGCGGCGCGACGGTTTCGCTACGAAGCGCCCGCGGGCAATATTGGCATTAATATCGGGGTGGCTGCGCCCATGGCTTATTTTCCGTTCACCGGATGGAAGAACAGTTTCTTCGGCGATCTTCATGGCCAGGGGCGGGACGCGATCGAGTTTTACACTGACAAGAAAGTCGTGGTGGAACGCTGGGCGAAAGAACACTCGCGCAAGTTCTAGAGGATTGAGTAATTGGGAATTTGAGTGGTCGTGAAATGAGAGACAAATGACGACAGCAACTACTTCTCCCGCTATGACCGGCCAGGAAATTGTCGACCTTACTAGGAAGCACACTCTCTTCGAGTGGTCGGCGCAATCGAAGGTTGATCCCATCCCTGTGGCCCGCGCCAAGGGGATTCACTTCTGGACGCCCGAAGGCAAACGCTTCATCGACTTCAACAGCCAGTTGATGTCGGTGAACATCGGGCACAGTGACGAGCGCGTGATTAGGGCGATTCACGAGCAGGCGCAGACGCTGGCCTATGCGAACCCCTTTATGGCGACTGAACCCCGCGCCCGGCTGGGAGCGAAGCTCGCCGAAATTACTCCCGGCGACATCGATACTTTCTTTTTCACCAACGGCGGCTCAGAAGCCAACGAGAACGCCATCAAGATCGCGCGCTTTTTCACGGGACGCCACAAGATCATGGCGCGTTACCGGTCTTATCATGGCGCTACCGCCGGCAGCATGACCCTCACGGGGGAGCCGCGTCGCTGGGCGGCTGAACCGGGGATTCCGGGCGTGGTGCGGGTGCTCGATCCCTATCATGGCATCGAGCGCGGCTGGGAGTCTGCGGAAACCTCGCTACAGATGATCGAAGAAATCATCCAACTCGAAGGCTCGCACACGATCGCTGCTTTCATCCTCGAGACGGTGGTCGGCACCAACGGAATTCTGATTCCACCCGATGGCTATATGCAGGGCGTGCGCAGGCTGTGCGACAAATACGGCATCCTGATGATCGCCGACGAAGTAATGGCCGGCTTCGGCCGCACTGGAGAGTGGTTTGCCATCGACCACTGGAAAGTGGTTCCGGATCTGATCTCGATGGCCAAGGGATTAACTTCCAGCTATTTGCCGCTGGGGGCCGTGGGCATGCGGCACCACATCGCGCAGCATTTCCAGGATAAAGTTTTCTACGGTGGATTGACTTACAATTCGCACCCCATGGGGTGCGCCGCTGCTGTGGCCACAATTCGCGTTTATGAAGAAGATGGATTGATCGACAACGCGAAGAAAATGGGGGCGGTGATGAAAGACCTTGGCGCGGAATTGCAGGCGAAACACCCTTCAGTCGGCGCGGTGCGCTCCATCGGTCTGTTCGGAATCATGGAACTGATCCGCAGCCGCAAGACGCGCCAGCCCATGGCTCCGTTCAACGGGGCCTCCGAAGAAATGGCCGCCCTGAGCCGATTTTTCCGCGAACAGGGGCTCTACACGCTGGTGCGCTGGAACACCTTTTACACGAACCCCCCGCTCTGCATCAACGAGCAGCAACTGCGCGAGGCGTTCGCGATTATCGACAAAGGACTCGAGATCACGGATAAAGCCGTGAAGGACTAAGTGAGCGAGGCGTGTCCTCCGGCGGACCCCTAGCCGAAACAAGCGATCGTCCGCTGGTGCTTCGACCGGGCGGGGATCACTCACGCTGCCGAAGCCGCACCATCCGGAGCTGCGGGAGCGGGATTGCAGCTCACAATCGAGATATCCCCTGGCACCGTAAGCCCGGCCTCGCGCATGGCACGCAGGGCGCGAAGAAAGTTTTCCGCGCCAACAAACATGAGCGCGCCGCAGGCGTTGCCAATCTCCCGCACGCCGGCAGCGGCCGCTGGGCTGGCTTGTGTCCGCAAGGCTCGAGCGAGCGGATTCGGCGGATAGTGCAGTTCGCGCGCCACGGCGAACCCGCGATCCTTGGTCCGTTGTGGGATGGACGCCGACCCGGGGGCGTTATTCAATAACAGCGAAACCGTGCCTGGGGCCAGGCAACGCTCTCCGCCATTTCAGGGTCACGGCTCCCGGCCTTTGCAGAGTGTGTTTCTTATTTCGAGTCATACCGTTTCGAATCATATTGTCCTCTTTATTCCTGGCAATCCCAATACCGGCGATCGCCCGCTTGGCGCGGTGACACGTTGGGGTAGCGCTGTGGCATCTTCGCGGGTTCGGAACAATCAGGAATAACGACTCGGAAGGACGGGGCGAGACGCGCAAATACGAGCGTCAGGGGCCGTATGACCAACTAATAGAAAAAACAGCAGGTCACACTACCTGAGATCAATCAGTCAGAGACCCGTTAGAAAGTCCAATCAAAAAAGTTATCGGAACCATCATAACGGAGAGAGTAAATCGTCGCGCTTTGTTCGTGTTCGGTCCAGGAGTTGCGGGGGTAAACCGGGGACGGAGCCGTTGCAAGGTTACGCGCGCCAAATGCGCTGTTGAATGTCGAGAGAAGAAACCATCACGGGTTCGTGATGGACCTTGGCGGCATGCTCGTTGAGCGCCGTGGCGGCCTGCGTCCGAAGGTTGCCGTTGCGGGAGTCGAATTCTGCGGTGGTGACGCTGTGTTTGCAACGCACACAGCTAAACTGCATGCCGCCGGAGATTCGCTTAATGGTGTAGTGTCGCACTGGTTCGATTGTAGTCCCCGGTGAAGGCCGCAGTGCAGAAAGTCTAACGAAGAGGGAGCACTAGAGGTGAGCGGCGAAGGTAATGCGCTTGGGCTAAAGCGGAGCGCTGGGGAGTCGATAGAGCGTCGGCGAAGGTTGGGCAACGGCTCTCGCGCGAGCAGAAAGCACCCCTCGCCTCGCGGTACTGGTGCCGTTTTCGGCACCAGTACCCGTCTCGCTCGAAAGTGGAAGCTCACTTCGCCAGGCGGTTGTATTTTTTCAGCACTTCTCGCAGGCGGTCGTGGGGCAGCGCGATAACTTCGTGGTTGTCGATGCCTTTCATGGTTTCGGCGGCGACCATTGCGTTGACCACAGCTTCCTCGGTGGCCTGGACTGTGGCGAGGAAAATAGGGTCGAGCGAATCGTTGGGCAGCATAGTAAGTTGATGCAATCCTTTCGCGCCGACCGCTCCTGGGTTGGCGGTGGAAAAAGCGATGAAGATGTCTCCCGAACCATCGCCGGAATAGCTGCCGTCGCGACCGAGTCCGAGGGAAACTCTTCGGGCCATGCGCTTGAGTTGCGTAGGGATCAGAGGTGCGTCAGTCGCGACCACAACAATAATCGAGCCGGTGTCGCTGCCATACGCCGGATGGTCGGGGATCTCCTTGCCGACGGGAACTCCGGCGATGCGCAACTGGTCGCGGCGGCCATAGTTGCACTGCACCAGCACACCAACGGTATAGCCCCCAGCTTTAGGATCGAGTACACGCGACGAAGTACCGATACCGCCCTTGAATTCATTGCAGACCATGCCCGTGCCGCCGCCCACGTTGCCTTCTTCGACGGGGCCGGAGTGCGCTACGTCGAGGGCGTGAAATGCATCTTCGGCGTGCACGTGGAATCCGTTAATGTCGTTGAGCCAGCCGTCCCAGGTCTCGGCAACCACCGGCAGGGACCACCAGTAGCCTTCCATGTCGGGCGTGCCGTGCTTCACTTTCCAGGCAATGACCGCGTCGCGCACCACGCCGACGCTGTGCGTGTTTGTGATCATGACCGGGCCGTTGAGAAAACCGGAGTCTTCCACCCAGGTGGTGCCGGTCATCTCACCATTGCCGTTGAGCGTGAACCAGGCGGCGAAAACGGCGTCATTACTGGCTTTTCCGCGAGGATGAATCGCAGTAACGCCGGTGCGCACAGGTCCTTGGCCAACTACAAGTTTGCCTTCGCCAGAGATGAGCGTGGTGTGGCCGACCTCGACGCCTTTTACGTCAGTGATGGCGTTATAGAGGCCGGGTGTGCCGTCGAAGGGCACGCCGAGATCGCGGGCACGGGGTTTGGTTTGGGCGGACAAGGCGAGCGCGCAAGGGAAGATGAGAGCAGAGAGCATGAGAGCCGAGCGGACGGCGCGAGAAATTCGCTGTCGGGACATAGGGGCCTCCGAAGAACGAGGAAGTATACAGGGGAACTTAAGCGTTGGGCAGAATGCAGACGAGCGAGCCCGCTGTTAAAATCGGTCTGAGAACGTGCGTTTGTTGGGGGACATATGATCGGCTGGAAGAAGGCAGCGGTAGCGGGCTCGATAGGTGTGGCGACCATTTTGTTTTTGAAGAAGAAGTATCCCGCCGGCGTTTTGGCCACGGGCGTTGGGCTAGCGCTGGTAGCGTCCGAGTATCCCGAGAAGTTCGAGAAGGTGCGCCGGTCGTTGCCGGATTATTTTGACCGTGCCACGCAGGTGATGGAGATGGCCGCCCGCGCCGGCAAACGGATTACGGAAGCAGCGGGGCAGTCGGCCTACGATGCGTGGGAAGAAATCGGCGGCTAGAATCCAGCTTCGGCCTTTGGCTCTCGGGCTTCGGCTTTGAATCTCCCGATAAAAGCGGCCGACGTTGATTTCGCATTACTGATTTTCCTGGTGGCAATCTTCAGATACCACGCCAACAAGTAGTCCGCCGAAGGGCCGGGCTGCGCCCCGGCGGACAGCCGAGGGCGGCTGTCCCCACACACCCAATTACTCGTTCCCCGACCGTGCCGGGTTAGCTGAAGCCCGATAGCTGAAGCCCGATAGCTAAAGCCCGAAGCTCGGCTTACTGCACCGCCGTGGTCCAGGCCAGGCCATCGACTCCGCGGGTCAACGTGATCGGTTCTTCCATCTCCCAGGAGTGCAGGTTGAGCACCGCGATCTTTCCCGCTTGAATGCAGCTTACGTAAGCCACATCACCGTCGGGCCGCGCTAACAGTTCAAGCGGAATTCCCGGCAAATCGAACGACTTGGAAACCTTCAGCGTCTGCAAGTCAACCACATACAATCGATGCCGGTCGGAGCCGTTGGTGGCGACCAGCAGCCAGCGCCCGTCCGGTGTGGGCGTGGAGGCGTAAGCCATTTCCGGGAGCGCAATCCAGTCGGAGATTTTATTGCTGGCCGTGTCGATTACCGCGACCCGTGCCGATTCCCGATCGTGCGTGAAAACGCGGCGGCCGTCGGGAGAAATCGAAATTCGTTGAACCATCTTGGCGACGGGGATCACGGTAATCAGCTTTCGCGTTTTCAGGTCGAGCACGCTCACGCTTCCCGCGCTCACGTTGGCGGTGTAAGCGCGCTGGCCGTCTGGCGTGAGCACGAGCATGTGAGTCTGCGGCTGATCGGTGGGAATCTTGGCGAGAATCTTTTGCGTAGCGGGATCGATGACCGCAACCGCGTTATCCAGTTCGGCGGTTACGTAGAGCAATCCGTCAGGGCCCAGTTGAGCGCGGTGAGGGCGCACTGGTTTGCCAAGGTCCATGCTTCCGATGAGTTTGCGCGCCTGCAGGTCGACAATGTCGATGGTGTTGCCGTTAGTGCCGGGTTCGCCGATGGCGACGTTGCTGTAGATAGGGACGTAGGCAAGCCGGCCATCCTTGGAGAGCGTAACCTCATGCCCGTTCACGCCCACCACCACGCGCGCGATCTCGCGCTTGGCGACCGGATCAACCAGCAGCAGGGCGTGGTCAAACTGGTTTTCCACCACCAGCATGCCCGAAGGCGGAGCGGAGCTAGTTTTCGGTGCTGCAGCGGAATCCGCCCGAACCGTCGCAAACATGACTGCGAACAGAATGGCGATAACCACAAGAATCGGGAGCCGAGCCAGCATGCGCACCTCCGGTGCCCAGCCATTATGACGACATCCCCGGCCCGGGGCAAGGACGGGCCTGCATTAAGAACATAGAAGTTCGGAAGAATGAAGTTCGAAATGAGCTCCGGAATGAACTTCGAGTCCGCCATTCGATCTGGTAAAGTTTGCCCATGCCCAGCCCCGAGGCGAAAAAGTGGATTCAGGTTGTCCTCATCGTATTGATGGTTGTGGCCGGGGTGCGCGTCACCGTGATTCTTTTTCAGCGGCACCGAGACGATGTGGAGCAGGCGAAAAAAGTGCAGGCGAGGAACGCCGGCTATTCCAATCCAGACTATTATGAGTCGCCCAAGAAGCTTTATCCCTACGACCTGAAATCGGCAAAGCAACTGACGCAGCAGCCGGTGTGGACCAAGGAAGGGTATCGCTACACTTATTATCCTTACGACCTGGCGCGCAAACGCGTGGACTTCGCGCATGAAGCCGGATTGCTGCAGCCCATCGAGCGCCTGGAAATCAAAGATGTGATCACGGATACTCCGCCTGCCCCTGGCAGCAGGCGGCAGATGATGGCCGTCTTCCAGAAAGACGGCAAGAGCTATGCGGTGCCCATTGGTTTCGAGAGCGACGATGAATACAAGATCTACTCCGATGAAATGTTTTATATCGAAGATCCGCACGTTCTGTACAAACACTGGTCGCCGGACGTTTGGCAATCCGTGGATCAGCATCAGGTGAAGCCGGGCATGAACGAACTGCAGGCGGATTTTGCGGTGGGCGTGGGAATCCCCGACTCAGGGAGCAGTTCTTACGAAAAAACAGTGCGCTATGCCAACGGAGGTAAGCCGTTGGTGGTGGTGTACCACGATGGCAAGGCGGCAGAGATCACGCCGGGAACGCCGTCTTCTTAAATCCTGTGGCGGCGACGCGGTTCTTACGATGGCTCTTTCGGTTCCACCACCGACAAGTCGCGCTCCCAGCCCTCGTTTTCCAGTTTGATGTGTTCAATGGCGATGGCGTTAGCGTCAGCGTCGAGATCGGGTAAAGCCTGGTATTCTGAAACCCAGCAGCGGTAGACCTTGTAGCTGATTACAAGTTGGTCGGCTTCGTTGTAGAAGTCGATAATGATGTCTTTGCGAAAGTCGGCGAGCGCTACTTCCGGATTCCCACCCAGGGCCCACACTTTGTTGGCCCAGTTCGCGAACGCAGGGTCTTGCGTAAGTCCGCGTTCGAGAGTGATGGACTCGTACTTCGTGCGGCCGGGAGATTTGCGACTACTGCTCGGGTCGCCGCCCTCCCTGTGCTCGACAACTTCGGTCGAGCGTTTCAATCCGCTCACTTTGCTGATGCCGGCGACGTAAGCGCCGTCCCACTTCACTCGGAACTTGAAGTTCTTGTAGGGATCGAAGCGAGTTGGATTTGCTGGGAATTCTGCCATACTTCCCCTTGATGCCAGACTACGAACCGCCGTCTTAGGATAGTGCGGCAGACCCGTTCGGCGTTTCAGAAACTCGACGGATCAGCGGCTCATTTAACCGAAGCCAGCGCCTTCGCAACTTCGTTAATGTCGGGCACCACGGGAATATCGTAATTCTTGTGCCAGGCGAGCTTGCCGTCGCGGTCGACAATGGCGATGGCGCGGCCGCTAATGCCTTTTTCTTCCAGGAAAACGCCGTACTTTGCCGCGACCGCACCGCGCGGTTGGAAATCGGCAAGCAGCGGGTAGTGGATATGCATCTTCTCGGCAAAGGCCTGGTGCGACCAGACACTATCGACGCTAACCCCGAGCACCTGCGCGTCCAGTTGCTCGAACTGCTTCATGTCGTTAATGAGGCAGACATGCTCCTTGGTGCAGACCGGACTCCAATCGAGCGGGTAGAAGACCAGAACGACGCGCTTCTTGCCACGGAAGTCGCTCAGTTTCACTTCCTGCTGGTTCTGATCCTTCAAAGAAAATTCGGGTGCAGGTGCACCGACCGATGCCGACATGATGCCTCCAATAATATTTCGAGCTCTTCGAATCGCGATGCCATGATAACCGACTTTCCTCAACAAAAATTGTGAGGGGGCAAGCCGCTACTTCACGACCGGCGAATCGCCATCGGCGGGCTTGGTTTCGTCGGCGTGAATTTTGAAGTCGTCCTCGGCATACAATGAGCGGTGCTGAGCATCGAGCTGCTTGGGAGTCATGGTGAGCACGAAGCTGTCTTTCTTGCCCTGAAAGCTGGCGGTGTAGTCGCCGCGGTTAGGGTTGACCATGCGTCTTGTGAACGATCCGCTGTGCACCAGTTCGGCCAGCGACGTGGCAAAGTGATCGTATTGCTTGTTGAACCTTTGCTGGGCGCGCAACACGACGCGCATGTAGGCCAGCGCGGCGGCCTCGGAGTCGGAACGGGCGGGGTCTCCGGGGAACTTGGGTTGGTAAGTTGCGGCCGGCGGAGCCTCCTGCGCCGATGCTGGAGCAGGTTGCGCAGGCGGGGCGGACGAATCCTGGGCAGCACTTTGAGCCGATGCCGGCGACAGCGAGGCCAAGAGAGCGCATCCTAAGATCGCTCTAAGAAAACGCGCCGAGTCTTTATTTGCCGACCTCTCCGCCAAGCGTTGAAATTTCTGCTTTACAGCCATCGCCAAATTGCTCCTAAGTGTCATCGTCCCATCCTCTGTCGGTCATCCTGCCGTTTCTGGCCTGTTCCAATACGGGCGAACTAAGCTGCCAAATCCTCCGCCGCACGGCCCGCAACCCTGATTTTCCATGTTACTCCCGTAATTTATCTGAGGTCATCAGTTCTTTCCATTAGCGGCCATTGTCTCTATGCTGGATTCAAGAATTCACACTGTACAGGGAAAACTAATGAAAGCAGCAGTTGCCAGAAAACCCATCATCAAAATCGCCGTAGTGGAGAGCGACCCCTTGCGCTTTGTGGGGTTCCGGGCATTATTCGATTCCGAGCCTGAGTTCGAACTCGTCTCCGCGGCACTGCCCGAGATCAGCACGCTGCAGAACATCGATCTCATCCTGCTGGGAAACCGCTCCGGCCAGAACCTGTTCGACGTAATGGCCAGCCTGAAGGCCACGCGTCCCGATCTGCGCATTATCGTGACCGGCTCCGGCATCGACGAAGAAACCATTCTGAAGGCGATCGCTTCCGGCGCAAAAGGCTATGTTGACGAAGCCGCCTCGCCCGCTGAATTCGCGCAAGCGATCCGCATCGTGAATCAGGGATCGGTGTGGGCGCCGCGGCGGGTGCTTTCGATGTTCATCGAGCGCGTGTCCTCTACGCCAGGACGAATCTTTCCCGCAGGCCGCGTAACTTTCACCGACCGCGAAAAAGAAGTGCTGGAAATGCTGGTGGCCGGCCGTTCCAACAAAGAAATCGGCGCACAGCTGGGAATCGAAGAGCGTACCGTGAAGGCGCACGTAGCCAAGCTAATGCGCAAAGTAGGCGTGCAGAACCGCATTGCTCTGTCGGTGCACGCAATTACGCATTCGCTGGTGACAACGAAATAAAGCAGCTAGGTTGTGTGGGGCGGGCACTCTTAACCTCCGGAGGCCCGATAGGGCCTCTTCAAGCCATTACTTCTGGACAGTGACCTCGGTAATCTTGCCTGATTTTTGAGGCCGACGCATACTCACCTCACCTACCACAGAACCTGGGAGACGGGGTTGAGAGTGGCGATTAGGGTCACTACTTTCAGCCCCGATTTTTTTGCCTTCTCCGGGTCCGCACGCGTTTCGTTCTGAATTCCGACCATAACTGCACAACTGGCCCACGGCCCAGGCCAAGCAACCCGCTCCGCATCATTTACAATCGAAACAAGTGCTCCCAGATACTTGCCGCTTTTGCGAGGAACCATGAAAAAGTTCTCATTGCTGACCCTACTCGTCTTGTCTATGTGTTTCGTTACCTTTGCCGCCGATGACCAGCCGCAGGAGTCGAAAGCTTCGGACCGGGTGCAGGCGGCCGCGGACGTCTTGAACGAAATTCAAGCAGCTCCTGACTCGGGCATTCCCCAGGAAGTTTTGGGCTCGGCTGAATGTGTGGCCGTAGTACCTTCTATGCTCAAGGGCGGCTTCATTGTGGGCGCGAAGTATGGGAAAGGGCTGGCCAGTTGCCGCACTCCCAAAGGATGGAGCTCGCCGGCATTTTTCAGCATCGCGGGAGGGAGCGTCGGGTTTCAGATTGGCGGGCAGGCGGTGGATCTGGTCATGCTCATCATGAACGATAATGGCATGAAGAACCTGCTCTCCAGCAAGTTCGAGCTGGGAGCCGACGCTTCGGTAGCGGCCGGACCAGTAGGCCGCCATGCCGAAGGCAACACCGATTGGAAGATGCGGGCGCAGGTCCTCACTTATTCTCGCGCCCGCGGAGTATTTGCCGGTGTCAGCCTGAACGGCGCCGTGGTGAGGCAGGATAAGGACAGCACCCGCGAGTTTTACCAGCGAATGGTGAGTTTCAACGCGCTGCTGAAAGGCGAAGTCGATCCCCCCGCGGCCGCCAATCCGTTTTTGACCACGCTGGCGAAGTGGGCGCAGGAAGCAGCGAAATAGCGGGCTTCGGCTTTCGGGCTTCAGCAAGTCTCAGAGTGTTCCGGCGTCGACACCGGCTATACCGAAGAATCGTGTCGCCCAAAGGTTTTGCCGAAGCTCGACAGCCAAGGCCCGAAGCCCGGTCTCGGAGTTCATCCATATGACTTCACCAATTATCGCGTCAGCTCTTGCAGGAAAAGTTCTTGGTTCGGCTAGCGACGCCTTCGTCATCGCGGAATGGAAAGATGCTGGCGGTCCGCCAGGTCCAGCGCGTTGGATCGCTCCACTACATCTTCACCACAACGACGACGAGGCATGGTACGTGTTGGAGGGCACGTTAGTGGTCCGGGTCGGTAACGACGATGTCGAAGTGCGCGCCGGGTCGGGCGTGCTGGTACCGCGGGGAACTCCGCATACCTACTGGAACCCAGGCCCCGGACTGGTTCGGTATCTGCTGGTCATGACATCTCGCATCTATCAATTGATTCAGGAAATCCACACACTCCAGGATCGATCTCCAGCCTCGCTTCGAACCGTTTTTGAGAAGTACGACTCGGAACTTCTCGGCTAGTTGAATCCAAAGGCAGGCTTCGGGGTTCAAGCTTCGGGCTTCAGGCAAAATACCTTGAACGGTTCCGGGGTAGGCGTTTCTGCCGCTCAAAGCACTCTCATGAAGGGGCTTGGCGGAAGCCGAAAGCCAGAGAGCGAAGCCTGCATTTAGGGTTCGCCGAAGCCCAAACGCCGAAGCCTGAAGCTCGGTTTTGTTGACACCATTTTTCCTCAGTGATACCGTCACGCTTCCCCCGAATGCGGCAGCGACTTGAGTACGCGGCAGCTTGGCCGTTCATCAAAATCCTCGGAATTTTGCCGCGGCCGTTGGCCCGGGGCTTAGCCATTGCGCTCGCCCAGGTCGTCTATCTTCTGCACTCCCGGTTGCGCAAAGTAGGTATGCGAAATCTGGAGCTGGCTTTCCCAGAAAAAACTGAAGCCGAGCGCGCCCGCATCCTGCGTGGAGAATTCACTTCTCTCGGTCGCCAACTCGCCGAGGTTTGTCAGCTTCCGCGCTTCACACTCAAGAACGTCGACGACATTGTGGTCTATGACGGTTTCGAGAATTACGAACATGCGCGGGCCCGCGGCAAAGGCGTGCTTTTTCTCACCGCTCACTTCGGCGCCTGGGAACTTTCCGCCTTCGCGCATTCCCTGCACGGCCACTGGATGCACATCGTCGTCCGCCCCATGGACAACGAGTATCTCGATCGCCTGATTGGCTCCTACCGCACCATGCACGGCAACAAAACGGTGGCGAAAGACGAATTTGTGCGCGGCCTGATCTCGGCCATGAAGGCGGGCGAGGTGGTCGGAATTCTGATGGATACGAACGTGACTCCGCCGCAAGGAGTGTTCGTAGATTTCTTCGGCATCAAGGCCTGCACCGCCAGCGGCCTGGCCCGCATCGCCCTGCGCACCGATGCAGCCGTGATTCCTGGATTCACCATCTGGGATAAAGCTCTAGGAAAATATCGCCTGCGCTTCGATCCCGCAGTAGAGTTGATCCGCACCGGCAACCTCGACGCCGACGTTCTGGCCAACACCCAGAAGTTCACAAAGATTATCGAGGACTATGTCCGCCAGTATCCCGAGCAGTGGCTGTGGGTGCACCGCCGCTGGAAGGCGCGTCCGCCAGGCGAGCCTGCGGTGTATTGAAATTGAAGGGAAATCGTGTTGAGGGGATGATGAGCTTCATGGTCTTGATTTCGACAGGTACCAGGCGGTATGCGGATACGCCCGCTCTAGAGTGAAGTGGAGTTGCTGGTTGTCGCGGATACCGTCGAGCAGAAGGCGGTCAACCTGAAGCCGGTACGTTCCTTTGATGGTAGAAGCCGAGCCTTCAAAGAGGATCTGTTCGATTTGGAAGGTGTGGCGGGATTTGTCGGCCTCGAAAGTGCCGAAGCTGGGGTGCGTGACCGTGCCGTATTCGCAGGTGTTAGAGCCCTCGATCTTCACCCGCGTTCTGCGTCCCTACTCAACTGAAATCACCGTCACAGACTTCGGCTCCAGTTTCAGAACCAGCTTTCCGCCTTGAATCTTCACTGAGATGGGTTTTGGCACGACCGTGTTAGGAGCGTCGAAGGTGTTCACGCTGTCCACCTTCGGCGCGGTCAGGGTTTGGCCGGAGGCAGACTTGGCCGCGGTTCCGGCCAGGCTCGCCTCGATCTCGACCGGTTGATTCGGATCGACATTGGTGATTTCCAGCCACAGCTTTCCAGCCGAATCCTTGGCCGCGATGGCATCCACGCGCGGCAAGGTGATGTCGCCGTGGGTGTAGGCGCCGGCGTCGAACGTGACGGGCACGCACGTGGCATCCTGGAACGGCACATACATTTTGTACACGTGGTAGGTCGGCGTCAGGACCATTTTCTCTTTATCCGTGATGATCATGGCCTGCAGAACGTTAATCACTTGCGCGATGTTGGCCATGCGCACACGGTCGGCGTGGCGGGCAAAAATGTTCAGATTCAACGCCGCCAGAATAGCGTCGCGCAGGCTGTTCTGCTGCACCAGGAACCCAGGATTGCTGCCCGGCAGCGGCGCATACCAGCCGCCCCATTCATCCACGACAAGCGCAACTTTCTTCTGCGGATCATACTTATCCATGATGGCCGAATGGGTGTTGATCAGGCCTTCCATATCGAGCGTGGATTTCAGAATCTGACCGTACTCGGTTTCTCCGAACCCCACCGACGCAAACGATGGCGGCCAGCGCACTACGGTGTAGGAGTGCATGGAAAGCCCATTCATGTCCCAGCTCCAGGTGTGTTGCTGGTAGGCCTTCATGATGGTCTCCGTCCAGTCGGTCCACCGAGCTTCTCCACCACCGGGACCGACGGCAATCTTTAGCATCGGTTGCTTCTGCTGCTCCGGATTGAAGTTGCGGACGAAGCGGCTGTAGATCTTGAACTGGCTCAGGTAGTAGTCGGGCGTCATATTGCCGCCGCAATCCCAGCTTTCGTTGCCGATGCCGAGGTAGCCGACCTTATACGGAGCAGGATGACCGTTGGCGGCGCGCTCCTTCGCCAGAGTTGTGGGTTGCGCAGTGGTCATGTATTCCAGCCAGTCGGCCGCTTCCCTGGGCGTGCCGGAGCCGACGTTGACCGAGACATAAGCCTCGCTGCCGATCTGGTCGATGAAGTCCATGAACTCGTGGGTTCCAAAAGTGTTGGGATCGATCACGCCGCCCCAGTTGGAGTTGAGCGTAACCGCGCGCTGCGGGCCAATGCCGTTGCGCCAGTGGTATTCGTCGGCAAAGCAACCGCCGGGCCAGCGGATGTTCGGCACTCTCAGCGCCTTCAGCGCCGCGACCACATCGTTGCGGATGCCCCGGGTATTTGGGATCGTGGAATCGGGGCCGACCCATATGCCTTCATAAATGCCGTGGCCCAGATGCTCGGCAAACTGCCCGAAAATGTTGCGATCGATCTTGGCGCCCGTCTTCGACGCGTCAACGGACAGTTCGACTTTTTGCGCGGCCGCGAAAGGCGCAGTTAGGGTCGCGGTGATGAGAGCGAACGCGACGGCGAGAGAACGGATGACACGCGAAGCTTTTGCAGCCAGAAACATTGTGTTCCTCCGATCCCCACCAGATATTACTCGCCGAACCTCAGGAAAACTATCGAAGACGAAGCCTTAGTGAATGCAAGCGAGAATTTCCCATTGACTCACATATAGTGATATCACTATAATTGGAATTTGTTATGGCCGATGATCCGCCGCTCAAACCGGTGATCTGGGTGGGCGCAAGCCTTAAGGACCTTCGTGAGTTCCCACCGCCGGTACAGGATTACGTCGGCTATGCGCTGTATGTCGCGCAACGCGGGGGCAAGCATCAGGATGCGAAGGTTCTCAAGGGCTTTGGCGGAGCAGGCGTTCTGGAAGTGATTCAGGACTATCGGGGTGACACCTTTCGGGCCGTTACACCTTGAAGTATGGAGGGACGATTTATGTTCTGCACGCCTTTCAGAAGAAATCGAAGAGCGGCCGGCAAACCCCGCGTCGGGACATCGAGTTGATCCAGCAGCGATTGCGCGAGGCCGAACGGATGGCGAAGGGGAGAAATCAATGAGGGGAAAAAAGCGGTACGAAACTGGAAGCGTGAATGTATTCAGGGATATTGGTGTGCCCAACGCCGAAGAACACTTGGTGAAAGCGCAGCTTGTTTTCAAGATTGACGCGATCCTAAAGAAACGCGGCCTCAAGCAGGTGGAAGCCGCGGATATTTTTGGGGCCCGTCAGCCCGATGTATCGAAGATGCTGCGCGGCGAGTTCCGCCAGTTCTCCGTGGAACGCCTGCTGCGCTTCCTGGTGGCGCTTGATCAGGATGTTGAGATCGTCGTGAAACCGCACCGGAACCGCAACCATGAGGCGGCGATGCTAGTGGCTTAGGCGAGAATCGCTTACCCTAGTTGCTGATGGAGGGTGATGAAGGTATGTATCATCCCGTCTGTCCCCCAATTCCCCCAATTCCCCCAATTCCCCTAAAAATGCGTCACTGTTGTAACATCGCCGTAGCACTCAGAACCCTCTCAGCTTGACTTTAGGCAGATTCCGCGCCAGTCTTGCCCTGTTCGTTGGAGACGCAAATGGAAGGACTCTTTCAGCCGCTCCACCTGCTGATAATCCTCTTCTCAGCCGCGATGATGTTCGGCCTGCCATTTGTTGCCGGCTACTTCCTCGGGCGCTACGTCGAACTGAAGAAATCGAGAAAGCCCTGAGCCAAGGCGCAACCCGCGCCAATCGGCTGAGTCCAGGCTGAAGCTGTGCGCAACGCCAGTTGACATAAAATCGGGCCGTATCACACGTTGACCCTCCTTATCTGCGAGCACCGTCCGCTTCGACCCCGCGCTTCCGGTAAAATCAGAACATTCCTATGCATACCCTTGAACAAATCGCCGAGCTTGAGCGGCAGTATCTGCTGCCCACCTACAACCGCTACCCCATAGCGTTCAGCCGCGGGAAAGGCGTGTTTTTGTATGACCTGGAGGGCAATCGCTACCTGGACTTCGTCTCTGGGCTGGGAGTGAATGCGCTGGGACACGCGCATCCTCGAATCGTGAAGACGATTCGCGAGCAGGCTTCCAAGCTGGTGCACATTTCCAATTTGTACTATCACGAATATCAGGGGCCGCTGGCGGAGAAGCTGTGCCAGTTGGCGGGCGGCTCTTCCGGGGCAGGTTCTACCGGAGCAGCCCCTGCCACGGGCGCGCCAGCCACAAAATTTCGCGCGTTTTTTTCCAACAGCGGAACCGAGGCCATCGAAGGCTCCATCAAGCTGGCGCGGCTGGCGGGGCATCGCGCCGGCGGAGCCGCCAAGTGCCGGTTGGTGGCGCTCGATGGCTCCTATCACGGGCGCACGTTTGGCGCGCTCTCGCTCACCGGGCAGGATAAGCATCGCAAGGGATTCGAGCCGCTGCTTGAGGAAGTGACGTTTGTAAAGCAGAACGACCTCGAAAGTCTGCGGGCGGCGATCAATGACGAAACCTGCGCCATTGTGCTGGAGCCGGTTTTCGGCGAAGGCGGAATCTATGAGTGCTCGGTGGAGTTCCTGCAGGAATGCCGCGCCCTCGCCGACAAGCATCGCGCTGCGCTGATCTTTGACGAGATCCAATGCGGCCTGGGACGGACGGGGACGATTTTCGCGTTCCAGAGTTTCGGTGTGGTGCCGGATATGGTCGCGATCGCGAAACCCATCGCCGCGGGCCTGCCGCTGGGAGCATTCCTGGCGAAAGAAGAATTTGCCACCGCGATTTCCGCCGGACAGCATGGCACCACTTTCGGCGGAGGGCCGCTGGCCTGCCGCGTGGCTCTGGAGTTTCTGGCGATCGTGGAAGAAGAAAAGCTGCTGGAGAACGTAAACAAAGTAGGTGCGTACCTGCATCAGGAATTGAAGTCTGTAGTGGAAAAACGCTCCGCCGCGGTGGGCGTGCGTGGGCGTGGTTTCATCCAGGGCATTCAACTGGAAATTCCCGCGCGACCCGTCGTGGACGAAGGCCTGGCGGAAGGAGTTTTGTTCAACAGCACACAGGACACAGTGGTGAGATTCCTGCCGCCGTTCCTACTGGAAGAAAAACATGTGGATAAAGGAATTCGCGTGCTGAAGAAATTGCTGGGGAAGAAGCGGAAGAAAGCAGCGTAGTGCTGGCGTCGAAATGACTTATGGTTTGCGGCGGCATAATCCCATCGTCCGGTGGACGCCCCGGGCCCACTTCAAAAAATCGGGGAGCCGAAGCTCCCCAGTGAAGCGACAGAGGCGATATTTCATCTAAATAGAGTCCGGCGGCGGTGAAAGAGTTGTCCTCGGGGCGAGGAGATTTTGTCGTGGCGGAAGCTGTCCAGGAAATTTCTGCTCGGGTCGCCGCCGCTTCCGGCGAAGGTGTCGACGAATGCTGGATCGACATTGAAGGCGCGCGCATGCGCTACCTGCGCGCCGGGTCCGGGCCGCCGCTGATTCTGCTGCATGGGCTGCTGGGATATTCTTTTTCCTGGCGTTTTGTCATGCCGGCCCTGGCGCCTTTCGCTACGGTCTATGCGCTGGACTTGTTGGGCGCCGGTTTTTCCGATCGCGCATTCACCCTCGATCACAGCGTGCGAGCCACGGCCAGGCGCGTGTTGCAATTCGCACGACGCCTTAATCTCTTCTCGCTGGACCTGCTGGGCACCTCGCATGGAGGCGCCGTGGCCATGATGGCGGCAGAAGAATGCCTGGCTGTTGGCTCTCGCGTTGGTTCTCGGGTGAAGCTGAACAGCCTGGTCCTGGTGGCGCCAGTGAACCCGTATTCTTCTCATGGGAGGTGGTTGGCGCCGTTGATCGGAACGCCCCTGGGCTCTGCCTTATTCCGCCTGACGATTCCCCGCATGCCGTTTCTGTTTCCCTATGGGCACCAGCGCATGTACGGCAATCGCAAGAACATCCCGGCCGGAACCCTCGAAGGGTACATGGCCCCGTTGGCCCTTCCCGGGCTGTTCGAGCATGGGCTTAACATTGTCCGCACCTGGAAACAAGACCTGCTGGAACTGGAAACTGTTTTACCGAAGCTGGCAAGCCTCCCAACTCTTCTGATGTGGGGCAGTGACGATTCGGCGGTCTATGCTTCCTCGGCGCGCCCGTTGGCCAAGTTCTTCCCCAACTCGCAGACGCTCATCTTCCCCGGGATTGGACACTTACCTTACGAAGAATGTCCCGAGCAGTTCAACCGGGCCCTGATCGAGTTTCTGACCAGAACGCGAGTTCCGGCGTAAACTGAGTCGCTCCCCGCATTCGTCAACTACTCACAACATGGCCCACCACATCATCGACTTTTTGCGCGGAGCCATCGTTCACTACGGATACTGGGCGATCGTAGTCGCGCTGCTGCTCGAAAACACCGGCATACCCGTCCCGGGTGAAACCGTTCTGTTGCTGGCCAGTTTTCTGGCTTATTCCGAGCATGACCTGCAGCTTCCGTGGATCATCGTCGTGGGCACGATCGCTGCGACTCTGGGTGACAACCTTGGCTATGCGATTGGACGGCGTGGCGGACGGCCCTTGCTGGAACGCTATCGCGAGTGGTGGCGCATCCGCCCCGCCACCATCGAGCAGGGTGACCGGCTTTTCGCCCGCTACGGAGCCGCCGCCGTTTTCTTTGCCCGTTTTGTGTTTGGCATGCGTATCGTCGCCGGTCCCTTAGCCGGGGTCCTGCGCATGCCCTGGAAGACATTCCTGCTGTGGAATCTTCTGGGAGCCTCGCTTTGGGTCAGTGTGATCGCCAGCGTAGGTTATTTGTTCGGGAGACACTGGGCGCGCATGGTGCAGGACCTGAAGAGGTTCGACGGAATTGTCGCCATTCTGGTTCTGCTGGCGGCGCTTTATTTGTGGTGGCGCGGCCGCAGAGAAAACGGAAACAAAAAATAGTTTGCAGGGGCAAGAGGGCGCCCGCCACGCTGAACGTTAAAGGTTGAACCTCGAAGAATGCACCTGCAAAGTCAACGCCTGCCCAGATGACTTGCCGGGAAGCAGGTCTATACTGTGCGGAGTCGCGGTCGGCTCCCCCGGAATCAGGGTTGTGGCCACTCCATGACTAGAACGGCTGCGTCCGAGCCGGAATGCGGACGAGGAGGAAACGTATGAGAAAAGGCGCGATCCTGACGCTATTCATTTTGGTGGCGCTGGTGTTAACCCTTACCTTCACGGTGGGAGCGGCTAGTCCGAAAGCGTCCGCAGCCCCGGTTGCTGCGGCTCCAGCCAGTCCAGCGGCTGCGCCCATGGCCCCCCATCCGCACATCACGGAAGCTCTGGAATCAATGCAAGCAGCCAAGCATCACCTGGAGACGGCAGTGCCTGAGTTCCATGGCCATCGTATGAAGGCAATCGAACACCTAAACCAGGCCATCCACGAAGCCGAGATTTGTGAACAGGAACCGTAAACTCTACCACTCAGACTCGACCCTTCAAAGAAGTCGATAGAAAATCGAAAGGCAGCGTCGCCAGACGCTGCCATATTTTTGTGTCGCCGATCCGTTTTCCTGGGACGTCCGTACTTACTTGCTCTATCTCCCAAACGTGTATCCCACCGAAGCCCCCGCCCGAACCACATTGTCAGAGTTGAATTCGGTGTTGTTGTGGATATGGTAGTAGTGAACCTCGGGACGGACGTAAAGATGGCGGTAAAAATAGTAGCGGATCCCGCCCCCCAGATGCTCCATGAAGTGACTATTGCTGAAAAAGGTGGTGCAGCTGGCGTACGGACACGAGGAAGTGGCAGGGGAATAAAAGCGAACGCTCTCGGCACCCGCTCCAACCATTAAGTCGATGCCAAATTTCCGGCTGAGCCGGGGCTGAAACAGAACGTTGCCATCGACAAGAATGGGACGGTAGCCCTGTTCGTAGCCGGGATAATACCCGTCTTTCCACTTCCACGCGCCCTCGACGTTCAAGCCATAGCGCCGGAAAAGGATGATGTCAGCGCTGGCGCTGGGGTAGGGCGCACCTTTTTCCGCGATCACTGTCTGATCCTGCGTCGCCGTTTGGGGAGAGGATGAAAGCAACGTCCCGCCGCCCAGCATCACGTCGGCTTGCTGGGCCGAGGCGAAGTTAGCCACCAGGATCACTGCACACACCACCGCGATCAGCGCATACGTTCTCAATACTCCCCCTTATCGTTTTCTTTTGGGCAGTTTCGCTTGGATTTCTTAATACTACAGGATGCATCTCGCGAGTGATCGCGAGCCGGCGAATCTGCACTTGCGACCATACAAGGCCGGCGTCGTCCAGAAACGAGCGAGCCGGGAGAACCCTCTCGGAGCGGGCTATCCCGGCCGCAAATCTGAGCGACCACGCCAAGTCAAGACTTAGTCTGGACCGATGGTATATCCGATTGAGGCCCCCACGTGAATCACATTGTTGGAGCTGAAGTCAGTGTTGTTATTAAGGATGTTGTAGTAGTGCACTTCTGGGCGGATAAACAGATGCCCCCGCACGTAGTAGCGAACTCCTCCGCCCAAATCGACCAGAAAGTGGTGGCTGCTGGTGAAGCAGGCGCCAAAATACACGCAACTGCTGCTCGGGTTGTAACCGTAGTAGCGAGTGCTCTGCCAACCGATGCCGCCAAACAGATCAAGGCCGGCTTTCTTGCCGATCTTCGGCTGGTACATGCCGTTGAAGTCCAGGATGATGGGGCGGTAAGGCTGACCCTGGGGGCCGCCGTAAAGACCCTGGCCTCCCCTCCAGGTCGTCTCGAAGTTGAAGCCGATGCGTCTGTGGAAGATAACGTCGGCGCTGACACTTGGATAAAAGCCGCCCTTTTCTGGACACAGGCTGGTGGCGCAGGAACTCGACGAACCCGACGACAACAGCGTGCCGAAGCCGAACATGGCATCTCCCTGTTGCGCCTGGGCGAGGCTGGCCACGAACAACAATCCACAGATCACCGCGAGCAGCGTTAGCTTTCTCAAGAGGACCTCCAATCCTTTCTTTGCAGGCGTTTGGATGCGCCCGCTAACCCGTTGGGATGCAAGTTGCTTGGAACTGTTCCCTCATCATAGTTTCAAGTGCGGACTGGATTCAATGGGTGGCAGAAAACGTGTCAACAGTGTAAGCGGCCGGTTCCCGCGGACCCGTCGAAGCCAGCTTAGGATTAACCCGCCGGCAGCCGATTTGTTTCGCGGGGACCAAAAGCCACAAATGCGCAGCAAGCCAGAAATTAAAGAGTGTGTTTTCCGCAACTTCCGCGCAGCGCGAGGGTTTCGCAGTTTGGCGAACCTGTTATCCCGGCCACGTTCCCTACTTTCCGCGGAAAGTAGATGCTCCACCGCGGAGAATGTGGTCCAACGCTACCGGGCCAGCACCGAAAAAGATCAGGGCAAAAGCGAGCGTAGCTACAGCCAGGGGGAACTCGAATCCGTGATCGCCCGTCAATCCATTGTGCAAATGCACCTTCCAGATGGCCACGCCGAGGTCCACGCAGATGGCAAAAGCGGCCGCACGGGTGAAGAAGCCAATCAATACGAACAGGCCCCCCACGAATTCAGTGAAGGAAGAAACGTAGCCGGTCCAGGCGGGCAAGCCGAGGCTGGCCACGAACGCGGCGTGGTGATGCAGGCCGCCGAAAACTTTTTGATACCCGTGCGCGACCATAATGGCACCCAGGGTAAGGCGCATGACAAGAAGCGCAAGTGGCTGCAGGCGTTCAAGGTAACGCAAGGGTCCTCCAGAAGGAACCTTCTGATTACAGCAGAAAATGACTGCCGAGTGAAGGGGAAGCAACTGAACGATTGCGTGGCTGCCGAACTTCTGGTAACGTTCTTCCGCCCCCCGAGTGAGAGTTGCATGCGGCGTGAATCCACCACTGGGTCGCGCGCTAGGCTGGCGGGAGATTCTTGTTCTGGGCGGGCACGAACGCAAGTTGCTAGGGCGGTTCCCCCACCGTCGTTTGGCGATCCATAGATTTCGTGTGGTGAGTTCTTCGGGACCTCAGATTCCGTGCGTGACAGACAATAACGAAGTGAGCTTGGATGATCAGGAGGCGGCAATGAAGTTCAGCGACAAGCAAGCAAACATTCTGCGGAAGGTTTTTCCGCTTTTGCTAGTGGCGGCGGTCCCAGCGTTCGCATGGGGCCAAAAGCACGGCGCGCCCGCTGCCCATTCGGCTCCGGCTCCGCATGCCAGCGCTCCGCATGCCAGCGCTCCGCGTGCTAGTGCACCGCGCAGCGCGCCCCAGTCCCACAGTGCCCCTCAAAGCCACAGCAGCGCTCCCAGCCGTGGCGGAGCGATGGGCAACACGCACGCCGGGGCGACGAACAACAGCCGCGGCGGGGCGATGGGCAACACGCACGCCGGGGCGACGAACAACAGCCGCGGCGGAGCGATGGGCAACACACACGCGGGCGCGACGAACAACAGCCGCGGCGGGGCGATGGGCAACACACACGCGGGCGCGACGAACAACAGCCGCGGCGGGGCGATGGGCAACACACACGCCGGGGCCACGAACAACAGCCGTGGTGGCGCCATGGGCAACACGCACGCAGGCGCTAACAACCGCGGCGGCGCTGGGGGCAATGCCCACGCCGGAAATGCCGGCGCCAGGGGCGCAACCCGCACTCCTCCCGGCCGCAATGTCAGCTTGCGTGGCGGCGGGTCCGCCAACATCCGGCCCAACGGGTCGGTACGTTCCATCAATCGCGGCGGAATGCAGATTAACCATGGCATGCACGGCGGTAGCAGGGTCGTTGGGACCCACAATGGAGCTCGCGTGGTGAACACCGGCCGCCGTGGTGGCTACGTGCAGCGCAATTATGTTTCGCGCGGCGGACGCACCTATGTATCGCGCACCTACGTATACGGAGGCCGCACATACGTAGGCGTGTACCGCTCTTATGGCTGGGGCGGCTACTGCTGCTACTACGGTTACCATCCTGGTTTCTTCTACGGAGCAGGGTTCTATGGCTGGGCGTATAACCCTTGGCCAGCACCAGTCTATTGGGGCTGGGGTTGGGGCGGAGCGCCGTGGTATGGCTACTATGGTGCGTATTTCGCGCCCTATCCCGTATACCCCGCGCCAGCATTCTGGCTCACGGATTACCTGCTCGCGGCCAGTCTGCAAGCCGCGTATACCGCAAACCAAGAAGCTGCCGCCGACGCCGGAGGAGCCGCGTCCAACGGCGGCGGTGGGGGCGGCGGCGATTCCGACAATCTGCAAGCCAGCAATGGCGGAGGCGGAGCGGCACCCGCGGCCGATTCTTCGACGGTGACTCTAACGCCGGAAGTCAAAGAGGCGATCGCGGCGGAAGTGAAAGCTCAGCTGGCCGCCGAGAAGACAGAAGCCGCATCCGCGAGCGCCAGTTCTGGCTCCTCGGGCGGCGCGAATTCGGGTGGTGGGCAACAGGCCTCAAAGGAAGAGGTACCGCCTGCGCTCGACCCGGCGCAGCGCACCTTTGTTGTGGATAGCGACATCGCAGTCGTTGATGGCGATGGAAACGAATGCGGGCTGACTTCAGGCGATGTGATCACGCGCATCACGGACACTCCCGATGACGACAGAAAGGTTATGGCGAGCATTTCTGCCAGCAAGAAGGACGATTGCGCTGCGGGCAAAACCGTAAACGTAGCCGTCGACGATCTGCAAGAGATGCACAACCATTTCCGCGAGCAGTTGGACAAGGGCATGGGCGAACTGGCCAAAAAGAATGGTACCGGCGGTCTGCCGAAGTCTCCCGATACCAGCACTACAGCCAGTGACGTTCCGCCGCCGCAACCCGATGCTTCCGCGGAGAAGACCCTGAAAGATCAGCAGGCAGCGGCCGACAAGACCGAAGCCGACGTCAAGCAGGAGGCTGCGTCCGGATCCTCGGGTGGAGGCGGAAAGTAGCGCCCACGCTCGAGCAGACGGTCGGGAAATCGTCAGGGGGCGTCGGCTCAAGGCCGACGCTCCCGTGTCGTTTTGTACTGGGTTGTCAATCTACCGTTGATGGCAACACTACAGGGGCAGGATTTCGCAGGATACAAGCATTGAGACTCGAAAAATAAATACAGGGAGAATTTGCGCCATGCGTCAGCATTCGTCCATTCCCGTGGCAGCGGCTATCCTGGTGACCATGGTTCTCGCGCCCGTGGCGAAGGCCCAGGCGCCCACCCTCCAGGAGCAACTCATTGCGCAGTACAAACTGGTCAAAATGGGATCCGACACCAGCGGATACTCCGTGGTCGATAAGGGGACGTTGCTCGAGATCAAGAAGGGCGGAATTCTGGGCGTGCCCTACGGCGATAACAACGTTCCCGCCACCAGGTATGAAAACGGGACGGTGAAAGGGCCCAGCGGGTTGTCCCTGATGGGGCGAAAGTCGATCATGAGCAGATTTGGCAAGGAACAGACGACGCATTTGTTCGCGAGCGGCGACAAGGTCTATCCCATGAAGGTCGAAGTGAATGTCGCCAAAGATACCGTCACCCTGGGGATCGTGGCTTGCGACACGTGCAACAAGACCGATCCGCCCACTTACAACAAAGCGCAAGTCATATTCCAGTTCCCCAAGGGCTCTCTGGCAAGCGGCAATGCGGGTGGAGTTGAGGATACGATCGGGCAGGTGCTTGCCGTCACCGACGAATCGCAGCAGCAGGACCAGGGGCAGCAAGGTGGCCAGCAGGATCAGGGTCAGCAAGGGCAGCAAGCCGGTCAAGGCGGGGGTGGTCAAGGTCAGGGCGGCGGTCAGGGCGGCGGCCAAGCTGGCGGCCAGCAGGATCAGCAGCAACAAGAGCCCGCTGAAATCAAGTTGGGGATGACCATGGGCGAAGTGGAAAGCGCTCTGGGCAAGCCCGACCGGAAAGCCAACTTGGGGGCCAAGCAGATCTATTACTACAAAGACATGAAAATAACGTTCAACAACGGCAAGGTTTCCGACGTGCAATAGGCATAGGCTCCCGCTCTGAGCGCAGAGCGTTCGGTTCCGTACGTTGAACTGCAGCGACTAGGAATTCTTTGGACCCCGCGGGGTATCAAGCATTCTTGAGGCGAGGTCACCCGGGACGAGCAGAAGATCGAGCCCTGCAAATCCAGCAACTTCGACGAGCGGCATAGTACCTCCGTACCGTCTCTAGTACTTCAGTTACCTCTCCGGCAGTGACCACCGTTCGTCCTCGCGCCACATACCACATATAAGATTCGATCAAGTCTAAACCACAACATATGGTACACGGCCTCAGTCCGCTCAATTCGCGATTCCAGGAAACCGGTAAAAAACCCAGCAAAACACGGAAATTCACTTCGAGGTGGGGTTTTTAGGGGCTGATATATGCTCTGGACACCGAAAGCCCACGGAGACGTATTCGAGGGCAAGGCAGTCTCCCAGAGTTAGCCCGTGGTCCGGTGTGAGCGGGAGTAAAAACCGGAGGGGCAAATGGCCTGTGGGAAGGCAAAGGAACTATGGCCGACTCTCGAGAAGTAATGAACATTCGCCAGGCGTCGCAATACCTGGGAGTGAGTCCGGACACGCTCTACAAGTACGTAGGCGAGCAGCGCATTCCGGCGTTCAAGCTGGGGAATCGCTGGCGCTTCAAGAAATCGAAGCTGGACCAGTGGATGGAAGAGAAGTCGAGCCAGATGGAACCGGGATTGAAGCGGAAACCGAAGGCGGCGGCGAAAGCTGCCGGGGCACAGTGAGACGAGCACTGTAGGAAAACACGCCGGGAAGAAGCCGGCGACAAAAGGCGGGCACATGTTTGGATTCGGATCGAAGTCCATAGTTGGCCTGGATGTAGGCTCCTCGAGCATCAAGGCGGTCGAACTGAAGAAAAAGGGTGGGCAGATCGAAGTGGCCCACATCGGCCTGGAACCGTTGGCTTCCGACATCGTGGTCGATTCCATGATCGTGGACTCGGGCACGGTATCAAGCGCGATTTCCAAGCTGTTCGCCGATAACCAGATCAAGACCAAAGCCGTGGCTACGGCAGTGAGCGGACACTCGGTGATCGTGAAGAAGATCTCGCTGCCTTCCATGAGCGATCAGGAACTGGCCGAGACCATCGAGAAGGAAGCCGCCTCGCATATTCCTTTCGATCTGGCCGACGTGAGCCTCGACTACCAGATTCTTTCCGAAGAAGCCGGCAGCCCGCAGATGGATGTTCTGTTGGTGGCGGTCAAGAAGGACAAGATTCTCAACTACACCAACGTACTCTCCATGTCCGGGCGCACCCCGGCTATTGTCGACATCGATGCGCTGGCCCTGCAGAACTGCTACGAATACAACTACCAGCCGGCGCCGGGGCAAGTCGTGGCTCTGCTGAACCTGGGCGCCAGCGTGATGAACATCAACATTGTGAAGGGCACCACGCCGCTGTTTCCGCGCGACGTCAGCGTAGGCGGCCATCAATACACCGACTCGCTGCAGAAGGAACTGGATCTGAGCTTCGACGACGCCGAGTCGCTCAAGCTGGGCCGCAAGGTGGGAACGGTCAGCGAAGACGCGAAGACTCCGATCCTGCAGCAGGTGACCGAAATCATCGTGCTGGAAATTCAGAAGACTTTCGACTTCTTCCGCGCCAGCGCGGCAGGCGAGCACATCGAGAAAATCTACCTGGCGGGCGGTTCGTCGAAAGTACCCGGACTGGTGGAAGCGTTGCGGCAAGAGTTCTCCATGCCGGTTGAGCTGTTCAATCCCTTCCAGCGGGTTTTGCCGCCCACGGAAGGATTGGGCGCCGAGCTGGTGGATCAGAATCCGGGCCAGTTGGCGGTGGCGGTAGGTTTGGCCCTGAGGAGCTTTGAATCTCTATGATCAAAATTAACCTGCTCGAATCAGCCAGAGGCAAGAAAAAGAGCGGCGGCAGCAGTCCGGCGATGCCCACCATGGAAATGGGCGACATGGGCTCGCCCAAGCTGAAAGTGCTGGTCGTGCTGATACTGGCGGGCCTGGTCAATCTGGGCTACTGGTATCACCTCAACCAGCAGGAAAAAGCCATTGCGGTCCAGATGAAAAAGGCGGAAACCAAGAACCGCGAACTGGCCGACGTGAAAGCCCGCTACATGGAGCGCCAGACCCAAGCCAACGCCTACAAGCGCCGCGTCGACGTAATTGACGGATTGCGCGCCGGGCAAGCGGGTCCGGTTTATCTGCTGGCCATGCTGGGCGAGACCGTGAACAACACGGAAGCGGTATGGCTGAACAAGATGGACGATCAGGGCGCCAGCGTAAGCCTGGAAGGAACGGCGCTGAGCACCGATGCGGTCGCCAACCTGATCGCCAACCTGCAGAAAACCGGCTTCTTCAAGAATGTGGAGATCAAGGAAACGTTCCAGGACGACACCATTAAGGACATGCAGGCATTCCAGTTCACGCTCACCTGCGAGAAGGGAAAGTCGTAAGGGACAGTTTTAATAAGCAGATGGATCAGGCGGATCTATGGCGAATTTAAACGAACTGACGGGAATTAAACAGTGGGCGGCGCTGCTGGCCGGCGGAGCGCTGGTAACGGCGGCGCTCTACTACACGGTGTTCAAAAGCCAAAGCGATAAGAACGCCGCGGCACAGCACGTTCTTCAGGACAAGGTTCGGGAGAACAACGAGCTGGAATCCTACCGGCCCAAGCTGAAAGACATGGAGCGCCAGCTTGCCAATCTGAAACAGCAACTGGAGATTGAGCGGCGAATC
>DATDGM010000069.1:0-46717 GCA_036522075.1 Candidatus Sulfotelmatobacter sp.
AGTTGTGATGAGACGAGTTGACATGGACAGATTCGATTTTGATCCCAGTTCAACATGTTTACCATCTCGCCACGTGTCTCTGGGACCGTCTCTTTCCCTTCTCCCCGAGGCGGTTTGACCCTCTTCGCATCCCTTCTTTAGACTGAAAGATTCAATACAACTTTGGGTTTCGAACTTATGGCTGACAACATTCATGTGAAGCTCCCGGATGGGAGCGTTAAGGAAGTTCCTCAAGGGACGACTGCGCTCGATATTGCGAAGTCGATCAGTCCGCGGCTGGCGGATGCGGCTTTGGCTGCGAAAACGAATGGCGATTTGATCGATCTTACCCGGCCGTTGGAGAAAGATACGGATCTACGTTTGTTGACCGATCGCGATCCGGAGGCGCTGGAAGTTTACCGGCATTCGTCGGCGCATCTGCTGGCGGCGGCGGTGCTGGAGCTTTTTCCGGAGACGAAGCTTGGGCATGGCCCCGCGACTGAGAGCGGTTTTTTTTACGACTTTTATCGGCCCACGGCGTTCACGCCGGAGGATCTCGAAAAAATCGAAAAGAAAATGCAGGAGCTGGTGAAGCAGGACATCCCGTATGCGCGCGAGTTTGTGCCGCGCGACCAGGGACTGGCCGAGTTCAAAAAAGATGGCGACTTCATGAAGTGCCATTTCGTCGAGCAGTTCACCAAGCCTGACGAAAAGATTTCCATTTACCGCACCGGCAAGTTCACGGATTTTTGCCGCGGGCCGCATATTCCCTCGACGGGGAAGATCAAGGCGTTCAAGCTGCTGAACATTGCGGGCGCTTACTGGCTGGGCGATGAGAAGAATCCGCAGCTGCAGCGGATTTATGGGACGTCGTTTTTTTCGCAGAAAGACCTCGACAAGCATTTGCAGCAGGTGGAAGAAGCGAAGAAGCGCGACCACCGCGTGCTGGGCAAGCAGCTCGATTTATTTTCGATTCAGGAGCTGGCCGGGCCGGGGCTGATTTTCTGGCATCCCAAGGGCGGGATTATCCGCAAAGAGATGGAAGACTGGATGCGCGAGCAGTATTTGCGGCGCGGCTACTCCCTGGTGTCGACGCCGCATGTGGCGCGGCGGCAGTTGTTTTTCACGTCGGGTCACGAGGGCTATTACTCGCAGAACATGTTTGACGCCATGGAGCTGGACGATGCCGAGTACCGGCTGAAGCCCATGAATTGCCCGGGGCATATTTTGATTTACCGGGACTCGCTGAAATCGTATCGCGACTTGCCGGTGCGGTTGGGCGAACTCGGGACGGTATATCGGTACGAGCGCTCCGGCGTGATGCATGGGCTGTTGCGGGTGCGCGGGTTTACGCAGGACGACGCGCATATTTTTTGCATGCCGGAGCAAATCGAAAGCGAGATTGCCAGCTGTCTGGATTTTGCCTTGGATACGCTGAAGGATTTTGGGTTCGATCAGTTTCAGACGGAGCTTTCCACGTGGAATCCGGACGACCGCAAGAATTTTGTGGGCAGCGAAGAACAATGGATTCACGCCACGCAGTCGCTCGAGAAAGTTTTGCAGGCGAAGGGAATCGCATACAAAACGATTCCGGGCGAGGCCGCGTTCTATGGGCCGAAGATCGATATCAAGCTGGTGGATGCGATCGGGCGGCTGTGGCAGCTTTCGACGGTGCAGTTCGATTTCAACCTGCCGCAGCGGTTTGGGCTCGAGTATGTTGCCGAAGACGGCTCGCGCAAACAACCGGTGATGGTACATCGCGCGCTGTATGGGTCGGTGGAGCGCTTCTTCGGCGTGCTGATTGAGCACTACGCGGGGGCGTTTCCGGTGTGGCTGTCGCCGGTGCAGGCGGTGATGATTCCGATCAGCGAGCGGCATGCCGAGTACGCGAACAAAGTGGCAGCGCGGCTGAAGGCGGTTGGCGTGCGCGTGGAAGTGGATGCGCGGAATGAAAAAATGAACGCCAAGATTCGCGAGCACGCCATGCAGAAAGTTCCGTTCCTGCTCGTGGTGGGGGATAAAGAGGCCGAGGCGGGGAAGGTGAACGTGCGCTCGCGCGGGAAAGAGAAGACCGAGGACATGCCGGCCGCCGAGTTTGTGGAGAAGATTCGGAAGCTGATTGCGGAGAAGAGCGCGGCAAAGTAACAGTCCGCCGAGGAGGTGAGATGGAAGTCTCCGGCGAGGCAATCCGTAGGAATTTCCAAGGAAGGACCGACACCGAACTCTTGGGCTTAACGGATTCTTGCGATGAAATGACCTCAGGGGCCAGATTTTTGTTGCTTCAGGAACTTCAAAACCGTTTAACAATTGCAAGACAGGCTGCCGAGACAGTTCCATTGAGTCATGGGTGGTATACGGTCCTTGCTCCCGCAGCCGGCACTAAGTTTCCAGAGTCCTGCCCTCGGTGTGCAAGGTTACCGGACAGCAATTCGCTTCGATTTGAATCATTCGAGCAGCGAAGATTTCGCTTCTTTTATTGGAAAACGACGAAAGCAGTCTCGAATGTTCCTCACTGTTCCGGATGTGTTGCTGATCTTAAGCGATCTCGCGCCATCTGCTCGTGGGGCTGGTTACTTGTAGGTTTTCCGTGGATCGCCGCTGCTATCTGGCTTCGCTTACCGAGATTAGTAATTTACGTAGGACTATTCGTTGTCTCCACTCCCTTTGTGTATTTGTATGATCAGACCTCTGCTGTGAAGCTAGGAAGTTATAGCGGAGAAGTTGTCGAATATCGCTTCCGGTCGCACGATTATGCGAAGGCTTTCGCGTTGTTAAATAATGTGCAGACTGGTAACGCCGATACCCTTCAAAGTGAGTTAGAAGAGGCTATATCGCGTATTGGCAGATGAATTCTTTGCAGCGCCGGTCGAGCTGCTCTCGACTGGACAGCCGAGGGCGGCTGCCCCTACATAATTCTTGCGCTAACATGTTTCTGTGCATTCCCTTGATCAGCGCGTGCTCTCTCACATTCGGCGGCAGGAACTGCTCCAGCCCGGCGACCGCGTAGGCATTGCCGTTTCCGGCGGGATCGATTCCGTCGCGCTCCTGCGGCTGCTGCTGGAGTTGCGGGGGGAGTTGGGGGTTGTCGTTTCTGTGGTTCACTTCAATCACAAGCTGCGCGGGGCGGAGTCCGATGCCGACCAGGAGTTTGTGGCGGGGCTGGCTCGGGAGCATGGGTTGGAGTTTCTTGCTGATGGCGATGACGCGGCGCTTTTAGCGGCTGAGGAGCATATCAGCTTGGAGACGGCGGCGCGGGAGTTGCGGTATGGGTTCTTTCGATGTCTGCTGGGGGCGGAGGAGGACGTAGGTCCCCCGGCGGCCGAAGCGGCGGTGCACCGTCTGGAGTCCAATCGCACGGGCGCTGCCCCACCCAACAGCGGACCCCAGGGGCTGAAGCCCCACTCGAAAGAGATGCATTTACGCGGCGCTGAAGCGTCGCTCTTTCACGGCACGGCTGAAGCCGTGCCCTTCCCAAATCCCCCGGTCGCAGACGAGATCCCGGCGGCTTTTCTGAATGTGATTTGCACTGGGCACACGCTCGACGATCAGGCGGAGACTGTGCTCATGCGCGTGATTCGCGGGACGGGGCTGCGGGGGCTGGGGGCGATTTATCCGCGAATCGCGGTTGAGGACGACGAAGGCGAAGTGTGCGGCGAGATTATCCGGCCGCTGCTGGGGATTCGGCGGCGGCAATTGGAGCAGTATCTCCATGACATCGGACAATCCTGGCGCGAAGATTCGTCGAATGCCGACGACGCGTTCACTCGCAATCGCGTGCGGCAAATGGTGGTGCCGTTGCTGGAGGAGAAATTCAATCGGGCGGTGTCTGAGAACCTAGCGGAGCTGGCCGAGATTGCGCGCGGCGAAGAGGATTACTGGGAAAACGAAGTTGCGGGGTGGATGGGAACGGTGGTGCAGTGGGCGGAGCCAGAATGGAGGCGGGGACTTGCCGCGGGCGGCGACTCGCTGGTGCAGATTCAGAGGGCGGCTTCCGAGGGATCGGAAGGGTCGGCCGTCGAGACGGAGACGGTGGAAGGGGTCGCTATGGACGCTTCCGTGGACCGACGGTGGTTGCTGGGCGAGCCGATTGCCGTGCAGCGGAGGCTGGTGAAGGCTGTCGGAGAGCGGGCGGAGATTCCGTTGGAGTTTAAGCATGTGGAGGATATTCTGCAGTTTGCGGCGGAGTCTGGGACTGCAGGGAAGAAGTTGACGCTGCCGCTGGGGTGGTCGGCTCTGGTCGAGCCGGAGGCGCTGATTTTTTTGGCTCCCGACCCGCGGCGGGAAAAAATCATCCCGCATGATTACGAATACGAACTGGAGCTGCCGGGGCGGGTGAGCGTTCCCGAGATTGGTTCGGTCATTGAAGCTTTGCGGGTCACGGCGGACGAGGCGGGGTATAATCCCGAGCATCTGCTTGACGGCGTGCTTTTGCGGGGGCCGCTGCGGGTGCGGAATTGGCGTGCGGGCGACCGGTTTTGGCCGGCTCATAGTAAGGCTCCGAAGAAGATTAAAGAACTGCTGCAGGACCGGCATGTGGCGCAGCCGGAGCGGCGGTTGTGGCCGGTGGTTCTAATGGGAAAAGAAGGCGGAGATCAGATTGTTTGGGTGCGGGGGTTTGCGGTTCCGGCAAGGCTGCGGGTGAAAGCTGAGCAAGCGGGCGTTTTGATTCGGGAGATGGCGCCGAGCGGTAATGGGACGATCTAAAATTGTTGCCACCGCTTTCCCGGATGGGACGAAGCACAGAGATTCTGATGATGGACGCGAGTACATAGAGCCTTCGCTTCGCTCCGGACGACACGATCGTTTTAGCAGCCAGACAGATTTCGCTGATATACGAGGCGCCACTTCATGAACGGTTCGAAATCCGGGACGCTGCGGCAGGTGATCACCACCGAGCAGATCCAGAAGCGGGTCAAAGAGCTGGGGCGGCAGATCTCCGACGACTATCAGGGGCAGACCATCCAGGCGCTGGCCGTGCTTGAGAACAGCTTTATGTTTATGGCGGACTTGGTACGGGCGCTCGACGTGCCCGTCGTTTGTCAGTTTATCAAACCCAGATATACGCGGTCGCAGGGGAACACTGCCGGCGATGTGATGGAGATATTCTTCAGCCACGAACCGGGCATCCGGGGACAGCACATTCTGCTGGTGGAAGGGTTGGTGCATTCCGGGGTGACCAGCGAATTTCTGATGAGCGACTTGCGGGCGCGGGGAGCGGCGTCGGTGAAGCTGGTGACGCTGCTCGACCGGCAATCGGCGCGGCGCGTATTGCTGCAGCCGGATTATTTCGGATTTCTGGTGGATGAGACCTTTCTGGTCGGTTATGGCCTGGGCGCCGTGGAACAGACCGACCGCAATTTGCCTTACGTGGCGGCGAGTTGAACCGTATCCAAGTTGATTCGTATCAGTGACTTAAGTTATACGAACGCGGACAAGCCTTTTTCCCGCGGAAAAGGTAAAATGAGTGGTTCAGGAACAAAGCTTAAGAATATGGCCAATCCAAAACAGCGGAAAGGCATCTAATTGAATTAGCAGGAGCCGCGGGCGCCGTGGTTGTGGGCCCTTCGTTCTAAGCAGGAGCTGACTAGGTGAATTCGACAGTTAAAACCGTGGTGTTCTGGGTAGTGATCGTTCTGTCGGCCGTGCTGTTGTGGCAGGTGATCAAGCAAGGTCGCGACGGGCAAAAGGACCAGGAAATCCAATTTACCCAGTTCATGACCGATGTGGACCAGGGAAAGATCCGCGAGTTAACGGTAGACGGGATGGCGGTGCACGGCAAGTACACCAGCGGATCCTTGTTCCATACGGCGGCGCCGGCTACTTACTTCACTCCCGAGATGCTGAAGACGCTGCAGAGCAAGGGCATCAACATCACGTTCCGCGACGTTAACAGCGGGAGTTGGTCGCTGCAGCTGCTGGGGACGTGGGCTCCGCTGATCTTACTGGGGGCGTTGTGGTTTTTCATGATCCGCCAGATGCAGACGGGCGGAAACAAGGCGTTGTCGTTCGGCAAGAGCCGAGCGCGGCTGCTCTCGATGCAGCAGAAAAAAGTCACATTCAAAGATGTGGCCGGCGTGGAAGAAGCCAAGGAAGAGCTGAAAGAGATTATTGAGTTCCTGCGCGAGGCGCAGAAGTTCCAGAAACTCGGCGGACGCATTCCCAAGGGCGTGCTGCTGGTGGGGCCTCCGGGAACGGGTAAGACTTTGCTGGCGCGGGCTGTGGCCGGCGAGGCCAACGTGCCGTTCTTCTCGATTTCGGGTTCCGACTTTGTTGAGATGTTCGTTGGCGTTGGGGCGAGCCGCGTACGCGACCTGTTTGAGCAGGGCAAGAAAAATGCCCCGTGCATAATTTTTATCGACGAAATTGACGCCGTCGGACGGCATCGCGGGGCCGGCCTGGGCGGTGGGCACGACGAGCGCGAGCAGACGCTGAATCAGCTTCTCGTCGAGATGGACGGGTTCGAATCGAACGAAGGCGTGATTCTGATGGCGGCGACGAACCGTCCGGATGTCCTCGATCCGGCGTTGTTGCGGCCCGGGCGGTTTGACCGGCGCGTAGTGGTGAGCCGTCCTGACGTGCGCGGGCGTGAAGAGATTTTGCGGGTCCATACGCGCAAGAAGCCGCTTGCCGAAGACGTAGATCTACAAGTTCTGGCGCGCGGCACACCGGGATTCTCGGGAGCCGATCTTGAGAACATGGTGAACGAAGCGGCATTAGCGGCGGCGCGGCAGAACCGCAAGGCTGTGCTGATGTTCGATTTCGAAGTGGCCAAAGATAAAGTTTTGATGGGCGTGGAACGCAAGTCGATGATCCTTTCCGACGCGGAAAAGAAAGTCACGGCATTCCACGAAGCCGGGCACGCGCTGGTGGCGGCCAAGCTGCCGGGGTCCGACCCGGTGCATAAAGTCACGATCATTCCGCGGGGCATGGCGCTGGGCGTTACGCAGCAGTTGCCGGTGGACGATCGCCACAACTACACCAAGGAATATCTGGAAACCGACATCGCCATTCTGATGGGCGGGCGGCTGGCCGAAGAGCTGTTCCTGAGCCAGATGAGCACGGGCGCGGGCAACGATATTGAGCGGGCCACGGAACTGGCCCGCAAAATGGTGTGCGAGTGGGGCATGAGCGATCTCGGTCCGCTGACCTTCGGCAAGAAGGAAGAGCAAATCTTCCTGGGGCGCGAGATTGCCCAGCACCGCGATTACAGCGAAGACACCGCCATCAAGATCGATGGCGAGGTGCGCAAGCTGGTGAGCAAGGGCTACGATACGGCTAAGCACATCCTGGATGAGAATCGCGAGACGCTGCAGAAAATTGCCAGTGCTCTGCTGGTGCGGGAAGTACTGGATGCGTCGGAAGTTGCCTTGCTGGTGGAAGGCAGGGAGCTCCCTCCGTTCAAGTCTCCCCCGAAGCCGGATGACGGCGTGCAGCAGGTGCTAAAGCCGGAACCGGGACGGCCGGGGATTGCTAAGGGCGGGGAGAGTCCGGCCAGGGCGTAAGCGCAGTGGCCAGGGGTAAGTGATCAGGGGCCAGTGAGATTTCGATGACAATCGATGAGCGGCTTGACCGGCTCACCGGGCGGGGTGGGGCTCTTACGCAGTCGGTAGAACTGATGGCACGCGCCACGGCAGGATAACGCTCGGCAGATTGCCGAAAACTCCCGGCGAATGCTGAGTTACGGGATTCCGCTGGGCGCCGCTGCAGGTAGCTCAGATTCACGAAGGCCGCACGTTGGGATTGGAAGGCGGGAAGTAAAGTTCGCTGGAATCGTTGACTAAGGGCGGCCTGGAGGCCGCCATTGTTTTTGGGCTCGGTAGCGCAATGTGCTCGCCACAGTTTGTGCGGCCGGTAATCTGGCAGTTGGTCGTTTGTGATTACAAACTGCCGCCTTTCGGTCAGCTTCGCTTTGCTCGGGGTTCATGAAGGCTAAAGTCAAAAAACCCCACTTCTCGCAAAAGCGGCGAGAAGTGGGGCACCCGGTCTTTGCTTTCCTAATTTGCTTTCGGGGAATTCAGCCAGGATCCTTCGCAAAGAACGCTCAGGATTTCGGCAGAAGGCCCGCAATCGCCGCCGGGTCGGCGGGTCATTTCACGCCTTCTAGGCGCCTTAAGCTGCGACTTTTTGTTGATAGGCCGGGACGAAAGAGTCGGCCACAAAGGTTTCGAAATTTGTGGGTGTGGTGTTTTGGGATGTGCGAGGTTCCTGGGCGCGCATGTGTCCGGAGTTGAGGGATGCGATCATCTCCAGGAGCAGGCGAGCGACTTGCTCGGACATTCCCATTTGCACCAAGACACTCCGAAATTGATCGCCGGGTGCCTGGACATATTTGAGGTTTGGCTTGGCAATGGCCTGGCCGATAATGGTGGCGACTTCGGTGTAGGTGAGATCGCGTTGTCCTAACAGTTCACGGGTTTGTTTGCCGTTGGCTGCCGGGTGCAAGAGTGCGTCGGCGGCTGTGGCGCCGAGGTCGCGCGTGGCGATCATGGGAAGTTTCAGATCCGCGCGGAGAGGCGTGGCGGCAGAGCCCATCTGGCGGATCGCGTTGGCCTGACCAAGGGTGTTTTCCATGAAGTAGCCGGCGCGCAGGTGGAGCACGTTCGCGCCCTGGATCTGGTTGAGCTTTTGCTCGAGATTGTACAGGCCGATTACAGGACCGGTTCCGCTGGCCTTATCGGCTCCGATGCTGCTGAGGGTGACTACGTTCTTGGTCCCCGCATTTTTCACGGCGGCGGCGATCGCGTCGCTTACCCGATTCGAATAGCCGAGCGGGTCGGTGCTGACGGGATTGGGTGGAATCATCACATAGGCTGAGTCTACCTGGTGGAAGGCTTTGCCGAGATTCGCGGCGTCGGTGACATCGGCGACGAACGTCTCTGCACCTTTGGCCGCGAGAGTCTGTAAATGGGCGGCGTTTCTGCCCACCACGCGAACCTTCTGCCCGCGCGCAAGAAGATTATTCGCTACGATATGTCCGGTGTTGCCACTTGCTCCCAATACAACATACATAAACGTACCTCCTTTGTTTTTTTGGATGCATGAGGCTGCGCATTGGACTCGGCCTGGCGACGGTGAAATCACACCCCCGCCGCGAGGGCAAGGGTGGTGTACTCAAAGTGTTGCCAGTTTACTCTTGACGGCGCTGTCCGCCTTTTGTACCATGATGAGGACAAGTTTGCTTTTCGACTACGTCGGGAGCAAACCTGAATTTCATGCAGAGTGGCTGAGGGACGAGCCCTAAGACGCCACGGCAACCGATCCCGGATCATATATCCCGGATGTACGGTGCCAACTCTCTCCTGGAAACAGGGAACATGGGATTCGGCAAGCGAAGCTCTATTTGCTTTCCGATAGCCTCTTTTCCTATTTCCCGGAAAAAGAGGCCTTTGTATTTTAGGCCGCTTTTTCGGGCTCGTACCCAGCTACTCGCAAGTCACAGAAGAAAGCGAGTAGCCACATGTCTCACTACGAATTGCGCTGCCGGGAATGCGGGCGAACCTGGGGCAACCAGCCCAAGTCGATCTGCGAAGATTGTTTCTCTCCTCTGGAAATCACCTACGACTATGACGCTGCGCGTGCGTCGTTTTCCCGAGAGCGAATTTCCCAGCGCTCGCCGAACATGTGGCGTTACTCCGAGCTTTTGCCCCTCCCCCAAGGGTTCCAGCCGCGGCTGCCGGTCGGCTTCACGCCGTTGCTACAGGCGCCGCGGCTGGCTGAAAAATTTGGCGCGCGTCCGCAGAATCTTTATCTCAAGAACGACGCTGTCTGCCTGCCCACGCTGAGTTTCAAAGACCGCGTGGTGGCGGTGGCACTGGCCAATGCGCGCGCATTTGGATTCGACACCGTGTCGTGTTCATCAACCGGGAACCTGGCCAATGCCGTAGCCGCGCACGCTGCCCGCGAAGGACTGAAGGCGTGGATCTTTATCCCGGCCGACCTCGAGCCCGCAAAAATTCTGGGCACAAACGTCTTCGGCGCGAAAGTGGTCCGCATCGCCGGCAGCTATGATCAGGTGAATCGCTTGTGCTCGCAGATTGCCGACGAGCGCAACTGGGGCTTCGTCAACGTAAACCTGCGGCCCTATTACGCCGAAGGCTCGAAGACGGTTGGCTTCGAAATCGCCGAGCAACTCGGCTGGCGGCTGCCCGATAACGTGGTTTGCCCCATGGCCGGGGGCTCGCTGATCGTGAAAATAAAAAAGGCGTTCGACGAGCTGGTAAAGCTCGGTCTGGTCGAAGCCAAGGAAGTGAAGTTCTTCGGCGCCCAGGCCACCGGATGCTCTCCGATTTCGACAGCGGTGAAGACTGGAAGCTCAGAGATCGAGCCGCAGAAACCCGCGACCATCGCGCGGTCGCTGGCCATTGGCAATCCTGCCGACGGGCACTACGCCATCAAGACCATCAAACAAACCGGAGGATGGAGCGAAGACATCAGCGATCCGGAAGTGGTCGATTCGATTCGTCTGCTGGCGGAGACCGAAGGCGTCTTCACCGAAACCGCCGGCGGCGTGACGGTGGGCACCGCGGGCAAGCTCTATCGCCAGGATCGCATTCTGCCGGAAGAAACCACCGTTCTCTGCATTACCGGAAACGGACTAAAGACGACCGACGCGCTGACCGGCGTCTACCAGGAAGAGCACGCGATCGCTCCCAAGCTGGCCGAGTTCGAGAACTACCTCCAGCGGACGCTCGACGTGGCCGAGGTCGCCAGAGAAATCGCCGGAGTGAGCGCGTAGGAAAGACGTAAAGACGCATAAGAAGCGGGAGGCGTGATATGGCGATCACCGTACAGATTCCGACGGCGTTGCGGCGGCACACTGCGGGCGTGGGCTCGCTTAACTGCGCGGCTACGAACCTGGGAGAATTATTCTCCGTCCTCGATGAGAAATTTCCCGAGTTGAAGCCGCACTTGCGCGACGATGCAGGCCAGGTTCGCCGTTTCCTGAATATCTACGTGAACGAAGAAGACATTCGCTTCCTCGGAGGTCCGAGTTATGCCTTTCAGGAAGGCGACGAGGTTCTTCTGGTGCCCTCGATCGCCGGAGGCGCACAGTAACCTTCACCTCGACGGTATCAGGCCTTTAGTATGAGCGCGTAACTGTAGTGATCACTTGGGGCGCCTCACCCGGGCCGACGCGGCGAATGGTTTGTACCTGGCCAGTCTCCGCGCGATTCGCGGATTCGTCTGGGGCGTGAAAGCCACGCCATCGTTCACCTGCGCGTAGTCCATGCGCAGCGTGCCATTGTCATTGAACACCAACCCATAGAAGCACAATGTGCTGTGGCCGTGTGCGTCGGATGATGCCGGGATCGCGGTTATCATAAAGTCAGAAAACTCCAAGAAAAAGCACAATTTTGTAGATTTCTTGTGAAAATTCGTCGTCGAAAAGAAATTACTTGGCATCCCGGCTGTTTCCTGTATAATCTAACTAACTGGTTAATTAAGGCGCTGCTCCGGTTGGAGCAGCCATGAAACCGGATCTTATGGCTCGACTCTTTCGCCATCCTCATCTGCAACATCCTCACCCGCACCGCATGGGATCGAGGGGACAGCCGGAGGAAAGCCGCGCGGCTATCCTGCAGGCGGCGGCGCAGGAGTTTGCCGAGCACGGCATTGCCGGGGCGCGCACCGACGCCATTGCCCGCCAGGCTCGCGTGAACAAGGCGCTGCTCTACTACTACTTCAAGGACAAGGAGACGCTTTACGGGGCGGTGCTTGATGACGCGTTTTCCGGGATGAAAGCGAGAGTCTTCCAGGCGCTCGATAGCAACCTGCCGTCACGGGAAAAAATAATGGCCTATGCTGGCGCTTATTTTGACTTCATCGCTTCCAATCAGATCTACCCCAAGCTTATGCAGCGCGAGATGATGCGCGCCCGGGAAGGCCAATCGGAGCATATCGACCGACTGGTCAAGACTTACTTTCAACCGATATATGGGCGGGTGGGAGACCTGCTTCGCAAAGGAATCGACGAAGGAGAATTTCGCCGGGTGGACCCGGCGCATTTCGTGCCTTCCATGATCGCGATGATCGTTTTCTACTTCAGCAGCGCCCCGGTGATGCAACGGATCGTACGCTTCAATCCACTGGTGCCATCGCGGATCGCGGAACGCCGTGCGGCGGTGCTCGATTTCATCTCCGCGGCGCTGTTCCGGCCCGACTCGAAAGCCAGTCATGCCCCGTCGACTCAGGCCTCGTCGACTCATGCCTCATCGACCGAAGGAGCACGCTCATGAGCGCGCGCAACCGTTTCTTCATGCTTCTCGGAATCATCTTCGTGATCTCCGCGATCTACTACCGGTTCTCGACCGATCATTCCAAAGACCTGGTGCTGATTGGCACGGTCGACGCGAACCAGGTGATCGTGAGCGCCCAGGTGGAGGGCCGGATTCAAAAGCTGCTGGTGGATGAAGGCACGCCGGTTAAAGCCGGGGACTTGATCGCGGTGCTGGACCCCTCGGAACTGCAGGCCCAGGAAGCCGCGGCGGCCGCGACCATCAACAGCCTGGCGCACAAAGTTGCGGAAATGCAACACACGGAGAAATCGACTTCGGGTTCCACCTCGGGAGATGTGGCCAACGCCGAAGCAAAGGTGTCATCGGCGAAAGCACAGCTGTTACAGGCTAAAGCAACGCTGGAACGAACCGAGAGCGACAGCCGGCGCGCCATTGAACTGGCAAGAGTCGGCGTGGCTTCCGACCAGGATCGCGTTCAAGCCGAGACCAACCTGCAGGCGGCGCAGGCCACGGTGCAGGCGCAGCAGGACCTGGTTACCGCGGCTGAGGCTGATTTGAAATCGGCCACCGCGCGTACTTACCAGGCGAACGCGGCCAAGAGCACGGTGGAATCTACCCAAGCCGATCTCAAGAATGCCATCGAAATGAAAAATCAGGCGGACGTGCGGCTGGGCTATACGAAGATCTACGCGCCGGTGACCGGCACAGTCTCGGTGCGCGCCGCACGGCAGGGCGAGGTGGTGAACATTGGAGCGCCGATTGTGACGATCGTCGATCTCACCGATACGTGGGCGCGGGTAGCGATCCCCGAAACCTACGCCGACCATATTGGCTTCGGTGACATGTTGCGCGTGCGCATGCCGGGCGGAAGCGTGACCAGCGGCAAAGTTTTTTTCAAGGGCGTGGAGGGGGATTTCGCCACGCAGCGCGACGTAAGCCGCCGCAAGCGTGATATCCGAACGATTGTTCTGAAAGTGCGGCTCGACAATCCGAAAGGCGCGTTCGTGCCCGGAATGACAGCCGAAGTGTTGGTGTCGCCGCAACAGATCGCGGGTGAAGGCAGCGCGCCGAATACGGCGGCAGCGGAGTCCCGTTGATGAACTCGTCTTCCACCACAAACGCGGGTAACGGCTGGGCCGCGCAGCCGGCTTCGCCTGTGCTCGCGTCGCATCCGGCGACTTCGCAAACTCTAGAAAAGCCCGGCTCCGATCCCGCGGCTCAATCGGCGATCCAGGTGGAGCACATCGTCAAGAAATACGGCGAGTTCACCGCGGTCAACGATGTTTCGTTCGACGTGCAGGACGGCGAGATTTTCGGCCTGCTGGGGCCGAATGGAGCGGGCAAGTCGACGCTGATTCGCATGATGACCACGCTGATCCCGATCACTGCTGGAAGGGCGGTGATTGGCGGTCACGATGTTTCCAAAGAACCCGATGCGGCGCGCCGCATGATCGGCGTGATTCCGCAGGCGCTGACCAGCGATCTCGATCTTACCGTGGAAGAGAACCTGAACATTTACGCCAAGCTCTACGACGTTCCGGCGAAAGAACGCAAGCGTTCGATTGAGGAATTGCTGGGACTCGTGGACCTGACGAAATGGCGGGACGCACAAACCAAAACTCTATCCGGCGGAATGCGACGGAGGCTGGAGATTGCGCGCGGGCTGGTGCATCATCCGAGGATCTTTTTTCTCGATGAGCCCACCACCGGACTCGACCCGGTGTCGCGCGTGGCGGTATGGGAGATGTTGGGCAACATCAAGAACCAGCGCCAGCTTACCATCCTGATCACCACGCACTACATGGACGAAGCCGACCGTCTGTGCGACCGCATCGCGATTGTGGATCACGGCAAGCTGGTGGCGCTCGATACGCCGAGTGCGCTGAAGGCGAGCGTGCCGGGATCAAACGTGATCGAAGCGCAGTTTGAACATCCTCCAGAAGATTGGGAGCAGCGGCTGCACGCTCTCAGCGAGGTGACCTCAGTGCAGCACGAAGGAGCGGGAATGTTCCGAGTGCTGACTGGCAACGGCTCGCGAACGACGACTGGATTGGTGGAGATGGCCGTGGAGGCTGGAGTTCCGGTGAAATCGCTCTCGGTGCAAAACACCACGCTCGACGACGTATTCGTTCATTACACAGGACGGCAGTTGCGCGACGAACTGCAGAAAGCTTACGCGTTCGTGATGCCACAACGGCCGGGATTGCAGCCGTGAGGACTGGAAGCGCGAAGGGGCCGGGTGCAGCGACTGCTTCCGGCAAGGGCCATTAAACGCCGAGGTCGCTGAGAAAGGCCGGAGAGCGCGGAGAAAATCCCGAAATTTATGAATCGAATGATGGCCATTGTCGAGCGCGAGATGCGAAAGTTCTTCCGCTCGCCGGCGCTGATGCTAGCCTCGATGATTTTTCCGCTGGTGCAGCTGATTATTCTGGGCAATGCATTTGGGGGAAAGATTCGCGACGCACGGCTGGCAATCGTCGATCAGGATGGCGGTCCACAGGCACTGCGAATCCGCGAAGCGTTCGACGCGGTGCGCTCGAACATCCGCACCTTTGTACCGATTTATTACGACGACCCAAAGAAAGCTGTTGAAGACGTGCGCAACGGCAAACTCGAAGGCGCGGTGATCATCCCGCCGCAGTTTTCGCGGCGCGTCTATGAAGACAACCATCCGCAGATCGCGGTGGTGGTGGACAACAGCGACAACTTCATGAGTTCCGCCATTGAGTCAGAACTCACCGACTTGACCGGCGCACTGAATCAGCCGACGGTCAAGCCCCGCATCTTGCAGCAAACCGCATTGCAGATTGTCGAACTGTATCCCTACATCGAATACATGAAATATCTGCTACCAGGATCGCTGGCGCTGGCAATGTTCGTTTCGGTGATGATCGGCGGCGGCATGCTCTACATCGATGACAAAGCGCGCGGCGTGCATGAAGGCTACCTGGTGACCCCCATCACCAAGCTCGAGCTCGTGCTAGGGTTGAATTTGGCCGGCGCGATCAAAGCGGTCATGACCGGCGTGATCATTTGCGTGATCGGGTCGCTGCTGGCGGGGGTGGGCACGATTTTCAATCCCGCCACAATGTTGGGACTGCTGGTGATGATCGTTCTGACGTCGCTGGCCTTCAATACCATGATGTTTCTGCTGATGGTGCGCATCGAAGACCCGCTGGTGCCGCGCGCCATGTTCGGCATTCTCAACACGCTGCTGTTTTTCCCCAGCGGCTCGATCTATCCAATTCAGGCATTTCCGCCGTGGCTCCGGGTGATCGCGAAAGGAGACCCCTTCACCTACGCCGTGGATGGTTTCAAGTGCCTGCTGTTGAAAGAGACGTCGCTGGCGGCCGTTTGGGGCGACATGCTCTACCTTTCAATCTTTGCCGCGGTCACCCTGGGCGTTGCAATTCCGCTGTTCAAGCGAACGCTGTAGCCGAATATCACCGCCGAGATCGCCAAGGGCGCCGAGAGGCTCAACCTTGAGGGATTTCGGGGTTGTTTTCTCTTTGTGCTCACGTGCTCGGCGGTGATTTGTTTTCCGGGAACTTTTCACCGAGCGGCTGTGTCCGTTATGCTAGAGGAGTATGACGCTGCTGGACGCCAAGGCGTATGACCCGGAGAAAGAGCGGAGGCGAAAAAGGAGCATCATCTCCGCCGTCGTTCTCATCGTGGTGGTGCTTTGTGTTGGCTGGTGGTTTCGATACTGGCCGGAAGAGCACGTCGCGAATCGCTTCTTTGACGCGTTGCAGAACCAGAACTTTGAGGCGGCCTACGGTATCTGGATGCACGATCCGCAGTGGAAGCAGCACCCGCAACAGTATCCCAAATATTCTTTCAATGATTTTTACCAGGATTGGGGGCCGGTCGGGGAGTGGGGCCGAATCAAGTCGCACAAGATTTATGCGGTAGGGGCGCCTCCCGGCGGCGGAAGCGGCGTGATCATTGATATGACGGTGAACGATCGCGTGGAACCGGCGCGGGTGTGGGTGCAGAAGTCCGATAAGACGATGAGTTTTTCGCCGTATTGAGCTGCCAGCTTCTAGCTCGTAGCTTCCAGCTGTTCCAAAGCTTTTGTCAGCGACGCATCATCGCCCACATTCAGGCACATCTTCGAGCGGTCAATCTGCCGCATCAGGCCGCAGAGAACTTTTCCCGGGCCGACTTCGATGAAGGTCTCTACATTTTGGGCGATCAGCAGGCGCATGCACTGCTCCCACTTTACCGAGCCGGTGACTTGGCGAACCAGCGTGTCGCGGGCGCGGAGGTCGTCGCTTACAAAATCTGCTTCAACGTTGCAGGCGATCGGGTAGGCCGGCTTCTCCATCTTCAAAGCATTCAAATCAACTTCCAGGCGATCTTGCGCAGGCTTCATCAGCGAACAATGGAAGGGCGCGCTCACGGGCAAGAGCCTGGCCCGTTTGGCGCCGCGCGCGTCGGCGAGTTTGGTAGCGCGTTCCACGGCGGCTGCGTTGCCGGAGATAACGATCTGCTCGGGTGAGTTGATGTTGGCGGGCTCGCAGACCTCGCCTTGCGCGGCGTCGTGGCACACCGCAGCGACTTTCTCAAAGTCCATGCCGAGGATCGCCGCCATCGCGCCCACACCCACCGGGACTGCTTCCTGCATATATTTCCCGCGATTGCGAACCGTGCGAACGGCATCGGCAAACGTGAATGTTCCCGCCGCGACGTGCGCGGAATATTCGCCCAGGCTGTGGCCCGCAACATAGCACGGCTTCGGGATGCGAGTTTCCAGCACGCGCAGGGCGGCGACGGAAGCGGTGAGAATCGCTGGCTGCGTGATCTCGGTAAGGCGAAGCTGCTCTTCAGCACCTTCGAAGCAGAGTTGCGAGAGCTTGTAGCCGAGTGCGTCGTCGGCTTCGGCAAAGGTCTGGCGCGCAAGGGGGAACTTCTCGGCCAGCTCTTTGCCCATGCCGATGGATTGGGATCCTTGCCCGGGGAACAGCAACGCGACTATTTTGGTTGAATCTGTCATGATTCCGGTGCTAAAACCCTGAGCAACATTGAAACTGGATCGTAGCGCGTCACGGTTCGGAAAGAAACTGCAACACTTCCTGCATAAGCCGAGAGCCCTGATCCGTTTCGAACGTGAACTGGGCATGCGCCGAGCCATCAAGGATCACAAGCTTCTTTGGGTGTGGAGCCCTGCGATAGCTTTCCGTAATTCCCGGTAGCCTCAGCCCCTCGCCTGACCGATCGTCGCGACTCACGATAAAAAGTTTTCGTCCCTTCAGCCGCCCAGGCGCATCGCCACCTTCAGCGCCGAGAAAAACGATGCGATCGATTTCGCCCGCATTGGCCTGGACTGCCGCGTCTCCGGCAGCGTCGCCTCCCATGCTCGCGCCTACGATTGAAACGGATTTCGCGCCGCGGGCGTGCAGGTACCGAACCGCGGCCAGAACATCAGGATAGTGTTTCCAGTCCTCCTCTTTCGATCCCGGTTGGGACTGGCCGTATCCGCGAAAATCGGTCGCAAGTACGCGGAAGCCAGCTTTGGCCAGCACATCAGCTTGGTCCTTCCAGCTTTTCCTGTCGAATCGTCCGCCGTGAACCAGGACGACGGCGCGCTCTCCTTCCCCATATTGATCGGCTTGCAGCCGATATCCGTCGGGAGCCAAAAATGAAACCGATTCCTGCGCTCGAAGCTGTCCGGCGAGAACGAAAGCGCTGAGCACCAACGCCAACCCGCACACGCAGCCATGCGACAATTCCGATGAAGTTTCGAAAGCGGGCCATCTAAACGACATGGTGATTTTCTCGTCCGGCCCCGGCCGGTCCTGGGTTCGGATCGCGACCAACTGCCTGCTAGGTCGCGCGTACAGTTTCGGTATCCAGAACGGCGGGCTTTAGCGCCGCTAGTCCACGCTCGATGGAATCGTTGATTCTGCGCTCGGCGAACTCTGCGGCCACGCGCACTGCGTTCTTCATGGCGTTGGCGTTCGACGAACCGTGGGTGATGATGCAGACGCCTTTCACTCCAAGCAACGGAGCGCCGCCGTATTCCGTGTGGTCGAGGCGCTTCTTGAAATCGATGAAAGCGCTGCGCGAGAGCAAGGCACCCACTTGTCGCGTGATGGTGGCCTTGAGCGATTCCTTCAGCGCGGTGCGAACCAGATTGGCCACGCCCTCAGAAATTTTCAAGGCTACATTCCCGACGAAGCCGTCAGCAACAATGACATCGACCTTGCCGTTGTATAAATCGCGGCCCTCAACATTGCCCACAAAATTCAAGGGAAGATTCTTGAGCAACAGAAAAGCCTCTCGCGTGAGCTGGTTGCCTTTGGTTTCCTCTTCGCCGATGGAAAGCAATCCAACGCGTGGGCCGTGCGTGCCCGATCGCTTCCCAAACATGGCGCGGAAGTAAATGTCGCCCATCACGGCGAATTGTTCCAGGTTATGCGGTTCGCAATCGACGTTGGCGCCCACATCGAGCAGCATGGCCGCAGGGCCGGGCGCAGTGGGAAAAACCGCAGCTAACGCGGGGCGATCGACTCCGGCCACCGCGCCCAGCACGACCTTGGCGGTAGCCATGGCCGCGCCCGTATTGCCCGCGGTGACGAAGCCGGCGGCCTGGCCTTCGCGCACCAGGCGCAAACCCACGCGCATGGAGGAATCGCGCTTGGCGCGAATCGCCTCCACTTTGTCTTCCATGGTGATGTATTCGCCGGCGTGAACGATCTCAATGGGCAGCCGGGCGGCCGCTGAGTGACGATCGAATTCGGCTTTGACGACGGCTTCCGGACCAATCAGCAACACGCGCACGTTGTATTGGCGCGCGGCCAAAATGGCGCCCTCAATTTCTGGCTTGGGCGCGCGGTCGGAACCCATCGCATCCAGCGCGATCACGCTAGGCATGGTTGACGAGAGCGACTCCGCAGTTCACTGGCTTCGGCTAGCTGGCTTCCTCAACGTCGAGGACTTCGCGTCCTTTATAGTAGCCGCATTTGGGGCAGGCGCGGTGAGGCATTTTCTTTTCGTGGCAGTTGGGGCATTCAGAAAGTGAATGGCCCTTCAGGGCGTCATGGGCGCGCCGGGTTGAGGTGCGTTTTTGGGAGTGTCGCCGTTTCGGATTAGGCATGGTGAATGAATTCCTTCGTATACCTTGATTTCGCAGAACTAGTTGTCGAGCCGCTCGCGGATCTCCTTCAACGCCGACCACCGCGGGTCTTCCAGCGGCACCACACAGGAGCACTGCTCCTGATTCAGATTCTTCCCGCAATGCGGGCACAGGCCTTTGCAGTCTTCGCGGCAAGTCACCTTCAACGGCACCGCCAGCAACACCTGCTCGCGCAAAACATCTTCCAGCAGCAGGCCTTCGCCTTCATAGTAGCCGATCTCGGCTTCGGCGTCGGTTACGGAAAGCTCGTCGCGGCCGGCATCAGTTCCGAGCGGACGGTAGAGCAGTTCAAAATCGCGCCTTACGTTCTGAGCCACGGGTTCCAGACACCGGGCGCAATTCAACTCCAGACCGGCGCTGAGATTCCCCCTGAGGCGGATATCCTGAATAACCTTATGCTTGCCGTGATGTTCCTCGACCAGTTCGGCGCGCCCACTGGTTTTAAGCGGCGTGCGCTGGCGGATGTCCTCACCCAGGTCGATGACGCCAGGCTGGAACTCCTCCTTAAATTCAATCGGGTGGAGTTCCAATTCTCTTATGTCGAGGAACATGAGATACCTCCGCGCCCCAACGTGAAAGCACCAGGCCCGCGGAAGCTCGCCAAGAGGCGTAAGTACCGCAAGGAGCAAGAGTTAGGATAAAGCGTCCGGCGCGGGAGTGTCAAGAAAGGCGGTGGGTTATTGGTCTATGGATAACGCATTGAAGTGGCTGGGAGCCCTGTGAAACCCGGCCTAATCTGAGAGCCGCAGCACTTCAAAAGTCCGCGTGGCTGACTCCTCGAAGATCAGCTGTCGCTCGATATCGATACTGTTCTTGGCGAGATGGCGCGGGATATACCACGCCAGTAGGGCAACCGGCACGACGCTGAGCATACGCGAAGGTTGCAATAAAGCGGCAGATTCGAACTCCGGTATCGATATGGCATAGATCAGATATCCAAAACAGACCGCTAAAAGCGTCACAATGGAGTGCTGCTTGAACAGCGGCAGCGTGCAGGCAAATGGGAGTTTGCGGAAGCGAATCAGCACCAGGTTCGTCAGCAAGACGGACCACGTCGCAACCAGCAGAGTATGCAGCGCCGCGATGCGTAGCCCTTCCAGGTAAAGATAAACGGGAAAGCTGACGATCAACACTACCGGCAGCGCCAGCGTTAGCATGGCTTTTCTCGCCAGCGGCTCGCATTCCTGCCGGTCGGCATCGAGCATCAGCTGAAAAATCCAGTTGGAACGCAGTTCCGCCGGAATTTCGAAGACGATGCGGAGGCCGACAATGATCAGGAAAGTGAGAATAAACGGGATGGAAAGTGCCTCAGAAGACAGCGCGGCGGCGCGCCACGAGTTCGCGCCTTCGAAAGCGGTCATCAGAGCTTGCGAAGCCAGAACGAGACCGAGGCCGCCAACCCCAGTCAACATCAAGCGATGAGGTTCGCTGCGGAGCAGAGTTTTCCAAACGAAACGAAAGCAGCCTTTTTGAAAAGGAGTGTGCAACACCAGGCGATCGAGAAGAACGGTCAAGCGCGATGCGCGACGCCCCGGCGCGGCGCCAGCCGCCTCGGCGATCTCGGCAATGCGGACGAAGTGTCGCCGATAGCTCACCACGTAGGCGCAGAGGGCGACCACAACCACGGCCGCGACCCCCGGCAGGGAGAGCCTGGCAAGTTGTAGCATTACCGGACTCGCGCGGCCACGCCACGACTGGCACAGACTTAGAACCCAGGTCGAAGGCATCAGCAGTGTCCACAAGGGGACTGGCCCAGTCGCCCGCCGCAGCATCTCCGGGACTGCGAAGCTGGTGCAGAGCAGAGTCACCAGGTAAACCACGACCCCGCCGCGCACATAGGCCGAGACGCGCCGGAATCTGCGTGGAGGCAGCACCGCCATCAACACGCCCAGCACCGCAAAAACCCCAAAGAACGCAAAAATGCTGGCCAGCACAACTCCAGCCGCGTGCACAGCAGCAAAGGTCACGAAGAACATGAGTTTCGCTTGCGTCGCTCCCACCACCACCGGGAACAGCACGCAGGATGCGGCATTCACGTCGATTGCGATCAAGCCCACCAGAAAAAGCATCGCCACCAGGTTGGCGGAGAAGATCGTCCAGGTCGAAATCGGCAGGGGAACGAGATTAATATAGTCCCGCCGGTCGGGGAAGATGGCCTCCCAGCGCCAGACCGCGACTGCTCCCGTCACGATCATGGAAAGGACAACAAAGAAATATTCGTCGGGAAGCGCCATGCGCAGAGGGTCAAAGCCGGTGATTCCCCGCAGCCACTGCAATAACGTTCCGTACTTGTCGAGCAGGAGCAGCGATACAAATCCGCCAGGCATGGCCAGCAGCGTGAGCGCCAGGCCGACACCGAGGTCAAGGCCGTCGCTGTCGGCGTCTCCACCACCGCGGAAAATCCGAGCCAGGAAGAGTTCTACGAGCCTCCAGAAAGGCCGCCGCCGGTAGTGTTGCCATCGCTTGCGGACGGGTTCGGCCGCAAGAAGTGTCACGCTGCCCTCATCACGTCGACGATGTCGGTCGCGACGCGCATGGTGTCGACATCGTCTACCAGATGCAGGAAAGTATTTTCCAGCGACTCGCCGAGAAGCTTGCCGATATTCGCCACCGAATCTTGAGCGATTACCACGCCCTGCCGCAGGATCAATACGTCGGAGCAAACCTTTTCCACCACCTCCAGCACGTGCGAACAATAGAAAACCAGCTTGCCGCTGCGGCCGAGCGCTTGCACCAGATTCTTGAAGATGAGGGCGGAAGTCACATCGAGGCCCGAAAGCGGCTCATCAAAAATCAGAATGTCCGGATTGTGCATGATCGCCGCGATCAGCAGAATGCGCTGCCGCATGCCCTTCGAATAAGTGCCAATGGTGGCGTGGCGGCTGGGGTGTAGAGAAAACAGCTGCAGCAGCGAATCGATTTTGGCTTCGAGTTCGCGCGGGTCCATCCCACGGAGCGTGCCGATCATTTCCAGATATTCCCATCCCGACAAATACGGATAGAGGTGGGCCTCTTCCGGAACGTAGCCCAGGCGTTTCCGGTAGACGGCAAGGTCGTGCTGAATGTTGCGGCCGTCGAACTGGACCTCGCCGCGAGTCGGCTCCAGCAGGCCGGTAAGCATTTTCACCGTCGTGCTCTTGCCCGACCCATTGGGGCCCAGGCAGCCCAGGACCATCCCCGGGCGCAACGAGAACGATACGTCTTGCACAGCGGGTATGGAGGAGTAACGCTTGGTAAGGTGCAGAGCTTCGAGCATGGCCCACCTCTCCAGGCGGATGTCCGACGACGGCGCGAGAATCTGGAACGCCCGACTGCTTAGACACCGCGGGTGCGAAAATTGCTCCCAGAAGCGAGCGCCTCCAGGGATGGGCTGCCTCGACCCCAAACCGAGGTTTCAGGGCATGGTAAGCCCGAGCGCCTTCACTGTAGCTTCGTCCGGCACAGCCCTGCCGTCGTCTCCCTTGATGACCACGCCGAAGCCTCCGGAATAATCCCACATGGCCCAGCCGATGCCATGGCGTTCAAGAGCGGCCCGCACGTCTTTGATCCAGGCGATGCGGTCTGGCGCGTCCGCGTTGCGGAACACGCCGAACTCATTGCAGATCAGCGGCACATGCCGTTGCTTCGCCCAATCGGCAGCCTGATTGATTTCAGCCTCGATGCGCGCCGCGTCCCAGTGATCTTGCCCGTAGCGAATCACGTCGAACCGGTGTACCGCCTCCGGAACTTCGGCGGCAACCTGCGCCGCATTCTCCGGATTCGACGGATAGTGCAGCCCCTTCAGCCAGTGCCAGTAAAACGATCCCCAGGTCGCACCCTGATGCGTGAAAATGTGCGGTTCGTAGAAATGAAAAACGTAAACCACGTTGGGATCGCGGAGGGGCTCGAGAAAAACCACGTCATCATCGTCGTCCCAGCGCGCGCCGGCCGCAATGATCGTGTTCGCAGGCGCTCCCTGGCGGATCGCCGCAGCTAACTTCGTTTCCACTCCGTACCAGCGATAAGCGTCGCGCATTTCCGGCTCGTTCAGAATTTCGAAAAACACTCGGTCCGGATCCAACGAGGAATAACGTTGCGCCACCGTGCGCCAGAAGTCAGCGTAGCGTTCCACGAAATCGTCTTCTTTGAGGCGGGCTTTAAATTCGGAATCGGGGTGCATGTCGATTTCCACCGCCAGGCCCGCGTCCAGAGCCATCTTCACGGCGGCATCGACACAACCAAAATAATCTGCGCTTCCGCCCGGCCGACGGCCCGCTTCCATCATGGGTTGCGGATTTATGGGGAGGCGCACGTGATCGAATCCCAGCGACTTGATCAGGGCGATGTCGTTGGCCGGGGTCCAGGTCTGGGCGCGCTCGGCCGCGCGTCCTCTGGGATCGCAGACGTGCGCAAACCATTCGCTGAGATTGATGCCATGGCGAATATGAGCCAGCCGCGCGGCAGGAACGGAGGGTGATTGAGCCTCCGCCAGCGAGATGCAGGCGAGGGAGATGAAGAGAATGAAAAATACCCGCTTCAGCATGCGAACATCACCTCGAGATGCTTGATTTACATGTGGAGACAGCCGCCTCGGCCGTCCACCGGGCGACGCCCGGCAGCTTATTTTGGTGCACCCGACTAGCTGATAATCGGCAGCGCCCGAATTCTCTTTTTCGTCGCCGCATAAATCGCGTTACAGAGAGCGGGCGCAAGCGGCGGCACAGACGGTTCCCCAATTCCAGTCGGCGTCTCCGTGCTGGGGACGGCATAGACTTCTACGACCGGAGTCTCCTCCATGCGCAGTGGCGGGTAATCGTCGAAGTTGCCTTGCACCACGCGGCCTTTCTCAATCGTGATCCTGGCCCGTAGCGCGTTGGCCAGCGCGTAGACTACGCCGCCCTGAATCTGCTGTTCCAGAATGCTGGGATTCACCACTTGGCCGCAGTCCACAGCCGCAATCACGCGGTGCACGCGCGGCTGATCATTCTCCAGGGTGATCTCGACGACCTCCGCCATGTGCGACCCGAAACATCCGAAGCAGGCGATCCCGCGATAGCGTCCCGCGGCCAAGGCTTTGTCCCATCCGGCTTTTTCCGCCGCCAACTGCAGCACTCCGCGCATGCGGCTGGTGCGCCAGGTCGTTCCGAAGTATTGCAAATCCTGATCTTTTGCCAGCAAATGAAGCCGATATTGCAACGGATCTTTTCCCGCGGCGGCGGCCAGTTCGTCAACGAAGCTCTCCAGCGCGAACGCCGCTTGCAGCGCATACACCGACCGCATCCACCCCAGGGGCACCGGGGTCTTGGTCATCTGATATTCGATGGTGTAGTTCGGGATTGCATACACCGGGCCGGCTTCATCGGGCAGATCGGGGTCGACCCCGTTCGGCGTGGGTTGTCCTTTTTGTCTGGCGATCGACGGCGCTATAATGCGGTGCGTTAATGCCACCGGGAATCCGGCGCCGTCCAGTGTGGCCGTGAGTCGGTGCAGGCTCGCTGGACGATACGTGGAGAAGCGCATGTCGTCTTCGCGTGTCCAGATCACCTGCACGGGTGCGCTGATCGCCTTCGACACCAGCGCCGCTTCAACCGCGTAGTCATATTCCAGCCGCCGCCCAAAGCCCCCACCCATCAGGGTAACGTTCACTTTCACCTGGTCGGGATCGAGACCGACTGCGCTCGCGGCCGAGTTGCGGCAATCCTGCGGCACCTGCGTGGGGGCCCAAAGTTCGCAAGTCGTGCCTTGAAAGTGGGCCGTGCAGTTGCCCGGTTCCATGGGAGCATGCGCCATGAACGGCAACTCGTACTCCGCAGCCATGTGCCTTCCCAGGGCTTTCGCTGGAACGCCCACCGAGTACAAGCTGGCAATCGACGTTTTATCTCCCTGTGCCGCCGCCGACCTCAGCGACGCCATGACCGCGGCGGTATTCAGATCCTTGTTCGGGCCATCGTCCCACGTGGTGTTCAGCACGCGGCGGCCTTCCATCGCGCCCCACACACTGTCGGCGACCACGGCGACGGCTGAGTCGCTGATCTTGCCCAAATAGCTCACGCCAGAAATCTTTTTGGACTCCTTGTCGTCGAAGCTGACGAGTTTTCCGCCCATGGTAGGGCAGCGCGAAAGCACCGCAAACTTCATTTCCGGCAAGCGGAAGTCGATGCCGAACACCGCTGTGCCAGCCACCTTAGAGGGCGTGTCGAGGCGCGGCAACCGCTGGCCCACGATCTTGTAGTCTTTACTCTGCTTCAGCGCTACCTCCGTGGGAATGGGCAGCGCGGACGCTTTCTCTACTAGCTCCCCGTACGAGAGGCTCCGGTTCGAAGCGGCGTGTTTCACGCGGCTATTTTCCGCGGCACACCCCGAGCGCGGCACGCCCCAGGTGAGTGCGGCAGCTGAAATCAGCATCTCGCGCGCGGCAGCTCCGGCCTTGCGCATCGGGTCCCATGTCGTGTGAATACTGGCGCTTCCGCCGGTGCCCTGATCACCGAAAAGCGTGCTCGCTCCCGCTTGCTCGATCTCGATCTGCTTCCAATCGGCTTCTAGTTCTTCCGCCAGGATCATGGGCAACGCGGTGCGCACGCCCTGCCCCATTTCGGAGCGCGCGACCATGATGGTCACCTTGTTACCGGGCGAAATGCGCAGGTAAGCGTTCGGAGAAAAAACTTGGTTGCCGGCTTTCGTCCCATGCGGCCAATAGAAGCCGATGACCAGCCCGGTCCCCGCGGCAACACCAGCAGCGAAAAATTCGCGTCGCGAGAGCGGGCTCATCGTGCGCCTCCATTCCCGGCGGCACGGTGCACTGCCTTGCGGATGCGTTCATAAGTTCCGCAGCGGCAAAGGTTGCCATTCATCGCCTGCGTTATCTGGTCGTCGGTGGGATTCGGCGTCTTGGCCAGCAACGCCGCGGCAGTCATGATTTGCCCGGTCTGGCAATAGCCGCACTGCGGCACTTCTTCCGCAATCCAGGCCTGCTGCAGCGCGTGCAGTCCGTTCGCGCCCAGCCCCTCGATAGTCGTGACGCTCTTGCCCTGGACTTGCTCCACCGGTGTGGAGCAGGAGCGCACCGCCGCGCCCTCCACGTGCACCGTGCACGCGCCGCACAACCCTGCGCCGCAGCCAAATTTTGTTCCGGTAAGTTCGAGGGTATCGCGCAGCACCCAGAGCAAAGGAGTTTGCGGAGAAACGCTTACTTTTTTCTCGCTGCCGTTGACGCGGAATGATATGTCGGCCATTTTTGTCGCGGAAGGTAGCCCGCTGGACCAACATCCTACTCAACCAGCGAGCAAAGAGGAAATGCACCGGTTCGAAACTGCCCGCTAACCCTCGACTACTTCAGGTCGGCCAATTTCTGCGTGACCATCTGCGCGACTTCGCCCACCGGATTTTCCTTCTTAATCTCTTCGTAGGTTCGCTTGGCATCCTGAGGTTGCTTCGAGTTTTCGTAAAGTTCGGCGAGTTGCAACTGCGCCGCCACCTTGCTCACCGAGCGCGTCGGCTTCTTCATCAACTCCTGGTAGAGCGCGACCGCTTCTTTAACGCGGCCCGTGTCGCCGTAGAGCGAGGCCAGCGCGAGCTTCGCCAAAGAAGCCAATTCCCGGTTCCCCGAAGACCCCACCTGCTTCAGATCTCGCTCCGCAGCCGCGTTGTCGCCGGTGTCAACCGCAGTCACCCCCAGAAAGTAGTGAGCCATATCCGCGGTGCGGGTATGCGGATACTTATCCGCAATGGCCTGAAACTGCTTGTGCGCGGCTTCCGCTCGCTCTTTCGCGGAAGTAAACGAGGGCACATCCGGCTGCTCCGGCGATCCCGCAGGCCGCAGTTGAGCCTCCATCGTCCGGACGGCTATGGCGAAATCAAAGCTGGCTTTTTCGTCCTGCGTGCTGAGGTAGTACCAGCCGCCAAACACGGTGCCTAACACAACCACCAGAATGGCGCCCACGATAAGGAGCGGGGTCCTGTGCTCCACTGTCCAATGAGCAGTCTTCTCGGCGGTGGCCAGGGTTACACGGCTGAAAGCGTCTTGTTTAAGTTGATGGCGGGTCTCTGCGCGCACAGACTTCCCTTCTAATGATGGCGGTGGCGGGCGTAACTAGATTGACAAACCAATAGTCTAACAGGCGGAAAATGCGACCGTCAAAAACAGTTCCCTATGCCAGCTTCTTCAGTTTTCAGAAAATGCTCATGCGGAGCCGTGCCGCCCATTCGACCAAGCTCAAGGCTTGCAAGCCGGCACCAAGAAAGCTATCGCCCTATTTCCCGCGTCAAAAAAAACGAAACGCCGCCGATCCTCGGCGGCGCCGTCTACTACGAGCCCGCCCCTACCGCGGAGCTTCCTCCAGCAATCCCTGCTCCAGCTTTTCCTGGCACTCGATGCAATGCCGCGTCCACGGCACCGCCTCCAGCCGCTTGGCGTTGATTTCCTTGCCGCAGTGGATGCATTCGCCGAAGCTGCCTTCGCGGATGCGGGCCAGCGCTTTTTCCACCATCTGTAGAAGCTGCCGCTCGTTGTTGCTCTGGCTGAACAGAAATTCTTTTGTGTAAGAACTGGCCGCGCGGTCGGCGACGTCCTGGGCTGTGTCTTCGTCAGCCGAGCGCCCGTCCTTCTGCGTGCGGTTTACCGTGCGGCGCAATTCCTGCTGGCGCGTCTCCAACCGCTTCTTGAATGCTTCTACCTTCTTCTTTTCCATAAGTCACATCAAAACCGGCCTGCCGGCAAAAGTTTCGCCGAAACCGAATCCTCCGCGTCGAACCCACTTCAAACTGGTTGGGACGCCTCCTCCCGGAGGCGTCCCGTCACAAAGGCCAAACGAAGATGATAAGCGCCAAAATTGCGATGCGTCAACCGGTCCTCGCATGGCTGCGTCGTGGTGCGGTTTGGCATACTCCCCTGCGGTGTCATCCCGAGCGGAGCCGCTCGTCAGGCGAAGCGAAGGCTCTCGTGCCTCACCGGCCCCGCGCGTTAGCCCCCAGGGTGGCAACTCTTGTGAACACCCTCCATTTATCTCGGCAGCGGCTCTTTCATGTTCGCCAGCGCATACGCCATCACCGCCATGGCTGCCGCATTTTCCTGCAGTTCCGCCGGAACCACTTTGTCCAGAGTGTCCGCGGCGGTGTGGTGATAATTGAAATACGTGCGTCCATCCTGCAATATGCCGAGTGCCGGAACTCCCGCTTCCGACATTGCCGATATGTCCGCGCCCGGCGGGTAACTGCTTTCCTGCAGCACATTGGCTCCAAAGCTCTGCAAAACCACTGCGACCGGTCTCAGCATCTCGGTGGCGGCGGAACTCACCTTGGTATCGAACCCCAGCGGATGCGCCGCTCCGGCATCGCTTTCGATCGCAGCCACATAGTGAGGAAACTCCGCTGAATGAGCCTTGGTGTAAGCCTCGCTACCGGAGCCTCCGGTCTCTTCATCCATCCACGCGATGACGCGAATCGTGCGCTTCGGCTGCAGATGCAGCCGCTGCAGCAGTTCCGCCGTTTCCATCGCCATCACCACGCCGGCGCCGTCGTCAATCGCCCCCGTGCCCAGGTCCCACGAGTCGAGGTGTCCGGAGATCACCACGATCTGCTCGGGATGTTCACTCCCCTTCAGGTCTGCAACCACGTTGTGGCTGCTCGTGTCAGGCAGCTTCTGGGGGGTGAGAGTAAGGTGCATGCGCACCTTGCCCTGCGCGGCCAGATCGGCGATGAGCGTGGCATCTTCTGCCGTGACCGCGCCCGCAGGAATTCCAGCGGGAACGCTAAATCCCGCGTGCGGCAAACGATAATCAGCGTTGCCCACCGATCGCACCAGGCAAGCCGCTGCGCCCAGGTCAGCCACTGCCTTGGGGCCCGCAGCCCGGTAGCGCACCGCCTCGCCGTACGCGGCGAAGGCCATCCCCGCCGCCGCTTTCTGCTTATCAAAGAGTTCGTTGAACAGCACGATCTTGCCCGCAACGCCCTCGCGCCCCAGTGCCTTGAGCTCGTCGAAATTATTCAGCACGACTACGTCAGCGGTAAGTCCCTCAGCTGGAGTCGCCGTGCTTCCGCCCAGCGCCGTGAGCACAATCTTCTGCGAAGTGCCTTTTGCCTGCCCGGAGTATTCGACCAGTTCCGCCGTCTCCGCGCCGCGCACCCAATGCGGCACTCTTGCTTCCTCGAGGCGCACGTCGAGCCCCAGCTTGCGCATTTCCGCAGCAACATATTCAACCGCAACGTCAGCCTGTCGTGACCCGGTAGGGCGCGGCCCAATGTTTTCCGTCAAGTGAGCCAGTTGGCGGTACGCGTAATCGTCGGCCAGCGCCGCCGACTTGATCGCGGTGAGCTCTTCGAGTAACTGCGGCGGAAGGCTCTCCTGCCGCCCCTGCGAAAACTGCGGTGGTATTCCAGAAGCAGGCTTTACCTGGCTCTGAGCTGGGACCGCAAAAGAGAAGAGAATCGAAACGGCTGACATTGCCAGAGAGAAACTGCGGTAACACCGTGTGATGAGCATGGTCGTCGGTCAGTGTATCCGACTGGCCCCCGGTTGCGAAATCACGCGAGCGAACGGCTTGATTTTCTCATGCGTCGAAAGACCCCGAATCGCAGAACCGAAATGGCTTTCTCGGCGGCCGTTCTCCGCGTGCCCGGCGGTTAAAAGCTCTTCCCGTCACTCGCAACTGAAGCACTAGGTGAAAAGCAAAGTGGCCCCATTGCTGGGGCCACAATCTGAAGAGGCGTTGGAAGGTGGAGTCAGGAAAGGCGATGCAAGAGACCGTTCCGCCAGCCGGAACGGCGAATTGGGAAATGTCGAACGCAATCGAAGAGTGTGAAGGTCATGCTGTTGTACGGCCTCTTTCGTTACATCTGGAAGGAGCACTTCTCCCGCCAAATTCGACCCCGGCCTGCCAGCGTCCACCCTTCGCCCAGGAACCGCGAATAAGTGAATGACTGGCAGGGAGTTAACCCGCTCTGCCCCGGGAAACCCGCCAATCGCCCGCCGGTTGGCATGAAAAACGGAAGTGCAGAATAATGCACATTCGCTGCACAGAAGCCGTTACACCTGTGCCCGGCTTCCGCCCAAAAGCCAAGCCCCTGGCGGGTTTTGGCCGATCAGGGGCTTTATGGCTGGTGCGAAACTTCTTGGAACTCTAGCTGTTGCCGGCCACCGTGCGCAGCTTCCCAGGCAGAAAGTGGTAAGGCGGCCACGGACCGCTGATCGCCACTTCGCAGTTCTTCAGCTGCTTGGCGGCGGATGTATAGCGGTTCTGATATTTTTCCACGCTCTTGGAGTCGATCAGGTGGGCGATGTCAATGAGCATGCCTTCGGGAGCAACCTTCTTGCAGCTCACTTCTTCTTCCAACGGGTTAAACAGTTTGTGGACCTGCACCGAAAGCGCCCGCGCCTTGGTCTGGCGCTCGCGCTCCCGCGAAGCCTTCACCCGCAGCTTGGCCAAGTAGTCGCCGCCAACCGTATCGGGCAGCTGCACGTCAATCATGGCTTCCCGCAACGACCCGTCGCGGACCACCAGCTTGATGTGCATTTCGGACTTTCCCCGCAGCCGGGCGACGCTCACGCCAAAAGCACGCCGGTTGACTCGAACGGCTTGCCGTAGGGCGTCGTCGCTTTCGAAGATGGTGCCAAAACGGAACGGAAGTACGGTGGAGTTGCGGAAACAGGAACTTACCACCCGGGCGTGCTCGATGGCGGACTTCTGATCGAGTTCGCCGGCTGTGTGGTCAAATTCGCTCACAATTACCGCGAATTCCCCACTGGGATAACTCAGGACTGCGGCTCCATTCACCCCTTGGACGCCCTCTAAAAGGAAGGGGCGGCGGGTGCGGGTTCCATTTGGGAGGGTTTGATGCTCTGTAAGGCAGTACGCATACCACGCCATATTTGCACTCTCCGAAACCGGGACGGAGGAGGACCGGGCCACCTCGCGTGTCAAAAAGCTTGAACTAGCTCTTGGAAGTATGGGACGGGCGGTACTGGACTAAAATCAGAGGCCAGTTACAATCGCAGCCTCTGCTTTCATATTACTTCGGAGACCTTGAAAAAAGCAACTATTTCCTTTCGGGAAGCATCGCAAGCCATTTATTTGGCAGCCGCAGCCTTGGTTACCCGCTCTTGCATGGCCAGCAACACCACTCGCAGCATCTCGTCACCGGGCGCCGGTTTTCCAGTCCAGATCTCAAACTGCCGCGCCGCCTGCTGCACGAACATTTCAATTCCAGGAATCACCTGCGCACCCCGCTCCCGGGCCAGTTTCAGGAGCTTGGTTTCCCCCGGATCATAAATCATATCAAAGACATAGCGTGTATTGATCTCTTTTTCCTGCAGCGGACTTTCGTGCGAGTTTCCCATCCCGACCGGCGTCGCGTTGATGATCACGTCGAAGGCTAACTTCTTCATATCTGCCCGCTTGATCGACCGCGCCCGGGCTTGCCGGGCCAGCTTCTGCGCCGCGGGCAGGCTCCGGTTCAGGATGTAAACCTCAGCTCCGCGCTCTTTCAACCCGAAGACGGCAGCGCGAGCCGCCCCACCCGCTCCCAGCACAAGAATGCGGGCTCCATCGAGAGTGCTCAGCCGGCGCTCCAAAGGACGCACGATCCCAGCTGCGTCCGTGTTGAAACCATAGAGTTTACCGTCCTGCGAACGCACCACGGTATTGCACGCGCCAATCTTGGAAGTATGCGTGTCCGTGTTGTCGAGGTAAGGCAAAATCGACTGTTTGTAAGGCATGGTCACGCTGAGGCCATGAATCGGAATCTCGCGCACGCAAGTCATTAGGTCTTTAATCGTCTTAGCGTGCAACGCCAGATACACGGCGTTGACGTTCTCGCGGCGAAGCGCTGCATTCATGATGGCGGGGGATAGCGAATGCGCCACCGGATCGCCCGCCACGCCATACACGCGCGTAGCCGGGTCCACCTGCTCGATGCGGTACATATTGCGCAATTCCTGGGCAGTAACCTGTCCGGCAGCAGTTTCCTCGCCCGCAATGGCCGAGGCGAAGGTGAAGACGCTGCCCGCCCGCACGCCCAGCACGCGGCTGATAAACCCTTGCTCTCCCATGCACATGCAGACCATGGAATGCCGGTCGCTCTCTTTGGAGAGGAACTTGATCATGGTCACGTTGTCCCCGAGAGTGGTCGCGGTGCTGACAATTTTGTAGAAGTCAGCCGGAATCGGCAGCATTTTTTCGAGCGTCTCATCCAGCTTCTTGGTGCCGCGGAAGTCGTGGAAAGACAGCACCATAGCAGCGCGTCCGCGCAGCTTCTGCAGCTGTCCGGGCTTGCACTGGCTGGCCGTCTGCACCTCAACGTCAATCAATTGGCAACCTGCCGCAGCGGCTTTGCCCAGTACTTCGAGCTGCGATGCAGCCGATCCGTGGAACTTGCCTCCGTTGGCCGCACGCCGGCAAGTGGCAATCACCACCGCTCCCGGATGCGATTCGACAAAGCGCTTGAGCTTCGGAAGTACGAGGGCGGGCTTCGAAAGATAGTCCAATCTGAACTCCAGAAAGGAGTTATCCCGAACCAGCGCCTCTGCCTTTTCCACCATCTCGGCCGGATCGGACCCGATCACAGCTACACAGACCCGCGGCAGGCGCAGGGGAAGCAATCGTGGCATGTAGGCAGTCGGGTAGGAGTTCATAAAGCCCACTTGAATGACGGCGAATTATTACAGGGGCTTAATTGCATATGCAACAACCGATTATCGGAAGAGTGCAAAAACTTTCGCCGGGGCCAGCCTAACACCGTCGTAACCTTGACCCACCCTTACCCAGTTGTTACCTTCCGGCTGAGGCCTTTGCTTTCTGGCACTTAACGTAGGAGCAGCAGCGCTGGACGGCGTCGCCCGGAGGTAACATGAAGAAAACATTACTGTTAGTATTAGTGATCGCCACCGCCGCGTGGGCCCAGACGGGCAGCGACAGCACCCCTACCGAAGCCCCGGCGGGCACGGTCCCGACGTCGAAGAGCTTTCCCATCGAGCGGCCGCCTACGCCCACTTATGCCGACGTGTACTGCGCCGGTTTTATCAGCCGCCAGACTCTGCCCGATGCCAACTTTATCTCGGGCGGACTGGAGACGCCGACCACCACCAAATTTGTGAAGGGCGACATGATTTACCTCCAAGGATCGGGATACGTCTTGGGCGCCGAATACGAGATCGTGCGCGCCCTGCACGACATCAACGAATACGAAGTGTATCCGGGAGAGAAGAAACTGCTGAAAGGTACCGGGCAGCCCTATGAAGAACTCGGCCGGGTGCGGGTCATCGATATGCGCAGCCATGAGGCCGTCGGTCAGATCGAATACTCCTGTGACGGCGTTGTTCCTGGCGATACGACCATTCCGTTCACGGAAAAGGCGTCGCTCAACTACCATCCCCCCATCAAGTTTGACCGTTTCCTGCCAGCCAGCGCTAAGGTCTCAGGCCGAATCGTGATGGCCAAGGATTTCGATGTTGTCCTCGGAACCGGCCACAAGGTCTACCTGAACGTGGGCGCGAACCAGGGCGTGAAGGTAGGAGATTTTTTCCGGGCCACGCGGAACTATGAGGCCGACCTGGCCGACCCGGTGGATTCGCTCTCGTTCAAGGCCGCGCTCGCCGAAGATACGCAGGTGAAAACGCCTTCGGTGGACCCGCACATGTTTACCAAATCGAACGGCCCGGTGATTCACGTACGCGATCTGCCGCGCCGCTCGGTGGGTGAAATCCTCGTCATCGGAGTGACTCCCACGACCGCAACCGGCATGATCATTTTCGCCCTGGAAGATGTGCATGCCGGCGATGGCGTGGAACTTGATCAAGTGCAATAGCAGCAGCGGTCAGGGCCGATGGTCAGTAATTAGTGATTAGCGGCCGGCGCTGTGGAGCAACACGCTGGGCGGTAAATTCTTAGAAATAACGCAGCGCAGTCAGAAGCCGGAGACGGGAAAATCGTTTCCGGTTTTCTTTTTGTGCCATAGCTGACTTCTATTTCCTGCCATCCGGAGGCACACGCTCCTCAGGCTGAAGGGTAACTTGGAGCTTGTGTATCTGTTCTGGCTTGAGGAAGGCCCGTCCCTCCGTCGTCTCTAGGCCTGGTGCGGGCCACGACCTGTAGCCTTCAGCGCTTATCTCGATGAGCACGTCGGTCAACGGAGGAATGAGGAAGCGCCCCTCGGAGGCCGACGTAAAGATGAACAAGTCCGGATTCTCCGCACACTTGAGCCTGATTGCGGCTAGCCGAATCACATTGCCAGTTGCTGAATCGGTCGCAGGTTCAAGCTCGAGAACGCCTGCCTTTGGGCCAAGTTTCACCGTCACATCGGCGGTCGGAGAGTCTTCGGTCAGCACAACAGTTGGATAGGCGTTGTTGCAATGAAGCCCAAAGCCCGTATCAGCGTAGCCAGCTGCTTCCTTTCCGACCGTAACGATATAGGTTCCCCAAGGCACAAGTGCAGTGCGGAAATGCCCGTCGGCGTCTGTTTCGTGGAACTGGAGGACCCGGTGCGCTGCGAAGACACCCTTCTCGGTGATGAGGGCCTTCGCCTTGGCGACCGGGCTCCCATGTTCGTCCAGCACGGTGCCGGTGATCACGCCACGGTCCTGCGCCCATATCGATCCGATCAAAACGACGCTAGCCAAAACGTTGAGAATGTTAGTGCGCATTTCCTGGTTCCTAAGGAGAAATTATCGTGCCTGCCGGGATAGGTATCGGAGGGTTAACGTATCCGTTGATGTCTGTGGGCGGTATGGGCCCAGCCTAATAGCGTTCCAAACGTAATGGGCGGGTTCGGATTGTTCCCCGTCGGACCGCACCTCACCCTACTTGCGGGTGCTTGCGGGTGGTTGCACGTAAAGAGGTCCGGGCTGTTCCTTCAGGCTCTGCCAAAACCAGTTCAGATTGATGTCCCGCTCCATTTGCTGCTTTGTCGGATCGGCGTTTGGAAAAACAATCACAGTAAAGAATGTTGGACTCTCGCTTGCCACTCGAAGCAGTATTTCGCGGCCTGTAACTTTTTCTAGGGTAACAGAGCGAAGCAAATCCTTCTCCAGCATTGCGTCTCCAAAGCCGGTGATCACGATTCCACCTCCGGAATATGCTTCGTGCAAAAGCCCGTACTCACGCGTAGGAAAAGTCAGCTTGAGCTCTGAGAGATTGCTCGGAGTTACGAATCGGGGGAACTGCAGGTTTAGGAAATTGAATTTCGCTTCTTTCAGTTTTGTATTGTAGAAGTGGATGACCTTGCCCTCGGCTTCCCACTGGTACAGTGGGGCCTGCCGGATGATCTCCTGCAGCAGGTCTTTGGCAATGTATGTGCTTTCCGCGATTTCGATCCTAGGCAGCGGCTGCGCTAGTTCAGCTACCATTGGTAGATGCGATAGCCAGGCTACTTGAGCCAGCGTGTTTGCCAGGTCCGCTGATATCGATCCACACCTAACGGCCTCGCTGAAAGGGACAGCTTGAGCATTGCCCGAGGGACAAATCCCTACCAGGGCCAGTCCAAGCAGGAACGTCTGCAATCGCATATTCATGGAGCTCCTGTTGGGGGACCGAGACATGTAAAAGCTACGGTGTCGCTCTTGACAGGGTATCCGTTTACAGTCCAGGTCTGCGCTAGCGTGGCTGCACAACTGCCGGTCGGATTGCCGCTGGCATTCGCTGGCAGGCACCTGGCAGAGCAGATGGCCAGCATGTCTGGGGCCGGGAAATAGCCGTTGTTTCCAGTTTTCGCGTTCACCGTTGGAGTCGGTCCCGGCACGGCACAGGTATTCGAGGTGACATTAAGAGTCTCGGTGGCGTTCAATTCGGTCACGGCGGTCAACGAGAACTGCGCTTGATTTCCGCAGCGATACTCCGAGTAGCTCCAGATGGCGCGGTCAAGGGCCGATCAAGCAGCGGTTCCAAAGGTGCTGTGCCCCTCTGGGCGGGCGGCGTTTGGAATCCCCCTTTCAGAAATGTGAACATCCGTTCGCTCTTGCCTCCTCCCCAGACCCACGAAGTCCGCGGTCCCATATGCTCCGCCATCCTGTTAATGAACTGCCGGACCGCCAGACCCTCGAAAACCATCGTCCACGGTTGTGCGTACGTGTTGTTTCCTAGACCTGGACCAAAATAGCCGACCTGCTGCTCTGGGAAAAGCTTTGAAAGCGGGGTCAGCCCTTGATCTGGGTCAGGTATGCCATTGACCTGTATGCGCTTGATTCGCAAATTTAGAAGATATAAGGGATCATCCGTCGAGGCTCGCGGGTAAACGTTGATAGACGCCCCGTCCGTTGACCAAGCATAGCGCTTGTCGGATTGGCAGAGGGCGTCCAGTATTTGACGAACACTGTTACCCTCCGAGTGCAACGAAAAATGCGCGCTAAGGGCCCTTGGGTCGTCCTGAATTCTGTCCCGAATTATCTCTTCAAAGCCCAGGTGTAGTCCTTCGATATTCTTTAAGCTCAGCTCCGAAATTCCGTCTCTCATAATCGCGTCTTCGACGTCAAAGTGGTCTATCGTAGCCTGTAATGGCGGTTTCACCGATGTCTGGCTTCCCTGCACATAATGCAACTCCTGCGCACCTGCCGAGGCTCGAAGGACAAGCATGAACAAGGCCAGTTTGCTGAGTATTCTCATCGGGTTGGGCCATTACTCCAAATAGGAAAAAGAAAGGCAATTATCCCCGCACAGTAGGTATGAAGAAAGTTGCGACTCTTGTCCCGTTCCGGTTTTGAAGAATTGATACGACCTAGCAAAACGTTCACCATATGCGAATCGAACTAGCTATTAATCACTTGTCCGCTCTTCTCGCTGAAAATTTCAGCCGAAGGACCAACAGTACCATGCGAGAATTGCGGGCCCCTCGCCCTTGATCACCGATCACTGACTATTCTTCTCGCCAAACACTTCTGCGGTGAAGGCTTCGATGGTCGCGCCCTGCTGCCACGCAGCGAGGGGAAGCCCGGCTTTGCGGCAGGTCTGCTCGAGGAAGGTGATGCGATCCCACCCGCGCTCGACTGGAACCTGGGGCAGAAGCAATCCGCGGGAGCCTGCGGAGCTGATGATTAAACCGTGATGGCCGACCTCAACGGCATCGGCAAGAATGGTTTGGGGGGGCGTAAGCACGCTCAGTTCAATCTGCAGGGCGGGGGCTTCGCCTAACTGCACGGGATCGAAACGAGTGTCGTCGAAGGCGGCGGCGCGCGCCGTTTCCGCTACCCCGCAATAGAGCGGGACGGTGGGGAACACGTATCCCACGCAGCCGCGCAATCCTCCGCGCAGGTAGAGAGAAGTGAATACGCCGCGCCGCTCGGCGAGGTGGGCGGTGGGCGGGTCGAGTGAGATTTCCCGATGCTGCAGGGCAGAGAGGATCGCTTCGTGAGCCAGGCTGAGCAGGAGAGTTCGCTCGGCGGAAGAGAACTCCGCACCGGGCAGCGCTGCACTGGGTTCGGAAACTCCGCGCACTGATGACGCGAAGGCGAGATCTCCCGTGGCGGAATTCTGCGGAGAACTTGCGACCGATGGCGAGCTACGTCGTAGTAGCGACATCGCGGTCAGCCTGTGGTGGCGGCACCGGCTTTCGGCGCCGACTGAGGATAAAGGCGCGGCGGCGGCGCTTTACCACGCGCCGGTCGATCTTCGACCAGAACGCGACAAAGTAGTCGATCGCCGAAACCAGCGAAACGCACACCATGAACCAGATGGCGACCAAGGCGATCCAGTGAATGGGAAACACCAAATTCCCGTAGACCACCCAATCCTTCCAGCGATGATCGAGAATCACGGCCACCACGGAAACAATCTGTACCACCATTTTGAGCTTGCCTAGATCGCTGGCCTCAATGGTGAACCCTTCAGAAGCTGCAATGGAGCGCAAGCCGCTCACCAGAAATTCGCGGCCGATAACGATCACCGCGATCCACGCCGGCACCAGGCTGGGATTGAACTGCACCAGGGTGACGAAGGCCGCGGCGATCAGAAGTTTATCGGCGAGCGGATCGAGCAGGATTCCGGTGGTGGTGATTTGGCCGCGCTTGCGGGCGAGATAACCATCAATGCCATCGGTGGTGGCGGCGGCGATGAACACAATCGACGCCAGCAATTCTTTTTCGCCATTCACGCTGCTGAAACGGCTGCTCGAAATAATCCAGATCAACAGAGGAATGCTGAGGATGCGGATCAGCGTGATGGAGTTGGGCAGGTTCACAACACGGGGTTGGTTTCCCGGAGGGCAGCCGGAAGACCGAGTTGATTATCCTCCACGGAGAGAGGGAACGCAATGCACGTTGAGACCTATCTTTCGATGTTAACAACAAAGACTCACCCACGCGGAGGACACGGAGGTCACAGTCGTTACACAGAGGAATTCCGCGAACGTCATTCGCTATCAGGCTTAGCGCCGGGAAGCCGCTTTCGGAGAAAAGCGATTTGTCCGGTATGGTGCGCCTCATGCTCGCAGACGTGAAACCATTTGCAAAGATTGTTCCATCCCCACTGTTTGTCGATGGCCATGAGCCAGGTGTCGTCGCGCTTGGCGAATTCGGCGAGCGTCTTCGCGCGCGTCTCCTGAAGGATTTTCAGATAGTAGTCGCGGTCGTGTCCCTTGATGGTCTTTCTGCCGGCGTCGCCCAGATTCAGGGCAGCATCCCATTGCTGCTTAACGGAGTCCGGCCAGTCTTTTCCTTCAAAGGTGCTGTACTGGTAGTAGGTTTCAGCGGCGGCGAGGTGAATCATGAGTGCGCCGATGGTGTTGGCCGCAGGGTCGATGAGATAGTCGAGATCGGCCATGGTCAGGCCTCTCGTTGCTCGGATCACTCCGTTCTCCTCGCGCATCCAGGTGAGCATGGATACAAACGACCCGATTTGCGGTGAGTACCCAGGCCGTGGGCCGAGCAAGTTGAGGTTGGAATCATCTGCCCGGGCGGTTGGCGGCGAGACCAGCGTCGTCCAGAAAGCTGGAAAAACGGCGCCGAGAGCAGCGGAGGTTCTTAGAAAGCCTCTGCGGTTTAAATGCCAGCTAGCAGAAGTTTCGCTGTGGGCATCACGATCGATTTCGGCCATTACAGCCTCCTTCAACAGGGGCTTTCTGAATGCCGGCTTTCGAAATGCCGAGAACACCTTAGGTTGGGCCCGGTATAGGCTACTTCGGAGCCGCGGGCGCCATGGTGTTCGCCTTCGGCTGCTTGGCGATGATCAAGTCTTTAATCTTGTCGTAAGTCGCTTGTGGGATGATTTTCTTCTGTACCAGATCGAGTTTGGTGCGATAGGGACGCCCATCAATGATCTTCTGCGAATAGGCGTCGCCGATGCCGGGCAACGCTTTCAGCTGATCTTTGGTGGCGGTATTGATGTCGAGCTTCTCGGCCGCTGGAGCCGGGGCGGGAGCAGAAGCTACCATGGAACTTGGCGCCGCGCTCAGCGCGTTCACTTCGGGTACCGTCCCAGTCTCCCGCGTGTACTGCGCAACCGCCGATGGCGATGCCAGGGCGAACGCCACGCTGAGAATTAACAAGGTTATCGGCGTCCAGAGCTTCTGCATAACTCCTCCTGCTGATGAGAACCCGCATCCAAGCCGGATTGTCCGAAATGAGTTGGCGGGAATTAGCCAACATAATGCCAGTCTGTGGAAAGTCGGTCAAGCAGCAAAGCAATCGCGCGAAAACGGGTTCCGTAACGGGGGTCAGTGAAACGGGGGCATATGCATCTGGACCCATGCTGCCAGACGCTGCCAAGTTGCCCAGTTGCCGACCACATGTCGACCCTCCTGCACGCCGAACAAAAACACGGTGGACCAGATGGTAGTCTTCAGCACTTTGCCGGTCGACCACCAGTCATAGGCCATCGTCGCTAGAACCAGCGGCCCAAAACACATCAGATTGACCAGCGCCAACGGGTAGGGATCAAAAATGGGCCAGCGATCGAAAGCAGCATCCAGAAGGGCAAAGGTTGCGAATAACATGAGCCGTTTGTGTACTGCTGGATTGTTCCGATAGCGGTAACCGAGCGAAGCAAAGGTTGCGAACATCAGCATGCCGCCGATTCCGATGGCGTAGAAGGCGCGCACTTGCTCCGGCGCGGCGTCGGGGGATTCCCCGGAGCCCCGGGCGAGCCGGTCGCTCGCGGCTAACACTCCCAGGATGACCATGAATGCGGCGAGGCCGAAGCCGTACAGGCCGATGCGGCGGTGCAGAGCTATCTTGCGCACGGAGACGAGGGCGACTTGAGTGGCGAACAGGACGATCCACAGCGTAAAGACCGCGCCGTGGATGTGGATAAGCCGGTTCGGGAGCGGAGCCCGAAACAGTCCGGCGAGAAAGTAGGTTCGAGCAAAGCCTACTAAGACTGCAATGACCGACACTGCCGCCATGCCGTAGAAGAAAAAGTCGTCGGCACGAACCTTGCTGCGCGGGCGCGCGGCTGCGGTTGCCATAACTCCTCCCAAGGGCCGCAGAGTTTCAAACCAGAGAGGCCGTCAGGGTCCAAACCCTCCCAGTTATGCGTAAATGCCGCGCTGGCGGATCGTGTAGGCCACGCGATCAATGGCCAGCATGTAAGCCGCGATGCGGTTGTTGACCCTGTGGGTTTCCGCGTAGCGGACCACGTCTTCAAACGAGGACTTCATGATCGCTTCCAACTGCTCGTTGACCACCGATTCTTTCCAGAAGTAGCCCTGGCGGTCCTGCACCCATTCGAAATAGGAAGTGGTCACGCCGCCAGCGTTGGCCAGAATGTCGGGGATGACGAACACACCCTTGTCGCTGAGCACGTCATCGGCAGCGGAGGTGGTCGGGCCGTTCGCGCCCTCGGCCAGAATGCGGCATTTTACGTTCTCGACGTTGCGGCTGGTGATGACGTTTTCAGTTGCGGCCGGGATGAGAATTTCGCACTCGGTGGTGAGCAAGTCGGCGGTCTCGGCCTTTTCGGCGCCGGGGAAGCCGTGGACGGTTCCGTTCTTCTGGCGGTATTCCGACAGAGCTTTCAGGTCGATGCCGTTGGTGTTGAGCAGGCCGCCGCCGACTTCGGCGATGCCGATAATCTTGTAGCCCGCTTCGTGCATGAGCACCGCTGCGTTCGAGCCTACGTTGCCAAAGCCCTGCACGATCACGCGGCTGCGCTCGCGCTCAAGGCCCAGCTTGCGGATGGCTTCATCGCATACGATCATCACGCCGCGGCCGGTGGCTTCGCGGCGGCCACGCGATCCGCCAATGTTGATGGGCTTGCCGGTCACAACCGCCGTCACGGTCTGGCGCATGTGCATGGAATAGGTGTCCATGATCCACGCCATGGTTTGCTCGTTGGTGTTTACATCGGGCGCGGGGACGTCTTTTTCTGGGCCGATGAATTCGATCAGCTCGGCGGTGTAGCGGCGCGTCATGCGCTCCAGTTCGCCCATCGACATTTTGTGCGGATCGCAGATGACTCCGCCTTTGGCGCCGCCGAACGGAATGTTGACCACGGCGCACTTCCAGGTCATCCAGGCGGCCAGGGCGCGTACTTCGTCGAGCGTAACGTCGGGCGCGTAGCGGATTCCGCCCTTGCTCGGACCGCGCGCAATCGAATGCTGCACGCGGAATCCGGTAAAGACTTCGAGATGGCCGTCGTCCATGGAGACGGGAATGTGCACGATGAGCTCGCGGTTGGGATAGCGCAGAACCCGCCACAGGCCTTCATCAAGGTTGAGCTTCTGGGCGGCCAGGTCGAAGCGCGCCCGTTGCGATTCCCACGGATTGGCTTCTTTATCGGTCTGCGGCGGAGCGGTGAGAGTGCTCATAAAAGAATTCTCCGGAATGATGGCATCGCGGGTGCGGGCCGACGCCGGGATCGATTCCCCGGATGGGCGGGCAAACGTTCAGAAGTATATGGGGCGGGAGGGTGGGAAGCAAGGGAGGGGGTTACTGTTTTCGAATAGGCGTATCAACTTGAACCGTTTCGGACCGATCGCGGAAATAACCAGCGCCAGAAAGCCAGAACTGTTTTCGAGAGAAGCCAAGCGACGAGCTCACCGAGTTCGCCCACCAATTCGAGTAGGGTATGCATTCGACCAGACTGAGTAGTTTGCGACTCCAATAATCCCACCGTTTCTCCTAAACTCAAAGCTTGATCCTTGCCGCTGCGGTTCCTACTTCGATAGACTCAAATTTCCTCGTCAGGAATTTTCATCTGGCAGTGCGTGCCCGAGAATGCGCGGTGTTGGCCACCGACGAGTGCCGCGCGTGATCGGCCAGCGACTGACGACCAGGGACACCTCCATGTCCGATTTCTCCCAGGTTACCGTCGAGCAAGTCCGCAGTTACTGGGACCAGCGGCCTTGCAACATCCGGCATTCGCCGAAGCCGGTTGGGACGCGCGAGTATTTCGACGAAGTGGAGGCGCGGAAGTATTTTGTGGAGCCGCATATTCCACGGTTTGCCGAGTTTGAGCGCTGGCGCGGCAAGCGCGTGCTTGAGATTGGATGCGGCATTGGTACCGATACTGTGAACTTCGCGCGGCATGGGGCGCAAGTCACGGCGGTGGATTTGTCGTCGCAGTCGATCGAAGTGGCGCGCAAGCGCGTGGAAGTTTTTGGGCTGAGTGATAACGTCCGCTTTTACAATGGCAGTGCTGAAGAGCTGGCGCGGTTCGTTCCGGTGGAACCCTACGATCTGATTTATTCGTTCGGCGTGATCCATCACACGCCGCATCCGGAACGCGTGGTTGACCAGATGCGACAATACGCGCGGCCCGGGACGACGGTGAAGATCATGGTTTATTACCGGCCGTCGTGGAAAGTGTTCTGGATTCTGATGGGGTACGGCAAGGGCCAGTTCTGGCGGTTGAAGGAATTGATCGCGAAACATTCCGAGGCGCAGACCGGTTGCCCAGTAACTTATTCTTACACGCGCGGCGAAGGGCGCGCGCTGATCGAGCACTCGGGATTCCGCGAGACCGATGCGTTCGTGGACCACATCTTTCCGTATCGTATTGCCGAGTACGTGAAGTATGAGTATGTGAAGGACTGGCCGTGGAGCTGGACGCCGCCGGGCCTTTACCGTTGGATGGAGCGGCATTTTGGCTGGCATTTGTGTTTGACGGCGGAGGCGGGTTGAAGCGAATGCCGCGATAGTCAGTCAGTTTGGCTTCCGCGCCGAGCCGATTAAGCACTGAGATCCTTCGCTCCGCCTGAAAGGCGGCTGCGCTCAGGACGACACCGAATAGGAATTGATCACTGAATCAACTGCACCACTACCTGCGCAACCAATACTGCCGATAGATTCACTCCGTTCGATTAATATAAAAGAATTCATGATGAAAGCCTCCGTCATCGGGCTGGGAAAACTGGGATCGCCTTTGGCGGCGTGTCTGGCAGCGCGCGGACTCACCGTGGTCGGCGTGGACCAGGATCCGCGCAAGGTAGAAGCCATCAACCAGGGTCAGCCTCCGGTGCACGAGCCCGGTTTGGCAGAAATGCTGGCGCGGAGCGAAGGGAGGCTGACGGCGACCGCCGATATTGAAGCAGCGGTGCGCGACACGCAGATTACTTTTATTGTGGTGTCGACGCCCAGCGATCCGGCTGGCGGATTCTCGCTGCGCTATGTGCAACCGGTGTGCCAGGCCATTGGCCGAGCGTTAGCAAAAAAGAGCGAATATCATCTCGTCTGCCTGACCAGCACGGTAATGCCCGGCACCACCGGCGGCCCGGTTCGCGAGATGCTGGAAAAAGCCAGCGGCAAAAAGATGGGCGCGGATTTCGGCCTGTGTTACAGCCCGGAGTTCATCGCCCTGGGCAGCGTGATTCGCGACTTTCTGAATCCTGACATGCTGCTGATCGGCGAATCTGACTTGCACGCAGGCGACGTGCTGCAGTCACTCTACGCGCAGGTGTGCGAGAACAAGCCGTCGGTGGCGCGCATGGCGTTCGTGAACGCCGAGGTCACCAAGCTCGCGGTGAACACCTACGTGACCACGAAAATCAGTTACGCCAACATGCTGGCGCGCATTTGCGAACGACTTCCGGGCGCGAATGTGGACGTGATCACGTCTGCGCTTGGCCTGGATACGCGCATCGGCGCGAAATATTTGAAGGGCGCGGTGAGTTACGGCGGGCCATGTTTTCCGCGCGACAATCTCGCGCTGGTGCAACTGGCCCAGCAGCTGGGCGTTCCTCCCGACCTGGCGCAGACGGTTGACCGCTTCAACCGGTCGCAGGGATTGTGGCTAGCCGACTTGGTGCAGCACAGCATCAAGCACCGTGCGCAGGCGCAAAGCACGGTGGGCATTCTCGGCCTGACTTACAAAGCCGGGACCGATGTGGTGGAAGAAGCTGTTGGCTTTCTGCTGACCAACGAACTGGCGCGGCGCGGAGTGAAGGTTCTGGCGTTCGATCCGGCGTATGGAAAAGTTTCTGCTCCCGCCGCAATCGCGAACGTGAGTTTCGCCGCGACGGCTCTGGAATGCATCGCCAAATCCGATCTCGTAGTGCTGGCCACGTCGTGGCCCGAGTTCAGCGCGATTCCCGGCGGGCAATGGGTGCGCAAAGACGATCCGCGAACTGTGATCGACTGTTGGCGGGCGGTGAAGTTTCTGCATGACACTCCCGGCGTGCATTACCTGGGACTGGGCATTGGGGAAGGTTTCGTATGAGCGGCCTTTCTGGAAGAGCAAGCGGCTCCACTTCGGCCCCGCTGACTATCTTCGCCATCCCCAAAGCGTTTCGCGGACACATTGCCGTGATCCAGCGCAACGCCATCGCCAGTTGGACGCGGATGAATCCGCGGCCGGAAGTGATTCTGTTCGGCACCGACGAAGGCACGGCGGAGGTGGCGGCGGACCTCGGAGTGAGGTATGTTCCCACAGTGCAGCGGAACCAATGGGGCACTCCGCTGGTGAGTGATCTGTTCGCGCAGGCGCAAGCGCTCGGACGGAGCGACCGCCTCTGCTATGTGAATGCCGACATCATCTTATTCGATGACTTCATGGCGGCTGTATCGCGTGTCGTCGCGTGGAGTGAGCGCTTCCTGATGGTGGGCCGGCGCATAGACGCAGACATCACTGCGCCGGTGGATTTTCAACCCGTGAATTGGGCTGCGCAACTGAAAGAGTTCGCCCGAGCCAGAGGGCGCCTGCAGATCGCCCGCAACATCGACTATTTCGCATTCTCGCGCGGGCTTTATCCTGCAATGCCGCCGCTTGCCATTGGCCGTTTCTGGTGGGACAACTGGCTGCTCTGGAAGGCGCGATCGCTGCCAGCGCCGGTCGTGGACGCCACGAAGGTGGTAACCGCGATTCATCAGAATCACGACTACTCTCACACCACGTACGGCCCGGGCAAAGATGCGATGATGACGAGCGAGGAAGCCGTTTTGAATTGCCGCCTGACCTGCGAACAGAACCCCGCGGATTTTGACGAAGGGCTGTCGTGGCGCTACATCTATACGATTGACGACGCCACAAACAAGCTGACGCCGCAGGGAATTACGGGCAATCCACGCCACGTTTGGAAAAGTTTCAAGCGCCACTCATCGCGGCCCCTGGGTATGGGGAAATTGCTGAGGCGTGCGCTTTTTGGCTCCAGCCAACAGATTGCGAAGCCGCGGTTGCACGAAGCGGCGGATTCCAAGCACGGACACGGAAGATCATGATGAGCCTGCTCGAGAAAATTATGGGCAAACGCGAAGGCAAAGCCAATGGGAAGGCTGTGACGCCGTTGCCGGAGCAGCTGCCGTATCCGGTGCAGGTCAAGCGCCGCCGTTACCAAAGCGAAGACGTGCGCAAGCGCGGCGGCGTGCAAGTTTTTGACACGCCGGAAGCGCGCGCGCTCAACGCCGCCCGCATGGCCCATCTCGAATCGCTCGCACTGCCGCTAAAGGGCAAGCGCGTTCTTGATCTCGGCTGCGGCGTGGGGCACCTGGCCATTCGCCTGCAGCAGATGGGCTGCTCGGTGGTGTGCGTTGATGGACGCGAGCAGAATATCGAGAGCCTGCATGAACGCTATCCGCAACTGGAGGCGCACGTGGGCGACGTGGAGCAGGATCTCTCCCGCTTCGGCCGCTTCGACATTGTCTTTTCCTACGGTCTTCTGTATCACCTGGAAAATCCGCTGCAATCCATTCGCAACATGGCCGCGGTGTGCGGCGATCTGTTGCTGCTCGAAACGATCGTGTGCGATCACACCTTGCCCGTGGTCCGCATCGACGACGAAAGCACTGACTTCAACCAGGCGATGGCGGGGCTGGCCGGAAGGCCCACACCTCACTATGTTGTGCTCGGGCTGAATCGCGCCGGCTTTGAGCATGTCTATGCTCCGGTCACGCCGCCGGAGCACGAAGATTTTCGCTTTGATTGGACCAACGATCTGGCCTGCGTGCGCGGGGGCCAGCAGCTGCGCTGCGTCTTCGTCGCCTCGCGCAGCGAGCTCAAGAATCCACGCCTCGTGTCACTGCTCAAGGACTAATGGCAAC
>DATDGM010000070.1:0-22432 GCA_036522075.1 Candidatus Sulfotelmatobacter sp.
GACGCCTGGCTGCTGGCGGAGAGTCTGTTGGCTCTGTTACATATCAATCCTGATCGCCGCTACGCCCAGGTTTTTATTGACTTCGCTGACAATGTGACCGACGCTCGGCTCTGGACCATTGCCAGCCTTGCCTTTACCTATGGAGGCTTACGCTTTATCGAAGCCTATGGACTGTGGCGGCAGCGCCCCTGGGCTGAATGGCTCGCGTTCCTCGCCGGAACTATATTTCTCCCTCTCGAAATCCGCGAACTCATGCGCGGCATCACGGCGCTTCGCGTCGTGCTCTTCGTGGGCAATCTGAGCATCGTTCTCTACATGTTCTATCTTCTTCGCCACAACCACCAGGAGCGCCAGAAAGCCGCGGCCGGGCATTCCGCGGAATGAAGGGGGCCGGCAAAACCGCACCGAAAGCCTATTGGGAAGGGGATGGACTGGAAAATTCGCCCTTGTTGCGCCATAATTTCCTATGCGCGTTTACATTTGGAGGTTTTATGCGCATCCGCGTGCTCCCTTGCTGCTTCAGCTTTCTGTTATTTTTCACGGCACTCTCCGCTGCGCAGAGCGCTGGTCAGGATACGAGCTTTAACTCCGGCCCGCAGTACCTGCTGACTGGTTCGCCGCTGTTGGCCCGTTCGCTGGCCACGCCGTCGCTATCCCTCGATGTGCCGTTGTCCCCTGTCCCCAGCGACACTATCCCCGTTCCGGAATCGTCGGCGGGCGTTCCTTATACGACGAATCCTGAACTCGCGCACCAAGCCGATCTCATTCCGATTTACTACGGAGAACCGAATTACTACCGGGTTCCAGAAGCCAGCGTAGTCGAGCTCAGTTTCCCGGAAGGAGCTACGGCAGCGCCCGCTGCGCTTTCCGCCAGCATTGCTGAGGATGGAGTCACGCAGTTTATTGATCCCCAAGTCTTACGGGTTCAGGGCATCGACGTTCCACTCGGTGACGTTGCCGCCTACTGGAAAACTCACAAACCGCTCGCACAGCGCAACTACACCAATGAGGATGTCAAGCGATTGCATTCTGCCGGCTAGCCCAGAACAGCTAGCAGTGAAACGCTTAACGGAATCACCGCTCACTGCTGCTTCGCTCTTCCAATTGCGTCACACGCGCCGTCCCCGACCGTGTTAGCCTAATTGGGCTTCACGCGACTTTTTCTGGGGAGTTCATGAACCCAAGCTCGTCTCATCTCGACCTGCAGGCGATCGCGAAGCAAATCATGATCGCGCACGGCTTCGAGCCGGATTTTCCTCCGGAGGTGCCTCAACAGCTGGCCCGGCTGAGGGCGCACCCGCCGCAACTCACGGTCGACGCAAGTGTGCACGATCTCCGATCGCTGCTGTGGTCTTCTATCGACAACGACACCTCCCGTGATCTTGATCAGATTGAAGTGGTCGAACGCCTCCCCAACGGCGACGCAAAGGTGAGGGTGGGCATTGCTGACGTTGACTCATTTGCGCCCGAACGAACGCCTATCGATCTGCACGCGACGCGGGAGACTACAACTGTCTACGCCGGCATCCGCAATTTCCCCATGCTTCCCGAGGAGTTGTCCACGGGACTCACTTCGCTGCTAGAGAATCAGGATCGTCTGAGCATGGTGATCGAGTTTACGGTGGCGGCTGCTGGTGGAGTGAGCGGCGGCCAGCTCTATCGCGCGCTGGTCAGCAACAAGGCGCAACTACAGTACAACTCTGTGGGTGCGTGGCTGGAAGGGAAGTCATCGGCTCCTGCAAAGGTAGCTGCTTCAAGCGATTTGCAGGCACAACTTAAACTTCAAGACGAAATCGCGCAAGGCTTGAAAAAGCAGCGTTTTGAACATGGTGCCCTCACCCTGCAGACCGACGAAGTTCACGCGCTGGTGGTCGATGATCGAGTGGTCGACGTAGTCAAACAGGACAAAAACCGGGCTACGGAACTGATCGAAGATTTTATGATCGCGGCCAACGGCGTGGTTGCCCGCAGGCTGGAAAATGTGTCATCGTTGCGCCGCATCGTGCGGACGCCGGAACGCTGGGACCGGATCGTGCAATTAGCGGCAGCGAAGGGCGGCAAACTTCCTGCAGATCCAGATTCCAAAGCGCTGAACGATTTTCTTGTGCAGCAGAAAGCTGCCGACCCCAGCCATTTCGCCGATCTGTCGTTAGCGATGATCAAGTTGATCGGGCGCGGCGAATACGTCCTCGAACGCGCTGGGGATACTGCCCCCGGCCACTTCGGCCTCGCCGTGCTGGACTATACGCACTCCACCGCGCCCAACCGACGCTTCGCCGACCTGGTTACGCAGCGGCTGATCAAGGCTACGCTAGCCGGCCAGAAGAATCCTTATACCGACGATGAACTTACCGCCATCGCAGCCAACTGCACGCTGAAAGAAAATGCCGCGAAAAAGGTGGAGCGCGAAATGACCAAACGGCTGGCGGCCATCGCGATGCAGCACCGCATCGGCGAAGTCTTTGACGCGATTGTTACCGGCGCCACGCCGAAAGGAACTTTCGTTGCTGTGCGGCAACCTCACCTCGAGGGTCTGCTCGCACAGGGTCAGAAGGGATTGGACGTTGGCGATAAACTTCGCGCCAAACTGATTCGTACCGACGTGCAGCACGGCTTCATCGACTTCGCGCGTGTCTGAGCTGCACGATAAGACTACTCCGTCACCACCGCTTTCACCAGATTACGCGGATGGTCCACGTCGTACCCCTTGCCCACGGCCACGTGATAGGCGAATAGCTGCAGTGGAATCACTTCCACGATAGGCAAAAGTAATTCGGGCGCGGATGGAACGTAGAATACGGAATCTGCTATGGTTTTCACTTCCTCGTCGCCTTCGGTCGCCACGGTGATCAAGGGCCCGCGCCGCGATTTCACTTCCTTCATCACCTCCAGGGTTCGACGGTACCGCAACACCGAATCCGGATCGCGACGGTCGCAGGTGGCCAACACGACCACGGGCAGCTTCTCATCGACCAGCGCATTCGGTCCGTGTTTCAACTCTCCCGCCGGATATCCTTCGGCGTGAGCGTAGGAAATCTCCTTCAGTTTAAGCGCCCCTTCGCGCGCAATCGCGTAATGCACCCCCCGTCCGAGGTAGAGGAATTTTTCCGCCTGAAAATGTTTGGCCGCGACATTCGCCGCCAGATCGTCCCAGATCGGAAGATTCGCTTGAATCGCCTCGGGCAGGCGCAAGAGCCTCTGCAGATAAGACCGCGTGACTTCTGACGTCATCCGGCCCCGCTTGCGCGCCAGGAACAAAGCCATCAGGTAAAGGATGGTCAGTTGGGTAGTGAAGCTCTTCGTGGCTGGAATCGCCAACTCCGGTCCCGCTCCGCTGATCAGTGCCGCCCCCGCCTCGCGCACGATGGTGGTTTTGTCCACGTTCGAAATCGCGATGGTTTTCACTCCCCGCGTGAGCGCCTCCCGCTGCGCCGCGATCGTGTCCGCGGTTTCGCCCGACTGCGTAATCACCATCACAATGGGATCCACCGCAGCATGAGTGGAGCGATAGCAATACTCGCTCGCATACTCCACATCTACGGCCACGCCCGAAAGGTCCTCGATCATGATTTCCCCAGCGAGCCCGGCGTGGCGGCTCGATCCACTGGCCGCGATGATCAGCTTTTCGAAGGTCAACAGCGCGCTTTCAATCGCCTGCAGCTCTCCAGGAAAGATGATGTCGTTTTTCAGATGTTTCTCGATCGTCTTGGCGATGGCCCGCGGCTGTTCGTAAATCTCCCGCCGCATGGCGTGGGAGAAGGCCTGAGAATTTGATAGGGAATTGGAGGGCGAAGACGAACGGTTGGACGCCTTCGATCGAATGCTATTAGACGTTCTGGTCATCGCGGCTGAGAGTAAATCATTTCGCCTGCCGCGATCAAACCGGCTCTTCAAGAATTCGGTTTCAAGTGCCCTGTAATGTATGCTCTTGAGGATTTAGATTCGCGCATCCTGCAGCCCCGGAAAGGATCGTTCACTTGGCGACCAATGAAAAGGCTGGCTACAACCGCTTTCTCCTGCTGGTAGCGGGGCTGGGAGGTTTGCTTTACGGGGTTGATGTCGGCATCATCGCCGGCGCATTGCCGTATCTGGAATCGACGTCCGGACTCAACGCTGGTCAACTTTCCATTGTCGTCGCTGCCGTACTGCTCGGCAGCGTCATCTCCACCCTGTTCGCCGGCGTGCTCGCCGACTGGATGGGCCGCAGGCTGCTGATGGCACTTAGCGGATTGCTGTTTGTAGCCAGCATCCCCATGATTGCACTCGCGCATGGATATGGGCCGCTGGTGTTTGGGCGCTTGTTGCAAGGCGTCAGCGCTGGGTTAATCGGCGTAGTCGTGCCTCTGTACCTGGCCGAGTGCCTCTCGGCATCGAGCCGCGGCAAGGGCACAGGTATTTTTCAATGGTTGCTGACGCTTGGCATCGTGGCTGCGGCCCTGATCAGCATGTTTTTCAGCATTCGCGTCGACGAGGTGGCGAAACTCGGCGACGCCGCCAAGCTATTCGCGTTCAAGGACACGGCATGGCGAAGTATTTTCTGGGTATCGCTGCCGCCGGGTATTTTGTTTGTGATCGGCAGCTTCATGGTGGCGGAGTCTCCGCGCTGGCTGCATCGTCATGGCCGGCGCGATTCGGCCCTGGCAGCGCTTCTCCGTTCTCGCACGAGTGAGCAAGCCGACCTCGAACTCAAAGAAATGGATGAAGCTGCGGCGACCGAGAAAGCCCAATCCTCAGCCGGAGTTCAAATCAAAGAATCGCTACTGCGGCGTAAGTATGTGATCCCATTCGTGCTCGCCTGCGTGATTCTGGCCTGCAATCAGGCCACCGGCATCAACTCCATTATCGGTTACAACGCCAATATCCTCTTGCAGGGCGGTTTGTCCGATGTGCAGGCCCATTGGGGCTACGTGGTTTTCACCACCATTAATTTTCTGGTCACCATCGGCGGCGTCATGCTGGTCGATCGCAAGGGGCGCAAGTTTCTGCTATCGCTGGGCACGGCCGGAATTATTGTGTCACTGATCTGCACTGGCCTGCTCTTCCACAGCACGGAAGCACGGCGCGTGGACTCCGCCGCCACCGTTCAGTCCATGATTACCCCAGAGCAGAAAGTTTCCGTACTTTACGACGAACACATGGCGAGCAAGCTGCTCACCGCCAGCGGCGACGCGGGCAAGACGATGAGCAACCGGCCCACATCGCTCATCGTTATCTATTCCTGCGGCAATTTCGTTGGCGCCAGCAAAGCCGTGCGTTCCGACGACCTGGCAGCCAAGCCGATTGAGATATCGCGTGCCAGTTGCCTGCCCGCCAATAAAGTAGTGGCCTTTTTCTCCAACCCGTTCAGCAATCTCGATGCTTCCCGCCAGGCTCCCCTGCGAATTGAGGCCGCCCTTATCACCCCGGTACCCAGCTCGCGCAACGGGTGGCTGGTGGCGATCACTCTCTTCATCTTCATGGCGTTTTATGCTGTCGGTCCCGGCGTGTGTGTGTGGCTGGCGCTCTCAGAGTTAATGCCCACTCGCATCCGCTCCAACGGCATGAGTATCGCGCTCTTGCTGAACCAGGCCGTTGCCACGTTTATCGCAGCCATCTTCCTGCCAACCGTGGGCAAGCACGGCTATGCTGTGATGTTCTTTGGCTTCGCTGCATGCACGGTTATTTACTTCATCACCGCGGCGGTATTCCTGCCGGAAACGAAAGGGAAGACTCTGGAGGAAATCGAAGCCCACTTCGAAGGCGCAGGCAAGGCCCCAGCCCCAGCGTAGAAAGTGCATAGGGACGCCCCATTTCTCGCGATCTCTACGAAAAGTGGGGGCTTTGGCGTTCAACGGCTTCCCGTGGATGCAACAGTCTCGCTAATGCAGCGTGAGATAATGAGCTAACGTCCGACGGCCCCGTAGCTCAGATGGATAGAGCAGCGGTTTCCTAAACCGAAGGTCGGCAGTTCGACTCTGCCCGGGGCCACCACAAAAGTCTCCCAGTCCCTTTCAGTCTTCTCGTGCGCAGAACAGCTGGAATCGACGCTCAATTTTAGATTGCGGATGCGTTCCGCGATTTTGTAGAATCCGCGCTGTGGAAAAGGTCCTAAAAGAGAGTGAACTATGGCCTTGCAGGTGCCCAGCGGTGCGGTAGTACACGAAGTTTGGCCTACGGGAAACACAAAATGGTGGACGAAGCTGGAGCCGACGCAAACCCTGTTTCCCACCGGCAGTCCCAAGGTTGGCGACGTAGCTCAGGGACAAATCGGCAACTGTTTCCTGCTCGCCGCCGTGCTGGCGATCTTGAATCAGCCAGGGGGAAAAACCTACATCGAAAACATGATGAAAGAGGACGGCGCCTATGTCATCGCACGTTTATACGACGGCGACCGGGCGGTTTATCTTCGCGCCAAGAAGATGTTATGCGTCATGAAACAGGATTCGGGGGCGGCCCAGCCCACCGCTCCGGGAAGCCGGCTATGGGTCTCGATGATCGAAATATTTTGCTCGGCCTTCCGTTGGGCCGGGGACCCCGTCTTCGATCCCAAGAACGCCAATCTCGCGCGCCTGGATTCCGGCCGCACGGAGCTCGTACTGAAGACTTTGCTGAATTGCACCGTGAAAGTGACCAGAATTCCAGACGTAATGGAAGAAATCGAATATGGCGGGAATCAGTACCGAGCGGCGATTAATGAGCCAGCGCAGCTGATCCTGAACAACGATCCGGCGGGTGCCGCGGCGCTGGCTACGCTGAGCGCCAAGATGCGAAATCTGTTCACACACGCCGGCCCGACGCTAGCTGCCTCCTGGCAGCTCTTCCTGGCGGGTCATCGCGGCCAGGTAATCCGGTCCAAGGATTTCGAGGGATGGGTGGACGCCAATGTCCAGCGCCAGTCCGTGCGGAATGAGATGAAGGCGACGTTTACTGGGGTCTTTACCGGCAAGCGCGGACGAAAAGACTACAATCTGACCGATCAGACCAACTTCGATTTGATCAAGAACGCGATCAACGCGCACAATCCAACCGTGGTTAATACCAAAAAATACATCGCGCGCACTCCTGGGGCGGTGGGACGCTCCGCCGGCGAGCAACAGGCCAAGGGCCTGGTCGGGGGCCACTCCTATGCGGTATCGAGCACTCGCGATGGAGCCACCGGGCTCTACTTGCGCATCATCAACCCCTGGGGTGAGATTGTCCGCGCGTACCCCTTCAATGCCGATGGCTCACGCAGCGCCCAGGAGGCGCTCAACTTGGCCGGATTGCAGAGTGGTGAATTTGAGTTGCTGTTGGAGGATTACAGCAAGCGCTTTGAATATGCCATCGTGGCAGATCTTGCTTTGAACTAGTCCTACGGTTCGACTCCGTCGCCGGCGCAATGGCCAGTAAGTCCAGATCGGCCGAGGCGCGGCCGCCTTCATTCTCCGCTTCCGCGCTTGGGCGCGAAGTGCCAGCAATAATAACCGCCCAGCACGGCCAGCAGCGCGCCCCACCACACACTCGCGTGGTATTGATAGAGCACCACCCGCATACCGGCCGGAGGCGGTTGCACCAGTTCATATAATCCCGCGCCCAGAATGAGCAGGCCATTCACCAGCAGCGCGAGGCCAATGAAGAACCAGATCGATATGGTGTACCGGTTATGCGCCGAATCTGTATTCATGCCGTCCGCCTCACCAGAAAATAATTTGTAATATCACGAAGATCACTCCAACGATTACTGCCCAAAACATCGGCCGATGCCAGATCGTAACCTGTTCTTCATGTGGAATTTCGGTCGCGCCATACACCAGCCCGGTCAACTCCGCGTCTGATTTCGGCTTCGTGAGCAGACTAACCACCACGGTGACCAGCACGCAGATCAGGCAACACCACAGCGCTCGGAACATATTCTGTGCTTGGTCTTGCGCATCCGCAGACAGGGCAACGTATTTCACAGCGCGCGGGTCGATCCTTACCCAGCCATACATGCCCACCGACGACACCGTCCCCGCCAGCAGTCCCCAGAATCCTGCCGCCCTGGTAGCCCGTTTCCACAGCATGCCCAGGATCACCGTGCCGAACAACGGCGCAATGAAAAAACTGAACAGAGCCTGCACGTAATCCATGATGCTTTGTGCCTGCATCACCAGGTACGCCGTCAAGATGCTGATGAAGACTCCAATGAGCGTGCACCAGCGGCCCATTTTTACCTTCGATTCGTCCGAAGCATTCTTGTTGATCAGAGCGCCGTAGATGTCATAAGTCCAAACCGTAGCAAAGGCGCTGACGTTGCCCGCCATGCCCGACATGAAACCCGCAATCAGGGCGGTAATGCCCAGGCCCAGCAGACCAGGTCCGCAGTAGCGCGCCAGCATGAGCGGTAGAACTTCGTCGTAGCTGTGCAGACCTTGCGCCCGCCCTACATCCGACCACGCCACATCCCCGGGGACCAGCCTCATCAGGGCGCCGGTATGTGGATCGCGCAGCAGCGCCAGGCCCAGCAACCCAGGAAGGATGACGATGAACGGAACCATCATTTTGAAACCCGCGCCGATGATAGGGGCAAGCTCTGCGGAGCGCAGGTCTTTGGCCGCCAACACGCGCTGGATCACCAGAAAGTCAGTGGTCCAGTAACCCATCGAGATCACCGCTCCCAGTCCGAAAACTATCCCTACCCAGTTGATGCCCATGGGATTGTTGCCAAAACTGCCTAGAGTGGACCACAGATGGGTATAAGCTCCGGGATTCGGTACCCCCTGCTCGGTAAGATTCTGCAGGATACGCACCTTCAACCCACTCCAACCTCCCGCTTCCACCAGCCCAAGAATTGGTATCAGCAGAGCTCCCGCCCAGATCAGAAAAAATTGCAGCACCTCGTTAAAGATGGCAGACCGCAGTCCGCCCAGCGCGACATAAACCGCTACGGTGATCGACGAAACCCAGATGCTGAAGTGAATGTCCCAGCCCAGCACGACTCGCATCACTACCGCCATGGCGTACATATTGATGCCGCTCATCAACACCGTCATGAAGGCGAATGAAATTGAAGACACCGCCTGGGTGCCCGGTCCAAAACGCAGCTTGAGATATCCGGGAACGGAATGCGTTTTGCAGATGTGGTAGAACGGCATCATCACCAGCGCCAGGAACAGCATTGCCGGGATCGCGCCAATCCAATACCAGTGCGCCGCAAGAATTCCGTACTTATACGTGTTGCCGGCCCAGCCCATCAACTCGAGCGATCCCAGGTTCGCCGACAGGAAGGCCAAGCCGGCAACCCAGGCCGTCATCTCGCGTCCCGCCATAAAAAAATCCTCGCCCGTGTTTGCCTGCCCCTTCAGGTACACGCCGATAGCCAGCACCAGTCCAAAGTAGAAAACGATGATGGCCAGATCGACGGGCGATAGATGGACCAGCGTCGATGAACTCAACACCAGAGTTGCAAGATTCATGCGTCTTCACCTGTCCCAATAGACTGAACGTTGTCACACAAAACCAGCCACCCGTCGCCGGCGCCGAAACCCGCGACGTAAACGTTTACGTAGCTACGCCGCTGTGCAAGGAGTCGCAAGATTCTAGCACAGTATCGGGAACGGCCCCGGTGGTTGACAGGCTGCCCGCCTTCGGCTGAAAGTATTGGCTGGCTACCTGCACGTGGATGATCTGGTGGCCGACAATCCGGTCGGCGATAAACCCACTACTCGAAGGCCAACCCTGAGAAAAATGAAGAAACTCAATCGCAGGCTGGTGCGGGCGAGCGGCTCTCCCTTGAACGTTCTCGTGTACTTTCTCGCGCACTTTCTTGCAATGGCCGGCCTGCTGGTCATGATCGCCCCTTGGCTTCAAGCCCGCACCAGGGACAAGCTTTCCTATGGTGAGGGATTGATCGTCAATATCCCGTTTCCTGAAGCGGAGGTTGAGCAGATCGTTCAAGATGTGGCGCAGAACGGGATCATCCGCGGGACTAAGGAATACAACAAAGACAAATATGTAACGGGCGCGAAGGCCGTCGATTCCACCAAAGTTTTCCCCAAATGGACCGAGGGGGGCAAGGTTTTCTACAAGGTCAAGCTGCAAGCACTCGACCCCAGAAATTTCAAAGAAAGCGGGGATCTGGGGACGCTGGGGGTGCGCTATGTGCTGCAGCCGCAAGGCGACAAGAACACGGTGCTGCGCATTAACGCGGTATTCGTGGAAGATTTCCGCAAGACGGTGCACGCTTCGAACGGCTCTGTGGAGGGCAGCGAGTACAAGGACATCCGCGACCATCTGGAGGCCGAGGATGTGATGAACAAGCAGACGGTGGAGGCTGAGAAGGAACGCCAGCAGTTGCTGCTTAAGAAGCGCCAGGCGGGGAACAGCGGTGGTACGACCGTTCCTGCTGCAACCACTACGATTGCGAAAACTGCTGATGACGCTCCCAACCGCAAGGCGGCGGCTGTGAATCAAGCCGCGCCGGAACCCACCGATGGCCCGGCTGTGGGGAGCGGAAGCCTGCCCATTCAACCCGCACCCGATCAGGGTGTTTCAGCTCCAACCTTAGAGCAACATGTGAAAGATCTACGCCGGCAGGTGGAGCGACTGGTGAAGGCCCCCGGTGCCCCGCTGAAGTCTGCCCCGTTTCACACGGCGAGCACGCTCAGCCCGCTGACCCCGGGCACGGAAGTTCTGATCCTGATTTCGACTCCGTACTGGTATGGCGTGGAAACGCGGGATGGGCAGCATGGATGGGTTTTCCGCGACGAAGTGGAGGCCCTGCCATGAAGCGGGAAGGCGTGGTACGGCGACGATTTTTTCGCGCCGCCTTTTCTTGTGCAATCTTTTCTTGTGCGCTGGTCGGGATTACCGGTTTGACCGTGCTGGTTGAGCGCGGCGAGGCGCAGGGCGGCGGGTATGAGCGAAGCTTCGGGGAATCGAAGGCGTCGGTCGAAAAAGTATTGAAAGACTTGCCCTTTGCGCTCGCGGGACGACTGCCGGTGCTGGATGGATTTGCGGTCCCGGGCGATCATTCTCTCGACAGCTACCAGCGAGGCTATTTCCAGTCTACGGTGCAAGTGAAGGAGGCCGCGTCCGGCGGGTCAGTGGTGCGTGTGACGACCAAGGTGACGGCTTGGTATTCGGATCCGATCGCGTCCCGTTCGGGATATCGGTTGTTACCTTCTAATGGCCGGCTGGAAGGGGACCTGCTCGACGAGTTGGCCGCCGAACTCGGAAAGAGAGCCGCGAGCAGGGAAGGTGCTTCGCGCGGGGACACGGCGAACGTGGCTTCTGCTTCGGAGCCTGCGTCTGCGCCGTCGTCTACTGTACCGGCGTCGGTTCCAGCGGCAGGCGCCTCATCTCCGTCTCCGTCGATTTCGGCAGGGTCTGCGCCGGCAGGGCCGGTCACGCAAGCCCAGATTGCACAACAGATTACGCAACCCAAGATTAATCAGCGACAGATTGACGAGGGTCGGCCTGCGGATCCCTCCCCGGCTGCGCCCACGCCGCGCTTGCCGGAGACGGGCGGAACATTTTCCGCGTCTGTGGCGCGGGGCCTCGCTGCCCAGCCGGCAAGCGGCGCCGCCACGGTACCGGCTCCGCCGCCGGATGCGGAGTTGAAGGCCGAGGCCGAGAGTCTGCAGGAAATCCTCAAGAACCAGTCTCACCCCAATAATTTGGTGGCGGTAAAAAAATCGGGGACGCCGGTGGTCGATTCACCCAGCCTGAAGGCCAAGACGCTGTTTCTGGCCAGTGAACACGATGAGTTTGAGATGCTGGACTTCAACGCCGACTGGGTGCACGTGCGGATTTCCGGTTTGTCCCGGGGATGGGTGTGGCGGAACAGCCTGGAGATGCCGAGTGGCATTCCTGACGTAGAGACCATCGCGAGTGCCGAGCCTTCGGCCGCGGACCTGTTCCATGTGGTTCGCGAAGAAACGTCCTTGTTCCCCGGGGATTGGGGGGCATTGCAAGGGAAGAGCGTAAAGATCTTTTCTGTGCAAATGATCGATGAGAAGGCGAAGGGCAGCACCGTCCAGGCGAAACTGGAATTCGCAAAATCGCTTCTCGGCCAGAGTTATGCGGACCTTGCCAAGGACTCACCGAGCCTGGGAGGCGCGGTGCTGGTTTTCGATTCCGCCGATGGAGGAATGTTAGCGGTGCCCCTGCCGGTTCTTCAGCGGTGGAAGGCCGGGAAGCTCACGGATGCGGCTCTGTGGCACCAGAGCTTTTTCGATCCACCAGAAACGTTTGGGGGATCTGCGGGTACTTCGGCGAGCCAGTAGGCGAAGAGCGGAGCTGGGTTCGTGCACCTACGGTTTGATCAAAACTAATATCGGTTTCAGGGCTGCGTCCCAATTTCAAAGTTCAGGGTCGAGAGAGCCAGCCGGTACTGATACTGAGAATTGACGTAGCCGATGGCGGCATCGGTCTGCTGCAATTGGGCCTGACTTAGCTCAACGATCGATCCCAAACCAAGCTGATAGCGGCCGTGGGCCAGCTTCAGGCCGAGGTCGGCCTCTCTCGAGAGTTCCTCGGCAACGCCGACTCTTTGAAATGCGGTATTGGCAGAGAGCCACGCCGTGCGGACATCGCGAACTACCTGATCGCGCAAATCACGCGTGTTTTCTCCCGCGGCCTTAGCCCGGAAATTTGCTTCTGAAGCCTCTGCGCTAAACAGGAACCCATTAAAGATTGGAACGCTCATGTTGACGCCGACGGCTCCATACCAGCTGGAGACGAAATAGTTGGGAAAGCAGCCCCCGAAGCAGTCCGGACGCACCGGCGACACGCCCGCAATGCCAAGGGCACTGATAGTCGGCAAAAGCAGGTCGCGCTGAGCGCGGCGGAATTTTTCGGCTGCCTGTTGATTAAACGTGAGCGTCTGTAGATCGGGACGCTGCTGCAACGCGATGTTGATAAGCACGTCGACATCGGGCGGCGGAGGCGACGCGGGCTGGGTATCTTCTTCGGTCAGCTGGTAGCGTACCTGTTTATCGAAGCCCAGCACGGCGCTCAGAGCGGCGATGGTGGAATCGACGTTGTTCTGTGCGTCCAACAGCAGCAGCTTGGCCTGCGAGAGGTTCACCTCGGCGAAAGCCAGATCGAGGTCTGACTTCAGCTTACTCTTTGCCAGTTCGTCGATCTGATGTTCTACCGAACCGCGGGTGGTCACGGTTTGCTGCGCGACCTTGAGCAGCGCCTCGGCTTGCAAGGCATTGTAAAAGGCCTGGTCCGCAGCCAGAACGATGTCTTCAGTTGTGGCCAGGGCATTGGCGTTCTCGGCCTTCTCCCGGAGCTTTGAGGCCGAAACCAGATTCGTGGTGCGCCCGAAATCGGTGAGAAGTTGGCTGAGGGTAACTCCTGCCCCCGCATGTTCAAGCAGGCGAGATGCGGTGAGCGAGCCCGCGCCGATGCGGCTGCCTTCATTGGCGTCGACGGCGGTGATGGCGCCACTGAAGGTGGGAAGTTCCACCGACCTGGTTTCGCGATAGACCTGGTGCTGAGCCAATGCCAGCAGACGGCCGACATTGATCCGCGGATTATTTTGAATGGCCAACTTTTCCGCCTGTGAGCGGGTCAACCGTATCAGACCGCCGGGTGCCTGAGCAGACTGCGGCATTTGTGGGTCTGCGGCAGCGGCCTGAGATGCCGTGGCACGCGGGAAGCTGGCTGCCGGCGAAACTTGAACTGAAGAAGTCGCGACGATACCTGTGGGGCTTTGGAGTACCTGTGGCTGCGGAGCCGAGGGCAGGTGTTCGCCAGCTCCCGATCGATCGCTCGTTGGCGTTTGTCCGAGGCCAGGAGTCGGGACGAATATCCCGGAGGATAACAGCAGCGCACATACGACAAAATGCTTGCGTTTCATTCCGCTGTCTCCATCGCCTGAGCGGTTTGGGAATTCTTGTTCCCGTACACCAGCAGATAAGCCGCCGGCACGATGAAGACGGTTAATAGAACCGATGAGGTCAGCCCTCCAATGATGGCCTCCGCCATCGGGGCATATTGTTCGGCGCCGGTACCTAACTTCATCGCCATCGGAATCAGTCCGAAGATGGTCGCTAAAGAAGTCATCAGGATCGGGCGGAGGCGCACGCGGCAAGCGGTAATCACAGCATCGGCTGGCGATAGCCCTTGCTTTTCCAGATTGTGCGCAAAGTCGACGATCAGGATGCTGTTCGAGCCTGCGATGCCGATTAGCATCAATACGCCCATCAGGGACATTACATTCAGGGTGCTGCCGGTGAGCGGCAGGATAATCAAGACTCCGACAAATCCCATAGGGATCGCGAGCATGATGAGGAAAGGATCTACGAACGACTTGAACTGCGCGGTCAGAACCAGATACAGCAGGAGAAAAGAGATCAGGAAGCCCAAGGCAAAGCTCTTGAACGACGATTCCATGTCCTGGACCATTCCGCGCAGATTGACGCGCAGGTTGCCAGGGAAATTCTCCTTGGCCAGAAGGTCGCGAATCGAACCGGTCACGCGGCCTAAGTCTTCTCCGACTGGAGTCACGTAGATGTCGACGACTCGTTGAATCTGATAGTGGTCGACCTCGGTGGGGGTCTGTACCTGTTTCACACTGACGACATTGTTGAGCACGGTTGTCGGCCTGCCTTCGCCACCGCAGGCCCAGGCGGGCTGACCGTTTCCGAGCCCCCGTGACCCGGCCGGGCCGCAGTTCATGCTCCCTCCCGCACCGGGATTTCGTAAAGGAATCTGGCCAAGGTCGGCCATGTTGTGGATCGCGGCTTGGCCCTTTTCGAAGAACTGTACCGTGAGGTAATAATCGTTGCCACTCTTGCGATCGACCCAATAATTAGGAGCTATCATGTAGTTTGAATTGAGGGCGGTAATGACGTTATCGACCACGTCTTTCTGCGACAGGCCCAATTCACCGGCGTGAACCCGGTCTACATCGAGCCGCAAGGCCGGATAATTCATGTCTTGAGGAACGTAGACCTGGCCGACACCGTGGATTTGGCGAATCTGCGTCGCTAGGTCCTCGGCGATGCCATGAATCTCCTCGAGATTGGGACTGCTCACCTGCACGTCGATCGGCGCCGCCTTACCCATGTTCAGGATGGCATCGACCATGGAGCCACTGGACAAAAAGGTGCGAATCGTGGGGAACTGGCTCGCCATTTTCTTCTGTACCCGGTCCATATAATCGAAACTACTCAGCCGGTGCGGGTCGTTTAACTGCACCTGAACTGTGGCGGTGTAAGGGCCAGAGTTCGTTGTATACAACGAAGAAAAATCTCCAACTACGCCAATATTGGAGACGATCCTTTTCAAGTCCGCGCCTTCCATTGCGCCCCGGATCAGATCTTCGACTTTCGCGACGTATTGGTCGGTCACTTCGATGCGAGTTCCCGTGGGAACTTTCAGGTTGATGGTGAACTGGCCGGCATCGGTCTTCGGGAAAAACGCCAGGCCCAGTAAAGGGTAGATTGCCAAGCTCGCCAGGAATATCCCGCTCAAAATCGATACCGTCAGGCCGGGACGACGCACCGCCCGCCTCACCCAGTATTCGTAATAATCCAGCATCTCGTTGAACATGCGGTTGAAGCGGGCGTTAAGCCTGTCCATCCAGGATTGATCGGGCGCCGCCTTGGTGGGCTCAATTTCGTATTCTTTGCCCTGATGCTCGGCAGCATGCGGCACCGCCTTCAGGAAGCGAGAGCAGAACAGGGGAATCACTGTCATGGCCACGAAAAACGAAGCCACGAGCAAAATGCTGGCCGACAACGCCAGCGCCGAAAACAGGAACTTTGCCACCCCGTAGAGAAAAATGACGGGAAAGAAAACGATGACATTCACCAGAGTCGCCGCCAGCACGGCAAGGCTGACTTCCGTTCCGCCCACTTCGGCAGCCGCCGCGGGAGCGGCTCCCATCTCCAAATGCCGGTAAATGTTTTCGAGCGAAATTACCGAATTGTCGATCACGCGCGAAAATGCCAGCGCCATTCCGCCCAGAATCATGGTGTTGACCGTGCTTCCCATCAACGCCAGTACCACAAATGCAGCCAGGGCCGAGATCGGAATCGAGAGCAGCACCGCCGAGGTGGCACGAAGGCTTCCCAGGAAAATCAGGATCATCAGGCTGGTAAGAATCAGCCCTAAGAGTCCTTCGTGCAGCACTGTATCAATCGCTTCCTTCACGTAAACCGACTGGTCAAACACAATGCTGGTGACCATCTCCTTGGGAATGTCATAGAGATGCTTGATGAGCTGGCGAACCCCATCGACCACCGCGATCGTATTGGTGTCGCCACCTTGCTTCATGATGGGAATGTAGACCGATCGCTGGCCATCGATGCGCACGACGTTGGTTTGAATTCCATGGGCATCCTCCGCTTTCCCGACGTCGTTCACCGTCACCCAGGAATGTCCGTCGACCTTGAGCGGCACTTTCCCCAACTGGTCCATGTTGTCGACGAGGCTGTTGGAGTAAACGTAGTAATCGTAGGGCCCCATCTTTACGTCGCCTGCGGGGAGAATGAGGTTGGAGCTGTTTACCGCGCCTACTACATCCATCAAGCTCAGCTGGCGCGACGACAACTTGTAGGGGTCCACATAGACCATGATCTGGCGGTAGGTTCCTCCGAACACTCCGGGAATCTCGACACCAGGTACAACCGCGATCTGGTTGCGAATTTGAAACTGCGCGAAGTCGTGCAACTGGGTTTCATTCAGCCCCGTTCCTTTGACCGTGACCAACGCTACCGGCAGGCTGGACGCGTCGAACTTCAGCACCACCGGGGGCAGAGTTCCAGGGGGAAGGCGCTTCAAGTCCGCCAGCGCCAGATTCGAGAGCTCGGTAACATCGGCATCGGCGCTCGTTCCCGGCTGGAAGTAGACTTTGATAATGCTCACGCCCAGCAGCGATCGAGACTCCATGTGGTCGACGCCTGCCGCCAGGGTAAAGAAACGCTCCAAAGGATCTGTAATGTCGGTCTCGATATCCTCTGGCGGCATGCCGGAGTAAAAGGTCGCCACCACGACTTCAGGCAAATTGATGGGCGGAAACAAATCAACTGGCATGCGTGCCAGGCTGGTAACACCGATGACCAGCAGCACCAAGCAGATCACAACGATGAAGTACGGATTACGGATTGAAAACGCTGGCATAAAATTTGTCTCGTCAGTTAGGCGGACCGGTTCAGGCCATCGCCATCTGCGCTACTGCGCGGTGTCTTCGTGATACTGAATCACAGCGACTGGCTGCGCATGAACCTTCTGGCCGGCCTTCAGACCGCTGCGATCGCTGACCACCACCCGTTCTCCTTCGGTCAGTCCCGCGAGGATTTCGGCGTCACTGGCGGTCTGCAATCCAACCTCGACGTTGCGGTTTTCCAGTTCACCGTTGGCGTTCACCACAAAGACGGTAGTTTTGCCTAATCTGTGACTCAAAGCCTCGACCGGCACGGTGGGAACATCGTCTTTGCGGTCGAGCTCGAGTTGCGCATCCGCGTAGAGGCCCGGCAACAGCACGCGCTGCGGGTTCGGGACATCCACTTCCGTGTGCATGGTCCGCGTGTCTTCGCGCACATCCACGGAGAAGCGCGCCACCTTTCCCGGAAACGTGCGGTTGAGAGAAGGAACATGAACATCCACGTGGTCGCCAACGCGAATGTAGCGGACGTAGGATTCGGGAACTGGAATCACCAGTCGGAACAGATCATCTTGCGACAGTTTGACGATGGGAATGGCCTGCGTGCTCGAGCCGGTTCCGGCCTGCACCAGCGTTCCGAGGTTGGCGTAGCGTTCGGTCACCACTCCGGGGAAGGGAGCAGTAATCTTTGAATAGTCAAACAGGGTTTGGTCGTGAACCAGTTTCGCTTTGGCCGCCGACAATTGGCTTTGGGCCGCTTCCAAGGCCGCTTGGCCGGCATCCGCCTGAGCGGATGCGGCTAGATCTTTGCCTTGTGCGTCGTCCACTTCCTGCTGCGCCACAATTCCTGGCTGGCTCTCAAAAACTCCACTGAGGCGCGTGTACTGCAAGTGCAGCGCCTTGTATTGCGCCTGATAGCGGAACAATTCGTGCTGCGCAAGGCTTACCTGGTTTTCCGCATTCGTGATTTCCGCCCGGTCTTCCTCCAGCTGCGCTTCCAGCTCTGGAATCTCCAGAATCGCCATTACCTGGCCAGCCTTCACGTGGGTTCCGTAGTCGACGTTCAGCTTCTTTACATAGCCCGATTCTTTCGCATAAACATCAATCTCCTGGAAGGGAACCAGTTCAGAAGACAGAGTGATCTCCCGGCCGAGCGATTTCTTCTCCACCTTAGTGACGCCGACGGTGACTGTTGGTCCGCTGGCCTGGACGCCGCTGCCATTACCCGCGCACGAGGACGAAACGACAGCCATCGCAGCCAGAACGGCGGCGAGAGCCCCGAAGCGCACCCTCTCGATCCTGCAGACGAGCTTCTTCTTGTATCCGCTGCAACGTTGCCTCATTGAGTTTGCGTTTACCTCCATCTCCCGCCGCTTCCTACCTTTCGGTCTTCATGATCTCGCGAAGTTTTGCCACCGAAAAATCGCGGGATCGGCAAAAATCGATTATCTTTTGTTCCTTTTTTCCCAATTCCTGGGCTGCCCCGGGAACCTCAGCGGCAATTTCTGCCGGAACCGTGAGCACGCCGTGCCGATCTCCATGCAATAAATCTCCGGATCGCACCTCCAGTCCCCCCACTTTGACCACGGCTCCAATCTCAAAGATATGAGCGTAGGCATGGGAAACGGCCACGCTTCCGGCGAACAACTGGATGCCCATGGCAAGTACGGATGGAAGCTCGCGCACGGCGCCGTTCGTCAAATACCCGACGCAGCCCAGCGCCTTCAGGATCGCGGCATGCATGTCTCCCAAGAATGCTCCGCGCCCTGGCGGATCATCCATATCCTGCAGAACGAGGATGCGCGGCGCGGGAACTTGGAGAATGCTGTTCCAGAAATCCGCCCGGTCGTGAAACCCGATGCCGACAATTGGCGGCTCGCCGCTACGCAGCCGGGCTGTGGCTGCGTACCCCACCATGGGCGGAGCATCTTGGAACATGCAACGCACACTGGCATCGGCAAACCCCGTGTTGCGCAACCTGACGTGGAACGACTCGATCGCGTCGGCGATCATGCAAGTATCGAACTGGCGAAGCGCGTCGAGCTCTTGTTCGCTCAATAACGGCGCAACTCGCATGTCTGTTTCCCTTTCCGGTTTTCAGGCTCACTGGCACAGACCAGGGTTCGATTTCGACGGTTTCAACAAAGCCGCATACGACTCGCAGCTACCGGTTGTGCGTGCCTGGCCCGTTTTGTCGAGGCCCAGAATTCGGATGCCGGTTTTCGCTCTGCCAGCGGGCATTCGCAAGAAAACCCCGTTAATGAGATTCGCCTACCTTATCCCCAGCCGCGAAAAAGTGATTTATCAGAGCGATACAGAGAAAGGAGGGGGCCGATTGAAAAGACTCACTTCAGAAAGCAACCTCGCCACCGAAGGTCCGGTGGGAGCGAATGGCCGGTGAATGACGGGAGCCTGCAACACCTCAAGGCAAACCACCGGCGGCATCCAATCAATGGCGCTTTTAGCCAGGCGCTGCCGTTTCGCCTCTGCCGGGGCGTGCGTCCGAGCGGCCTTTACGTCGTAGTAGGACGCGGTAATGGGCGCGCAAAAGCGCGTCGCGAGGCTCACCGTCAGCAGGCATATCGCCAGCGACGCGACCACCGCGCACCAACCCCGCGACCTTCGAACCTCGAAATTTGCTGACGGTGACATCTCTGAAGCAACTTGCCGCCCTTACCTGTTCTTACCATAGCGATTTGGGTCGCCGCAAGCAAGCGGATAAACGTCACCAAAGTCACTGAAGAGGAACGGGTAGTTAGATTATTGCAGACGCCACCTGGTTGTCCGAATGAGCCCGTCTGCTTGCTGATGAGCTCGGAGCGCTTCGCTGATCCTTCGCTTCGCGACGCCATTTATCAGAAATTAACCCGTTTGTAACCATCCTTTAACACAGCGCCGCTAGAACCAGAACACGTATCTCCAACGGGAAACCTGTCCGGCGAAGCGTCGGGGTTTGTTCGCAGTGCTTGAGCGACTCGCCGAATATGAACGCAGTAATCAAAACTAGGAAGGAAATCGGCAAGGCGTGTGAAGCCCTGCGAATTCGGCAAGTTTTAGAGCAAATTCATTCAAAAAGAGGAGAATGTAATGAAAGCTGCGTGGAAATTGTGCGCAATTCTGTTTCTGGCGACGTCACTGGTGGCGCAAACCGACATGGCGCCCAAGCCCAAGAAAGGCAAGGCTGCCGGAGTGACGGCGGCGGAAGTGCAGGCATTGAGGGATGCCATTGCGGCACAGCAGTCCGCCATACAGCAGCAGGAGCAACAGATCCGCGAATTGCGGGAGGAACTGCACCATAAAGATCAGGCTGTGCAGCAGGCTACGACTGCGGCCGCCGATGCCTCCGGGAAGGCCGATGCCGCCCAGGCGCAAGCCGCGCAGCAGCAGCAGGCGGTTGCCGAAGTGAAGACCGACGTTGCGGATCTCAAGACCAATGTCACCAACACCGCGCTGAGCCTGCAGGAAACGCAGAAAAGCGTAAATGCGGGGACGGAGAGCCCCGTGGCCCTCCGCTACAAGGGGATCACGATCACTCCAGGTGGCTTCCTGGCCGCCGAATTTGTGCGGCGGTCACGAGCGCTCGCCTCCGATGTCAACACCCCGTTTAATTCTCTGACCATGCCGGGAGCTTCGCAAAGCAGCCTTTCCGAGTTCTTCGGATCGGGCCGCCAGTCACGCGTTTCCATGTTGGCCGAAGGCAAGCTGAGCAACGCCAAACTCTCCGGCTTCGTGGAGGCGGACTTTCTCTCCGCCGGAGTCTCCTCGAATAACAACCAAAGCAACAGTTACTCGCTGCGGCAACGGCAGGCTTACGGACAGGCTGCCTTCGACAATGGCTGGAGCTTCACCGGCGGGCAAATGTGGAGTCTGGTCACCGAAACCAAGCACGGACTGGACAACCGCAGCGAAGCTTTACCCATGACCATTGACGCGGCATATACCGTGGGTTTCAGCTGGGCGCGGCAGTATGGTTTGCGCGTGGTCAAGGGCTTCAACAACAAGGCATGGTTCGGAGTATCGATGGAGAACTCGCAGGCCACGATCTCCTCGCACAACAATGCTGCCAATTTCCTGGTAGGTTCCGCAGGCGCCGGAGGCGGCGTTTACAACGGCGGGATTACTACCTGCACCACAAACAGCAGCGGAGTGACTACCTGCAGCCCCGCAGCTAGCTATTCCTTTAACCCCTCGCCCGACATTATCGCCAAGCTGGCTTTTGAGCCGGGCTTTGGACACTACGAAGTTTTCGGCATATACAGCCGTTTCCGCGACCGCGTGTTTCCCTGCGAGGACCTGAGTGCGACAGCGCTCTGCGGCTCATCCACTACACCCGGGCCTAACCCCACTGGCGCGTATAACCACGCGAAAAATAGTGGCGGCTTCGGCGCCAATGCCCGTTGGTCGTTTGCGGCCAAGCACCTGGACTTCGGCCTGCATTTCCTGGGCGGCAGCGGTGAGGGTCGCTATGGTTCCGGCGGTCTTCCCGACTCCGCCGTCCATGCCGATGGACAGTTGTACCTGATCAAGAACTATCAGGGATTGGCAACGCTAGAATGGCACGGACCAAAGCTCGATATTTACCTGAACGGAGGAGCGGAATATGCCAGCCGGGCAGCGGACCTGGATCCCGTCACACTCAAGTATGTGGGTTACGGATCGCCGTTCTTCGGCAACGGAGGTTGCTACTCCGAGACCGGTCCGGCAAATGGAGGTGGATTCCTGCCTGGCAGCCTCTCTGGTTGCACGGGCGACACTCGAATGTTGACTGAAGGCACCGTGGGGTTCTGGTATCGTTTCTACAACGGCCCCAAAGGACGCTTCCAGTGGGGACCCCAATTCTCCTACGTAAGCCGCAACGCGTGGTCGGGGACTGCTCCGGGAGGCGTCAGCAATACACCTCACGGACTTGACGGCATGGTGTTTACCTCTTTCCGTTACTACTTGCCGTAGACAGCAAGCGAGGGCTCAGCCCAGGCTGCGCGGTCGCGTGGCTGAGATGCTGGCGGCGTCCGGGAAGGCAGAAGTTGCCGTCCCGGACGCCGGTTTCTTTTTTAAGAGTCATCTTTGGAAAGCCGAAAGTTACTCTGCCCGGACGCGCACACACCCGCAGAATCATCAACTCGGTCGCCCTGATCAGCGCGTCCGCAGCCTGGCCAGGTTTGACCTGCATTTTCACGCGCGGATCTGGAAGTTATGATCGACGTGATTTGCTGGTTTCCAATGGAGAGCGTCACTTCGGCCATCAGGCCACTGATGCGGACCTCTTCGATCCGGCCGACAAGCTTATTGCGTCCCATCATGTGAACAGCAGGGGTTGCAGGTTCATATAGAATCGCCTCTCATGCCAGAACAACCGATCAGGCTGTACCGCAC
>DATDGM010000071.1:0-2341 GCA_036522075.1 Candidatus Sulfotelmatobacter sp.
CCGAGCCGCAGGGGCTTGACCGGCTGGCAGCAGATCGCAGCGTTCCTTGGCCATCCCGGCGCGGTCGTCCAGGGTTGAGCCTCGGAGGGATCCGTGCACGTTGCCACTAAGGACACCGATCTTGCCGCAGAGTTGAAGCGAGGTCTCGCATTCGTGCGTCGCGAGAAAGAACCGAATGCAGCCAAGACAGATAGCGCATCCGAAGAAGGCAAAACGTCGATGAGAGGGCAACTCTGCGCCAATGACGCGTAACGGCTGGACGGTCATGCGTGCCTTCAGCGCGAACCTTTCGCCTGACTCGACGGCATCCCTACTCCGGTGATGTCGCTCTCAGCAGTTGGAGCTTCAGCGTGTAGCAGTCCTCATGAACGGCGCGCCCGGCTTCATCCGTCTTACTCGTTTCGAGCTTCACCTGCTTGTCGCAGATGCTGCAAAGAGGATTCTGGATTTGAGGGGCAGGGTCACGTTGCATATCGCACTCCGAGAAGACCGACGCCCCAGAAACAGGGTCCGAGGTTGTGTGAAGAAACTGTGCAGAGTCTAACAGCGGGTGGAGAAACTACAAACGCTAGTAGGGCAGCGGTACGGGTGCCGTTTGGGTGGCACGGCTGGCAGGGGCTCCGTAGGGGCCTGGCGTCAAATCTGAATCGTCTGGGTGTGGATGATTCGGTGATTCAGCGCATTTTGCGGCACAGTACAGTAGCCACCACTCAGAACCACTACATCAAGACCGCATCACTCGGTGCGATCGCGGCAATGAAGCAGTTCTCGGAAGCGTTATTGTGCTCCAGATGAGCCAAGTAATACCGTGCAAGTCGTCCAGTGAGACCGGCTCAGTGCTTCAACACCAATTGAGCGATGGCGGAGGGAGAGGGATTCGAACCCCCGGTACGGTTTCCCGTACAGCGGTTTTCAAGACCGCCCGTTTCAACCACTCACGCATCCCTCCGCTCGGGTAGTGCGATGATTAGATACTAGTTTACACTCCCCTGTTGCGGGCCCGGCAGGCTACGGGATCAGGCGAAATGCGCGAGAGTGGAACTCCATCACCTCTGCGAAATGGGAAAGGAAATATGCCAGCCCGTGGTCGCCGGGGTAGGCCTGATACTGGTGTGCGACACCTTGCTTCTGCAGTTGGTGATGCAGCTGCTCCGCACCTTTTTCAAAGTCGTAGTTATCATCCTGTCCGCAATTGAAATAGATCGCCAACTTCCGCAGCGATAGGGCATTTTTCTTCGCCAAGAAAAATGGACTGTTCTCGTTCCAGTGAGGGACGTTGATCGGGTTGCCAAAGACAGCTCCCAGCAGTCCGCCTAACTGCGTCCCGGCGCGCTGCGCCGAGTCCAACTGTTGCGGCGATTCAGTGATCAGGGCGGCGCTCTGTGCACTGACCGCTGAGAACAGTTCCGGATGAGCGAAGGCGAGCCGCAGCGCTCCGTAACCTCCCATCGAGATTCCGCTGATGGCATGCCCCGCGCGCCCGGCGCGAACGCGGTACTTGTCCTCCATGTGCGGCATGAACTCCTGCAGAAAAAAATCGTCGTAGCGAACGGAGCCGTCGGCGGAATTGATGTAGAAACTACGACGGCCCTCGGGCGCCACGATCAAAAAGTCACCCATCTTCTGCTGGTGACGAAGATCGTCGAGCAAGGTCCAGCCGCCGCTGTTGAAGAGGGTCTGCTCGTTATCGCCAAGGCCGTGCAGAAAATAAAGCACTGGATAACGCCGCGCCGGGTGTTCCGCCGCGCCCGCGTCATAGCCAGCCGGAAGGTAGACGCAGTAGTGAACAACCTGCTTCAGGATCCGGCTGTTCATAGCGTTGCAATCGATCCGGCTCTGCGCCACCAGCGGGCTTCCAGCAAATAGAAAGCCCAAGAACAGCGCAGCCAGGACGGTGAGCGGTAGCAGTGATCTCATGCCGAGTCTATTCGTAGCGTAGCGCTTGCACAGGGTCCAGGCGAGCCGCGCGTCCGGCTGGATACAGCCCCGAAACCAGGCTTACGACAAACGCAAATAAGATAGCGCTCGCGACCAACCACCAAGGCACCGCCCAGAAATGTTCCGGAGGCAGCGACTGCCGCTTCAGGTAGACGTTAGTGCCCAGATTAATCACCTGGCCAATTGTCCATCCCAGCGCGACTCCCACGATGCCGCCCAGAATGCCCATGGCGCCGGCCTCGGCGAAGAAGAGTTTCTTCACGTCGCCATCACTGGCTCCGATCGCCTTCATGATGCCAATCTCGCGGCGCCGTTCCAGAATCGCCATGACCAGCGTATTCACGATGCCAATCGAGGCGACGGCCAGCGCCAGGCTCCCAAAGATTCCCAGGAACAGATCCAG
>DATDGM010000072.1:0-1734 GCA_036522075.1 Candidatus Sulfotelmatobacter sp.
TGTCGGGAGTGGCGCGGGCGAGCCACCGGAGGCCTGCGTTCGCATTTGTTACCATACCCGTCAGCGGCTGGTTGACCTCGTGGGCTATCGAAGCTGTTAGTTCGCCAGCAGTGGCAACTCGATCCACGTGCGACAGCTCGGATATCGTCTGTCGCGTTGCCGCCTCGGCGGCCAGTCGCTGCCGACGTTCGAAGAGCAACCAGGAAAGCATTGCCGCCAGCGTCAAAACTAGGGTGATCACCGCCAAAATCTGTATTCGGTAAAGATTCCACATTTGTTGCCATATTGATGGCTCCCTGAACAGTATTTCACTTCCTGCGGGAAGCCTATTTTCGTTTATGCCCCAACGTTGAAGTTGGCGCCAATCGAATATTGGTTTAACAGATTCGGTAATTGCTACTGGAATCGCAGCGGGGCTAGCACCATCAAGGATGCGAAGAACCAGAGCAGCGACTTCCCGACCGTAGGCAACATTGTCGAGAGCGAAGCCGCCTGTAGCGCCGAGACCGATCCGATTATTGACATCGACTACAATTGGCCCGTTTGCGACCCTTGCAATCGCGACCAACCCGTCAGAGGAAGAATACCGCGTCCCCTCCTCGTCAATGAAAAACGACGTGAAAAGAATCGCAGTCTTGGCGGGGAGCGCGGCCGCACGACGCATCTGAATTGTCAGAGGCAGGCCAGTCAAATTGGTCAGTTTCATTTCAGCCGCTATTGCTGGAATTTCCCGTAGGTATCCGCGCCTGTAAGGATCATTCTCAAGCGCGCCGCCCACCATAGCAACGCCCTGGAAGTCAGGAACAAGGATGCGCGCAGCTGCCACCATAGACTTAAGCGTCCGCCGCATGAGAATACCGGTCGCATTGGAATGAAGCTTTAGTTCGCTAGCGGTAACCTCGTCTATTGCTGCGAAAACGACAGCCCCCTTCGGCCACAGGGTTGGGCGCCAACGCGTCACAAGATCAAGGGCCGACGTGCCCACACCCACGACGACACCGAAAGGGACATCACTGTATTTTTGCTCAATATAGGTGTGCAGAATGGCTTCAAGTTTCGAACCGGAAAATCGACTTAAATCTAACGTTTCGCCGTAAACCGCGACGCGCGGTGTGAAATTGCTCAATGTCTCTCTCAATGTTGAAGAGAAGATCGTGGGCGTGCCGCTGGATGGGTCAGCCTCGTCAATTATAAGCGCAGCCCGGGGTAACGGGGATGCCGCTGCCAATGCGTGCGTGGCTGCTACTATGAGCAACCAGATCGTTATAAACCGGCGGGCAAAAGTAACGCCCACTCTGAACGCGCCCGCGAGAAATGCAGGTTCTCGAATCATTCAGCGGCGGCCGGTTTATGTGTTTCGGCGGCACGCCGCGGCGGTGCGCCGTGGGTCTTGGGAATCTTGTCGGCGAAGACCTCGACGAAATGATCCATTCCCTCGCCCGTATTCGGCTGCATAGTCTCATCGAAATAGCTGCGTGCCGCCTGATCACCTTCGACCCGCTTGAGGATGCGGCGATAGCGCGTTGCCACGCTGAGCCACTGACTCGCGACCTTGAGTGCATCGTACATACGCCAGGGATAGAACAGCAGCGGATTGACGGTCGGCATACCGGGGCGACGCTGAGTGCGAACCTTCCGTCGGACATATCCAAATTGCAGCGGATGTGTACCCTCGATCCGAGCCGCGCTCGAAAACAGGATAAGCGAATCCAGGAGCTTGGTACGATTAATGCC
>DATDGM010000073.1:0-56027 GCA_036522075.1 Candidatus Sulfotelmatobacter sp.
ATTGGCTCGATCCGAAACCTCGGCAAAACCCTTCCCCAACACTTCCGATCCGCGACCCTTCTCTTCCTGATGAAAATATCTCAGGACCGTATCTACCGCCATTTTGCTGGCTACTTCGCCGGCCGCCTGCCCGCCCATGCCGTCGCAAACCACGTAAATTCCGGTGCGCGAGTCGTATCCGAAGTTGTCTTCGTTATTCTTGCGGACGACGCCGACATCGGTTTTTCCCGCAGCTTGAGTGGTGAGCTTCATGACGATGCTATGGGCAAGGAGGTAGATCGTATCGCAAGTGCGGCTGCCCGTAAAGCACGGCGATTGCTAGGTATATTCGAGTACGAAAGATAGGTTGCGGCAAAGGGCGCTTCGTAGCACAATATCAACGTCCTCAGTTCGGGCTGGGCTGGCCGCCTTCCACGGCTGGCCGCGGCGGGTCCGGGCTTGAGGTTTCTCGACCCGGTTGGCTTGGCCGAAGTCGAGTTTGGCGAAGTGCGGTTAGCGAATCAGGTCTGTCTCACCCCCCCGAGACGCAAGTTCCACATCGGATCGTCATTTTCGGGTCACCATGGCGGCGAGTTTACCGAAGAAGATCGGGAAGTACGACGTTGTCGACGTCATCGGCAAGGGCGGCATGGGGATCGTCTACCGCGCCAAGGATCCTTTCCTCGATCGCATGGTCGCCATCAAGATCATGACGATCAGCTACGCCGATTCGCCGGATCTGTTGGAACGGTTCTATCGCGAAGCCAAGGCCACCGCTCACCTGCAACATCCGAATATCGTCACGGTCTATGAACTCGGCGAGCAGGACGGCAGTCCTTATCTCGTCATGCAGTTTCTCGAAGGGGTGAGCCTGGAGTCGGCGCTGCACGCCAGCCAGAAGCTGACTCTGCTGCAGAAGATCGACGTCATTATTGAAACCTGCCACGGCCTCGCCTATGCCCATCAGCGGGGAATTGTGCATCGCGACATCAAGCCCGGCAATATCATGGTCTTGAAAGATGGCAGCGTGAAGATCGTGGATTTCGGCATCGCCCGCATCGGCGACACGAACTTCACCCGCGCCGGCCAGTTCATGGGCAGCTTGAGCTACATGTCGCTGGAGCAATTGAACGACAAGCTGCAGGTGGACCAGAGGACCGACGTTTATTCCACGGGCGTGGTGCTTTACCAGATCGTGACCGGATCACTGCCGTTCGAGGCGGAGAGCACGGGCGCGACGCTGATGAAGATCATGAACGAGGCGCCGCCGCCGTTCTCGAAATTCCTGTCGTCGTTCCCGCCGGAACTGGAAACCATCACGCTGAAGGCGCTGGCCAAGGATCGCGACCAGCGCTATGCGTCGGCGGACGAACTCGCGCTCGACCTGACTCAGCTTCAGACCAAGCTGAGACACGAAAGTATTGACGTTCATATGCAGCAGGCGGAGATCCTGCTGCAGAGAAACGAACTTTCGCAGGCCAACGATCAGTTGATGGAGGTTTTGCGAATCGATAAGCAGCACGCGCGCGCCATGACGCTGCTGCGCTCGCTGCGGAAACAGATTGAAAAAGAACACAGCGCCGAACGCGCTCGGCAGCTTCGGGAACAGGCGGAAGAGGCTTTGCGCCGCGAGGATTTTGACCCGGCTCTCAGTTACGTGGAACAGGCGCTCAGTCTCGACACTACCAACTTCGATTTGCAGGAACTGCGAAACAAAGTGCTCGAGTCGAAAGCCGAAATCGAGCGCATGCGCCAGATCTTCCAGCGGGCCGAGAGCGCGCATCGCGCGGGGAATCTCGACACCGCGAAACAAGCGATTGAAGAAGTGATGGCGTTCCGGCCCGACGACACGCGGGTGAAGTCGTTGTACCGCATGATCCAGAAGGAACTGGAAGACCGGGCGCGGCAACAGCGCATGCAATCCCTGCTGCAGTCGGCGCAGAAGGAAATTGCGAACCGCCACTATACGGACGCTTTCAGCATCCTGCAAGAAGCTGAAAAAGTAGATCCTGAAGCGCCGCAACTGCGCGCGCTGCTCGAAAAATTTAGCGCGGCTCGGGAGCTCGAAAGACGCCGCAAAGATTTAGAACAAATTACCCGCCAGGTCGAACAGGCCATCAATACGGACGATCCAGAGTCGGCTCTACGGCTCGCCGACGAAGGTTTGAAGCGGTATCCGGCCGAGCCGTCGCTGGCCAAACTCCGGGACCTGGCCGAGACGCAACGGCAGGTGGCGCAGACGAAATCATTTGTCCGGGAAAGAATTGCCGCAGCTCGGGAGGTGCTCGATGGAGGCAATCCCGTGGCCGCGGTGAAGATGCTGGAAGAGGCGCTGCGCAAGGCTCCGGGCAATCCTCATCTGGAATCGCTGATCTCGCTGGCGCAGGAGAAGACCGCTCAAGCCAAGGATGACCAGGCCAAGGCCAACTGCGTGCAGCAGGCCAACGCAGCGCTTGGTCGCGGCGCCTTTGCGGAAGCCATCCAGTTGCTGGAAGCCGGCCAATTGCGCTTTGTGGCCGCGCCTGAAATTGACAGCCTGCTGCGCTTCGCGCGCGAGCAGCAGGCGAGAGCGGCGGCGCAGCAAGAAGTCGACCGCACCGTGCGGCGGGCTCACGATTTCATTCGAGCTCAGGAATACGATCGCGCCATTGAACTGCTCGAGCCGGTGCTGGCTCGCATCCCGAATGATGAGTTGCGCATTGTGTTCGATGAAGCATGCCAGCGGCGAGACGATCTCCATCGCCAGATCGACGCGGCAGTCGCGAAAGGGCGGCAGTTCCTCGACGAGGGAGCTCCGGGCAAAGCGCTGGAATTCCTGCGCAGCCAAACCGTCACTTTCGGTAAGTCGGACGCGTTCCGGGAGCTTCTAGCGGCGGCGGCCAGCCAGGCGACTGTGGCTGCGAGCCAGGCGAAGGCGGCAGAAGCGGAAGCGCAGGCGCAAGCGCAAGCGCCAGCGCCGGAGGTAAAGGCTCCAGAAGTGATCGCTCCACATCCGAGCCAGGACTGGGAAGCTCCCGCGCCCATGGGGACCATGATGTGGGGCGGCACGCCCACCGCACCGCCGCCTGTGGCACCGCAGCCTGCCGCACCGCCGCCAGAAATTCGCAAGCCTGCCGCACCACAGGCACCGGCGCCGCGTGCCAAAGCGCCGCAAGCACCAGCTGCGCCGCCCCCGAAGAAGGAACCGAAGAAAGAAGCGGCCCCGAAGCCTGCGATTGCGAAGCCAGTGGCGCCGAGGGAGCCGGCGCCGGAGTTGGCCGCCGCGGCGCCCAAGTCTTCGCAAAAACTGATCATCGTGGTGGCAGCGATTGCCGCAGTTGTAATCGTCGGAGTCGCAGTGGCGTGGGTGCTGTCAAGCTCTGGCAATAAAAAGCAGGTGGTTGTCACTCCTCCAGTTTCGGTGGAAAAGACACCCGAGACGAAGCCGCCGGTGGCAGTGGGCTCACTCTCCGTCACCACCAGTGTGGACGGAGCTGACATCTTCGTCGACGACACGCTGCGAGGCAGCACTTCCAACAAGAAGCTAGTCGTGCAGTTGCCGCCTGGCTCTCACCAGGTCCGGGCAGAAAAAGGGGGGTTCGCATCCACCGCGCCCCAGGCGATTAATATCGCGAACAACACCGAGACCCAGGTAAAACTGACGCTCACGGCGAGCGCCGGTCCCGTGGCCACGCCGCCGAAAGATTCCTATCTCGCGATCAAAGGCCCAACCGGTGCGGCGGTGCGAGTGGACGGCGCTCCTGCCGGCACCTTGCCGAGCGACACGTCGCTGTTTGTAAAAGTGACTCCGGATTCTCCTCATCGCATCGAGGCCACCTTGAACGGCTACAAGTCCTGGAGCGAGAGCAAGAGTGTGAAGCCGGGTGAGCGCTTGCAGCTTACTGCAGTGATGGCCGCTCTAAGCCGGCCGGTAGTGGTTTCCTTTGCGGCGAACCCGAGCACGGTTCAACCGGGCCAGTCAGCCACGCTCAGCTGGCAAACCTCGAATGCGACCGAAGTCGGCATCGAGGGCGTTGCCTCCACCATGCAGCTCAACGGATCGGTCGCCGTGAACCCGGATAAGACCACGACCTACAAGCTAGTGGCCAAGGGGGAGGGTGGAAGTGTTGGCGGAGAAACCACCGTGAACGTGGCAGCCCCCAATAAGCCGACAGTTTCGGCGAGCGCGAATCCAATATCCATTCAGGCTGGCCAATCGACCACGCTGACATGGCTGTCGCAAAATGCAACCCAAATTCTCGTAAACGGGACCGCGCATTCCGGAGCTGAGGGATCCATCACGGTTACGCCCGACAAAACCACAACGTTCACGGTCGAAGCCAAAGGCCCAGGCGGGATTGCCAACACGGCTGTGACCGTCAATGTGCAGCCAGTCGCGGCACCTCCGCCCGTAAACCAGCCCAAGCCGGCGGCGAGCGATGCGATCGGGATTCAAATTGCCCTGGACCGGCTCAGTGAGGCGTACGGGACAGAATTGCTCTCCGAAATCAAGAAAGCTTGGCCGGGCATGAGCAAGCCGCAGGAAAGCGGTCTCAAGCAGATATTGTCGAACAAGGAAATGCGAGCCATCGCCATGCAGTACGATGGGTGCTCGAATCCGGCAATATCCGGAGACGCCGCTTCCATGACCTGCACCGAAAAGATGTCGTACACGTTCGGAGGCCAGCGCAAAACCATTACACAAATGGTGGCAATCTCCCTGAACAAGGCCGCCGGTGCATGGAAAATCAGCAGTAAAGAACCCAGGAAATAATTTACGAGCGGACTGCTCGTTCTCTTAACGTGGCGAATCTGGCTCACGTGAGCGGTAAGATCGGCAGTGATCGGGAAGGTGCGTCTCCCGGTCTCTGTGGGTTCTGTCGAGACGAGTAATTTCGTTCACCGAACTTTAATCCCTGCCTCAAGCTGTGCAACCCATTCCGAGCTTAGATTCCAAGTTTAGAGTTGACAGACAGAATCGTGGATGTTATCAAGGCTATCCTTGTGTGTTGAGTCCAAGTTCGTCGCTCAACTTGTTTCTCTCCCCCGTTAGGGTGATCTACTATGCGCTGCTTTGCCAAAGCTAGGGCCATCTCGTGGTGTGTCTTCATTGCTTCCGTTCTGGGAGCGCCAATCGCGCTAAACGCCGCCGACCAGCCGAACCCTTCGCCGACTGCTGCGACGTCCGCCTCGGGTTCGCCGGGAGCGGTGCAGAAGGTGGAGCAGAATTATGGCGATCTACCCCTCAGCTTTGAGGCGAACCGTGGTCAGGCCGACCAGAACGTTCGTTTCCTGTCCCGGGGTAGCGGCTACACATTCTTCCTGACTCCCGGCGAAGCTGTGCTCGCCTTTTCCAAAGGGGGAAGTGCCAAAGGTCAAACCGATGCCGGCCCGGCTGTGTTCCACATGCGGCTTGAGGGGGCGAGCGCCAAGGCGCGCATAAGCGGCGTCGATTCCTTGCCCGGCACCAGCAATTATTTCTATGGGCAAGATCCACGGCAGTGGCGCACTGCTATTCGCACGTTCCGCAAAGTCGCTTATGAGAATATCTATCCTGGCATTAACCTGGTTTATTACGGCAACCAGCGCCAACTGGAATATGACTTCGTAGTTGCCCCCGGGGTGGATCCGCGCGTCATTCGCCTCTCCGTCAGCGGCGCCAGCAAGGTGACGGTTGACGCCGAAGGCGATTTGGTTTTACGCAGTGACGATGGAGAGGTTCGCCTCCTAGCTCCCAAGGCCTACCAGGATTTCAAGGGACGACGGCGCGAAGTCGCAGGTCAATGGCGGCTGGCAGGGAATCAGACGGCGACGTTCCGGCTCGCTGCCTATGATCGCAGCAGAGCGCTGGTGATCGACCCGGTCCTGCTCTATTCGAGCTTTCTCGGCGGCAGCCAGAACACTTCCATCACCCGGATCGCGACCGATTCTGCGGGCAATGCTTACGTGGCTGGCTATACCGCCTCCGGCGACTTTCCCGCCGCCCCCACACCTGCATCATCCTCCTTCGGAGGAGGCACTTCTTCGCGTGGCGCTTTCGTCGCCAAGATCGATCCGACAGGCTCCTCGCTTCTCTACACGACATACTTAAGCGGAAGCGTTAGTGAACAGGCGACGGGCCTTGCGGTCGACGGCTCGGGCAACGTCTACGTGACCGGCAACACTCATTCTCCGGATTTTCCGGTACTGGGCGCGTTCCAGGCCGCCTGCGCCCTGGACTCGACCGGCTCATGTGCCGACGCATTTCTGACCAAGATCGCCCCTACAGGCAACGCGCTGGTCTACTCCACCTACCTGGGCGGAACGGGAGAAGACTCGGCTACAGGTCTGGCGGTTGATAGCAGTGGCAATGCTTACGTTGCGGGCGTGACTTCTTCGGCGGATTTCCCGGCCACGACCGGCGCAGCGCAGATCAAGTGTGGCGGCGCCTGCACTCAGAATGCATTTGTAGCCAAATTCAACCCTCTCGGCGCGAGCCTTGCCTACGCCACATATCTCGGCGGCAGTGCGTTGGATGACGCTGCGGATATAGCGGTGGATGCCTCGGGTAGCGCCTACGTCACCGGCCAGACTTCGTCTTCTGATTTTCCGCTCGCCAGCCCGTTCCAGAAGGCTTGCACGGTCGACCCGTCGGTTTCGACGGGCGCGTGCGTGGCCACATCGTTTGTTGCCAAGCTGAAGGCCGATGGCTCCGGCTTGACCTATTCAACGTATCTGGGCGGCAGCCTGGGCGGCAGAGCCGCTGCCATCGCAGTCGATTCGCTAGGCAGTGCCTACGTGACCGGAAGCACCCAATCTGCCGACTTTCCGGTGTTGAATGCGTTCCAGAAATCCTGCGGAATAAATGCTGCCACAACCCACTGCGCAGTGAACGCCTTCGTGACCAAGTTCGCCGCCGCGGGTAACGCGCTAATTTACTCCACTTACCTCGGCGGTTCCACCGAAGATGAAGCTAGCGGAATCGCAGTGGACTCGGCGGGGAATGCGCACATCGTCGGCACCACCGCGTCTCCAGATTTCCCCACTCGAAAGCCGCTGCAGTCTCAACTGAACGGCACCAAAGATGCGTTTGTCGCCGTGCTCAAGTCGACTGGCAGCGCCTTAAGTTTCTCCACGTTCCATGGCGGCAGTTCGACCGAAAATGGCAGCGCCGTCGCTCTCGACGCAAAGGGCAATGTGTACCTCACCGGCCAAACCTCGTCCGCCGACTTCCCAACTCTTACGCCCTTCCAGTCCAGTTGCGCTGGAACGTGCAGCAACGCGTTCGTAAGCAAGCTGTCGGCGATACCGCAGGTCGTGACGCCGCCGGTGATCGCAAAGTCGTTTGGGGCTGCAACGATCCCGGTGAACGGAACCACGTTATTAACGTTCTCGCTTTCCAACCCCGACGCCGTGAACGCCCAGACTGGCCTTGCGTTTACTGACACTCTTCCCGGAAGCATGGCCGTGGCGAGTACTCCAGGGATAACCAACACCTGCGGCGGCACGGTGACTGCGACTGCGGCATCAACCACAATCAGTCTGTCGGGCGCGGGCTTGGCCGTATCCCCAGCATCCTGCACGGTCTCGGTCCATGTAACCGATAGCGTGTCTGAGGCGGTCACCAACAGCGTAACCGTGAGCTCGACTAATGGTGGTACCGGTAACACCGCCACCGCCAGCCTTACCGTGGTGAGTCCACCGAGTCTCAGCAAGACATTTACCCCGATCGCGATACCGCTGAATGGCACCAGTTCGCTCAGCTTTACGGTTACGAACCCCAATACAGCTCAGAGCTTGTCAGGCATTGGATTCTCTGACCCGTTCCCGGCGGGAATGGTCATCTCCACTCCCAACGGATTGACCGGCAGTTGCGGTGGCGGAACCATCACAGCGACCCAGGCAACCGCCGTCGTTAGTCTGTCGGGCGCAACCCTGGCTGCGAGCGCCTCCTGCACCTTCTCGGTGAACGTAACTGGCACGACGGCGGGAGTGGAGAGCAACACCACCGGTGTCGTCACTTCGACCGAGGGCGGCACAGGTAACACAGCCACGGCCACCCTAACCGTGAATCCGCCCGCTTCGATTTCGCCGACCGCTGGTAGTGGTCAGACAACTACTCAAGGCACAGCCTTCGGAACCGCTCTACAGGCTACTGTCTTCGACAGTGGAAGCAATCCCGTTTCCGGCGTCACCGTAACCTTCACCGCGCCGGGCGCGGGTGCCAGCGGAACGTTCGCCAATGGTACCGCGACTACCACTGCCGTCACGAACGCGTCGGGTATAGCGACTGCGTCCACTTTCACTGCCAACAGCACGGCTGGCGCTTTCAACGTTGCCGCCAAGGTCGCTGGCGTCGCCACAGCCGCGAGCTTCTCCCTGACCAGTACTCCAGGTACACCCAATTCCATCACTGTGCTTTCCGGCAGTGGCCAGACCACTGCCGAAGGCACGGCATTTGCGAATCCTCTGAAGGCAACAGTCCTCGATAACGGAAGCAATCCCATTCCCAACGCGTCGGTAACCTTTACCGCGCCGGGCGTGGGTGTCAGCGGAACCTTCCCCGGCCCGAGCGCGACAGCGACAGTAACGACGGACGCCTCAGGTGTGGCGACGTCGCCCACATTCACCGCCAACACTCACGTCGGAAGTTATGCGGTCAAAGCGTCGGTCTCGCCGGTTGTTACGACTGCGAACTTCTCGCTGACCAACGCTCACGGGAATGCTACTTCCATCTCGGCGACTGCGGGCACTCCACAAAGCACCGCCGCCGGAACGGCATTCGGAACGGCTCTACAGGCTACTGTCCTCGACAATGGAAGCAATCCCGTTCCCGGCGTCACTGTAACCTTCACCGCTCCCGCATCCGGCTCCAGTGGCACGTTTTCGAATGGCTCGGCGACGATCAGCGTGAGCAGCGACTCTTCAGGCAACGCTTCCGAGACCTTTACCGCCAACTGCATATTGGGCTCTCCGAGCGTCATGGCTTCAGTCTCTGGAGTCGGTGCGTCTGCCACTTTCGTGCTCGCAATTACGGTAGGACCCACTAAGACGGTTACGCCCATAGCGGGTTCGACGCCGCAGTCTGCGACTGTCCGAACGGCGTTCGGTACAGCTTTGGGCGCTACGCTGACTGATTGCGGAGGCAACCCCGAGCCTGCTGGGATAACGGTAACCTTCAACGCGCCCCCCGGAGGACCCAGTGGCACCTTCGCGGACTCTGGCACGAATATGACCTCGGCGAATACGAATGCCTCGGGCGTGGCCACAGCTGCCGCATTTACAGCGAACCGCCACACTGGAAGCTACCCGGTTTCCGGAACCGCGAGCCCCGGAGGAGCAACAACCATCTTCTCGTTGAGCAACACGGTCGGCACGCCCTCGATTGTGACCGCTTCTCCCGCGTCGATTACGCAGTCGGCCGCGGTGAATACCGCCTTTGTGCCTCTGGCCGCTACGGTGACCGATCAGGATTTAAATCGGGTGGGGGCTGGTATTCCAGTAACTTTCACCGCGCCCGCCTCTGGAGCAACTGGCACGTTCTCCAATGCCACGAACACGATAATGATACCTACCGACGCTTCGGGCATGGTTTCCGCACCCTTCACTGCGAACACCCTTGCCAGTCCGTCGGCTTACCTGGTGTCGGGTACCATCACAAATGCTGGCGCGACCAACGCCACGTACACGCTTACGAACGTTCCCGGTCCGCCTGCGACCATCACGGTCGGCGGTGGAACCACGCCGCAAAATGTGGCGGTGACGAACACCTACGCCGCGCCTCTATCAGGCACCGTCACCGATTCATTCGGAAACACGGTACTGGCAGGAGTCAACGTCAAGCTCGCCGCGCCCGCAGGCGCCGTTCCCAGCGGTACGTTTGCCACCTCGGGCACCAACAACTACACGGCACCCACGGTAGCCGGGGGTACGTTCACCGCTACCGCGTTCACAGCCAATGCGACGGCCGGAGCCTACAACGTTTCCGCCACTTCGGGGGCCGCAAGCGCCCAGTACGCATTGGTAAATACCGACTTCGCGCTCAGTTCGACTTCTCCATCCATCTACATTCAGGGCACGAGCGTTCCGCTGGCCACCAGCACGGCGCCCATGATCACAGTCACTGCGCTGCCGGCTCCGCCCACCCTGTCTTACACCGGGTCCGTTACGTTGGCATGCGTGGCCGCCAGCCTTCCGATGGGAGTGACTTGCCCGTCGTTTACTCCTGCCACGGCTGTGTTCGCCAATGGAACGCCATCGAGTGTGCTTTCCTCGGCCACGGTGAACGTTTCCGCTTCCACGCCGGTTGGGTTGTCGCCGTCGGTAATGGTGACCGGCGCCGATACTTCTCCGAAAGTCGTCACCAACACCACGAGCTTTGCGCTTGCGGTGGAATGCACCTACTCGTTGGGCAACAGCGGCAGCGCTGGCACCTTGCCGAGCTATTCGCCGCTGATACCCGTAACCCCATACGCCTTCTTCGTGGCTGAGAATGCCGGCGGCAGCGCTTGCCCGTGGAATTCTCTAACCACCACGGCGGGGATCACCGGTATCGAGACCACTTCCGGGACGGTGACCGCGCCAGGAACGGGTACCTCGGTTCCTTTCGGTGTGACCCCGATCGCGGCGAACGCTACCGGTCCCCAAACTGACGCGGTCTCGGTCAGCTACTTCCAGGTGAATGGTGCCTCAACCACCGGAACGTCCACCCTCAGCGTCGTTCAGGAATTGCCGGTGACGTTGACCGGAGGCATCGGGACGACCGCGGTCGCCCTCACCGCTTCCAGCATCACCACGGCGAATCCGGGAACGCTGGCCTTCCCTAACGTCGCCGGGCTGGGAACTGGAGTGGCCACGATTTGCGGTGCGCAAAATTCCAGCGGCCCGGACACTTCCGGTAACAATTACTTCATCACGTGCACAGCTCAGGTCACGGGAAACACCGCGCAGCTGCAGGTGACCATTGGGGCGGCGACGCCGGCTTCGCGGCCTCGCCGAAATAACACGCAACTGGGACTGCTCTACTCTGCCGGCATGGGCTTCCCTGCGATCGTGTTCATGGGTCTCGGCGCCGCAGCCTTTGGACCGAAACGAAAGCGGCAGGCGTTGCGGCGAATCGCCAGTCTGCTGGGAGTTTTGCTGCTGCTTTCGGTGCTGGTTGTTCTTCCCGCTTGCTCGGGCGGATTCAGCGCGACCTTTATCAACCCCTCGCAAGTCGGAACTTACACCATCACCGTATTGGGCTACGTCACGGATATCAACAACAACGTGACCGCGATCGAAATTTATTCCGTCCCCATGAACGTCGTGAAATAGGGCGAAAAGCTTCTAGGTTGCAGAATCGCGCGGCATGCAGGCTGGGTTTGGAGATAAATGAACTGCTGGGCTGAGGGATTTCAAATGGTGAAACGACTGTCGTTGGTTGGTTTTCTTTTTACCCTGTTCGTTCTCGGCGCGGAAGCGCAGCAGTCCGTGATCGATACTTGCCCCTATTCGCCTCAGCATAAAACATCTTTGGCTTGCCTCATTCCCGATCTCACCCAGACAGGTGCGTCGCAAAACCTCTCCCGCTTCAATACCACGGTCGCTCAAGTGATCGGCCAACTCCCTTTGGCCGCGCCGGTGTCTGGTTTCGTGCTGGCATTCGACAAGAAACTCGGCATTCCGGTGGAGCAGAACCAGAACCTCGGGTCGGTGCTTACCGAACGCGGAAACACGGTCGGACGGCATAAAGTCTTTATCGGATTCACTTACCAGCGTTTCGTGTTTCAGACCATCGACGGAGCCAAACTGTCGAATCTGCCTTCGGTCTACCAAATCGGTACGCCCATCGTGACCGGCAACGGTTTTACGATCAATGAGTACGGCGCTTCCCATAACAGTGTCAGCGCGAATCTGAGTCAGTACGCGGGGATCGTAGCGTTCGGCTTAACCGACAGGATCGACGTCTCCGTTACGCTGCCGTTTGAAAGAGTCTCACTGGCCGCGGGAAACAGCGACCTGCAATCGGCGTTCGTCACCACGAAGACCTCGACGGGTGCATTCGTCAGCAGTTCCGCCAGCATTCCCTCGAGCACCAGCGAGAGCATCGCGGGCTCGGCCACGGGATTCGGCGATGTCCTGGTAAACGCCAAGGGCACGATTTTCAACGGAGAGAAATCGAAGCTGGCGCTCGGCATGGAGACTCGTTTTCCCACCGGCGACGAATACAATCTTCTGGGCACCGGCGCATACGGGGTGAAGCCCTATCTGGTTTTCTCCCGTCTGGGAAGAATCACTCCCCACGCTAACGTGGGCTACCAATGGAACGGATTCTCCAACCTCTACATCAATCCCTGCCACTACGCTCCCGCCACCGCAAACACGAGTTGCGGATCCACTCCCGGGCTTCCGACGCTGCGTCTTCCTGACAGCGTCGACTATTCCGGAGGTGCCGACATCGGGATCGTCAAACGGCTGACCGTAGTCGCTGATTTCGTGGGACAGCACTACTTCAACTCCCCGCGCGTAACCCAACCGGTGCCTGCCAGCAGCGTAACTCCTCCGATTCCAGGCATCCCCATACCCAACCCCTCCAACAGTCCGTCGATTACCTCATTTAATAACTTCGCGACGGTTCAGGTTTCGAACAGTGGAATTAATCTGGACAATCTCGCGATGGGCTTGAAATGGAATCCTGTGGGCAAGCTGATCATTTCGGCGAATGCCTTGATCAGGCTTGACGATGGAAGCTTGCGGCCGGCGCGGTTCGTGCCCTTGGTCGGGCTATCGTACCGATTCGGAAATTGATGGGGAGGGCGTCGAAACTGGCCAGCTTGCTACTGGCGGGCTTACTAAGGATGGGCTAGTCGGAGCCCCTCATGTCGGAAACCGCCCAATGACCGGACTCGCCCTTCATTTGAATCGAAACTTTGACCGGCCCTAATTCCTTGGTTTTTCCTTTTCCTTTTCCGCTCTGGTAGGTAATCGTCTCCCGGCACTCCACGTTCGCCGTGCCCGCCGACAGGCGGGGAATTGCGCACTGCAAAACCAGCCGCGGGCTTGTCGATACTCCTTTGAACCCCGCAAACAAATCTTTGAAAGCGGTGGCGTGTTGCCGGTCAATGTCAGGCCACACCTGCTTCACTTCCGCAATATTGAGATCTTCGAACGCCCGGACGTACCCGCCAAGTGTGCGCTCCATGCCGTCGACTTCGTCTTCTGCCGCCAAACGGAAATTGGCCTGTGCCAGTTGTGCGCTCGATAGGCTGGCCGTGGCCTCAACCGCAGGTGCGGCCCTTTGAAAGATTACAGGATGAAGATTCGTTCGGCTGTCCGCTGCCGGCTCGGGGGCCTTACTCGCCTTCTGAGCGAAGGCTGATCCAACTGTAAACACAACTAAACAAAGAACTTTTGGCACCCTTGACATAACCGCAGAGTAGCAACCGGGGCATCCGCCAACAAGTCACGAAAGGAGTGTCCTGGTCGTGCCGGGCGCTGAAAAGGCGCGGAAAGAGAACACTGCCGCAGGTAACCTCGAATGCTTAAACTAGGGCTAAGACGAAACAAAGGGCGGAGCCGCGAAACGACTGCCCACAAAAGCGCCATGTCTTTTGAAAAGGCTCCCCTAATCCGGGTCGCGATGCACGGTCTCGATGGAAAACGCAGGCAAACACACGGCGATGTATTCCGCGCCATCCTCCCGCGGTGTGGAATAGCGCACCCATTCGCCGGCATGGCAAATGACCGCCTGCCCCGCGTCGACCTCGAGCGAGCCCTCGTTGTGCTCGACGCGCACCGTGCCCTTCAGGACAATTGTGAACTCGTCGAACGCCGGGGTCTGTCCGGGTTCCACCCATCCCTGGGGGCTGCGCATGTGGGCCACGCTGGCCGCTGAGGTTTTGGAATTGATGCGGCCGATGTATTCGTCGATCAGCTTGGGTTTGTTGCCTGACGCTTGAATGCGTGTAGGCTGCGAAATGAGTGTGGGCATAGGTTGGGCGTCAGACCTCGGGCGTCAGGCGTGGGACTCGGGCGTCAGGCCTCAGACCTCGGACGCTCTGACGAATCGCTTCCATTAAAACACGAGGATCACTTGGGCGGCTCGATGAGATGCATATCCTCGGCGGCCGAAACCGCCTAGGATGGGAACTCGCTTCCAGCTTACGGACAGGAATAAGACGTGCCAGGCGTCGGCGGCGTGCCGGGCGTCCCGTGTATAGCAGGTGGTAACGACAGCGTAAACGCGTGTCAGTGGCGCCAAGTGGCCGATTCTAGCTTCGACCGGACACAGTGACTCACGCGATTCCCAGCAACTGGTTAAGGAACCCGACAATATATTTCCACACCAGGTAGTAAATGATTAGTCCCGCGCCGAACCACGGGACGATCACATAGTAAGGTGCAGTGATGACCTCAAACCAGTTGATGCCATGCGCACCGATGGTGAGCACTCCCAGCCAGCACGCGCCGGCTCCCCCCAGCGGGACCATGATCACAGGCAAGAACGCGCCATGAATGCCGATGGGAAGACGCCGATGCGGCCGCAGCCACACGTAGAGAATATTCCACAGGCCAAACAGATTGGGGACGATCGCCATCGGAAAGATAATGACGCGCTCAATCGGAATCGGAACATGAAACACCAGGCGCGAAACGATGAATGCCGTCAGCACGACCAGCAGAAACAGGCTGGGTGCGAAAATGCCTGCCATGTAGGCGCGGAGATAAGGGTGCGTATTCATGAAATCCTCCAACTACCAATGCCGCCCCAAGTGCCGTCACAAGTGCATTACAAGTGCATTACAAGTGATAGAGCAATACTGGAATCGCTCGCGGAAAAATCGCCAGCCACATCACCACGGCAGCCAGCAGCGCCCAGTCGAACCAGGGTATTCGGTTCGACGTTTGATCGAGACGATGCAGCATTGCCGGCCACAGGTCTCGCTGCGGCGTTGTGCCTGGGTGCGTAATGGTGGGCCGAAGCGATTGCTTCAGCAACTGCTCCATGCGTTCGTCAGGTGTAGTCATGGTTCGATTCCTTGTCGTTGCAACGTTTTCCTTAAGAGCCGCAGGGCCCGGAACACGCGCAGCTTAACGGCTCCGGTGGAAATGCCCAACGCCTCCGCGATTTCTTTATAGGGCTGCTCTTCGATCAGGGCCAGCGTGGCCGCGATCCGCAGTTTCGGGGGAAGCCGGGCGAAAGCGCGCGCCGTTTTCTGGCGCAACTCCAGCGAAATGCCGGGGTTCGGCAGAGCCTGCTGAGGCAGCTGCCGATCCGAAAAATGCTCGGGCAGTGCGACCTCACACGGCGAGGACCGCAGGTGATCGAGAGCCGCGTTGCTGGCAATGCGCCGCGCCCACGCTTCAAAACTGCGGCCAGGGTCGAAGCGCGCGTGGCTGCGGTGGATGCGCCAGAAGGTTTCCACCGTTAGGTCTTCAGCAATTGCAGGATCGCGCACGATGCGCAGGATCCAGCGATAGACTTCGCTCTGATGCCGGCGGAACAACTCCTCAAACGCGTCGATTTCGCCGAGCGCAAAACGTTGCAGCACTTCGCGCGGCTGTTCCAGCGTCGGCATCGTCCCTTCTATATATTCGTACGTTCGAGGAGCGACCAAGGTTACAGAAATCGTAAGCTCAGATGTGCAGCTCGCAAATACCGCAGGGTCATCTATGGCTGGGTTATCGGGGTTGATCCCAGGCGGGCAGCCGCGGTCGCCAGCGCCCCACGTTGCGGCAGTATTCTTCGTAGTCGGCTCCGAATTTCCCGCGCAGCGTTGGCTCTTCATAGAAAATCACGAACATATGGATGGCAAACGCCACCGCCGCCACAGCAGCAATCAGTTCCGGGTTAGGATGTCCGAAAATAACCCACAGCCCAATCCACCCCGTTGCGAGGCCCAGGTACATGGGGTTGCGCACGTAACGGTAGCAACCGACCACCACCAGGCGTTGCGGCGGAGCCATGGGCGCAGGCGTGCCGCGGCCCGTCCAGCCAAAGTCCCAGACGCAACGCAGGGCCACGGCGAAGCCCAGCATGGAGGGAAGCGCGGCCAGCCAGCGCCAGCGAGCCGCCCCCGCCATTTTTGCGCTGAAACCAAGCCATTGCGGCAACAGCCAGAACCACAGAGAAAAAAACCCGGCGCCTACTGCGAGTGAGGCCGCCACCATCAGCCAGCGATAGTCGTGCCCAGGCGCTGGAACTTGCGTAGAGTTCACATCCGTAATCGTCTTCATTTTCTTGCCCTCTAAATAACGCTTACGGCGCAGGGGCGGAAAGGGTTACAAATCCTGCGTTCAGAAATCCGGGCTGGAGCGTCAGCCCGATGGACCGCGCGAAACGCGAAACGACTACTCCGCTGTTTCAGCAATCCAGCGTGAAATGGCAGTGACCACCTTGCGCGGAACGAAGCGCACAGATTCCGCGGCCAGCCAGTTGTGCTTCCCCGAGATCACGAGCGTACGGCCGGCCATCAGCCCGCGATATCCGTCGCGGGCTACAGTTTCTACCTTCATGGCTCCGATCTGCTTGAAGAGGCGAGATCCCTCCACGCCAGCGCGTTTGGCGAACCCAGTGTTGGTGGCGCCGGGGCAGAAACAGCAGATCGTAATCCCGGAGCCGCGGAGTTCATTCGCCAGCGCCTCAGAGAACGAGAGGACATACGCCTTGCTCGCATAGTAAACCGCCATGAGCGGTCCTGGCTGAAAAGCGGCAGTGGATGCGACGTTCATGATGCGGCCTGAACGCCGCTCGATCATGGGCGCAAGAAACAGCTTGGTAAGACGCGTAAGGGCGGTGATATTGAGCTGGATCTGGTCGAGGATTTCGGCTTCTGGCATCTGCGCAAACTCGCCGTGCGCTCCGAATCCCGCATTGTTGATCAGAACGTCCACATCGACGCGCTCCCGCCGCAACTGGTCAAAAAGAAACTTGGGCGCAGAGGGATCCAGGAGATCGACCGGCACCACGGTAACGAGGATTCCATGCTGAGTCTGCAGGTCGGTGGCGAGCTGGTTGAGTTTCTCGCCGCTGCGCGCAACCAGAACCAGGTTGCAGCGATCCCGGGCGAACAGCTTAGCCAGTTCATATCCGATGCCGCCGGAGGCGCCGGTAATGAGAACGGTTTGAGTCTGAGAATTCATGATGGGTACCATCATCGGTCGGTCCGCCTGGCGATTCAAGTGCACCACAAAAACTTCGATTGAACGGAAAGGGCGCCGTGGCGAGTTCGAGTAGACTACGGGCTCGGGTTCGAATCGCTGATCGGGATCTGGGGCTTTCTTCTGCACACCCTGCGCAACCTGCACGGGCCCTCCGTGCATCCTCTCGCCAAGCTGGTTTGGGGAGCGCCGCCCATGGCGGCATTGCTGTTCCCTAATCTGGCTGCCCTGGAGCTGATTGCTCTCTGGCGGCTATAGAAGTTGACGCCGCGCATGCAGCCGGCATAGACCCGGCTGACCACACCAACCCAGGTTTTCCGAAAATCCGCCACGGCGAAACCATCCGAGAAGTCCGGCAGTTCTACTCAGCAAATTCTAACTTCGGGCTGGTCGTGGATGTGCAGCACGCTCGTCCAAGCAGACCGTGTAGGAAAAAATGTTCGCAACGGGCATACGTCATTACTTCGGTGCGATCAGTTGCGAAACTTTGATTGCGTGTCTACGGGACCTGCCCTACAACCAACAAAGGCGACAAAGCAACTCAAGATAGCCCGGGCTTTGCCGATTAGAAATCAGGACGGTAAGAGTGATGCCCGCTTCGACGCATGCAGTTTCCCTCCAGAAAATCTTTCGAAAACTTCTCTGCGGTTTGATTTTTTGCACAGTAATCGGGGCAGTTTCGCGGTCCGCAGCCCAAACCAGCATTAACGATGTGCACATTACGCCGCGACCAGCGACCGTGGCCGTGGCCAGCGCAGATTACGCTCTGGATCCAGCGAGCGCTTCACGAGCTCCGCGGATCCGCCAGAGTGTGGATCTCGTGTTAGTGCCGGTGAGCGTCACAGATGGCATGCAGCGGCTCGTGACGGGCCTCGATCAGGATAATTTTCAAGTGTTTGAAGGCAGAAAGTCTCTGCCCATCCGCCACTTCTCGAGCGAAGACGCCCCCGTTTCGGTCGGCATCCTGGTCGACGTAAGTGGCAGCATGAAGAGTAAGATGGATCGCGTACAGGAGGCTGTAAACGAATTCTGCCGGTCCTCCAACCTGGAGGACGAATTCTTTATGATCACGTTCTCCAATGAGCCCCATCTGGCCACCGATTTCACCAACGTCCCCGAAGATCTGCAGAAAGATCTGCTGTTTGAGCAGCCTAAAGGGCAAACCTCTCTGCTCGATGCTATCTATATGGGAATCGGCAAGATGCAGCAGGCCAAGTACCCCAAAAAAGCCCTGCTGATCGTTTCCGATGGCGGCGACAACCATAGCCGCTACGGCGAGCGTGAAGTGAAAGCGGCGGTCAAGGAATCTGACGTGATGATCTATGCCATCGGGACGTTTGACCGCTATGTGCCTACCACGGAAGAGCTTATGGGTCCGGCGCTGCTGGCCAGCGTGGCGGAAACTACGGGCGGCCGGGCCTTTGTGCTGGAGGATCCGCGGGAGATGCCGAAAGTCGCGCATCGCATCGGCGTAGAGCTCAGAACGCAATACGTGCTGGGGTACCGTCCTGAGAAGGCTCCCCATGACGGCAAGTGGCACAAGATCAACGTAAAACTGAAACTACCGAAACAGCTTTCTTTTCTGCGGGTTCGCGCCAAGACGGGCTACTACGCAACGGCCGAGTAACTATGCGAAGTTCCGGCGTGGGGACAGCCGCTCTCGGCTGTCCTCCCGAGCAAAGCTCGCCAACGCGCTTCATCGGCAGCGAGAAAACCCAGCCGAGCTGCGCTCGGCGCGGACAGCCGAGGCGGCTGTCCCCACCTGAGCCCATCCCTGCCACTCTACGCGTGCACTAGCTCCACGCCGTAGATCGAGTGCCAACTGGTGGCGGCTTTCAGTTTGTCGTTGACGTTATTGATGTTGTTTACGCCTTCTGTTTCCAACCACTTGCGGAAGGCTCCCGCGCCTTGCTTGGCATAAACCGGAATGCCTTCTTTCCAGGTAGCCCGTCCGCAGAGCACGCCGTTAAACTTAACTCCTGATTCTCCAGCAAGTTCGAGCGTTTCGCTGAATTCGGCATTGCTGACGCCCGCCGAAAGATAAATAAACGGCTTGGTCGCCGCGGCCGCAGCTTTGTGGAAAAGGTCAATGGCTTCCTGCTTCGAGTAAGCCTTTTGTCCAGCGAAGCACTTCACGCCTTCGACAAACTTCATGTTTACCGGTACTTCCACCTTAAGGACGTCAACGCCATAGCGATCTTTCGTGAATTCGCGCATGCTCTCGGTGACGATGTGCGGCTTCTTCTTGGCGTAGTCCAGGCCTTTCTCGTCTGCGCCCTCTTCGTAGCCCACGAACTCGAGAAAGAAGGGAATGTCATTGGCGCGGCATTCGTCGCCGATACGCTCCACCCAGGCGTGCTTGGTGTCGTTGACGTTCTTGGGATCGTCGGGGGTGTAGTAGAGCAGAATCTTGACGCAATCGGCGCCGGCTTCTTTCAGGCGGCGGGCTGACCAGTGATCGAGCAGATCAGGCAGGCGGCCGGGGCCGGTCTTGTCATAGCCGGTTTTTTCGTAGGCCAGCAGCAAGCCGGCATTCTTGGCGCGGCGCTTGGATGCGGGCAGTCCCCACTCGGGGTCGAGCAGGATGGCCGTGGCGTACGGGGTGAGAACTTCGGTGACCAGGGACTTGAATTCCTCCATCATGGCGTCGCTGACCTCGCCGCCTTTTTCCTTGGCCAGCGATTTTTGCAGGGAACCGCGCTGGTCCATCGCGGCGGCAGCGATAACGCCGCGTTCGTTCGAGACTCGTTTGAGGCCGGCAAGTTTGCCAGGGGTGAGTTTCATGGGATTCCTCCAATCAGTGCTGATAGGGATGAGAGCTTGGAACCGATAATTGTAAACCAACGCCGAAGGGAAACGGCGTCGGAGGCCATTAGCTTGAGCGATTCGTTTTGGAACGGGCCAGTTTGGTAGCCCGGTTCTGGATTTTCGAGACACGGATGCGGTGGAATTCCTTTCTCGCTTGGGACCAAGATCACGATTAGCGATGAGGAGGAATCACTTCCTTCGGGTCCGTGCGCCGGCGTACCCCGCAGTGTGCGTCAAGGGCTAGACAGGCAAGAATACTCCGACCTACGATGAGGTCCGTAACTTAGAAATCTGTGCCGTAGAGTACAGGTTCGAGTTGGAGATGGCCCTCCCCAAGTCATTATCGCCTCAGTCCCTCCCCCGTTTCCCCTCCTGGCAACGCGAGTATGAAGCAGTGCTTTCGGAAAGTGACACGATTGCCCTGTGCAGACGAGTCGAAGTAGCGGAAGCCGCAGTCCTGACTCGGCGAGAGTTCCTCAAAGCCGAGTCGGATCAGGCCGAGCAGGAAGCAATCGAAGAGGTTCTAACCCAACTGCGGGTTATCAAGAGAGATCGACTAAGCTTTCCTCTTTAGGGGAGAGTTGTCCGAGGCTCTACCTCGGACAGGCAGCAATGTTCCACCGGCAGACTCCCACCACCTCAGACTCCCACCACCTCTCGGGCTGGGCACCGCCAAACGTATTTCAATGGCCTCGTTCTTAGGCGAGGGCGAATCCGGTTGTATAGTGGTGAGACCGCTGGTTTTTCTTGGGCGGTCTTCTCAAATCGGATGATTCGATGAAACCCTATTGGCGCCGTTCATTTTGGGGGCGGGTCATGGGCAAGAATGGAAATCTTTCATCATGGCGATTGCGACGATTAATCCAGCGACGGGCGAAGTGATCGAGACGTTTCAGCCGCTTACTGCGGAACAGATCGAGGAGAAGTTGCGACTGGCGGTCTCAGCCTTTCGAGCTGAGCGCAAGACTCCGTTCGCGGAACGGGCCAAGCGAATGATGAAGGCGGCGGAGATCCTGGAAAGCGACAAAGAGCGTTTTGGACGATGGATGACTCTGGAAATGGGCAAGCCCTACAAGGCCGCCGTGGCCGAAGCGGCTAAATGCGCCACCGCCTGCCGCTACTATGCGGAGAACGCGGAGAAATTTCTCGCCGACGAGGTGGTCGAGACCGGAGCGAAGAAAAGTTTTGTGCGGTACTTGCCGATCGGTCCGATTCTTGCGGTGATGCCTTGGAATTTTCCCTTCTGGCAGGTGATTCGGTTTGCGGCACCCGCGCTCATGGCAGGAAATGTGGGGCTGCTGAAGCATGCCTCTAATGTGCCGCAGTGCGCGCTCGAAATCGAAAACCTGTTCAAAGCGGCGGGCTTTCCAGCGGGAGTCTTCCAGACACTATTAATCGGTTCGGGACAAGTGGACGCGCTACTGAACGACCAGCGCGTGGTTGCGGCCACGCTGACCGGCAGCGAGCAGGCTGGGATCCAGGTGGGAATTGGAGCCGCGAAGCGTATCAAGAAAGTTGTGCTTGAACTCGGCGGGAGCGATCCGTTTATCGTGATGCCCAGCGCGGATTTGGATGCCGCAGTGGCCACGGCGGTCGAAGCGCGGGTGATCAACAACGGGCAGTCGTGCATCGCTGCCAAACGTTTTATTGTGGCCGCGCCGATCGCCGACGAATTCGAGCGCAAGTTTGTGGATCGCATGCAGAGCCTGCGAGTGGGCGACCCGTTTGAGGAAGCCACGCAACTGGGGCCGCTGGCGACGCCGGATGCGGTGACCACGCTCGATGCCGATGTGCAGCAGACGGTGAAGGCGGGGGCGAAGGTGTTGACCGGCGGACATCCGCTAAAACGGCCGGGGAATTACTATGCGCCGACCGTATTGACGAATGTTCCCAAGGGTTCGCCGGCCTATGGAGAGGAATTCTTTGGCCCGGTGGCGTCGATTTTTCGCGTGAAGGATCTGGATGAGGCCATCGGCATCGCCAACGACGTTCGTTTTGGTCTGGGTGCGAGCGCCTGGACTAACGACGAGAAAGAGCGCGAACGCTTTATTAACGAACTGGAGGCGGGCATGGTGTTTATTAATAAGATGGTCGCCTCCGATACGCGCATTCCGTTCGGCGGAGTGAAGCAGTCCGGCCACGGACGCGAGTTGGGAGCGGTGGGCATTCGCGAGTTTATGAACGCGAAGACGGTGTGGATCGCCTAAAGCCAGTTGCCAGTGTGCCCAGTTGCCAGTAAACCCAAGCCCGAGTCACACCTCCTCCTGACTTGACTCTGCCGTTAGCGGATTGGTTGGGCCGAATTCACAGCAAAGCGTGTCGAACTGCAACAACCTTTGTCTCGCTGTTTCGTCTAACCTCCCAGCTTCTTCTTTCCCGAGGGTCAAATTTATGGACAAAATGCTCCGGATATTCGTGGTTGCAGTGATTGCGCTGGGCGGCTTGGGCGTGGGTGCTTGGGCGCAGAATTCCGATATGGCGGGTGCCGACCGCACTGCTCCCAGCTATGACATGAAGGCGCAGTCGCTGGCCGACCTTGAGGTTGTGCAGAAAAAGTTTGTGGCGTTGGCCAATGCGCTTCCCGCAGATAAATTCACGTGGCGTCCTACAGCTGACTCGCGCTCTTTTGCGGAGGTTTTTCTGCATGTTGCCGGCGAGCGGTATGGGATCCTGGGGCTCGGCGGAGCCGAGCCTCCAGCGGGATTCGACCGCAAGACGTTTGAAAAATCGACGACCGACCGGGCGCAGATCGTCGCCGAGTTGAATAAATCGTGGGAATTCACCCAGAAGACGATCAACGGCATGACCAACGCCGATTTTGCGAAACTGCTGCCAAAGCTGGGTCCGCAGGCGAATGCCGGGGACGTGGTGTACATATTGGTCGCGGATGCTCACGAGCACCTCGGGCAGGCTGTGGCCTATGCGCGCGAAAACGGTATCGTCCCGCCATGGACAGCGGAGGCGCTGAAGAAAGCGGCAGAAAAGAAGGCGGAGCAGAAGTAGGGTCGAGCGATATCCGTTGTTGCAGTCCGTGTGGATCCCCGCCCTAGCGCGCTGCCTCGCGCTAGGATGGGGACCTGCAGCCGGGTTCATCGCTTGGATGTTCACGGCCGGTGCTCGATGACGGCAAGAGCTGCTTGATCTTGTCCGATCAGTCTTCCGACCACCGGCAAATCGGCCTAGCTTTGCTCGGCGGACAGCCGGGGGCGGCTGTCCCCACATTATGATTACGTTACTGTCTCAACGTCAGGGCGCTCAGCACCGCCTGCTGTTTCGCAAGCAGCGACTGTACCCCTTGTTTTGCTAATGCCAGCATCTTGGCTAACTGCTGGTCGTCAAACAATGCGTGCTCGGCGGTGGCCTGAACTTCCACCAACTTGTGGCCGGCGGTCATGACGAAGTTCATGTCCACATCGGCGCGGGAATCTTCTTCGTAGCACAGGTCGAGCAGGATTTCTCCCTCTACAATTCCCACGCTGATGGCGGCGACGAAATCTTTCAGCGGGATTGAAGTCAGAGTTTCCGCCTCCACTAGTTTTCCCAAAGCTAAGCCCAAGGCGACGAAGGCGCCGGTGATCGAGGCGGTGCGCGTGCCGCCGTCGGCTTGAATTACGTCGCAATCGATCCAGATGGTGCGTTCGCCGAGGCGGGTGAGATCGGTTACGGCGCGCAGGCTGCGGCCGATCAGGCGCTGGATTTCGTGAGTGCGTCCACTTTGGCGGCCTTTGCTGACTTCGCGCGGGGTGCGGGTCAGCGTGGAGCGGGGAAGCATGGCGTATTCGCTGGAAATCCATCCTTTCCCCGAGTTGCGCATGAACGCCGGAACCGTTTCTTCGATGGACGCGGTGCAGATGACGCGGGTGTTCCCGACTTCGATGAGAACCGAACCTTCAGCGGTGGAGATGAAGTCTGGGGTGATGGTGACGGGGCGGAGCTGGTCAGGCGAACGGTTATCTGAGCGAAAAAACATAGCTCGGCGATTGTAAATGAAGAAGCTTCCGGGCTTCCGCGGTCCGGCGTTCGGCTCTCGGGTTGTCCCTTGGGCCCGAGAGGGTGAGGTCGTGGGTTGTGGACTCGAAAATTTACTTGACAATAGATATATCTAACGATATATATAACGACAGAGCTAACGAAATTGGAATGGCGATTTCAGAATTGCGATTTCGGATTTCAGATTGGGAAACCGCTGGGATCTGACAGCGCCTGATTGGCGAACTGAAATCGTTAATCCTGATGACAATCAATTCCGGGCAAACTATTGAGCGTATAAGGAGTTCGATCATATGTATGGACGATGTGGAAGTTGGTGGCGCAGTGGCGTGGCGGCACCCTTTATGGGAGGCGGCTTTCCCTGGGGTGGCCGTGGAGGCCGGTGGGGTCGGTTCTTTGGGCCGGGAGAGATACGTCTGGCGTTGCTGTCGATGCTGGAGAGCGGGCCGAAGCATGGCTACGAGCTGATGAAAGAGCTGGAAGCCAAGTCTGGTGGAATCTATAAGGCTAGCGCAGGGGCGGTGTACCCGGCCCTGCAGCAACTGGAAGACGAAGGGCTGGTCACGTCGGATCAGCCGACAGGGAAGCGAACCTATTCGCTCACCGATGCGGGGCGGCAGGAACTGCAGCGGGAAGCGGAAACGGTCAAGAAAATTTGGCAGCGCGCCGAGCAGGCTGGAGACTGGGCGCCGTGGATTGAAGAGGGCGCGGAGGTGATGCGTCCGGCGGCGGCGGTGATGAAAGCGGCGCTGCGGGCGGCGACTCGCGGCTCGCATGACTCGGCAAGAATCGCGAAGATTCGCGAAATCCTGGAGCGCACGAAGCTGGAGATTGATGGGCTGGAAAAAGCATAAGGAGCCTGCCAGTTAAATCGCGGCCAGTGCCTGCTCTAAGTCGTCGAGAAGGTCCTGAATATCTTCGATGCCCACTGAGATGCGGACCATGCCGTCGGTGATGCCGATGGCTTTGCGGCCTTTCTCGCCCAAGGCTGCGTGTGTCATGGTGGCGGGGTGGGAAATCAGGGTCTCGACTCCACCCAGCGATTCGCCGAAGGAGCAGACGCGTACGGCTTTCAGCATTTTGTTCGCGTTTTTCTGGGAGCCGGTTTCGAAAGTGATCATGCTGCCGAAGCCGCTCATCTGGCGTTTGGCTAAGGCGTGCTGGGGATGGTCGGGCAGGCCGGGGTAGAGAACTCGTTTCACCTTTTTGTGTTTCGCCAGGAAATCGGCGACGATGCGGCCGTTGCGGTCGTGAATCTCCATGCGCGCGGCCAGTGTTTTCACTCCGCGCAACACGAGCCAACATTCGAACGGAGACAGAATCGCGCCGGCGGCTTTCTGCAGAAAAGCGAGTTTCTCGGCTTGTTCCGATCTTGTGCAGACGACCACTCCGCCGATGCCGTCGCTGTGGCCATTCAGAAATTTCGTGGTGGAATGGACGACCATGTCGGCGCCCAGGGCGATCGGCTGCTGGAAATACGGTGAGAGGAACGTGTTATCGACGACGAGCTGCACTTTGCGGGCGCGGCAGATGCGGCTGATGGCCGCGAGGTCGCTCAACTGCATTAGCGGGTTGGTGGGAGTCTCCACGTAGACCATGCGCGTGTTCTTGCGGATGGCCTCTTCAACCTTCTTCTCGTCGGAGGTATCGACATAAGAAAATTCCAGACCGAAATTTGTGAGCACTTGATTGAATAGCCGGGGCACGCCGCCGTAGAGATCATGGCCGCAAACTACGTGGTCGCCGGACTTCAGCGTGCTCGTGATGGCATTGATCGCCGCCATGCCGCTGGCGAAAACCCGCGCCGCCAGCCCGCCTTCGAGCGCTGCCAGATTCTGTTCCAGGCGGTCGCGGGTGGGGTTCGAAACGCGCGAGTATTCGTAGCCCTTGTGCTCACCGATGCCCTGCTGCACATAGGTGGAAGTTGGGTAGATGGGGACGGTCACCGCACCGGTCAGTGGATCGGGTTCTTGTCCGGAGTGGATAGCGCGCGTGGCGAAACCGGGTTGCTTCGTGGCTTTCATATGGGCTGGCATCTTGTATCTTGCGTCGGCTAGATTCCGCCTTCGAAAATCTTCTTGGATAAGTATCGCTCGGCGGAATCCGGAATGATGGTGGCGATTCGCTTTCCTGGCCCGAGGCGTTTCGCTACTTGAAGTGATGCAAATATCACGGCTCCGCCGCTTGAACCGGCCAGCACGCCTTCTTGTGCGGCCAGCTTTTTGACTGTGTCGAAGGCGTTGTCATCGGTGACCATGATGACTTCGTCGCAGACCGAGCGATCAAATGTTTTCGGAATGAAGCTCACGCCGATTCCTTCCACCTTGTGGGGGCCAGGCTCTCCGCCGCAAAGAATGGAGCCTTGGGTCTCCACCGCGAAGGCCAGCGCGTTGGGCAGCTTTTCTTTCACGTATCTCGCCACACCAGTGAACGTGCCGCAGGTGCCACAGCCGAGCACAACGGCGTCGATGCGGCCTTCCATTTGTCCAAACATCTCGCGGGCGGTAGTTGCGTAGTGATAATCGGGATTGGCGGGATTTTCGAATTGCGCGGCCATGAAGGCCTTGGGATCGCCGGCGACTAATTCTTTAGCACGGCGGATGGCGCCCGCCATGCCTTCCGCATCCGGTGTACGGGACACCTCGGCGCCGAGAGCCCGCATGATCGTGACTTTCTCCTCAGAAAATTGCTCGGGGACAAACAGCTTTACTTTGTAGCCGCGGTTTACGCCGATCAGGGCCAGGCCGATTCCAGTGTTGCCGGCCGTGGCTTCGACGATCGTGCCGCCGGTTTTGAGTTTTCCTTCCTCTTCGGCGCGGCGGATGATTCCAATCGCGGCGCGGTCTTTCACGCTGCCGCCGGGATTGAGATATTCCAATTTCGCGAATAGGTCCGCCGACCCGGCTGGCACCAGGCGTTTGAGTTGCAACATTGGAGTTTCGCCGACCAGTTGGGTAATATCGTCGGCCACGCGCGGGCGAGACGTTTCTGAAGTTTTTGTGCGCACGTTACAGGGTACGGGGAGGGATTGGAATCGTCAATTGCACCACAAAATCATTCGGAACTATGGTCAGTCGAAGCATGGCCACTGCAGCGGTTTCCGAAGTCCGACTCAACCCTTCCTTTTAATTCACGCGATGCAGAGTTTCAACGCCTTGCGGCAATGCGTAGTAGCCAGCCTTGGTACGGACCGTCATTTTGCCGTGCCCCTTGGCCTTGGCTTCGACCCGGACGGCGCGGAAGCCACCGGTGGCCCTGGGGTTGGTGGGCTTGTAAGCGATGGTGTACTGGTTGCGGATGTCGTGGGCCACGGTGCGGCTAATCTCGTCAACTTCATCGAGCGTCCTGGGGAAGAAAGCCAGGCCGCCGGTGCGCTCCGCTATGATTTCCAGGGCGCGTTTCGCGCGTTTGGGATGTTCTTCCTCGCCCAGAATTCCAATGGCATAAACCGAGGGCCCACTCTCCGCTTGCAACTGTTTGACGGCCTGCTCTAATGTTTCGAGGCTGGCGTTATCTTCTCCGTCGGTGACGACAAATACCACTTTCTTTTCCAGGCGGGCGTTCCTGCGCAGATGGTCGGCCGAGGCCACGATGGCTTCGTACAGCGCCGTCCCTCCGCTGGTGTCAATTTTTTCCAGAGCCTCTTTCAGTCTGAGCAGGTCATTGGTGAAATCCTGGTCGAGATAGTACTCATCGTTGAAATTGACGATGCAGACTTCGTCTTTGGGATTGCTCGAGCGCACCAGATTCAGAGCGGCCTGGTTTACTTTGTTACGCTTCTCGCGCATCGACCCGGAATTGTCGATAACGATGGCCATGGCGACAGGAATATCTTCATGGCGAAAATGGGTAATGACTTGCGGCTTGCCGTCCTCGTAAACGGTGAATGCGCTCTTGTCGAGGTCCGTCACAATGTGCCCGCGATTGTCGATTACGGAAGCGTGGAGCAGAACCTCGTCCACGTCAGTGCGAATGATCAGGGAACTATTGTCCTGGGAGGGTGTCTGGGAATGGTTGGGCTCCGGGGAAGGCGGGGTTGTGGTTTGAGGGGCTGCAGGCTTGCTCTCGGCTTGCGGAGATGCCGATTGGGCAGACACTCGCAGGAGAGGCCCGGCGCAGATGGCGACAATTAGGAGAAGGAGAACTCCGGCAACGCGCTTACTCAACTGGAGCGTAGTAACCCATCCTGGCATACACCCTGAGAGGCGGCAGTCCTTTCGGCGGTAGCAGCTTCACTTTGATCTTACGCCATTTTCCGTCGCGCACGATTTTAGACGGGTGGTATCCCAGAACGTATTGATTGCGGAGTTCGATGCCAATTTTGGTGGCCACGTCGGCCAGATCGTTGGGATTGTCGATGGTGAAGGCGCGTCCGCCCGTGAGTTCGGTGATCTCGCTCAGCAAGGCCGGGCCTAATCGTTCTTCCTGCGAGGCGAAGTAGCGGTCATAAATGCCGATCGCGTAAATCATCACATCGGCTTCTTTGACCAGGGCTTTGATTTCGTTTTCAGTGTAGCGGCTGTGATTGTCGCCCCCGTCGGAGATGATGAGCAATGCTTTCTTCGGATACTTGGCCTGCCGCATTTTGCTGATGCCCATGTAAATGGCATCGAGCAATGCGGTGCGCTTGCGCGGCACGGCGTAAACCAGTTTGTCCTGAATCTCATTCACGGAAGAAGTGAAATCGCTAACCTCCTCGGGTTCGTCCGAGAAGGTGATCATGAAAAACTCATCTTGCGGATTGGCGGTCTTGAAGAATTCCATCACCGCGTCTTTGGCCTGCTCCATTTTGCTGCTCATGCTTCCGCTGGAGTCGAAGATTACGCCCAGGGAAACTGGAGCGTCTTCGCTGGAAAAGGTCTTGATCTGCTGTGGGGCATTGCCTTCAAACAGCTGAAAGTTTTCCTTATCGAGACCGGTCACCAGACGGTTGAGCGGATCTGTGATGGTGACGGGAACGAGGACCAGATCTACGTCCACTTTGAGGGGGCGAACGTGGGCGCTCATTCCGTCGGTTACGAGTTCCTTGTTCGGAACCGCGGCGGCAACGTCTTTGGGCTTTTCCACTTCGCGCGGCGTCACGTGGACGTCGTTAACATCGGTCTGAGCGAGAGCCGGGGAAGCCAGGGCGCAGACCGTGGTCAAACAGACGGCCAGCAAAACGCGGGAAATCAAGGAAAATGTCAATCCGCTCGGCAGAACCAGTCCGAGGTCCCGGGGGACAGACGCGTCGGAGCTTCGACCACAAAGGCTTGCAAATGCTCGAACTAGGGCCGCAGGGCGAGATGACCGGCGCCAATCATTCAGGCGGGCCATAAATACCTCATTGCGCCGGATGTTACCACAGGTTTCACATAGCGCAGCAGGGTTTTTGTCAAAATTTCGAGACAATTTCCCAAGTTGCTACCCGCCCTGAGGGCCGCCCGTGTTGGTCTGACCAAGCAGGTCGGCTTCGCGCGGAACTGGCCGCGCATTCGGCTGACCCGCCAACCTTGTTACAATCAAGGGTTTCCTATGGCTCAGATCATTCCTTTTCGCGCGTTTCGTTACGATCCCGAACACGTTTCCGTGGATCAAGCTGTCACCCAGCCCTACGACAAGATCACTCCCAGCATGCAGGACCGCTATTATGCAGCCAGCCCTTACAACCTGGTAAGAATTATCCTGGGCCGCCGGCAGGCCAGCGACCATCCGGCAAATGATGTATATAGGCGAGCCGCGGCAGATTTCCGAGCGTGGCGGAGCCAGGGCGCGTTGCGGCAGGATTCCGCGCCGTCGCTGTATGTCTATTCCCAGAATTTCGCGGCTCCGGGGCAAAGCGGTGAGCGCGAGCGGCGCGGATTCATTGCCCTGGGCCGCGTGGAAGACTATTCCGCCGGCGTCGTTTACCGTCACGAGCAGACGTTGGCCAAGCCCAAGGCAGATCGACTGGACCTGTTGCGGGCCACCCGCGCCCATTTTGGCCAGATCTTCATGCTCTATGAAGACTCCGGGGAGATCGATTCAGAGCTGACGGCGGCAACCAAAACCGCACCCATAATCGAGCTAACGGACGAATACCAGGTGGTCAACCGCGTGTGGCAGGTTTCCGATCCCGCCGTGGTCGCTTCCGTCCAAAGGCGGATGCGCGACAAAAAGCTGATCATCGCCGATGGCCACCACCGCTACGAGACGGCATTGAACTACCGCAACGAGCGCCGCGCCGCGGATGCTTCGGCGCCCGATGCTCCGTATGAATTCCTCATGATGACGCTGGTCAACATGAACAGTCCGGGGCTCGTCGTGCTTCCGACCCACCGCGTGGTGCGTGGGCTGGAGTCGTTCGTGGTCGACGATTTTCAGCATGCCAGCCGTGAATTCTTCGAGGTAGAAGAAGTCGATCCGTCATTGGACGGTCAGCGAGCGGCGGCGGTTCTCCGCGACAAAGGCAAGTCCGGAGCCACGCTGCTGGCTGTGACTGCGAACCGGGCATTTCTCTTGAGCAAACTGCGCTTGACAGGCGCGGCCGCGCGATTCTTTGCTGGCTTTTCCTCGCAGCAACGGGAACTCGACGTCGTGCAGTTGCATAAGTGCCTGCTGGAAGGAGTGCTGAAACTCTCCGAAGAATCGATTCGCGAGCAGCGGAACCTCTCCTATGTGCGCGACGCGGATGAAGCTCTAGGCCAGGTGCGCAGCGGCAAGGCCGACCTCGCCTGCCTCATGAACCCGTGCCGCGTGCAGCAGGTGCGCGACGTTGCCTTCGCCGGCGAAGTGATGCCGCAGAAATCTACCGATTTTTATCCCAAGCTGTTGAGCGGGCTAACCATCTATGCGCTGGACTGATACCCGCAGGAGTGATATCCGCTCGAGTGAATCTTGGCGTAAGACTATACGGCGATTTCTCGGTCCGGTGTGCCGGCCTGTGTCGCCTAGAACGCTTTTGTGGTGCGGGCCGATTGTGCTGGTCGCAGTTCTTCTGGTTGCCGCAGCACCCGAGAAACGTCTTTCGGTCTATTCCACTGCCGCGAACTATTCGCTGCCTGTGGTGCAGCGGGATCGCCGCGACTACGTTGGCCTGCTCGAGCTGCTGGAACCGCTGGGCAAGGTCAACGCCAAATTCGATGGTCAGCGCTGGCGCCTGCGCTACAACAACAGGGTTGAGGGCGATTTCTTGGTGGGGAAAACCCGGGTCCGCATTCAGGGCCACGATGCCGAGTTGCCGGGTAGATTCTTGCTGGAGAACGAACGCGGACTGGTTCCGGTCTCCAGTCTGGCCCAGCTTTTGCCCCGCTTCCTGGGAGGTCCGGTCACGGTGCATGAGGACTCGGACCGGCTTTTCGTGGGTAACATCGCCACCCACTTCACCGCGTCACTGGCTGGCGACAATCCTCCTAAGCTGGTCTTTCACTTCACAATGCCCGTGAACCCCATGGTCTCGACCGATCAGGGGGCATTGCATATGATATTTAGCCGCGAGCCCATAGTAGCGCCCGCCTTGCCTACCCTGACGTTCGGCAGCAAGGTGATTCCTTCGGCCACCTATACGGAAAGCAACGGCGGCGCGATGATCACGGTGAGCTCTCCGGTCCCGCTGATCGCCAGTTTCAGTGCCGATGGACGCACGGCGACGATCTCGCCGACCTCTCCGGCGTCCGCCCAAACGGTGGTGGCTCCGCCTGCGCCAGCGGCACCGTCGGGAAACGCGGTGCCACCGGTATCTTCACCGGGCTCGCACCGATATTTTGCCGTGATCGACGCCAGCCACGGTGGTGACGACCGCGGCGAGACTCTCAGTAATTCGCTCTTTGAAAAAGATGTGACGGCCGCGTTGGCGCGGAGCCTGCGCCAGGAACTGGAGAGCCGCGGCATAACGGTGCTCGATTTGCGTGATTCCGACGTCTCGCTGAGTCTCGATCAACGGGCGTTTCTGGCCAACAACAATCGCGCTGCCGTTTACATTGCGCTGCACGCTACAGCCATCGGTCACGGGGTTCGCGTCTATACAGCGTTGCTGCCCTATGGGGGCGATGATCGCGGACCGTTCCATTCGTGGACAACGTCGCAGCAGCCGCATCTGGCGCTGAGCCAGAGCGCCGCCGCGGACATTGCGAATGAGTTCCAGAAAAGGCAGATTCCCGTCCGCGCCCTGACGGCGCCTTTGCGCCCGCTGAACAGCATCACCACCGCCGCCCTCGCGGTGGAGGTCGCTCCGCAAGGCTCTGACCTGACGCAGCTTACCGCGCCTGATTACCAGCAACTGGTCACCAGCGCGGTAGCGACGGCCATTGCGGCCGACCGCGACAAGCTGGGAGCGGCGCAATGATTCCCCGCCACTTGCTCATCGGCATTGCCATACTGCTGGTGGCGGTCCTTGGCATGAGCATGTATGCCTGGCACATGCGCGGGCGGGTGGCTACGATTGCCGGACCATCCGCCGATACGCGCCCCCTGGTTCCGCAGTTTGCTGGCCCTACCGAGCGGGCCACCCTGTTTGTGGCTTTCGATGATGATGGTTCGCTGCGGCCGCGCTCAATGCAAATTCCCCTGCCCAGCGGACGCCAGCAACGGGCCGAAGAACTGATGAACGCATTGCTCAGCATCTATCTCGACAAATCGTCGCCCCACCCACTGGCTCCCGGAGCTGACGTGCGCAGTGTTTTCTTAGTAGATCCCGGCGTCGCAGTGATCGATCTGAACTCCGCTTTCGCGGACGGCCACCGTTCCGGCGTGCTGGTGGAAGACCTCACGGTCACATCGCTCATCCACACTCTCTCGGCCAACATTCCGGGCATTCTGAGAGTGAAAATCCTGGTGGACGGCAAAGAACGTGAGACCTTAGCCGGCCACGCCGATCTCACCGGCTTCTACGACGTGACAGCAGTCAACCAGCTATCAACTCAGTTACAGCCGGTGCAGTAGATTAGCCGGTTCCCGATTGCACCGAGTCTGCCAGCCACTCCAGATACTCGGGGCTTCCGTCTTCGATGCCGATTGCAATGCACTCCGGAAGCTCGTAGGAATGCAATTCTCGAATCGCATCACGCACGGCGGCGAATCCTTCTGCGGTGGTCTTGATCAGCAATAGCCACTCGTGCGCTGACTCCACCTTCTCCTGCCAGCGATAGATGGATTCGATGTGCGGGATGATATTCACGCAGGCAGCAAGCTTCTGCTCCACGAGATGGCGCGCGATTTTGCGGGCTTCCTCTTCGGAACTGGCGGCAGTGAGGACGATTCGTTTGTCGGTCATATAAAATCAGCCGTCAGCTCTCACCCTTCGCCCTGTGGCTCAGGGCAGGTTGAGCTGCCATAGCTTGTGGAGCAGATTAGCATTTTGCGGTGCTGGGGCGAGGCTTGAACATGCCAACACAAATTAAGTTTGGAACATCGGGCTGGCGGGCGGTGATGGCAGAAGAGTTTACGTTTCAGAACGTGCGCCGTGCGGTGACAGGCATTGCCCGCTATGTGGCTTCGCAGAAATCGCAGGCAGCAAGGGTGATTGTGGGGCGCGATCCGCGGTTTCTAGGGGAGACCTTTTGCGCGATGGCCGCCGAGATTTTGGAAGCTCACGGCATCACTCCGCTGGTTGTGGCGGAGGCTGCGCCCACTCCTGCATTGGCCTACGCCGTGCTTCAGACCAAAGCCGATGGAGTGATCAACTTCACAGCCTCGCACAATCCACCCGAATATAACGGCATCAAGTTTTCCACGCCAGACGGTTGCCCGGCCCTGCCGGAAGTTACCCAGCGCATTGAAGCAGAGATTGTCGCGGCGGACGGCGCGAAGCCGCCAGGAAATGGTCATGCAGAAAGAGCGAAGCAGACTTTGGACCCGAAGCCCATGTATTTGAAGCAGTTGGCGAATGTGGTTGATCTGGGCGTGATTCGCAGGGCGGGAATCCGGGTAGCGTTCGATCCAATGTGGGGCGCGGCGCGCGGATATTCGGATGTGCTCCTACGCGAAGCGGGTGTGGAGGTGGCGACGGTTCACGATAAACGCGACGTTTTATTCGGTGGGCACGCCCCCGAACCGGACGATCATCTGCTGGAGAGCTTGCGAAAGAAGATGCGGGAAACCGCAGCAAGCATCGGCATTGCAACCGACGGCGATGCTGACCGCTTTGGCATTGTTGACGTGGACGGGACTTTCTTGCAGCCGAACTTTGTGATTGCCCTTCTGTTCGATTACCTGGTGGAGAGCCGCGGGTGGAAAAATGGCGTGGCCAAGTCGGTGGCGACAACCAACTTGATTAATGCTTTGGCCAAGCTGCACGATGTGCCGCTGCACGAAACTCCAGTGGGCTTCAAATACATCGGCGAATTGATCATGCAAGACAGAATTGCGATTGGTGGCGAGGAAAGCGCGGGTCTTTCGATCCGGCATCACGTGCCGGAAAAAGATGGGGTGCTGGCTGGGCTGCTGTGCTGCGAAATGGTGGCCAAGCGCGGCAAGCCTCTAGGAGAGCAACTGCGCTCTCTCTGTAACCAAGTTGGTTCGTATTATCCGCAGCGCGAGAACTTCCGCTTGACGCCCGAGGTAAAAGCGAAGTTCACTGAGAAGTTGGGTTCTGATCCGAAGGAATTTTCGGGCCGCAAGGTTCTCAATGTGGTTCGTATCGATGGCTTGAAGCTCGTGCTCGACGACGGTTCGTGGGTTTGTTACCGGTTGTCGGGAACCGAGCCGGTCGTGCGCGTGTATTCGGAGGCGCGCAGCGCGAAGGATCTGGAACAACTGAGTTCGGCTGCCAAACAATGGATTTTTGAGTGAAAACTTTGTCTAAGTTTCCGCGTCCCCAAAACCTTCTGCGTTCCGGGTTTTTCCGCCCCGAAAACGGTCTGCGGGCTGTGGTCGAGAACGCGCCCCGCGCCGAAGCGCTGGCCGCGTCGTGGGTAGCGCGTGCTCGTCCATTGTTCATGAGCTTCTATGTTCTGCGGCGGAGGATCGCCACGATCTTTGTGGTCGTGGTGGCGGTTTCGTTGTTTGCCCACGTCGTGTTCGGGGCGAATGGCATGATCGTGTACAAGCAAAAGCGCTCCGAATATGAATCGCTGCGGCGGCAGATCCTTGAGGAGCAACAGGAAAACGACCGCTATGCCCAGGAAATTGAAGCGCTGAAGAAGGATGACAAGGCGATTGAGAAAGAAGCGCGCGAGCAACTGGGATATGCGAAACCAGGAGAATACGTGTACGTTGCTCCAGCTCCAGCCAAGTCGGCGACCCCAGTGAACCGCTCCGCCAAGAAATGATCTCGCGAGGCGCCGCCGGCTCCTAATCTCCGCCGACAATCTCTTGGTTTTCCTGTGGTATAGTCTTTTCGCCTCATTTCACAGTCGGGCGGGGATGTGTGATCCCTGAGGGGTTCGATGCTCGGGTTTGCCTTCCGGACTGGTCGTTTTCCGGCAAGACAGGCGCGGGAAAAACACCCGTCATAACATGCGGCTTGGGGCCGCAGCGTGAACAAAAAGGAGAATGTTAGCTATGAAGAAGATTCTGTTGGTGTGTTTTGCGTTATTGTTTGTGCTGGCCCTGTCGGCGTTGGCCTTCGACGACATGGGAAAGAGCACCACCGTTAATGGCTGGGTGACCGACAGCAAGTGCGGCGCCAAAGGCGCGAATGCGGGAGCCGAAGCCTGCACCAAGAAATGTCTGGCCGCGGGTGCAAAGGTGGTGATCGTCACTGACAAGGACGATAAAGTGTTGACAGTTGACAATCCAGATGCGCTCAAGGGGCATGAAGGACATCACATCGCCGCGACCGGCGAAGTGAAGGGCGATTCCATTCACGTAGACAGTATGAAGATGATGTGAAGTTACCCCAAAGCACAATGAATGAGGGCGACCCAAGGGCCGCCCTTTTGTTTTGCGAATTTAATTAATTGAGAATTGAAGATGAATTTTCCTAGGCAACGATAATGGGGCGCGGGCACTTCTGCCCGCGAAAGCTAACCAGAGCACACCCTGCGCGTTCAAGCGGAAAACTCGCCAACCAATCAACGTCCGTGTGTTGCACGCCCTTAACACGCAGTTTCGCGATGCAGGCGATCAGAAAAGGTAAGGCACCAGTGCGGCCGTCTGATGGGCGTAGGCGGCGTATGTCTCCCCAAACTGGGAGCGCATCCACTGCTCCTCCGTGCGGAGCTTGAGCCAGAGTATGAGGAAGATGAGGACGAAAGCGATCAACCCGCGCACCTGCGAGAGCGCAATCACGGTGCCAAGGAATCCGGTCAGAATGCCGGTGTAAATGGGGTGACGCACCACGACGTAGGGACCGCTGGTGATCAGCTCGTGGCCCTGCTTAATGGAAATGGAGCTGCTCCAGTTCCTGCCTAGGTGCACGCGCGCCCAGATGGCGAAGAGAAGGCCGGCGATGGTGACGGCGGCTCCCAGCCAGAAGGGCCAAAAGCCGGCCGGCCACAGCTGGCAGTAAAGCCAGCGAAGCGGGATGCGAGTCGTCGAGAGCAGGACGACCGCGATCAGGAAGGTGAGGACGCGCAGGATGCCCGAGGCGGTCGGCTCGAGACGCTGGGTGGCTTTGGTATCGGCAGCTTTGATTCGCCAGTAGACAAGGAAGGCGATCCAGACCACGGGGAAAAAAGATTTGTAGAGCCAGAGCATTCAGGACCTCCAGGGCGTGAATGGAATAGTCTGTCGGCATTTCGCGGGCGGGAGCGCCCGCGCCACAGGATCAGATTTGATTTACCGCACGTAATTACCGCACGTAATTACCGCACCACGCCTTCCAGCGGGGAACTCGCCGTAGCATATAACTTTTTCGGCATGCGCCCGGCAAGATAGGCCTTGCGTCCGGCGAGCACGGCGTGATGCATGGCTTCGGCCATCAGGATTGGATCCTGCGCGTTGGCGATGCCAGTGTTCATCAGCACCGCGTCCGCGCCGAGTTCCATGGCGAGCGCCGCGTCGGAAGCTGTGCCCACGCCTGCATCCACAACGAGCGGCACAGCGGTGATCATCTCGCGCAGAATGCGGATGTGGGCTTGGTTCTGGATGCCCATGCCGCTGCCGATGGGTGCGCCCAGCGGCATGACGGTGGCCGCGCCGGCATCGATCAGGCGCTTGGCAAAGACAATGTCATCAGAAGTATAGGGAAGAACAGTGAAGCCTTCCTTTACCAGCACTCGGGTGGCTTCAAGCGTTGCTTGAACATCAGGATAGAGCGTAGCTTGGTCGCCGATCACTTCCAGCTTCACCCAATCGGAGAGCCCCACCTCGCGCGCCAGCAGCGCGGCGCGGATGGCTTCCTCGGCCGTGTAGCACCCGGCTGTGTTTGGCAGCAGAAAATATTTCTTGGGGTCGATGTAGTCGAGCAGCAATTCCTTGGCTGCAGTGCGATCGAGATTGACGCGCCGCACAGCGACCGTGACCATATCCGCGCCGCTGGCTTCGAGCGCACGCGCCGTTTCCTGAAAGGATTTGTATTTTCCCGTGCCGACGATCAGGCGGGAGCGGAAGGAACGTCCGGCAATGATCAATGAGTCCGACATGGGATTATTGTAATGAAAAGACGAGAGCCAATCATAGGCGGTGGGGCTGATAGCGGTAAATGGTTAGGGAGGAAGAATCGGCAAGTGCTTTCAGTCGTGAGCGATGTGGCATGGTTACGTCAAGTGAGCTTCGTCCCAGTGCGGCACCATTTTTGTCCGATACCACGCGTGCGGAACAATGGACTCCATTTGGAGATAGACAAAATGCCGATTTCAGTGGTGAAATTCTCGCCAAGCATGTGGAGTTGTGAGTCAGAAAGGCGGTTTGAGCATGAATATCGCTGTTCAACTAGGCTGGTTCATTGCCTTGCTAATCGCGCTCGGCTATTCGATCAAATACGTGGGAGGACCGAAAACTCTGTGGTGGTCTTTCGCGGTCTCCTTTCTGCTGTGTCTCTGGATAGCCCTTCCTAGCATCCTGCGCGCCATCCATCGATACCACGGCTTTCGCAGTCTGCTAGTCTCCGGAGTTTTCTCGGCTCTGACCGCGATCTACGGAGAGGCTTGCTGGACCTTCTGGAAACGAAAGCCCTCCGCGAGAGCGTGGGCAATTGCCGCGAGCCTGACATATATTCTGGTTCCCCTCTTCATAATCTGGTCAAAAGTTCATTTTTTTCGACCCGTCCGCGGTTGCTTTGGGGCCATGCTCGGTGTCGGGGTTGCCGGTCTAGTTGTTTTCTGCAGGCGCGATCAGCAACACTACTCAAGCAGGGACCAAACCGATTCGTAGTTGCTAAAAAATCTTTATTACACTCAAAACCTGATCGACCAGACTATGGCGCGGTGGTCGCCTCCGCCTGCGCGTAAAGCTGATCTATCTGCTTGCGATACCGCTCTTCAATCACGCGCCGCTTTAGCTTCAAAGTCGGCGTGAGCGCGCCGTTTTCGATGGAGAACTCGTCGGCGACCAGCAGAACTCGTTTCAGCTTTTCGAAGCGTGCCAGATTCTGATTTATACCGTCGACAATTCCTTCATAGGTCGCCTGCACCTTCGGATTTGCGATCAGTTCGGCTCGCGAGGAAAACACAACCTCGTTGGTACGAGCCCAGTCTTCGAGCGCCGTGAAATTGGGCGAGATCAGGACCGCTGCAAACTTCCGTTTATCTCCGACAATCGCCGCGGTTCCGATCAGCGGGTTCAGCTTTAGGGAATTCTCGATCGGTTGCGGCGCGATGAACTTTCCACCGGAAGTTTTGATCAGATCTTTCTTGCGGTCGGTGACGAAGAGATATCCATCGGCATCGAGGTTCCCGATGTCGCCGGTCTTGAACCAGCCGTCGTTTATTCGGCCATCGACGAAGGCGTTTTGCGTTTCCTCGGGACGATTCCAATAACCTTTGAAAATGGACGGCCCGCGCACCAGGATTTCGCCGTCTTCGGCGATGCGGACTTCGATGTTAGGCAGAATCTGGCCGACCGTCCCGATACGATGGTGGATCGGGGTGTTAACCGCGATCACGGGCGAAGTTTCGGTGAGGCCGTATCCCTCGTGAATGCGGATGCCGACTTTGGCGTACCACTCGGCGAGTTCGCGGCCGAGGGGCGCGCCGCCGGAGATGAATGTCTTCACGTGTCCGCCCATACCCTCACGAATTTTCGAGAATACAAGTTTGTTGGCCAGCTTCCAGGAGCGCGAGGTCGGGGTGCGGCCCTCTAGGATCTCAGGTTTGTGCTCCGTGCCCACGGAAAGCGCCCAGTCGAAAATCTTGCGTTTGGGAAATTCGCTGGCTGTGCGTTCCGCCTGCGCGTAGATTTTTTCGTAGACGCGCGGAACAGCAACGAAGGTGGTGGGATGCACCTCCAGCAAGGCCGCCGGCAGCTGCTCCATGAACGGGCAATAAGCCAGGGTCACGCCGTGATAAATCATGGAGAAATCTACGTGGCGGGCCGTGATGTGGCAGAGCGGCAGAAACGAAATGCTGATCTGCCCGGGCTCAACGTTGAACTCTAGGAGCGAACAGGAAATGTTGGACGCGATGTTGCCGTGGCTGAGCATCGCTCCCTTGGAGGGTCCCGTGGTGCCGGAAGTGTAGACGATGGTGGCCAGATCATCGGGGCGGATGGCGCGAGCTTGCGCTTCGATTTCCTTTTCACTCTTCGAATCGATCTGGGGATTAGCCAGCAGGTCGGCCATTCTCAGGACGGTGGCGGCTGGGTCGCCCGAGGCTCGGCCCGCAAGGTCGATGCTGTCCATGACTACGACCTTTTCAAGCTTGGTCCGCGAAACCATGGAGAGAACCTTGCCTAAGTGAAGCTCCGACGAAACAAAAATCACGCGGCAGCCGGAGTCGTTTAGGACGAAGGCAGTTTGCTCGGGAGTGAGCGTGGTATAGAGCGGGACGGTAACCGCCCCGAGAAGCAGAGTCGCCATGTCGGCCATAGGCCACTCGGGGCGATTCTCACTGAGGATGGCAACGCGATCACCCCTGCCGATGCCCCACTCCCGCAAGGCACGAGCCGTGCGAATTGTGGATTGCCCGAACTCCCCAGAAGAGACGGGGCGCCACACACCCGCTTCGCGATGCAGCATGGCCTGCTCGAGATTGTGTTCGACCGCAGCGAAGAAAACGTCGTTGAGAGTGGCGAGGCTCATCAAGATCAAGAAAATCGTTCCGATTGGAAATGTACTGGTTTGGCGCAGGTTGGGCAACGTGAAACGGTCCGGAGCAGGGTACTGGTTTGCGTCCTGGTTTCCAGGGGAGATCGCTTGCCGGGTTTACGTAAACGTTTGCGCGGGAGTAAGCTAGGTGCAAGTTTCTGTGTGGAGGATAGGAATGAGGCAAGGAACGCAGAAGGGAAGGGCTTCGAAGATCGCGACTAGCGTGCTGGCGAGTGTGCTTGCGCTGGCAGGCGCCGTGCCGTTGTTGGCGCAGAGCAAGCCAGCGGACGCTTCGGCAGGCATGCCGAAGGTCGGCGATATGGCGCCAAACTTCAAGCTGCATTACTTCGACGGCAATGATTTGAAAGAAGTCTCGCTGGCCGATTACCGCGGAAAGAAAAACGTCGTGCTGGCGTTTTACGTTTTCGCGTTTACCGGTGGTTGAACGCAGCAAATGAAAAACTTCCAGCAGAACCTGAAAACGCTGGAAGCAGCCGACACCCAGGTCCTGGGTGTGAGCATGGATAGTGCCTTCGCCAACAACGCCTTTGCCCAACAAATTGGAGTGACGTTCCCGCTGCTGAGCGACTGGGGCGGCAAGGTCACGCACGAATACGGCATTTACAAAGATCAATATCAGGCCGCGCGCCGCGTCAACTTCCTGATCGGGAAAGATGGAAAGATCATGGAAGAGCAGGTCGATAAAGACGCCATCGATCCGACGAAAATTGTAGACGCCTGCCAGCGGCCGAAGTTGAAGAACTGAAGTTGACCAATTATCGGTCCTGCTTGGGCAGTTCCATCAGCAGACCGGTGCCCGAACCGGCCTGCACGCTGGGCAATTGGCCGTTCCATTTGTCGACGTAGGCGCGCTGGTTCTCCAGACGGCGCAACTCGAGGAACTGCGGCGTGATTGAGCTTTGCCGAATGCGGTTGGCATCGGCCTCGCCCTGGGCGCGCGTGACCGCCGACTTGGCGTCACCTTCAGCTTCGGCGATCTTCTTAGCCGCTTCCGCCTGCGTGGTGGCCAGTTCGTTCTTGGCCCGTTCCGATTCCTGAATAGCCTGTGCTTTCGCTGTGATGGCGGTAGCGATCACGGCAGGAACGCGCGGCGCCCCGATGAATCCAAACTGCTGCACGCCTACGCCCACGTTCGAGACCTTCTCCTGAATCTGAGCTTCCACTTTGCCGAGAAAATCCGCCTTCTTTTCGCCGTAGATGTCCTCGACTACATAGGTGGATGCCACTTCGTTCAGCGAGTTGCGCACGATATCGCGCAGGATGCCGTGCGTGAACAGATCAAGATCGTTCACCCGATACTTGACGTAGAAATCCGGCACCTTCCGCGGATCGATCGCGTAAGAAAGAGAAACGTCGACAAAAATCTCCATGCCTTCCTTGCTGTTGAAGCCCATCTCCTCGTTGATGGGATGGCCCTCGTTCACGTCGCGAGTCCACTTCACCGTCTGCACAAAGGTAGGGAACTCGATGATCTGCGTGGTGACCGGGCTATAAAATACCCACCCGGTGCGAATTGGAATTTCCGATGCGCCGCGCTGGCTGCCGGCAAGGTTTACCTCGATTCCGGTGTAACCGGCCTCGATGCGGGTCGCCCTCACCAGGAAGCTCGAAATGATAAAAAAAGCTAGCAGGGCGCCTCCAATCAGCAAGAGGAATCGCAAAGTTGACCGCGATGATAAGTTTCTTCCGAAGCGATCAATAATCTCCGGACGCTCGCGATTGCGGTCATTGTCATAAATCGTCATAATCTCCTCCAAAGTTCCCGAACCACAACCGGGACCAACAAAATCAAACCGAAAATCAAGGCGATGCCGCCATACCATCCCCGGTCGCTGGGTTGATTCATCAAATGGAACGCCTGGATGAGCGCCCCATAGGCGATCAGCCCGACGGCCAACACTGCAACCATGCGCCAATGCCATCTCACGGGACACACTCCCCCGGATGTTTGAGCCGGTTTATCGAATCTTAGGGGAATCGTATTCGGGACTAGAGAAAAAGCCGCATTGGGGGTGCTTTACATGGGAACAGAGCAGGTCTCGCTTGACCTGACCCCAAACTCTACCATGATTTCGATGCTGCGACACAACCCCGGATTCAATACCGGAGAAGGCGCTTGTAAACATGAGTTTGCGGATGTGGCTGTTTCGCCTCTCATCGTTCGACACGGGGGAACGGCGGAGCCACCGCCGGAAACTAAAGCGTCTCTATCGGGTTTACACGTATGTGGATAAGATTGTGGCATCAACCTATTTCATTGCTTGGCGGAGTTTATGAAAACACAAAAGCAGCCGTGGGCGTGGATACTGCTCTTAGCAAGCTGTGGATTCATGGTGCAAGCGACGGTAGCGGCGAGAGCGCAAGACCAGCCAACCGATCAACAGGACGATCAGGATCCCCCGGGCCGCGTGGCGCGGTTAGACTACGCCCAAGGGTCGGTTTCGTTTCAGCCGGCAGGGGAAGGCGATTGGGTGACGGCTGTGCTCAACCGCCCGATGGTTACCAGCGACAATCTGTGGGCAGATGAGGATTCGCGCGCCGAAGTTCACATCGGTTCGGCGGCGTTGCGTCTGGGCGCGCAGACCGGAATTACGTTTCTCGACATCACCGACAACGCCACGCAGATTCGGCTGGCGCAGGGCGAGTTGCTGGTGCGCGTGCGGCATGTCGATGACGACGACACTTATGAAATCGATACGCCGAATGTTGCTCTGAATCTGCTTCAACCCGGAGAGTACCGCATTGATGTGAGCGCCGACGGCAATCAGACCGTCACCACAGTGTTTCACGGACGCGGACGAGCTACGGGCGGCGGATATTCCTACAACATTTTGGCTGGCCAGTCGGCGACATTTACCGGCTCGGACCAACTCCAATACGACCTGGGCCAGGTTCCTGACCAGGACGATTTCGACCAGTGGGCCTTCGACCGAGACTCTCGCGAAGATGACGCGGATTCCGCAAACTACGTTTCGCGCGAAATGACCGGCTATGAAGATCTCGACGCCAACGGCGACTGGAGCTACGTGGCCGGCTACGGCGAGTGCTGGAGGCCGCGAGCCGTGGCGGCGGGATGGGCTCCGTATCGCTTCGGGCATTGGGTCTGGGTGGGACCGTGGGGCTGGACTTGGGTGGAAGATGAGCCCTGGGGATTCGCTCCGTTCCACTACGGACGCTGGGCGTCCGTAAACGGCGGATGGTTCTGGGTTCCGGGGCCGGTGGTGATCCGCCCGGTTTGGGCGCCCGCGCTGGTGGCGTTTGTCGGCGGTGGTCCTGGCTTCCGTTTTTCCGCTGGAGTGGGCGTGGGATGGTTTCCATTGGGACCGGGAGAGGTTTTTGTTCCGGGCTATCGCGTGAGCCGGACATACGTGAACAATGTGAACATCACCAATACTTCGGTGAACATCACGAAAGTGACGAACGTGTACAACACGGTGGTCATCAATAAAACGACCGTGAACGAAGTTTATGTGAACCAGCGCGTGGCCGGAGGCGTGACTGTGGTTTCGCACGACGCTTTTGTAAACGCGCGTCCGGTGGCGCAGAACATCATGCGGGTTGAGTCGAAAGAGTTGGCGGCGGCGCCGGTCACGCATGTAGTGGCAGCGGAACCGGTGCGCCAGAGCGTGATCGGAGCGGGACGCGTGGCCACGGTCAGGCCGCCGGCAGCGGTGATCAGCCGGCCGGTGGTGGCGCAAAGAACACCACCGCCGCCTCCGCGGGCGCTCGAGCAAAGGCAGGCGCAAGCGGGTGGGCACTTGAACCAGGAATCTCTGGTGCGGCAGGAGACGGCCGCTCGGCCTTACCAGCCCAACCAGGCGGGTCAACCTCAACCGTCGCTGCCATCGCAGGAGGGATTCCATTCCTTCGGGCAGCCGAACAGCCAGGTGAAGCAGACCCAGCCCGCACCGCGCGTCTACGAGCAGCAGGGAACCGCGCCCGAGAACAGTGCACCGCAGGCCCGCGTGCCGCAGCGCGCGGCACCCAATGAATCGGGCTTCGCGCCGCCGTCGCATCCGCTGGTGCGGCCGACGCCGCCAGTGCAGGAACGCAGTCCGGAACAGGAGCAGCAACAGGCGCAGAAGTTCCGGACATGGCAGCAGCAGCGCCCTGCTCCGGCTCCAGCCACGCAACCCAGGCAGAACGCGCGTCCGCCCGAACCCAAACAGGAGAAACCGGCAAAGAAATGAAATTGACGGCGGTTCGTTTCCTGCGGTCTGATAGTTCGCAGGAGGTTCACATGCAAGGTGAAAGGCAAGTTAGCGTGGCTGCAGCGCCGGGGATGTGCGACTCCATTCCGGGCGCTGTTTTTTGCGAATTGGCGGATTGAGGCAAGAGAGTTGAATCAGATGAACGAAGGCGAGCGCCCCACAATTAACTGGATGGATGTTCTGTGGCTTCTTTTTCTCGCGGGCCTGGCTTTGCTGCCTCCGGTGAAGGAGATTCACAAGCAGGAAATCCTGCTGGCATTTGGAGTGATCCAATTGGGTGAGGGCTGGTTGATTGCGCGTCTTCCTCGACGCGGTCCTGCCTATCTTGTTCTTCTGAAGATCGCCTTGGCCACTCTGCTGGTGGACCACACGGGCGAGGTCAGCATCAATAGCAGTTACTGGCCCATCTACTTCCTGCCCGTGGTTACCGCAGCCGAGTATTTTGGGCCATGGGCAACGCTGCTGTGGACTTCATTGGCCTCAGCTGCGTATTGCTCTTACCTCTACCTTGATCCTGCCATGAGGGAATACGAGATCACGGAAGAGAGCTTAGGGCTACTCGCGATCCGCATCCTCTTCTTCTTCCTTCCAGCGATGCTGGTAAACCGCTTCGTGGTTGAGATCCGTAACCGGACCAGGCTTTACCAGGAACTTGCCGAGACCCTCGCCGAAACGAACCGCAAGCTGGAGCAGGCGCAAGAAGAGGCGCGGCGTTCAGAGCGGCTGGCCGCTTTAGGACAGCTTTCCGCCGGGTTGGCGCACGAAATTCGTAACCCGCTGGGCGTGATCAAAGGGTCGGCGGAGATGTTGACGCAGAAGCTGGGGCAATCGAATCCTCTGACTGCGGAGTTGGCTGGATATATTTCAAGCGAAACCAATCGGCTGAGTGCACTGGTTACCCGGTTCCTCGATTTCGCACGGCCATTGCACACCGAGTTGGCGCCCCAACGAATCACAACGGTGCTCGACCGCGCACTGAATGATGTTGCAATCCTGTGGAAGGGCGCGCCCGTGCGAGTGGAGCGCGAGTACGAATCGAATCTTTCCGATGTTCCCTTGGACGAAAGCTTGGCGGAACAAGCTTTTCTAAACATTATTCAAAACGCCTACGACGCGATGAGCGGTGCCGGCGGGGCGTTGCGGGTGCGCGTCAAGAAGACGGAAGCCGACGGCCGCGAAGGGATCGAAGTGCGAATCCAGGATACGGGGCCGGGGATTCCCGCAGGGCTGAGGGAGCAGATTTTCAATCCTTTCGTCACTACGAAGAAAACGGGCGTGGGACTGGGCCTCTCCATCGTATCGAAAATTATGGACGGCCACCGGGCCTCGATTCGCATCGAACCGGCGGAAAAGTCGGGAAGTGCGGACGGCAAGGGAGCATGTTTTGTGTTGTTTTTCCCGGCTGTGACCGAGGATCTTCCCGCCCGGAAGTTGGATCAGCTCGTGATTTCGTGATCGGCTTAGCCGTCGCGTGCAAACAGTGTGAGGATCTAACGAAGCGATGCCGTCGATTCTGATCGTCGAAGACGAAGCGAAGATGCGCCGGCTGCTCGAGTTGAATCTCGGGGAAGATGGCTTTACCACTTTTTCTGCGGGCGACGCCGAGTCCGGAGTGAAGCTGTTGCGCGAAAATCCCGTCGATCTCGTGTTGACTGATCTGAAGTTGCCGGGCATGAACGGCCTGGAATTTCTGCAGGCGGTCAAGCGCCAGAATGCCACCCTGCCGGTGGTGGTGATGACAGCGTTCGGCACCGTTGAGACCGCGGTCGAGGCGATGAAAGCCGGCGCCAGCGATTATGTGCTGAAACCATTTTCGTTGGCCGAGATGCGGATGGTCGTCCATAAGGAACTGGATGTCCGCAACTTGCGCGAAGAGAATCGCTCACTACGCGAGGCGCTGGGTAAACGGTACTCCCATCCCAATATTGTGGCGCGTAGCGCGAAGATGCAGGAGACCCTGGCCACGGTGGAGCGCGTGGCGCCCACGAACGCGACTGTGCTGCTGGGCGGGGAAAGCGGCGTGGGCAAGGACTTGATTGCGCGCGCCATTCACGAGAAATCGCGTCGAGCCAGCGGGCCGTTCATCAAAATCAACAGCACCGCGATTCCGGAGAACCTGCTGGAGAGCGAACTGTTTGGCTACGAGAAGGGAGCGTTTACCGGGGCCGGGGCCAGCAAGCCGGGGAAGTTTGAACTGGCCGACAAGGGCACGCTGTTTCTGGACGAAATTGGCGACGTGCCCCCGGCCACGCAGGTCAAGCTGTTGCGCGTGCTGCAGGAGCGCGAGTTCGAGCGGCTGGGTGGAACGAAAACCATCAAAGTGGATGTGCGCCTGGTCGCGGCTACGAATCGCAATTTGCGCGCGGCGCTCGAGCAGGGAACATTCCGCGAAGATCTTTACTATCGGCTGAATGTCGTCCCCATCGACATTGCGCCGCTGCGCGAGCGCAAAGAAGATATTCCCGAGCTGGTGAACTTGTTCATCTCGCGCTTCGCCGGCGATTCCGGCAAGCCTGTGGAAGGGATTACTCCCGAAGCCATGCGCGTTCTGGTGAATTATCACTGGTCGGGAAATGTTCGCGAGCTGCAGAACATTATCGAGCGGGCATGTGCGCTGGCGAAAGGGACGGTGATTGAAGCATCCGATATTCATCTGGATTCGCATCCCGCGAAAGGCAATGACGGTGGCAATCAGTTCCTGCCGGCAGGAATGACTCTGGAGCAGTGGGAAGACGAAATGATTCAGGAAGCCCTGCGGCGGGCGCACGGGAACAAGAGCCAGGCGGCGCGACTGCTGGGGCTGTCGCGGAATGCGCTGCGGTATCGTCTGTCGAAGATCGGTATTGCGGATGATGGGGAGAAAGAGGCGTAGGTCTGGCTTTCCCAAAACTTGGATCCGCACGCCCCGGAATTGAGATATTCATCATCTATTGTTCATGGCTGCCGCACTGAGAGTCGCAAGTCTACGCGCTAGAGTATGAAGCGCTCCACAAAAACCGTGACGCACTGTGCCTCTCAATAAGGAGAAGGGAAGCAGGCTCGCCACCTTGCTCTGTTCCATGGTCCTGCCTCCATAATATGAATAGACACCGCCTGCTGCAGCTACGCTTTCTTCAACGTGGTTGAGAACGACACCCACCAAATTCTTTCTCCGAAACTCCTGGCACGCCATTTGAGCCTGGTCAAATGCAGTTTCTCCCGCCCGGACCACGAAGAGCACTCCATCACACACACCCGCCAGCACGCTCGCATCGGACACCGGTAGAACAGGAGGCGCGTCTAAGATAACCCAATCGAATAGCTGAGCCAGTCGATCCAGCAACGCTTTGAACTGCCCGCATGAAAGTAATTCCGAGGGGTTGGAGACGGGTCTCCCAGCCGGTATGAAAAAGAGGTTGCTCTGCGAGTCGGCTTGGATTATGGAACATTCGTCCGCCTCCCCACAAAGGAAGTCGCTCAGCCCCGGCGACGAAGGAGCGCCCAAGGCCAGATGCAGCCTGGAACTCCGTAGGTCAACGTCGATTAGAAGGGCACGGCGTTCATGCTGACGCGCAATTGCTTGACCGAGATTCAGGGTTACGAATGTTTTCCCTTCGTTGGGTAGGGTACTCGTGACCAGCAGCGTTCGGAGTGGCATCTTTTGGCGTGCTCGGTACAGACGGGAACGCAAATAGCGGAATTGCTCCGCGCATGGAGAGAAAGATTGTTCGTTGCAGAAGACTATGCTGTCCGGGCCAAGATTCCAGGCTGGCTTGGCACACCGCTTCAGCAATTCGTCAAGCGTGAGGCCGGGAGGAGTCTGCTTTTGCACTTCGTCGCCCAGGCCCGCTTGCAGCGCGAAAAAGTCATCTGCTATTGCCTTCTCCAGTGACTCAATCGGTACCGCCTCGGTGTGGGTTTTCGTCAGGACGTCGTAAATCTGGCTCATGGTGCCCTTCTGCGTGCTGAGGAGCGAGTCGGTTTGGGCTCGCTCTGGAATGATGACCGGCTCTAGGTTGAGCAGTTCCACTTCCGTTAGCTCTCCCGGCGCATCGAATTAACCACTTGAAGTGCGGGCCTTCCTTGCGGCCAGGATTGAATCGATGGGATGAGAGCCAGGGTGGGTTCTCTCAGATAAAACTCAACATCCTTTTCAGTCCACAGGCATTTCTTCCGTAGTTCGAACATGTGCACCATCCCTAGTCCCAGCACCATCCCCGCACCAAGTCCACAGAGACTGAAAAGACTCCGACTGGGGAAAGAGGGCCGCTCAGGTAAACTTGGGGGATCCAACACGCGGAACTGCTCACCCTGCTGGCGGTTCTCCAACTCCGTAGCCATTTGGGCCTCATTTACCTTCCTGAGAAGATCGTTATAGAAGTCAAGTACGATTTGATGTTCACGTGTTAGGGCTTTGAATTGCTGCTTGACGCCAGGGCTCGACTGGATCTTGCTCTCCAGGGCTTTCGTCTGCCGTTGAAGTTCTTCCTGCTCGCGTTTCCTCTGGCTGATTGTTAGATCAATCTGATGAAGCCGGGCCCGAAGTTGCTGGATCTCTGCCGGCTCGTTGCTTGTTTCTCGGACCCTGTCCTCATCCTGGCTACTGGGCTGACCGCCAGTGTTTTCGGGGCCGTTCTGAAGCTTCTTCTGTAGTTCTGCAATGTCTTTCTTGAGTTTCACGACGTCAGGATGTTTTTGTGTGTAATGCCCTTGCAGGGCATGCAACTCGTTCTGTAGTTCTCGGACCTGCTGTTCGGGGGATTGAGACCCGCCGCTTTCCCTGGAGGATTTCAAGGTCAAGAGCCGCTGGCTCAGCAAGGATTCCGCAAATGCCTTATCTTGTTGCGCTTGATTGAGGGATTGGGTGGCAGCTTCCATTCGGGGGGGCATGCCCATTAGGAGATCGAGATTGGTCTGCTCGTCCTCAGGAAGTTCCCCGAGATGGAGGCTTTGGAAGGCGGCCAATTTTGCGTCCTGCTCGTCTAGTTTGACTTTGGCTTCCTCCAGCTGTTTGGCCAAGAATTGCGTCATGTCCTCCGCCTGCTGCTGGTGTAGGCGTAGGTTCTGGTCCACGAACAGGGAGGTGATTTCGATGCAAATCTGCTGGGCAAGCCGAGCCTGCCCCATGGTGACGTCGACAGAGAAGCCTGGGAGTTCTGCGGATCGGGTTCCCGTCATGGCACTAAGGGGCGTCACCGCGATTGACTTACGCAGCCGCTCAACCAGCTCTTCCTTCTCCACACGCCTGCCGTCTTTCTCATAGAGGCCAAACTGCTCCACGAGATGTTGTAGACGAGTGCGACCTAAAATCTGCTCGCGCATGCTGGCGAGGCGTTGGTCCAGGTCTTCACTCACCACCGGCTTTACGTAACTATCCGAAACGGCGGGCTGATTCACAAGAATCGACGTATGTGATACGTACTTTTCGGGTAATGTGATTGAAAGCAAGTAACCGACGGTGAGGCCCAGGAGCGCCGAGGCAACAATCACCCAGAGGCCCCGCCTCAGAATCGCGAGATGATCTTCGAAGGTCAACTCTCGACGTGTCGCCGCGAGTTCATCCATTTCAATTGACCCGCATTTCGCATTGCTCGCCTGGGCCATGCCAAAAGGGCCTGCTCATACTCGACAAGCTCTTTCGCCATGGCTTGAGACAGGTCGGTGTGAAATTGGAGCAAGCCGCACTGCAACGGGCGAACGCTATCGTTGAATGATTTGGGAGGGCTTACAATGCGGCGAAAACTGCATTTATATACCGGTGATTCCCTAAGGTTTCTTGATGGTTTTCAGAAGAAGTAGTGTGTGCCGAAGAAATGCTCGATGTTGCGTCGGTCCGGTGCAGGACGAGGACTGGCGGGTTGCCATCCATCGGCGATACTCTTGAGAGTGACGGTAAGCGGGGATGAGTTGTTCCCTGGATATGGCCGAAAAGCACCAAGCCTGGCTGAGGTCAACCAAAACCTTCAAGCTTGGTTCTGAGGGGCACGCTTACGCGCCTTGGCTTTACATTGAAAATAAAAGGGTTAGCGATTGTGCCGCGGCGCGAGCTTTGGCACGGCGCTTGCTTTTCAATTAGTGGACACATCCAAGATCGATAGTGGTTTCACGAGTCACGTGGACAGAGGTCGGGAATGAAAAATCGATTCTTACCCAGTTTGGCGCTCGTAATCTTGGCATTTGCGGTTGCGGTGTGCCTCGGTGCGAGTGCCCAGACTCCAACGACCGAGCCCGGACCAGGGCCGTCCGAACATCCCGATGCACCCATGGAAAGTGGGTCGCCAGAGGCTATGCAGAATCCGCAGGCCGGTCCGCCGCCCAGTGCAGCGCAGCCCGGTTCTCCGCAGGCTGCACCTATGGGCGAGGCTGAGCCGGGAGGCCCTTCAGGAGAAGGTCCCGCGGCCAGCGATCAGGGCGTGGCGCGCATCAGCATGATTCATGGCGCGGTTTCGACGCAGCGTGGGGATTCCGGCGACTGGTCGGCGGCGGTTCTTAACCAGCCAGTCGTAGGTGGCGATAAGGTTTCCACTGGCGACGGCGGTCGCGCTGAACTGCAACTCGACTTTGCCAACATTCTTCGCCTGGGCGCGAATTCCAAGGCCAACATCGCAAACCTGACCAAAGAGAAAATTCAGATTCAAGTCGGCCAGGGCATCGCCAATTACACGGTATTCAACGAGAGCGAGACCGAACCGGAGATCGATACGCTGAATGTAGCGGTGCATCCCGCGCATCATGACGGTGTTTTCCGCATCGAAGTGCGGCCGGATGGCGACACGCTCGTGATCGTGCGCAAGGGCGAAGCACAAATTTCCACGCCCAAAGGCATTGCGGAAATTCGCCAGGGAGAAATGGCGACAGTGCGCGGCAACATTGATGACGCGCAATACAAAATCTCCGCCGCTCCGATTCCGGATGATTGGGATCGCTGGAACAGCGATCGCGATCACATGATCCGGGACGCGCAATCCTGGAAACACACGAACCACTACTACACGGGGTCCGAAGATCTGGACGCCAATGGCACTTGGAAGAGCGTTCCGGATTACGGCGACGTCTGGGTTCCGAATGAGCCGGAGGGGTGGGCTCCCTATCGCGATGGCGATTGGGTTTGGGAACCCGATTACGGATGGACTTGGGTAGGTAACGAGCCATGGGGCTGGGCGCCCTACCACTACGGGCGCTGGATGTGGTATGGCAGTTCGTGGGCGTGGTGGCCGGGGCCGGTGTGGGGCGGGTTCTATCGTCCGTTCTGGGCGCCAGCGTATGTCTCGTTCTATGGCTGGGGCGGGGGTTTCGGTTTTGGGTTTGGGTGGGGCGGATGGGGCGGATTCGGCTGGCTGCCGGTCGGCCCGTGTGACTTCTTCCATCCCTGGTGGGGCGGCTATCGCGGACGTTTCGGAGAGATCGGCCGCCGTCGGTTCGATCGCTTCGGCGGTTTCGCTCCGCTGCACGCTGGGACTCGTTTCTCGAACGTGGCCCACATCAACGATCCGCATATCGGCCGAGCGATGTCGACCGTCGGTGCCGGGAGATTTGGCGCTGGCAGGGTGGGTGCGGTTGCTGCTACGGGCGAACAACTGAGGGGCGCTCGCATGATGGCGGGCAACCTGCCCGTGGTGCCATCGCGGGCCAGTTTGTCGGTGAGCGGGCGGGCTGCGGCTCCTTCGACGGTTCGTGCCGGCGGAGCGCAGCACTTCTTCGGGACGCAGACTACGGCTCATCCAGCATCGTTCCAGCGACAGACGGCGCAGCTGCGGCAGTCAATGCAGCAGAATCATGTGGCTGTTGTGCAGGCCGGCAGCCGGTCGAATGCCTCTGGTTTCGGGGTAGGAAGAAGCGCCGGTGCAACGCAAAGAGCAAGCGCTACAACTTCGGCTGGGCGAGAGACGAGTATGGCTGGCCGCGAGAATGGCCGGGAGATGAACAGCGAAGCGACTCGGAGCGCCGCTGAGAACCGACCATTCACCCCACCGGCGAGCGCTCACTCGGGTGCTTCGGAAGCGGGGAACGTGGAAGGGCAACGGAATGCGGGGGCAGCCGAGAGCGCTAGTCGAGATGGCTTCCGTCCATTCACGCCGCCTTCGCGCAGCGCATCGTCGGAAGCATCAGGCCGGAGCGGTGGCGAAAGCGGCAACTACTGGAGCCGGACGGCACCCAGTTCCGCTGGGTCTTACGGCCGCAGCTCCTCAGACGGTTACGGGCGCGGTTATGGGCAAGGATCTTCTCGCCCGCAGCTAAATATGAGGCAGCCAATTGTGCAACCCCGGTCTTCCGGCGGCTATCGCGCACCAAGCTACGGAGGTGGTTCGCGCGGTGCGCCGAGCTACGGAGGGGGGTCCCGCGGTGCACCGAGCTACGGTGGTGGTGGGCATAGCGGCGGAGGTGGCGGCAGTCATGGTGGTGGTGGTGGCGGCGGTGGGCATGCGTCCGGCGGTGGTGGTGGACATTCTGGTGGCGGAGGTGGTCACCGGTGAGATTCCAGTGGCGTGGGCAACGCCACTTGGATGGAAGCGGTTGTTATAAACGAAGTGAAGGTCAGAGGCGAGCAAAGGGCGTGCTAAACGGCACGCCCTTTCTCATTTTCATTTTCCGGCGGCGTTCGCACGTTGTATCGTCTGGATAACCAATTGTTCAAAGCTGGGAGCCAGCTCGGCGACGACTTTCACTCGATAGTTGCACAGAATCTCTTCGTGGTCGATTTTGACGATCCGGTAATCCTTGCTCTTCGTTCGAGATTTGATGTCGAAGCAGACCGGATCGTAGTCCATGTCGGGTCCCAGTCCGAACTGAATATAGCCAGCGGGAGCAAGGCTTTCCCAGAGCCCCTCATCCCCGGTTATCTCTGCGAGCAGGCGGCTCAAGTCAGGTCCCGGAGGATTGGCCAGCAACCGAAAAGACTGGAGGTCAACGTCCGCCCAGCGGTAGGACAGGACTAGTTGCTCGAATAGCGGAGGGAAACGAGCTGGAAGCTTTGCGAGTAGAGGCTCAAGGCGCGAAGGGTCCGTGTTCGTCTTCGCTGCTCTCCAGCGCAGCCGCCCGTACAAGTCCGCGCTTCCAACAGCGAGCTCTCTCACGAGCGGCCGCGTTTCTGGGAACTCGGCCATCTCATCCAGCTTTTCGAAGCTGGCGACAAATCGCTCGAGCAGGTCAGCGTCTGGCATGAAAGACACGCTACCTGGTACTCCGTAAGAATTGCAAGAACGCGCTAGGGTCGGGTATATGCGGGATTTTCTGGGTCGGGGCGGTCGTAGTCGCGTCCGTACTTGTTCTTGTGCGCGAGTTCTAAATCCGATTCCGTCAGGCTGAGAGTGCCGAGGGTCGTGTCGTCCGGGGCGACCGTGATCTCGCGGCTTACGGCGCGCAAAATCTCGGGCGCGACCGAAGTATGGAAAACCTGGAGCGCGTAGCGACCGGGGGGAACGTTAGGAATGCTGACGTCGCCACGCGCGTTCGAGATCGCATAATAAGGCGTGTTGAGAGCGATGATGACCGCGCTCATCTGAGCGTGAATGTTGCAGAAAATGTAGGAAATCCCCGGCTTGTCAAACTGCACCATGCGTGTGGTTCCGCTTTCATACAATCCAAGGTCGAAGCGTTTGCCTTCGAAAAGCGAAAATACGTTGTGAAAAAATGGGTCGTGGTTGGGGAACTCCACCTTCCCGCCGACGGGGATCACGAGCAGGGAGGGCTGGAAGCTTTTATTTTTCTGCACCAGGTTGGGGATATTTGTCGGGTCTTGGCGTGGCGTTGCAATGGTCGCGCCTACTGGACTCAGCCACACCACGGCTTGGGACGCATCCTTTAAGCGGTGACCCTCCCGGGTAATCTCGACATGCGCACTGAGCGCAGGCTGCTGGCCCAGCGCTGGAACCGGGCTCAGCATCAGCAGGGACAATATCCATCGACGATGGGCAAAGAGGCGCATGTTCAGAACAGTATTCCCATGGCGAGGTTCAGCTGGTTGGTGAAGCTACTATCACTATAGACGGGAAAGGTGCGCAGTCGTCTCATTTCAGCAGAGAAAAGCAGGTCCGAGCGCGGACGAAACACGACATTGGCGAGGACTCCGCGATTGCGTCCAAGGATCGGAATGTAGTTGTTGGCATCCGTGGCGAAGCCGCGGACATCTCCGGCGAATGCGTCGTCTTCGGCAACCACTACGTTCAACTCCAGTTTGGACGTAAGTTGGTACTTGATCTGGCTCCATCCGCCGGCCGAATCGAGGCCGTGGATGGGAGTCGATGCGTCGGCCGGGTTACCGCCGAACAAGATGGATCGGCCCATCCCCCCTCCCAGGCCTCCAATGCCGCGCCCGCGGTAAAACTCACCGGAAAGCGTTGCGCGGCGCGTGATCGGAACCTGCCAGTCGGCCATGCCGGCCCAGGCGTCCACGTAGCGGTCCCAATTCCAATCCTGACGGCCAAAGTAGCCGCTTACGCCGAAGCTCAATGGATGATCGAATATCGGGCGTGTCCAGGCAACCCGCGCGCCAACCGCGGGCTGGCCCGATTGTTCGCCGGCTTGCGCCGGGCGGGAGAAGGCCGAGGGATATTCCCAGTCCAGATTGTCGAGCACTCCAGCTTGCACGCTGAGGGTTTGGCGATCGGCAAATTCAAAGCGGTGCTCAACTCGAAGCTGCGGTGTCCAACCCCACAAATTGCCGGCGAAGGCGAAAGCCGGAGTGGCCAGAGACGCGAACGAGGTCGGAGACAACGGCGAGAGAAAAAGAGAATCCTGGCCTGCAATGATCGAAGTGTTTCCCCAATCCATACGCAGGCTGGCGGTCTGCAGGCGTACGATTCCGAAATTCACTCCGTTGCCGGTTCGGGGAAAGCCCCCGGCAAAATCAAGTTGCAGGTTGGCCGTGGTTTTTGCGCCTGCCACGCTGGGCCCGAAAATCTCGAGGCCGATTTCGGATTGGCGGAGCGTGGCGCCCAGCGTGGCCTGGCTGGTGCCCGCGGGGATGGGCTGCGCGAAGTTCGGGAAGTCCAGGTTGTCCGGGTTTCCCGAATTTCGAAAAGCGTTCATCAAGATGATTCCGGACAGGCGGGCGCGGTACTTGGAAGCCGTTTCAACTTTTGTCTGATATTGTTCGTCGATCTTCGAACCCAGCAGAGACGCGGACTCTTCCAGCTTTTGCACTCGGTCCTCGAGCGGAGAAACCGTATCTGAAGGGGTTCGGGGTGGCTCGTTTCCGGCCGTCGCGGCGGGTTGGGCCGGTGGCGCGGGCGAAATCGCGTCGGCGGTTTCGTTCGAGGAATGCGAGTCTGCGAGTGCAGTTCGTTCGAGCAGTCCGCGAGTATCCTTTAACTCCTGGCGAAGTTCCTGCATCTCGGTGCGCGATTGGGCATTGTCGGCGCGCATTTCCTCCACCAGTGATCGCAACTGCCGAACCTGCTCCTGCAGATCGCGTACGGCGCCTGCGTCGGCGGCAGAGGGCGGAGGGGGTGCTGGCGCGGTCTGTGCCATCGCGTAGCAGCTGAACAAGCATGCGCTGCAAGTAAAGATTGTCGCCACAAGAGTTCGACGAACTGCAGGGGTGCCAAAGGGTTTCACAACCTACCTCCCGCGATATGTTCTGAAGATTACAAGTTTACGGCCTGGCATCATTGGCCGGAGTGTCCGGATGCGGAAATCGACCCCGGCTCGTCGCTGCTGCCTCGCTTCGTCGGCACGAAAGACGGTTCACGGCCAGGACTCGAAGCCACGACACTTTCCCGCGCACGCCCGGGTAGTACGATCCTAAATACCGTTCGTGCGTTGGCCGTGCGCTCTACGAATATTTCCCCGCGATGATCTTGAACGATTTTCTGCACGACGGTTAGTCCAAGGCCGGTCCCGTTTTCCTTGCCGAAGCT
>DATDGM010000074.1:0-15503 GCA_036522075.1 Candidatus Sulfotelmatobacter sp.
GTTCTCGTTCACGATGGGCACCACGCCCAGCGCCAACAACTCGGCGAGAGCGTTCTGCAGATTGTGGTAGCGCACCGGCGAGGTGAAATCGTCGCTCGAGAGCAGCAGTTGCGCGACGATCTTCTTGCCGAAGAACAGCCGCTCGTAAGTATGCATCAGGCGGCTCTGGCCCACGGCAGCGCAGGCCTGCATGGCGGGAACGTCACTCGGATGCCTGGTCAGGCCGAGGCTCGCAATGCCTGCGGCAATCGCGCCGGAGGTGACGATCAGATATTCGTGGCGGCCGAGATCGAACTGATCGACGAGCCCGCGCAGCAGGTGGGCGTCAATCTGGCCGCCCGGAGCGATAAGGCTGGTGCCGACTTTGATTACGACTCGCATGGTTAATATTCTTAGAGACTCGCTCCTGCCAACAAAACGGCCGAGTGGTAGTGGCGCGTTCGGCTTACGCGTCGGGCCGGTTAAGCGGGAGAGCCCCCGCTCCGCCGGGAAAACGGCTCCGCTTGGGATGCCACCGTCATGTAACCGCGCACCACGGTCAGAGACGTCGATCTACGGACAACTCTTCTATCGTGCCGTTAGAATGGATTTCTGGCAAGCCGAATCACTTACGGCCATAAATCTATGCCTGCTTCGAACGCAACCCGTCGCTTCTCCGGACGTGTCGAAAACTACGTCCGTTATCGGCCGGGTTATCCGCCGGAAGTGTTACACGCGCTGAAAAAGGAATGCGGTTTGACGGCGTCGCAGGTAATTGCCGATGTGGCCAGCGGCACCGGCATCTGGACTCGCATGTTGCTGGGCAATGGCAATCGAGTGATTGGCGTAGAACCTAACACCGAGATGCGCGAAGCGGGCGAGCGGCAGCTGGCAGAATTCACAAAGTTCACCAGCGCGGCGGGAACGGCCGAGGCTACGACGCTCGCCGATCACAGCGTGGATATGGTGACAGCAGCCCAGGCTGCACACTGGTTCGATCGCACACGAGCGCAGCGGGAATTTGAGCGCATTCTCAAATCCGGCGGCTGGCTGGTTTTGCTGTGGAATGAGCGCCTCACTGATTCCACGCCGTTTCTGCGCGACTACGAGCAACTGCTTTTAACTTTCGGCACCGACTATCAGGACGTTCGCCACGAACGCACGACCGACGCGGTTAACGAATTTTTTGACCCTCTTCCGTTTCAAGAGCGGACATTCCCAATGCGGCAGGAGTTCGATTACGCGGGTCTCGAGGGGCGTTTACTTTCGTCGTCGTACGTGCCCGGGCCGGAGAATCCGAAGCATGCTCCGATGCGGCGCGGGTTGCGGCGCGTCTATGATGCGCATGCTGCGAACGACCGAGTCATTTGCGAATACAAGACGCGGCTGTATTTCGGTCACCTAAGTTGACACGATTTTCCTTCGTACCGCTGTGCCCTCTGTAGACAGAGTTTTTCCTGCAGATGGCGAAAAACTTAAGCACAGAGGTCACGAAGGCTCACAGAGAAAAACCGAGTGCGCTGGTACGATCTGCGCTTTCTGTGAAATGCGAGGTGTAGCATAGTGCCCGACGACAAATCATTCCACATGACGCCCGACGAATTCCGCCGCTACGGCCACGCCGTTGTCGACTGGATCGCCGACTACCACTCCCGCATCGAATCGTTTCCTGTGCTTTCGCAGGTGAAACCGGGAGAGATTCGCGCGTCTTTGCCGGCGAATCCTCCGGCGCAAGGGGAACCGTTCGCTGCGTTGCTGAACGACGTCGAGAAGCTGATCCTCCCCGGCGTCACGCACTGGCAGTCGCCGAATTTTTTCGCTTATTTTCCGTGCAACGCTTCCGGGCCCGGAATTCTCGGTGATCTGGTTTCTTCGGGATTAGGCGTACAGGGGATGCTGTGGTCAACCAGCCCGGCATGCACCGAACTCGAAACCCACGTTCTCGACTGGCTGGTGTCGATGCTGGGGTTGCCGGAGAAATTTCTTTCGTCGAGCAGCGGAGGGGGAGTGATTCAAGATACAGCATCGAGCGCTGCGCTCTGCGCGCTTCTTGCCGCCCGCGAGCGCGCCACCAACTACATCAGCAATAAGAAAGGATGCGACGGCCGCATCGTGGCTTACGCCTCGACTCAAACTCATTCTTCACTGGAGAAGGCGGCGATGATCAGCGGCCTGGGCGTGGAAAATCTGCGTCTGATCGAAGTCGACGAAAATTTCGCGATGCGGCCGGACGCGCTTGCCCGGCAGATCGAGATCGACAAGATGGCGGGGCTCGTCCCTTCTATGGTCTGCGCCACTGTCGGCACCACTTCCTCGAACGCCATGGATCCCGTCCCTGCTATCGGCGAGATCTGCCGCCAGCAGGGTGTTTGGCTGCATGTGGACGCGGCCATGTGCGGCACCGCCGCGCTCTGCGCTGAATTTCGCCATTTGCAAAACGGCGTCGAACTCGCCGACAGTTACAATTTTAATCCGCATAAATGGATGTTCACGAATTTCGACTGCAGCTGCTTCTGGGTCGCCGACCGCGCTGCGCTGATCAAGACGCTCAGCATTCTGCCGGAATATTTGCGCAACCAGGCTACGGAATCTGGCGCGGTGATCGATTACCGCGACTGGCACATTCAACTCGGGCGGCGTTTCCGCTCGCTGAAGTTGTGGTTTGTGATCCGGCACTACGGTGTGGAGGGCTTGCAGTTCCACATCCGCCGGCACGTGGAACTGGCTCAGAAATTTGCGCGCTGGGTAAGCGACGACAAGAATTTTGAGCTGGCCGTGCCGGCGCCGCTGAATCTGGTTTGCTTCCGCCATCGCGGCGGGGACGCCGTGAATCAGACCATCCTCGACCGGCTCAACCGCAGCGGCGATCTATTCCTGACCCACACCAAGCTGAACGGAAAATTGACTTTGCGGCTTTGTGTGGGGCAGACGCATACGGAAACGCGGCACGTGGAGAATGCTTGGAAGAGGATTTGCGAGGAAGGCGAGAATCTGGCGAAACGAAGTTAGGCTTTCCAGGGATTCAGTACGGGCACGGTGGGTTTCGGCGAAGTCGGTTACAGTCCGGGACCCCAGGTGTGAGACCTTCGAGGGACTGGTCGGCAAGAAGGAGATCACGCCCACGACGAAGCCTATGCCATCCTGCCGCCGGAAGCGAAGAATCCAGATTTTGCCCCCGGCTTCAACATTACACAATTGCGGGCCGACCTGGCGGATGTCGCAGACTGAATCACCAGCTTGCTGATGTTTGGTGAGAGACGTCGACAAAAGCGAATCTAGACAACCGAAGGGGCCCGGACGGGCCCCTTGCTCAATGGTGTCGCCATTGGAGAACTGGATTCGACTTCACGCTTCCCACGGATTCAACAGTGGCACCTGGATGTTTGCAAAGTCAGCGACGTTACGAGAGACCACGGTAAGTTTGTGCTCAAGGGCTGTCGCAGCCAGCAGTCCGTCGACGACGGACAAGGCTTTCCCTGCACGCTTGGCATGAGCCGCTAACAATCCCCAACGATCTGCTACGGCATCATCGATCGTGAGAATTTTTCCCGCGAAACGGGCACGTAGATCGAGTTCGAGCCAGGTTTCAATCTGTGTCCGGCGTTTGCTTTGCGGAAGGCTGGCGATGCCTTTTCGAATCTCGCCCAGAGTGAGCACACTCAGGTGGAGCAAACTCTCATCTGCGGCGCCCATCCAGTCCAACACGCGCGGTTCGGGTTTGCTGCGAACCAATTCAGAGATGCAATTCGTATCGAGCAAATATCCATTCATAGCTCGATGTCGCGGCCCCGATCATCATCCCGCTCGATCGACAGATCAACACCTACGAGAGGCGATCGACGGAAAAACTCGACCAGATTCCTGGGTTGATGTGCCTTCCCAACCAGCCGGTTGTATTGTTCCTCCGCGATCATAATGACGCCGTCCTTGCCTTGCCGCAGAATTCGCTGAGGACCTTCGCGATGTGCGAGCCGGAAGACTTCGCTGAAACGAGCTTTTGCGGTCTGGAGCTGCCAGGCTTGTGGAACGCTCTTGTCGTCGACATGGTGGTCCGCGACCACCGCGACTTGGTGTGCCCATTCTTGGCACTCCTCATCGGAGGCTCCGTCCGGTGGAGCAGGAAATCGTCGCAGCCCTTCAAGCCATCCGTCGGACAACCGGAGGTCTCCGTTGGTCTGGCTGAACCGTATCTTCCCTCGTGTTAACGCTGACAAGGCGCGCCGCGCCATCTCGTTCGGGATAGCTTTCTCAAAAACTCCCGCCCTGTCCATCCAATACTGCACCTTCGAACGGGAGGCCTCACGGGATAAGACCTCATCGTTCAAACGCGTAAACGAGCGAGGGCTCATCTCTTCCCAGAGGCGCAGGAGTGCCTCGCCCCATTTGAGCTTATCGTCGGGCACCGGGAGAATGCCTTTGATCTTCCTCATATTATTATTGTCCAGACTAGTCTGACTGGTTAATATTGAAACAGACGATTACCCGATAGTCAAGAGCGGAAATTGGAATCAGAGTTGTGCCCTTGTTTCAATCCGCGGGCATGGGCGCGGGGCGCGCGGCTGCAGGGCGAGCTTTCTCAACAACAGAATCACGTTCCGCCGCCGGCCCATCCAACCATGCGCGCACTTGCGGCAGGGCGTTGCGCATGGCCACTTCTCCCGAGCGGATAAGATCGTCGGCGCGCTTGAAGTCGTCATAGGCAAAGCCGGCCACGTCAGGTTCGACGACTAGATCGGCCGCGCTCCTCCACTGCGAGGACATGGCGTCCTGCGCGATGGCAAACGACTGGCCGATCACATCCAACAGGTGCCGTGGCGCCCGGCCATTCGCCCACGTGCCCTTCAAATTAACAGCCAACACCCGCTCCGCGCCCATTTCGCGCAAAGGCCGCGTGGGCACAGGATGCGAGAGCATGCCATCGATCAGGTATCGTCCGCGAATCTCGACCGGCAAGAACATTCCGGGATACGCGCAACTGGCGCGCACCGCATCCGTAATGCTGCCCGAATGAAAAACCACGCCTTCGCCGGTATTGAAATCGGTGGCCGCCACACCCAGCGGAATGCGCAACTCCTCAAACGTCTTCACCTTCAGGTTCTGGTCAAGGAATGAAACCATGCGGTCATTCGAAGCAAAGCCGTAACGGGAAAGCGTCCAGCGGGCAAAGGTGGTAAAACGCACCTTGTGGGCCACATCATCAAGTTCCGCGCAGGAAAGCCCGCTGCAGTAGGCCGCGCCAATCAAAGCACCCACGCTGGTGCCGGTGACGACCCGAACCGGGATCCCAGCCTCTTCCAGAACTCTCAGCACACCGATATGAGCAATGCCGCGCGCGAAGCCGCCGCCCAGCGCCAGGCCGATTGCTGGCATGCGCCGCACGTCTTCCGCCGCGCCCGTCTTGCGAGACAGGTCCCGGCCAAACGCCTGTACGGAACGGATAATGCGGCCAAGACTTTTCACTGCATCCCCACACGGTCCAGCGATGAAACTCGACTGCCGAGGCCATCGCGACCTATTTCATATCTATTGTGTAAGATGCCATAATTGCCGTTTCGGCTGCAGGGCACATTGGTGCTACCGGGGGTTACGACGGGCGCGGGTTGGGGTTACCTGGCGGGCCAGGCCTGTCCGCCGATCGGCAACTAACTCCATTCCTTCTGGTAACTTGCAAGCCGTGTCAGGCGAAACAATGTCGGGCGAAACAATGGCAGGCGAAAAAATGGCGCGCGAAGTCTCGGCCGGCGGCGTCGTGCTGCGCAACTGGAACTCGGTTTGGTCGATTGCGGTGATTGAGCTTCCACCCCAGCCCCGCGCAGCGGCACTCGCGAAAGCCAGCTTCCGTCGTGCAAAAAGTGCCCTCGAAGACTCGAAGCCCACGCTCTGCCTGCCTAAAGGCCTGGTCGACCCTGGCGAAAAACCGCTGGCGGCCGCGGTGCGCGAGGTGCGCGAGGAAACCGGCATCATGGCTGAATTCGTCACCAAACTCGGCGATAGCAAATATGTCTACGTGCGTTCCTGGGGCGATCGCCAGAAAGTTTTCAAAATCGTGAGCTTCTACCTGCTGCGCTACAAGTCCGGCCGCATCGACGACGTGACTGACGCCATGCGCATCGAAGTCGCGCGGGCCCACTGGATTCCCTTGCAAGACGCTCCCAAACTGCTCGCCTACAAAGGCGAAAAAGACATGGCCCGCCGTGCGATTGAGTACGTAAGTGCGAATCCCGATCTCACATCGCCCGCGCCCCCAGCCACGCGGACGGTCGGCGCTCCCCGAAAAGCCCCACGCAGGTAGAATGCAGAGTTGTCCGTTGAACTGTCCGGAATCAACGAGAGCTCATTCATGAAGCGCATTCATAAAGTCGCCGTTCTCGGCGCCGGAACCATGGGCGCCCGCATCGCCGCACAATTCGCTAACGCCGGGGTTCCCAGCCTGCTGCTCGACATCGTTCCCCCCGACGCGGGTGCCACAGCCCGCAACAAAATCGCCGCCGCCGGCCTGGAAGCTGCGAAAAAATCCAAGCCCGCTGCTTTTATGGACTCATCTCTCGCTCGCTTCGTGACCGTTGGCAATTTTGAGGACGACCTCAAGAAGCTGGCTGAGGTCGACTGGATCATCGAAGCTGTAGTCGAGAATATTGAAATCAAGCGGACGTTATTGCGCAAGGTGGAAGCTATCCGCAAGCCCGGCACCATCATTACCACCAATACCAGCGGCCTGCCTGTGGGCAAAATCGCGGAAGGCTTTTCCGAGGATTTCCGCAAATCCTGGTTGGGCACGCACTTTTTCAACCCGCCGCGCTACATGCGGCTGCTCGAACTGATTTCAACGCCCGATAGCGACCGCGGTCTGATCGACGCTGTCACCGAGTTCTGCGACCTTCGGCTTGGCAAAGGGGTGGTCCTGGCCAAAGACACGCCGAACTTTATTGCCAACCGTATTGGCACGTTCTCGGTGTTGAACGTGATGCGCTTGATGCAAGAGATGGACCTGACCATCGAAGATGTCGACGCGCTCACCGGCCCCGCCGTAGGGTGGCCGAAATCGGCCACGTTCCGCACGATCGACCTGGTCGGCCTGGACATTCTGGGCCACGTAGTCGCCAACATGAGCGGGAAAGCGAGTGTTGCAGCGGGCGACACGCCCGCCGCCTCGAATGTGGAGCGGGCGCTCTTGCCGGCTGCGCTCGACGAGCGCAGCGACCTCAAACTCCCCAACTTCTACCAGCAGATGCTCGACCGCAAGATGCTGGGCGACAAAACCAAGGGCGGCTTCTACAAGAAAGCAAAAGGAGGCGGAGAAGGCGAAGACGAACGCCTCGCCCTCGACTGGAAGACCCTCGAATACCACCCGCGGCAGAAGCCCAAGTTCGCCACGCTCGACATGGCGAAAAATATCGAAGACACCGGCGCGCGTCTGCGCATGTTGCTGGGTATGGACGGCGGAACATCGCCGGCGGCTTCGCAAAAAGACAAGGCCGGAGCGTTCCTCTGGTCCGCGCTCTCCGATCTCTGGACATACTCGGCCAACCGGGTGCCGGAAATTTCCGACTCCATCGTAGAAATCGACCGCGCCATGCGCCTCGGCTTCAACTGGGAGCTCGGTCCCTTCGAGCTTTGGGACGCTGCCGGCGTCGAGCCTACGGTCGAGCGCATGAAAAAAGAAAACAGACCGGTAGCGACGAATGTAGAGAAGCTGTTGGCTGCGGGCCAAAAATCCTGGTACCTCGACGATCCAAAATCCCCCTCAGGCCGCAAATACTGGCAACTGGAAACCGGCAACTGGCAACTGCTCGAAGTTCCCGAAGGCGTTTGGTCGGTGACTGTCGCAAAAAAATCCAACGGTGTGGTCAAGAAAAATTCCGGGGCGTCCGTCGTCGATCTCGGCGACGGAGTGGCCTGCATCGAGTTTCACAGCAAGATGAACGCGCTGGGGGCGGACATCATCGGGCTTATTTCTCAAACCCTGAAGCCCCATGGCCCCGGCGACAATTTCGACGCCTTCGTCATCACCAACGACGCGACCAACTTCTCGGTCGGCGCCAACCTCATGCTGCTGCTGATGAGCGTGCAGGAAGAAGAGTGGGACGACGTCGACCTCGTCATCCGCCAGTTCCAGGGCATGACCCAGGCCATCAAGTTTTCGCCGAAGCCCGTGGTGTCTGCGCCGTTCGGACTGTGCCTCGGCGGCGGCACTGAAATTTCGTTGCACGCCGCAGCCCGCCAGCCGCACGCCGAACTCTACACCGGATTAGTCGAGGTGGGCGTTGGCCTGCTCCCCGGCGGTGGAGGCTGTAAAGAAATGCTGCTCCGCGCCGTCGACACGGCTGCGGCGGCGCACGGTAAGTCGTCGGGCGAAGCTCTCGCTGGCTCCGTCGAAATGCTCGAAGCCATGAAGAAGGCTTTCGGCACCATCGCTACCGCGAAAGTCGCTACGTCCGCGCATGAAGCCCGCGGGCTCGGATTTCTCACCGAGAGCGACGTCATCACTATGAACCGCGAGCGCGTGCTCTCCGATGCGAAGGCCCGCGCACTGGAACTGGTCCGCGCCGGATACGAACCTCCCGTTCCCCGCACCGACATCCCCGCTCCCGGCGAGAGCCTTCTGGCCGCGCTGAAAATGGGCGTGCACATGATGCGCCAGGGCGACTACATCACCGACTACGAAGTGAAGCTGGGAGGAAAAATCGCCGAAGTTCTGTGCGGCGGTAACGTCACACCGGGCACGCCAGTCAGCGAGCAGTACATTCTCGATCTGGAGCGTGAAGGCTTCAAATCCTTGTGCGGCGAGAAGAAAACACAGGAGAGAATTCAATACACTCTGAAAACCGGCAAAACGCTGAGGAACTGAGTTCGGTCGTCGGTTCGCGCTGTTCTCCGATTTTTCGCGCCGAAATCTTCCCGTTCTTGCCTGCTACAATCGCGCTTATGCCAAGGCTGCCAGGTGCCGCAACTGCCGCCATCGGGCTCGCAATCCTCCTCGCGCTGCCTGTTGCTCACGCGCAGAAAAAAGATGCGCCTCCGCCTTACAAAGAGGAAGCACCCGATGTCCCCGACACCATCGCGGTGCCCGCGGGGCTGGAAGTTGTGCTGTACGCGCACGCAACTGGATCGCAGGTCTACATTTGCCAGGCGGCAGGGGACAGCAAGTTAGCCTGGACGCTCAAGGCTCCCGAGGCAGAGCTGCACGACCGCAAAGATAAAGTCGTCGGCAGCCACACGGCCGGGCCCACCTGGAAGCTCAAAGACGGCAGCGAAGTCACCGGCAAGGCCGCGGCGCATGTGGATTCCCTCGATGGTGAGTCGGTACCGTGGCTGCTGCTCAATGTGGTCGGACACGCTGGCAAGGGGCTGCTGACGAACGTCACCACGATCCAGCGCGTTCGCACCCACGGAGGGATGCCGCCTTCCGATAGCTGCGACGCCACCAACGTCAACACCGAATCGAAGAGGAGTTATAGCGCCGACTATTACTTCTACGCACCCGCGGCGAAATGAGTCAGTGCCTCACTTGAAGCCGAGTGAGCCCAACAAGCATCTGATTTAGTGACAACAGGCTTGAAACCGAGAACTGAGAACTGCTTATGCGTGAAGTGATCATCGCTTCCTCTGTTCGTACACCGGTCGGACGCGCCTACAAAGGAACGCTCCGCGCCACTCGTCCTGATGAACTGGCTGCTGTCGCGATCAAGGGCGCGCTTGGACGAGTGCCACAGCTTGACGCCAAAGAGATTGAAGACGTAATACTTGGCTGCGCCATGCCTGAGGCCGAGCAAGGGATGAACGTGGCCCGCATTGCCTCGCTGCGCGCGGGGCTGCCGGTGGAGACTTCGGCGCTCACCATCAACCGCTTCTGTTCGTCGGGACTGCAGGCGATTGCCATTGCGGCCGAGCGCATCATGAGCGGCGGCGCGGAGGTAATCGTCGCAGGCGGAACCGAGTCGATGACGATGATTCCGATGGGCGGGCACAAGATTTCTCCGAACCCATGGCTCGTGGACCACTACCCTGACGCGTATCTGAACATGGGCCTCACGGCCGAGCGTGTCGGCCAGCGTTTTGGCATCACCCGGGAAGCCGCCGACCAGTTTTCGTTGCGCAGCCATCAGAAGGCGCTGACCGCCATTCAGGCTGGCAAGTTTGACGAAGAGATCGTTCCCGTGCCGGTGAGCTTTACCACTCCCAACGGATCGAAACCGAAGCGGCAGGAAATTATTTTCAAGGTGGACGAAGGCCCGCGCGCCGACACTTCGATCGAGGCGCTGCTCGCGCTCAAACCGGCGTTCCACGTGAAGGGCACGGTGACCGCGGGCAATTCTTCGCAGATGTCGGACGGGGCTGCGGCGGCACTGGTGATGTCGGCCGAACGGGCAAAGGCTCTCGGCATCAAGCCGCTGGCGCGCTACGTGGCGTTTGCCACAGCTGGTTACAAGCCCGAGGAAATGGGACTGGGACCGGTGTTTGCGATTCCAAAGGCGCTGAAGATGGCCGGACTGGAACTGGCCGATATCGACGTGATTGAACTGAACGAAGCTTTCGCGGCGCAGTCGCTGGCGGTGATCAAAGAGGCGGGACTGGATCCGGAAAAAGTGAATCCCAATGGCGGCGCGATCGCGCTGGGCCATCCACTGGGCTGTACGGGCGCCAAGTTGACCGCGACCATTCTCCGCGAACTCAAACGCCGCAATGGGCGCTATGGCCTGGTTACGATGTGCGTGGGCGGCGGCATGGGCGCGGCGGGGATCTTCGAGAACTTGAACTGACATCAGAGAGCAACGCCTTGAAGAACGGCACTTTAGTAAGTCATCAGCCGGCGGACGGCAGTATAATGTGCAACAGGAAGGAGGGCTCATGTCAATCTTCCGTTTCCGCCGCTTACGCCTTCACTTGGTGTCCCTTTCACTGCTGATCATGATGGCCGTTGCGCCTCTGGCAGCACAGTCTTCTTCTAAGACAATTTACGTGGTTCCTTCGAGGGAAGCGGGCCAAACGAATTCTTCGGCGAGTACGGATTTTCTTCCGCCGATTTTGGATTTCTTGCAGAATACGACGCCGGAACTGAAGCCGCAGAACTCAATGGATCGCAGCCGTGTTGACCAGCCCCGTCCGCAGTTGAATCAATTCGTTGTGCCCCACGTTCTCTTCGGTCCCGATGGACAGCCGCTCGCGGATAACGTGTGCTATTCGATTCGCAGTTATGTGGTGGTTCGTGATAGCCCGCATTCGGATACAACGCATCTCGCAGGCTATTCAACCTGCCAGCCTGCCACACGCTTTCGCGTACGCAGCACCAACGGCGAAGTTCCGCCTGCGCCGCGATAAGCCTACACTTCTTTACCCAATCAATACTTACTTTTACCAGCCTGCGCGCTATCCTTGGGCCAGGCCCTTGGTCCAAGTGGTGTAGGAGAATGAAGTCGGTGTAGGAGGTAGTTATGCGGCTCGCCGGCCTCGTCGTTACAGCAGTTCTCATCTTTCCCCTGACACTTTTCGCACAACATTCCTCTGGCGGCTCGAGTTCGTCTTCGAGTTCGGGTGGTCACAGTGGCGGCTCGTCGAGCGGATCGTCTGGTGGCTCATCGCATGCCTCTGCGGGTGGGGGTGGGGGTGCGTCGCATAGTAGTTCTGGCGCCCACTCGTCGTCCAGTCCCTCATCGTCCGGTCACTCGTCGTCAGGCGGCTCACGCTCCGGTAGCACTCGCGCAGCGAGCGCAAGTTCATCGCGTTCAACGGCCGCGCGCGCCAACCTTGCGCCGTCGCGTCCCGGCGCCAAGCCGACCGCAGCCGCAAAGGCGGGCGAAAAAATCCTCCCGGCGAATAAGGCCGGGCTCGGCCAGACCGCACGGCCGGAAAAGCGCAGCTTCCTCTCGTTTCTGCGCCACCCCTTTGGCAGGCCCAAAGCGAAATCTGCGGACGCGACGCTAGCCGAGGCCGACCTGCGACGGCCGGTCTGCAAAAAGGGGCCGTGCAAAGAACCCGCGCCCAAGCCCGTCCCCCCGGTGGAAAGCGACTTACGCAAGCCCGTTTGCAAGGGCAAAGAATGCGGATGTCCTCCGGGAGAAGTTGCGGGAAAGAACGGCGCGTGCATGGCTGCGCCTGTAAACAACATAGGCGTCTGCGGAGCGGGCGAGTACTGGAACGGAGCAGGCTGCCTGTCATCTGCGGGTCTGTGTCCTGCGAGCGAGTATTGGAACGGAGCGTCTTGCATGGCGCCGCAAGCGCAGTGTGGGAGCCTCGACGCGCAGGCTGCGATGCTCGCGAGTGAAGTGCGAGGCGCCAGGGCACAGATGCAAAGTGCCTGCGCGAATAATTCCTCGGCAATGGATTGCAGCAACTTGAAGGTGAACTACGATGGAGCAATCGAGCGTTACCGAATGCTTCTAAGTGAGGCTCCAGCGAATTGCCGCGCACTGCTGCCCGATCCGCTGTCTTTGTAAGCTCCCACGGAAAGCGTGAGTTAAAGGAACTTTTTTGATCGGCGGTGCCTGCCTCTTCATCGCGCTTCGTCCGAATTTCAACTCAAGGAGATGTATATGAGGATGTGGCTGACGGTTCTAACTCTTCTCGCTGGCTCCTGGCCCGACCCTGGTACTCATTTGGCCACGTACTGCGGCTGCCAAAGACCCTTCTTTGGTACCTTCCGCGCAAGTGGTAAATCCCTGTCAGTGCTTATAAACTTCAATGTTGTGCGGTAACAGAGCTGCCTGTTACGCATTACAAGGATTTCCATGGCCACGACTGCAACTCCGAGCACCAAGATCTCTGGCGGAAGTTTTCTGCTGGAGGAGCGGCATCCGGAAGAGGTTTTTACGCCGGAAGATTTCACCGAGCAGCACCAGTTGATCGGGCAGACCGCGGAAGAGTTTGCTGTGAACGAAATTCTGCCCAACATCGAGAAGATCGAGCACAAGGATTTTTCGATCTCGCGAGCACTGGTGAAAAAAGCAGGAGAGCTTGGCTTGAGCGGGGTGGAAATTCCGGAGGCTTACGGCGGCCTCGAAATGGACAAGGTCACCGCCGCGGTGATTGCCGACCACCTCGCGAAGTACGCCGGATTTGCCACCACCTGGGGCGCGCACAGTGGCATTGGCATGTTGCCGCTAGTTTATTTCGGCACTGAAGAGCAAAAGAAGAAATATTTGCCGCGGCTGGCGGCCGGGGAAATCGTGGGCGCTTATGCGCTGTCAGAAGCGTCGTCCGGCTCAGACGCCCTGAACTGCCGCACCCGGGCGCAGCTTTCGGCAGATGGCCGGCACTACCTGCTCAGCGGCGAAAAAATGTGGATTACCAACGCCGGCTTTGCCGATCTGTTCACGGTGTTTGCGAAGGTGGATGGGGAAAAGTTCAGCGCGTTCCTGGTGGAACGAACCTTCCCGGGAATTTCGATTGGAGCTGAGGAACACAAGCTGGGTATTCGCGGATCGTCGACTTGCCCGGTGATTCTGAATGAATGCCAGGTGCCGGTGGAGAATTTGCTGGGCGAGATCGGCAAAGGGCACGTGATCGCGTTCAACATTTTGAATGTGGGCCGGTTCAAGCTGGGCGCGATGTGCGTGGGTGGGGGCCGCGTTTCGATCGAGACTGCGATTTCTTATGCCAAGCAGCGCAAGGCGTTCGGCAAAGCGATCTCCGACTTCGGCCTGGTGCGCGAAAAAATTGCAAACATGGCGACGCTGATCTACGTGGGAGAGTCCCTGGTCTATCGAACCGTGGGCATGATGGATGTGGCGCTCAACGAGGTCGACAAGTCGGGCGCGGAGGCGATGCGGGAAACGCGGAAAGCGATTGAGGAATACGCGGTGGAATGTTCGATCATCAAAGTATGGGCTTCTGAGATGATCGACTATGTCGTCGATGAGACGCTGCAGATTTACGGCGGCTACGGATTTGTCGAGGAATATCCCGCGGAGCGGGCTTACCGCGATGCGCGCATCAACCGAATTTTTGAAGGCACGAACGAAATCAACCGGCTGATCATTACCGGCTTTCTGCTGAAGCGAGCGATGAGTGGTCAGTTACCGCTGATGGCGGCCATCAAGAAACTGATGGATGAGGTGCTGTCCGGACCGGCGATCAGCGAGGAGTTCGAAGGTGCGTTAGCCGAGGAACGGAAGCTAGTGGCGCAGGCTAAGAAACTTGGGTTGTTCGCCGCCGGAGCAGCGACGCAGAAATATATGCAGGCGATCCAGGATCAGCAGGAAATCATGGGTGCGATTGCCGACATGACCATTGAAACCTATGCGATGGAAACAGCCGTCCTGCGGGCGCAGAAAATTGCGGAGAGTGGAGCTTCGTCGAGTGCAAGTGAGGCGGCCGCCGCGCTGCCGATCGCGATGACGCGGGTTTACCTGTCGCAGGCCTTTGAGAAAGTGGAATCCGCCGCGAAGAAAATAATCGCGGCTGTAGCTGAGGGAGACATGCTTCGCACGCAACTCGCAATTCTGCGCCGGCTGGCCAAGCATGAGCCGTTTAACACGATCGAACTGCGGCAGCAGATCGCGCAGAGAGTGATTGAGCGAGGGAAGTACACGCTGGCGTAGGGACTTTCTGATTCGCCCACCCTCTGATACAAATGGTCGGATGAAACTCAAACTGGCCTTTCTTGCCGCTATTGCTTCGGCGGTTTTCACCGCCGCTCAATCGACCCCGCTTCCATCGCCCGATTCCGCCACTTTTGATCCCGCTGGAACTACACACATCACGCGCGTGATTCCCATGCCGGCGACGATCAGTTCGGAGGCGCAGAAATGGTTGGCAACGCTGGCGCAAGCGAAGCGGAAGCCTGGGCCGGAGCCACTGGCCGACCGGCGGGCGCGCACCGATGCGTGGCGCGCGCAAGATTCCGCCGAGGCGCTCAAGATTTATCCCGTTAAAGTCGAGGGGGCAACGGTCGGCGGCGTACGTGCCGATATCATCACTCCGTTGACGGACGCACCCACGAATGCGGAGACGAACAGTACTCGGGTGCTCATCAATCTTCACGGCGGTGGCTTCAACTCGGATTCAGGCTCGCTGATCGAAGGCGTGCCCATTGCGAATCTGGCGAAAATCAAGGTGGTCTCGGTTTACTACCGTCTCGCGCCGGAGAATCCGTTCCCGGCCGCGGTTGACGACGTAGTCGCCGTTTATAAGGAGCTGCTGAAAACTTACAAGCCCCAGAGCATTGGACTTTTCGGTACTTCGGCGGGAGCGATTCTCACGGCGGAAGTTACAATCCGGCTCAGGCAATTGGGTCTGCCATTGCCGGCGGCGGTCGGGATCTTTTCAGGGTTAGCGGATTTCAGCCGCGTCGGCGACTCACGGCAAATTTTTGCGCTCGATGGAGTTGCCGGCGAACTGCATCCGACCGACCCCAATCATCTGCCCGACGACCAATATGTGGGCAAAACCGACCGCAAAGACCCGGTGCTCTCGCCAATGTTCGCTGACCTGCATGGCCTGCCACCAAGTCTGCTCGTAACCAGCACGCGCGACCTGTTACTCAGCGACACCGCCATTTTTCACCGCGCGCTGCTGCGCTCCGGAAA
>DATDGM010000075.1:0-2797 GCA_036522075.1 Candidatus Sulfotelmatobacter sp.
GATGAACAGGGCGAACCTGATGCTCGAGCGTGGATCGAGCATTTCAAATCCCTCGGCGAAAAACTCGCGGTTCGAGTCAGCTAACAGTGCGGGTATTGGTTTACCGGGTAGGATCACCGCATAGGTGTCGCTGGGCATTGCGGACCAGCGGATAGACATAGATGTCTTTGATGGCTTGACCGTGGCTTTTGTGCTCCCGGTCCATGCGACCGCGTCCGGTGGTCTGCCCAACATAGATCCAGTTGGCCGCCCGGTAGCAGGTTCCTCGAAAGCGGGTGGCATCCACCAAAGTTTCCAACAGCAGCGGACGATGCCCATATCGGGTTTGCCAATCGTGCGGTAGTTGCCGGGCGCTCAGTGCCAGGATCTTACTCGCCAGCCCTTTGACACGTACCCACGGCAGAATCAAAAACCGCCCATTGTTGACGATCCATTGCAAGTTGCGTTGCCGTCCCTCCTCGTTCCAGCCAATCCAAGCGTCCCGCGCCTGCATTTTCCAGGCGGGCGAGGTCCACAACAAGCAGGCAAGTTCCCGATCGCGACTCCGCACCCAATAGCGCAAGTTCGCGCCGAATGGCACGCGGCACCCCAGATAGTGATAGCGTTCTAGGTGCTCGCGCCACAACCGGCTCTCCGCTTGGCCCTCCACCAGGGCCAACTCCAGCGGTTCGCATTCCCGCGCCGCGCACGCGACCGGCTCTGGGTCCCCGCGTGGCGGGGATAGGTCCACTCGGCGCGGGCCCCTTCCGCCCAAGGGCCGCAGGGCCGGAAGCATCACCACTCCCTCCGCCTGCAGACGCTCTAGCAGTTGCCGGCACTCGTGATTCTTCAGCCCGCCACTGGGGCGCTTCCATTCCAGCAACTCGCAGACCGTCCTGGCGATCTCGGTCACCCCCAGGCCGGCATAGTCGTGCGCCACCACGCGCATCAACTCCACTTCCTGCGCCGTGAACGTACGCCCGCAAAAGGTCACATGCAAAGTTGGATTCATGGCAGATCGTCAACCAGGGAATCGCCCTTACGCGGAACTGAAGATGTGATTTTCGGGTACCGACAACCACTCCGGCAACAGCGGGATATCGGTACAGGTATCGGTTGCCTGTGGGGATGTTTTCCTTACCAGCATCCTCGCCGCAGAATCTGTCGGGGTAGATTCGACTATGGTCAACAGCTCCGGCGGGACGATGTCCAATAGCTTCGGTTGTGGGGACCGCAGTAGGTCCACCAACAACTGAAATGCGTCTTTATCTTGCTGCTGCGCGGTGCGCAGGACACTGGTGAGAATCGCCTGCGCTCGGGCGCCGTCTGCGGTGCGGTTGCCGCCCCAGTTCTTCCGGATCACCACCAACAGGCGCATCACTCGTTCCGCCAGATTGTTGGTCGCATCCACCAAACCCGGGCAGTACAAGAAGGTGAATAAATACGGCCGCTCGTGGCGCAAGTGCTTGGCCAACCGCCGATTCGCCGGCTCCTGATACTTACGCTCCAGCAAACGGTCTAGCTTGACCTCCAGCCGCCCGGTGGCCGTCCACAACCCGTGCAGCGAGATCTTCTGCTCCACATAGCGATCCCGCAAGGATAGCCCCTGCTGCAACAGTTGCTTGACCGCCAGCGGAAAGCGGGCGGCCGCTGGCGTGGCTACCTCCGCCAGATCCCGGCAGCGGCGCATCAAGTGTTCCACGCAACTCTGATGTGCCGCCTTGAGGAATTTGTAGTAGACCCGCCAACCGTCATGGATCAACCAACCGGCGTACTCGGCTCCCAGAATGGACGCCGCCTGCATAAACCCGCGCCCAGGTAGAATCTCGCAGAAGGTGATCTGGTCAGTGACCACTGCCCACAGCCAGTGCAACTGCGCCTCCACCTTCCAGCCGGTCTCGTCCATGTGCACCAGCTCACTGCGCCGCGCTGCATCCCGCAGCGCGTGCCAAGTGGCTTCGGCTTTGCGCGCTGTCCGCTGGATCGCCCGGCAAATCCCGCTCCGGCTCATGGTCAATCCAAAGCCCTGCTTCAGAATGGCGGCGGCATCGGCATGCGGCAATCCCTGCAGCTTGTTCATCAGCACTCCCAGGGTCACCGCCTCCGGCCCCACCTGCACCGCCGCTGCTGCGATCGCATCGGAGGTTTGCAGGGGATGCCGCCCCTGCACACGCTTCCCACACTGAAGACACCGGCAGATGGGAATGTCAAAACGCCGTACCCACGTCCGGCGCACGATCTCTTCCTGATATTGCGGCTCGATCCGCTCTACGGTCAGCGGACCGGCGCACCCCGGACACTGTGCCGGAACCGGTACCAGAATCTCCTCATCCACACGCTCCGGGACGGGCCGACGGTGATGCCTTCCATAGCCGGCGCCCGGCTTGCGGCCTGGGGATTTCGGATGACTCTTGCGCTGGCCTCGCGAAAACGGAGCCGCCTGACGCCGGGCCGCGCGCTGCGCGGTCTCCAACTCCTTTTGCAAGCGCTCGATCTCTTCCCGCAGCCGCGCATTTTCCCTCTCTAGACGCTGCTTGTCCTGCAGCGCCTGATCCCGTTGCTCACGCGCTCGGCGTAACTCCTGCGCCAGTTCTTTGATCCGCCGAATGGGGTTGAGCGACTTGAGAAACAAACCATACTCTAAACCAAAGCGCTACTTTTGTCCAGCCCTCTCTCAAAGCCCAATGTTTACGGCACTCTGAACCCGAGAAACAAATACCAGTGCGGATAGCGGAGCGGATAAGCATCGTGGCGGTCAGTGCCACCGCTAACTTCGTCCACGCCGCTGGTTTTTTCTTTTGGCCGGTTCCTCAAGCCC
>DATDGM010000076.1:0-2081 GCA_036522075.1 Candidatus Sulfotelmatobacter sp.
CAGCTGCTCAATCAGCATCCGCTCGCTGCGAATCGTGTACAGTACCTGCAGCAGAAGCGCCCGCAGGATCTTTTCCGGCGCAATCGATGGCCGCCCCATCTTCGAGTACATCTCGCCGAACACATCCGATAATTCGTCCAGCACCCGATCCGTGACCTCACGGATCTTTCTCAAAGGATGATGGGCCGGAACCCGCTGCTCCGGAGACAGATAGCTGAACATCGCCGATTGCTGAGCGTCAGGACCACGCATAAAACAATCATAGGCGACTTTGTTTTCGGAGGCCAGGGCTGAAATCTACTTTTTCAGCAGCCTGCTAGTACTACTGGGTCATAAACTGCTGTTTATGTTGAAGATAACGCCCAGCTGGTAGTTTTGAATTGATATGGGTGTTGTCACGGTGCGGTTCCAGACGTTGGAGGAGATCTACAGGGTGGTATGGACGGCAGTGGCGAATCGAAAGCCGATTGAAGCCATGTATGAGCGGCGGTGGAGATTGTTTTGTCCCCACAGATTAGGTCGCAACAGAGAGGGAGAACTTCGCGCACTGTGCTATCAATACGGCGGCGAAAGCCGGAGCGGACTTCAGGCGCCGGGCTCTGCGTCGAACTGGCGTTGTGTGGCGCTCGAGAAGCTCAATCGGGTAAAACTGGCGGACGATGTTTGGCACACCGCGCCGAATCATTCCCGCCCGGCTTCCTGCGTGGCTGAGCCGGATATCGATGCCGAGGATTATCCCGAACGTGATCCACAGAATGGACAGTGAGGCAATTGGCCGAGGAGCTTTCGCGCGAGTTCGATTCGCAGCGTCGCAATCGAGTATGGGTTATGCCGCTCGGGGCGAACCGCGCGGGCGGAAGTCCGGTGCTGAGGCTGGGGTAGTGAACCTGATGTTGCCGGAGCGGGCAGAGGGGGAAAAAAGGTTCCGCTCGGCCACCAGGAACCCATAAGCTGCAATACATAGCGTGGCGTGATGGTGGAACCCGCGCCAGTTGCGACCTTCGAAATGCCCCAGTCCTAACTCTTGTTTCAGCTCCTGGTAGTCTCGTTCGATGATCCAGCGCTGTTTGGCCATCTTGATTAAAGCTTTGAGTCTGGTATCGGAGGGTAACGTCGATATCCAATACTTAGTGGGTTCTGTTTCTCCTCGCGGCCATTCGACCAATAGCCACTCTTCTGCATGCGGTTCCGCCTTCCAATAATCCCGATGAGCCGGGCGAACTCGAACCGCGGCAAAGCGGGACTGCAACTTCCGTTCCACCCCTTCGCGCCAGGTAATTTCCTTGAAGGCAGTGGAAGGCAGCTTCATCGCCAACTGCTTCACGGAGACGGGTTGATGGTCCGCCGTCCGCTGTAAGAGTCGCGGAGGTCGTCCCATTTTGCCGCGGGGCTTTGCGGGTAAGGGCTGCTTGCCCGGTTCCCAGACCGTCATCGAGCTTTGCACGCCCACAACATATTGCAGACCGAGCCCGGTAAGTCCGTCGCGAAAATCGGTGTTGATGCCATAAGCCGCGTCAGCCAGAACAACGCCGCGGTTCACGCCTGCCGCCATCGCCGCGCGGATCTGGTCCAAAGCTATTTCCGGCTTCGTCTGGAATTGGATCTCTTCCGGCACCTCCGCCTTCTTCAGCCGCTCTGTGTCTTCGGTCCACTCTTTGGGAAGATACAGCCGATACGCGATGGGCAGACTCGAAGTCCATGTCGCCACCGAGAGACTCACGGCCACACGGCAGTTATCCTGCTTGCCTACCTGTCCGCAGTATTGACGTGCGACGCCAGCGGAATGCCTGCCTTTCCTGGGAAAGCCGGTATCATCCACAATCCAGGCCACCACGGGACTCTGCTTCTGCATCGCAGGCAAGACCTGGTTGCGCACCTGCTCCAGCAGCAATTCGTCGCTCCAGGGCGCTTTGGCCACAAGGTGGTGCAATGACTGCCGCATCGACTGCACGTTCTCTGGCGCAAGCCGAGCCGCCATAGGTTCAATGCTCTTACGCTCCCCGGGCAGCAGTAACCCTTTGCAATAGCTCTTCAGGGGTTCGCGCCGGTCTTCGTGCGCCGCGGCGATCGCCAGGCCCTCT
>DATDGM010000077.1:0-14190 GCA_036522075.1 Candidatus Sulfotelmatobacter sp.
TCGCCTGCTGTCTCTTGATCGCGGCGTCTAGGTCCACGGTGCGGTAGTTCAGACCGCCGCCGCTCTCCGCAATTACTCTATGGAACAGCCCCTTCGCCACAGGCATATGCATCAGCCGCATCACCTTGCCGCCGCCGCCGGATTGGCCGAAGATGGTCACGTTGCCCGGGTCGCCGCCGAATGCGGAGATATTGCGCTTCACCCATTCGAGGCCGGCCACCATGTCCATCAGGCCGTAATTGCCCGAAGCGCCATGCGGCGATTCCTTATCGAGCTCGGGGTGCGCCAGAAATCCGAGCACGCCCACCCGGTAGTTGATGCTAACCAGCACCACGCCTTGCTCCGCCAGCGCCGTGCCATCGTAAACGCTTTGCGAGGTTGCGCCGATCTGAAAGCCGCCTCCGTAAATCCACACCATCACGGGCAGCTTCGCGCTCGGCGGCTTCGCCGGCAGCCACACATTCAGCGTCAGGCAATCTTCACTCCCGCCAGGATCGTGAAACGTCATGTCGCCAAACACCGGCCCCTGCATGCAATGCGAACCGAAGTCGGTGGCTTTGCGCACTCCATCCCACTTGGCCGGCGGCATCGGCGCCTTCCAGCGCAAATCGCCCACGGGCGGCGCCGCGTACGGAATACCCAAAAACGCGTGCACCGGACCGTCCGCCTTGCCTTCCACTGCGCCAGAACTCGTTTTCACCTGCAGCGACTGTGCCTGCGCGGAAAATGCGGAAGACATAAACGTCGCAGCCAGCACTGCCCCCGCAACCCGCCAACTGCGAACGATCTTCGTTTTCATGCGCTCTCCCTTGAGCCGGAAATGGAAACAGAGGATTGTAACGGAAACAACTGCCTGGAACGAAGATTGTTTGCCACAAAGTGGGAGACCGCAGCCATCGGACCTCAGCCGTCAGGCGTCAGCCTTCAGCCAACTCTGTCGTCGGAGCGTAGCAGACCGATGAGCAACGCGAATCGGCCTGCGAAGTCGAAGGACCCTAGCATCTTCTCCGCACCCACGGTAACAAAAAGGAATTCATGCCACAACCGCTCGCGCCTTCGTCGGCTCCAACTCACTTCGCTTTCTCTTCGTGCTGTTGTCTCACTGATAGAGTCATCCTTCCTCGCGTTTCTGAGTGTCTCGGTGACTCCCTGGTGAAATCGGCACCCCTCGCCAATCGCCCCTGCGCAATCTACAATCGTACTGATGTCCTCCGCGCCCGAGCGTCTGCCCAACGCCTTCATCCGCCAGCTCCCTAAAGCCGAGCTGCATCTGCATCTTGAAGGTGCCGTCGACGCCGCCACCCTGCTCGAACTGCGCGAGCGTCACGGCGAGCATGCCACGCCTGCCGAAGTGGCCCAGCTTTACAACTACACCGACTTTCCCAGTTTCCTGATGGCGTTCAAAGCAGTCAGCGAGCATCTGCGCGGACCCGACGATTACGAACTCGTCACTTATCGCCTGATGCAGCAGTTGAAAGCCGAGAGCATTCTCCACGCCGAGGTCTACGTGGCGGTCGGCGTCTGCCTGCGCCGCAAGCAGGATTTTCCCGCCATCTTCGACGGCCTGGAACGCGGACGCGCCCGCGGCGCGCGCGATTTCGGAGTCTCGCTGCTCTGGATTTTCGATGCGACTCGCCACTTCGGTGTGGAGCAGGCGCAACGCGTCTTCGAACTGGCCGTGTTCTACCGCGAGCGCAACGTAGTCGGTGTTGGCCTTGGCGGCGACGAACTGAAAGGCCCGCCCGAACTTTTCCGCAGCGTCTATGCCTACGCGCTCGACCACGGTCTGCGCCTCACCGCGCACGCCGGCGAAACCGGACCGCCTGAATCCATTTGGGGAGCGCTCAACCTGCGCGCCGAGCGCATCGGCCACGGCTACACTGCGGCGTTGGATGCCGATCTGATGGATGAGCTGGGACAGCGCCAGATACCCGTCGAAATCTGCCTGACCAGCAACCTCCGCACCGGTGTCTGCCCCGCCATCGCCGACCATCCCGCAAAGCGTTACTTTGACCAGGGCGTGATGATCACCCTCAACACTGACGACCCGGCGCTGTTCGCCACCACCCTCAACCGCGAATACCAACTCGCCCAAGACACCTTCGCCTTCACCGACGAGCACCTGCGCGAACTCGCCCGCAACTCGTTTGAAGCTTCATTCCTCCCAGCAGAAAAGAAACTGGAATTCCTGAACCTCTTCGACGCCGCCGCGGCCCGCTGAATCACAGATTTCAGATTGCAGATTTTTTCGCTTGCAGATTGCCGAGGCCCAGCAATGCTCATGTGGGGACAGCCGCCCCCGGCTGTCCAGCCGGGCAAAGCCCGGCAGCCCCACCACAGGCCAGCCACTACACCCCCAGCTTGCAAAAAGGGGGCGAGCCAGTCTAGCCTTTTCGAAAGCCGAAAGCCGAAAGCCGAAAGCCGAAAGCCGAGAACTGAGAACCGAGAACTGAGAACCGAGAACTGAGAACTGAGAACCGAGAACTGAGAACTGAGAACCGAGAACCGAGAACTGCTCCTATGGTCCGTCCCATCCTCCAACTCGGCGACCCAATCCTGCGGAAGAAGTCGCTCCCCGTGGCGGATTCCGCGGCCCCCGAAATCGCCGCGCTGATCCAAGACCTCGCCGACACCCTTGCACACTGGCGCTCGAATACCGGCTACGGACGCGGCATTGCCGCCCCTCAGCTCGGCGTCCTGCAGCGCGTAATCTTGCTGCAACTGCCAGGAGAAAACCCGTGGCCCCTCATCAACCCTGAAATCATCGAGCGCAGCGCGGAAAAAATCATCGTCTGGGACGCCTGCCTCAGCTTTCTCTCCATCTTCATGCAAGTCGAACGCCACCGCGAAATCACCGTCCGCTATCAATCCGTAGACAGCGCACATCACGATTTCCACGCCGGCGACGACCGCAATCTTTCTGAACTCCTGCAACACGAAATCGATCACCTCGATGGCATTCTGGCCGTCGACCGCATCACCGATATGCAAACCCTCTGCACCCGCGAAGAATTCGAAAAGCGCCACCGCGCCACCAGCCCGTATGCCCTGGCAACTCCGTGAGGAAAGAACCCATGTGGCGACAGCCGCCCCGGCTGTCGCCGAGCGCAGCGAGCCCGTTCATGTGGCGCGGGCACTCTTGCCCGCGACCGCTTCCACTCCACTATCAGCAAATTCCGCCCCGGACCCATCCCCGGAATTGTTATCCTGTCGCCGACCATGTCAGCCGTCAGCGACGAACACGGCCCTCCCCATCAACGCCGCCAGCAGCTCAAGTTCCGCCAACTGCGCGGCTCCTACGCCATCGTGCGCCTCGCGCCGAAGGCGGAGATTCCGGCTTGGGCGACGTCCGGTGAGTTCACTTCCGTCACCCGCACGGCCGACGAAATCTCGGTTGTTTGCTCGGCCAAGAACATTCCCGAAGACATCAGCTCGGGCCCGCGCTGGACTTGCCTGAAGCTTGAAGGCCCATTCCTGTTCTCGCAAACCGGAATCCTGCTCTCGTTCATTCAGCCGCTCTCTGGCAACGGCGTCCCCATCTTCGCCGTCTCGACCTACGACACCGACTACGTCCTCATCCAGGAAGAGCACATGAGCGGCGTGGTCGAGTTGCTGCGCAAGGCCGGGCACGAGCTGCTCCAATAAACCAGTTCCAGCGCAAGCCGATCAGCAAGTAAAAGCTGTTGCCTTTGCCGTCCTCTGCGTTCTCAGCGTGTTTCCTCAGCGACCTCTGCGGTGAAAGGCTCTTGAGGTTCTTGACATTGAGTACGCAGGGAATACCCGGGGAGGCCGCAGAGAAAAACACCGACCGGACGAGTGCAAAGACTGCCGTTCAGCCCGTCGAATCTACCAAACGCTGCTGCCGGCATGCACTTCCAATGGGTCTATGCTGTAATAGAAGTTCGACCATGCCCTCTGCACTTACCAAATTGCGTCGTAGCGCCAAGGCTTTGCACCGCAATCTGCGCGGGGTGAATATGGCGATCCGCGCGCTCGCTTCGACCGATCACCCGCTGCTGGCGCACATCATTCCGGTGCGCCGCTGCAACTTAAGTTGCACATACTGCAACGAGTTTGACGATTTCTCGAAGCCCGTGCCCATCGACGAAATGTTCCGCCGCATCGACAAGCTGGGCGCGCTGGGCACGGCCGTGGTCACGATTTCTGGCGGCGAGCCGCTGCTGCATCCAGAACTTGATGACGTGATCCGCCGCATCCGCTCGAACGGCATGATCGCCGGCCTCATCACCAATGGCTATCTGCTTGTAGCGGAACGAATTCAACGGCTCAACCGCGCCGGGCTCGAGTGGCTGCAGATTTCCATCGACAACGTGAATCCCGATGACGTGTCGAAGAAAAGTCTGAAGGTGCTCGACCGCAAACTCGAGCTGCTGGCCGAACACGCCGACTTTCACGTGAACATCAATTCCGTGGTCGGCAGCGGCATCTCGCATCCCCAGGACGCGCTCACGATCGGCAAACGCGCGATCGCGTTGGGATTCACTTCGACCATCGGGATTATTCACGACGGCAGCGGCCAACTGCAGCCGCTGGGCGAGGAGGAACGCCGCATCTACCACGAAATGCAGGCGCTGGAAAAAAGCAGCTTCACCCGCGTCCACGCTTTTCAGGACAACATCGCGCAAGGCAAAGCCAACGACTGGCGCTGCCGCGCGGGCGCGCGCTATCTCTATATCTGCGAAGACGGATTGGTGCACTACTGCTCGCAACAGCGCGGCTATCCCGGAGTTCCGCTCGCAACCTACACTCGCGACGACCTGCGCCGCGAGTTCCTCACCGAAAAATCCTGCGCGCCGCATTGCACCGTGTCGTGCGTCCATCAAGTTTCGATTTTCGATTCCTGGAGGGCGCCGCAGCAGCCGGCTGGCGTTGTTGCCGGGGATCTGGTGCAGATTAAATAGCAGTTAGTACTTAGCAATTGGCATTCAGGCAGGCGAGGACTCCCGCGATGGTTGAATGTTGAGTGCTGAAGCCTACTTCTTCGGCTGCGCCGACGGCGGCAGAATCCCATTCAGGCGCAAGTACATCGCGGCGGCGCCGTAGTGATCTGCCCATCCGCTGGCGATGCCCATGGCGCCCATCGCGCGGGGGAACTGGCGGCCCCCAAAGAGTTCAACGCTGTCGCCCAGCTTGGAATCATCCATCTTGCTCAGGGCTTCGCCGCAGAAATCGAACGAAGCTTTGGCCGCGGCCAGCAGCTTATCTTTGGAGTCAGTATCTTTGACTTCCTCGGCCTTCGGCGCGGGCACGTCAGCCACTTTGGCGCAGAGGCCATTGTTCGATTCGATGATGTGGACCACCAGATGTCCGAAGCTCATCTGGTCCGGGGTGGGCTTGTAGCTGAACTTGTCAGCCGGCATAGCCTCGATAGCGCCCAGGATGTTTTTCTGCCGTCCCGGCAGCATCATGCGCAACGATGTAGAGACGGGATCCTTGACCGGGCCTGCCGAGGCGGCAGGTGCGTGAGACGACGCTCCGGTTTGGCTGACAGCGCTGGTCATGCACGCAACGAAGAGCAGAGCAACTAAAGCAGCTTTCACAAAAGCCTCCTTGAGAAATCGAAAGAAGAGCCCCAATTACGAAAATAATGCAGAAAATGCCAGCGTGATCACAACCCACCACCCAATCACGATTGCGAACGATGTCCCCATCTTTACTTTGCCGGCGGTGGCAAACCCGATTGCGGTTAGCGCGAGTGTCCAAAGCAAAAAGATGTCCACCTGGGAAGCGATGAAATACCAGAATGGACTGTCCGCCGCATTCATGAAGTATCCCGGATTGGAAGCGATCGGATTGTTCAGCGTGAACCCGTCTGCGCTCGCGCCCGCGAGCACGGAGACGATGGCCAAGAGGTGCCTCAGCACCATGGGCAATCCCGCGTAAACGACTACCGCAAGCGATCTGCCGTACGAAAGATCGGCGTTGGCCGCGAACGTGAAGGTGCCAAACTGCAGCCCCGCCATTACCAGCCAAATGAGCAAAGTGATAACAGGGATCGCGACGTAATAAGCAATCCCAGTAATTCTTATTTGCTGTTGCTGCACCTCCGGCGCTAATTTTTCAAACTGCGCCTCGGCTTTGGGCCGGGAGTGCATATCGTTCTCCGCCAGCTTCTGCACGCCAATCCTTTGTTCCGCAACGTACACCATCGCCCAGACAGTAATGATCATCAGCAAGAACGGCAGCCACCACTGTGCGCTGCGGCGGATGTCGGCAAAGGTTTTCTTGGGAGCGATGAAGGTGTTGACGATGCGCGCGCCCTGGGAGAGCGGGGCGGGCTCGGTTGTGGGTGCGGGGAGAGCTGCGGGTGGCATGGGTGCAGCCGCCATATTGTTTCCTCCTGCTGGGTCGCTGGCATTTTAGTCGGGCAGCCCGCTTTGGACAAGCCGGACGCGCTCGGTAGCGTCCTAGCTCGTTTTCCTTGCGACCTTTGCGGAAGTTCTTTGCGGTCTCTGCGGTTACGGTCTCTTGGATTTTCTTGATTACAACGAAAGACTTTAACCGCAGGATAAGTCATTAATTCTCAATGGTATGGATTTATCAATATAAATATTGATTTATCATGGTAAACGGATAAAATAGTCGTCGAAGAGGAAGTTAAAGAGAAGAAGAAGAGAGAAGAACAGAAGACTGTAGAAGCCATGCCAGCCGCGAAGACCAAGAAGTTCACTCCAGAGATCGATGCCAAGCTTTATGACGAGCTGGTTGCAGTGGCCGAGCGGAATGGGCAAACCAAGCGACACGTTCTGGAAGAGGCGATCGGGTTCTATCTGCGTAACGTGGTTCCGTCGCAGCACCTGGTGCGCCGCGAGGTGATGGAAGCGTTCGAACAATCGGTGGCGCGGAACCGCGACTTGTTGGATCGACTTGCCAAGTAAATGTCGGATTACCTCACGGTGGCGGAAGTCTACCGCATGCAGCATCGGCTGATCGAGCGGTTCGGCGGCTTGCACGGTGTCCGCGACAAAGGCGCTGTGGAGGCTGCCGTTTTTCGCCCGCAAATCGGTTATTACAATTCCCTCGAAGAGGAAGCTGCGGCGCTAATGGAATCGCTCGGCAACAACCACGGCTTTCTCGACGGCAACAAGCGCATCGCGCTCACCGCCGCCGATGTCTTCCTCCGGCGCAACGGATTCTATATTGAGGTCGAAGCTGCGGAGGGGGAGTCATTCATCAAAGGTTCGATGGAGCATCACGATTTCCGCTTCGCCCCAATCCTCGAATGGATCCGGGCACACGTCAGGCCCCTCGTCTGATGGTGCCGAAAAAATCCTCTCGGGCCGGCTATTCTCCTGTGGAGTGGGAATACTCTCTCCGGGAGAGTCGTCGCGCGCATGCTCTCCCCGATCGCGCTCGTCGCGACCTTCCTGTTCGTCATGGTGCGCCGCCGCAACCGAGCGCCGGTGACGCCGACCTGGGCACAATCGGCGATTTGGCACAGGGCTTTAGGCGACCTGCAGACGGGCGCCTCGCTCGGCTCGGCTGAACGGCCGGGAGCCCGCCCTGAGCGAAGTCGAAGGGCGGCCCTTTCCACATGAACTCTTTAGACTGCCAGTTCAGGCGTGGCTGCAAGCAAACTCTTGGTGTAGGCGTGGGTGGGGCGCTCGGTGATCTGCGCGGTGTCGCCGGATTCGACGATTTTTCCGCGGTACATAACGGCGATGCGCGTCGAGAGATAGCGCACAACCGGCATGGAATGGGAAATGAAAAGATAGGTCAGGCCGAACTCGCGCTGCAATTGCGCGAGCAGATTGACAACCTGCGCGCCTACGCTGACGTCGAGCGCGGAAACAGGCTCATCGCAGACGATGAATTTTGGCCGCAGAGCTACAGCGCGGGCGATGCTGATGCGCTGCCGCTGTCCCCCGGAAAATTCGTGTGGGTAGCGGCCGAGTGCGGATTCGTCGAGACCGACGGCGCGGAGGAGCTCGGCGACGCGGGCTCGGCGAGAGCGGGCGTTCGTGGTTGTGGCGAGACTGCGGGGCTGCGCCCCGCCGGACAACCGGGGGCCCTCCCCACATGATTCTGCCGGCTGCTCGTCGGCGGCATGGTGAACGAGCTTATCGTGCACGATTAGCGGCTCGGCAATGATGTCTTCGACCGTGAAGCGGGGATCGAGCGAGGCGAACGGGTCCTGAAAAATAATCTGCAGGTTGCGGCGCTGGCGGCGCATTTCGGTGCGGCCGGCGGCCAGCAGATCGTGACCGTCGAACAAGATGCTGCCGGCAGTGGGTTCGATCAGGCGAAGAATGAGACGGCCGAGCGTGCTCTTGCCCGAACCGGATTCGCCGACTAGACCGAGCGTTTCGCCGGCATGAATATCGAGGGAAACATCGTCGACAGCGCGCACGCGAGGATAGACCTTGGTCAGGCAGCGTATTTCAAGCAGAGGCACGTTGCGGATGTTAGCAGAGAAGCGGAAATCCGGGGCACGGATTTGCACGCATTTTACGGATACCGATCGTGACCAGCTCTACGTGATTATCCTCTGGACTCGGCACAGGATAAGACTGATTCGCTGTTGGCTGGCAGTATCCGACAGTAAATGCCCGGGTATCGCGTCGCGGAATTCTGGATTTGATAGCAGGGCCTGAAATTCGCGACTCAAATATTGCCGCAGACCATATGTTTATGATCAAAATATTCCATATTCTAGAATATAGAAGGACCTATCCAGCGGCGATCATGGGTACGGCGGCTAGCGCCGCCAGCAGTCCGATGAATCGCCAGCGGCTGAAGTGTTCCTTCAGGATCAGCCGTGCCAGGATCACGGTGACGGCGGGATAGAGCGAGGCGATTACGACCGCTTCGTCGAGGCGGCCGTGCTGGCTGGCGTAAATGAAAAGAGCGCTGCCGGTGATATCGAACGATCCGGCGAAGGCCGCCATTCCGGCGCGGGGCAGGTCGAGACGAAGCGGGGCTTTGGTTGCGACCACTGCGGCGGCGGTCGCCACAAAAGACGCGGCGCGCGATACGGCGGCGATCCACAACGGGGAGCCGGCTCCTGCCTGGCGGATGCACAGATAGAATGCGGCGAAGCCTACTCCGGCGAGGGCCGCCACGGCAACGCCTTTGGGGGCACCGCCGCTTCTTTCTTTATCGTCGGCTTCTTTCTGGTCAAAGCGCTGGGCTGAATCCACTGAGGTTTCCGGCGTCGATTCCGAATTCTCTGGTTTGGAGTCTGCGCCCGGCACGGGTTCGCTGCGCGTCATCAGCCAGATGGCGACGATGGCGAGAGCGAAACCCACGAATGTCCAGGGGTGGGGCGCGCCTTCCATGGCGATGTCGGCGAGCGTAGGAATAGCGGCGCTGAGTAGCGCGGCGACGGGCGCGGTTAGTCCCATTTTTCCTTCCGCCAGGGCACGATAAAAAATTGCCAGCGAGAAACCGCCGATCCCGCCGGCAAGCAGCGCCCACATCACGCTCGTGCGGGAAGGGAATGGAGCGTGTTGCGCCAGGGCTACGGTCAGCATCAGCGCCATGGCGCAGGCGTGGGACAGCGCGCTGAAGACGAATGCGTTGGCGCGGCGGACGCCGTATCCACCGATAAAATCGCTCGTGCCCCAGATGAAAACCGCGCCCAGGCTGCAGGCGGCGGGCGCGAATTGGGACGCGGCTGCCATGAACGTCGAGGGTAGCACGAGGCCGCGTCCCCATAAGTGCTAGCTGATGCCGGACTCCGGCGTACGGGGCAGCCGAGCGATATAAGGTCCCCCGGAGAGAGCCAGTCACTTGTGGAATGAAGTGACTTAGCTTCTAGGAAGGTGCGGCCGGCTTCCGCCGGCTGCACCCCCGAATGCGAGGGGAATTTATTTGCCGATGAAAGCCATCCCGTGCGGACTTACCATTCCGGTGATTACGTCGGTCAGGATGCCGGTTTGCAGATCGAGTGAAGCTACCGCCGCAGGCGTTGCGCTAAATGCGGCGGACGGAGCGAAGATGTCGCGCGAGATGGAGTAGACGGTTTCGCCGTCCCGATCCGATACCAGGATGACTCCATGACTGGAGGTGGCAAAAACTGTGTCGTCAATCTGGGACGACGACCCGTTTTCGGTAAGTGCGAGGTGGTAAACGCTCTGGTCCACATAACCGGCGTGGTGGACGATGATCAGTTCTGCATCGGCCTGACTATCGAGGACCAGGTCTCCCAGGGGATCGAAGATCATCGAGTCGGGGTCCTGCAGGTTCAGTCCGATCGGAGTGTCGGTCGGGATATCGGTGGCGGTCGCGGAGGCGCTGAGTACAGGGGTGACCACTACGGTGCTTCCGCTGAGTTCCGCCTTCACAATAGCGGGCGCAAGATTCGGATTATTGGCGGGATTCGAGGCGCTCAGAAACACGTCATTGCCGCGGAATGAGATATCGTCATAGCCGCCGCCATGGGGAGTGGGGCCGAATGTGTACATCGTCTGCGTTCCGTTGGTCGGATCGATGATTACGAGATTAGGACTCCCATCTTCATTCTGCATCGCCCACAACTGTTTGGTCTTGGGATTCACGCGCAGTCCGTCATTGTGGCCGGGCACGGTGTAGGTGGTGACCATGTCGCCGTTTGGCTTGTATTCGACGATCGTGCTGCTCTTGCCATCGGAGCCATCGGGCGCGGCGCCATCGCCATAGCCCACGAACACGTTGCCGTTCAGCACCGCGATTGAGTCCGGCGCGAAATCAATGCCGGGAATGCTGGTGGCGAAAACCGAGACCGTATAGGGAGCCGTCGCTACAACTTGCCCCGACGCGGCCAACCCCGTCAGCAGGGCACCACAAGCCACCATGAAGCGCAAAATACTTGGGGATTTCATCGAATTCCTCCATAAGATGTTGAAGTCGAAAGCATCCGTGGAAGGTATCCCTTCATTATTCGGCGCAGGTTACGTGCCGGTTAAATTCTCGTGAAAACGTCTTCAGACTTTTCAAAGGCTGTAAACCGCAACGTGAGCAAAAGGGCCTGGGACTCCTCAACCCACCCCTCGATCAAGGTGATAGAATTTCCACGGCGTTATTTTGTGGCAGGGCTCCTACGAGATCAGCATTGGTTGAGCTCGCACCATCGATTCTTTCGGCTGACTTTGCGCGTTTAGGCGAGCAAGTGCGCGCCGCGGGCGAAGGCGGGGGAAGTGTGATCCATGTGGACGTTATGGACGGACACTTCGTGCCCAATCTGACCCTGGGGCCGCCAGTGGTGAAGTCGCTGCGGCAGGCGACTGATTTGCCGCTCGATTGCCACTTCATGGTCGAGAATCCGGACGATTTTATTCCGGCATTTGCCGAGGCGGGCGCAAATTGGATTTCGGTGCACCAGGAAGCTTGTCGACATTTGAACCGTACTTTGCATCTGATTAAGAACCACGATTGCCTGGCCGGAGTTGTGATCAATCCGGCGACCCCGGTCGAGACGCTCGTCGAAGTGCTCGACATTGTGGACTATGTGCTGGTGATGTCGGTAAATCCGGGCTTCGGAGCGCAGAAGTTTATTCCGTCTATGCTGCACAAAATGCGGAAGTTAGCGGAGATTCGCAGCCAGCGCCGGCTGCATTACCGGATTGAAGTGGATGGCGGCGTGGGGCTCGACACCGTGGGCGATGTGGTGCGGGCGGGCGCGGAAATTCTGGTGGCGGGCAACGCCGTGTTCGGCAATGGCGATCCCAGAAAGAATGCGCAGGAGTTGCTGAAGCTGGCCACGGAGGCAGCTCTGCAAAAAGTTTAAATTTTGCTGCAGCTGCAGATTAGGAGTCGAGCTTCGCTCGACAGGGACGGCCGAGGGCGGCCGTCCTCACATAAGTTTTTCGATTTCGAGGTCTTCATGATTTCACACTTATTGTCACGCAGAAATTCGTTGATCGCGGTCGTGGGTTTGGCGCTTGTGTTCACCGCGGCTTGCTCCAATAAGAAGGCCGTCAATCCGCTGGGCAAAGTGAATTCCAAGCAGCCGGATAAAGTGCTCTTCGACAAAGCTATGGAAGCCATGAAGCGCAACCGCTTCGACGTGGCCCGCATGACCCTGCAAACCCTGATCAACACCTATCCCGACTCTGAATTTATCGCGCGCGCCAAGCTGGCAGTGGGCGATTCCTGGTACGCCGAGGGTGGAACGGCCTCGCTGGCGCAGGCGGAGCAGGAATATCGCGACTTCCAGACTTTTTTCCCGAACATGCCGGAAGCGGCTGAGGCTCAGCTGAAAATCGCCAACATCCAGTATCAGCAGATGGAGAAGGCGGACCGCGACTATACCCACGCCAAGCGGGCGGAGGATGAATACCGCAACCTCATCATGCAGTACCCGGATAACGCCAAGCTGGTGGCGGAGGGCAAGCAGCGGCTGCTGGAAGTGCAGGAAGTGCTGGCCGAGCGGGAGTTCGAGATTGGCAAGTTTTATTACATGAAGATGTCGTATGCGGCTTCGATCGCGCGCCTGCAGTCGCTGGTGGATAAATATCCTCTGTACAGCCGCGCTGATGAAGCCCTGTATCTGCTGGGGCAGAATTATGAAGGGCAAATCGCCCGCATACGCTCGGCCCCCTCTTGCTCGGGCCCGGGCACTCCGCCGGGCTGTGTGGGAGAAACGTTCAAGGCGAACCTGATCGCGGCGGACACGAAAGAAGCTGCCAGCAGATATGCGCAGATCATTACGCGCTATCCCATCATGGACCGCGTGGACGATGCGAAGAGTCGGCTGGAAGCTCTGCATCAGCCGATCCCGCGGCCCACGAAAGCCGATGTAGCGCGCAACAAAGCGGAAGACGACAGTCGCCACGAAACGGGAGCTTTCGGGCGCCTGACCGCGGCGTTCATGAAGCACCCCGATGTGGGCCAGGCCACCAAGTTTGGCGAACCACAACTTTCTGACCCAACGCCCATTGCCGCCAGCGACGAGACCAGGAAAACGTTGCAGGCGGGAATGGGAACGCCCGCAGGGGGCGAGAAGAACCTGGGGGTTGAGGTAGTGAAGAATGGCGCCCCGCCGCCTAACGATGCGCCGCCGCGATCCGATGCGCCTCCGGCCAACGCCAACAGTTCGCCGTTCGCCCGGCCAACGACGCCGGCAGATTCGAACGAACTGAAACCCCCGGCGGCCCAGGACTCCAATGATTTGAAACCCGATCCCAACGAACTGAAGCCCACCACGGACGACGGGGAAGCGGTTCCGCCACCGCCCGCCCAGGTGAACGAGATTGAGCCGGGACACGCCGTGACTCCGGCGACCGCCAGTTCCGGTTCCGAGCTGGCCAGCGATAAAGACATCTCGACTAGCAAGAAGAAGAAAAAGAAGGGCATCCGGAAGATCGTTCCGTTCTGAAGAAGCAGCTGTCAGCTTTCAGCCGTCAGCTTTCAGCCGTCAGCTTTCAGCATCTCTCTGCGCACTTGTTCTGGCAAACTTCAGGCCGTGTTTTCCCTCGGCGCGCACTAGGTGCTGACCACTGGTAACCTGTTACCTCCCTTCTGCTCATTGACTTACGTTGTGCGGCAGGTTACCTTCGCGGTATCTCCCCTCACTAAAAGAGGAAACCTTTGGCCCGTAAGATACTGCTTGCCGATGACAGCGTGACTGCCCAGAACATGGGGCGAAAGATCCTCGCAGATGCGGGCTACGAGGTAATTACGGTCAACAACGGTTCTGCAGCGCTAAAAAAGATAGCCGAACATAAACCGGACCTGATCGTCCTGGACGTTTACATGCCGGGCTACAGTTGGCTGGAAGTGTGCCAGCGGCTGAAAGAAGTGAAGGAGACGGCGCGGATTCCGGTGCTGCTGACGGTAGGAAAATTGGAGCCGTTCAAGCCCGAGGAATGCAAGCGGGTGAAGGCGGAAGGCTACATTGTCAAGCCCTTTGAAGCCAGCGAATTGCTGAGCGCGCTCTCGAAACTCGAAGACCGGGTGGTGCCGCGGCCGGAATCGTCGAAACCGGGAAGATTTGCCCGTGCCATTGCGGCCGTAGAAGAAGGCCGTACCGACGAAACCACCGACGCCAACGATGCCGACAATGGCTGGAAGAGCCGCATCGTGTTCCCCTCCAAGAAAAAGAAGAAAAAAGAATACGACGAGGATGAGTCGGGGACCTACAACCCGGTCAATCGCGACCTGAAAACGATTGTCGATCGTCCCGCGCCGCAGGAAACAGCGCGCCCGCCCGAGGAAGGCCGGTTGGATGTGGCCGCATTGGCGGCCGCG
>DATDGM010000078.1:0-21890 GCA_036522075.1 Candidatus Sulfotelmatobacter sp.
AGGATTTTGAGTCCGCTGCGTCTGCCAGTTCCGCCATCCCGGCACTTCGTGGAAGTGCTTGAGTCTACGGCAGTTGTTTTACTATTTCACATACGCAGGCAACCGATGTGAAACTGTGTAACAAATCGTGGAAGTTTTCGGTCTCTTGCACAGATTCTTGTCCCTGTCCGTGAAGCGCAAGACCGGCGATTCTCGGGCTCAGAGCCCACTACCAAGTCATAAGAGAGCTTCCGTTCGAGATTCTACCACTCATTAGAGCTTTTGATTTCACGGGGAGCGGACGAGTCGAGATTTCAGCCAACGTTTAGTCGGTATTGCTCATCGCTGACGTGCTCCATCCAGTCGACGACCTTGCCCTCTTTCTTCTCTTGAATCGCTATGTGCATCATCGCGGTGGTCGGAGTTGCCCCGTGCCAGTGCTTCTCGCCTGGAGCGAACCACACCACATCACCGGGGCGAATTTCCTCGACTGGGCCATCCCATCGTTGTGCCCATCCGGACCCTGCGATCACGATTAGCGTCTGTCCGAGCGGATGCGTGTGCCAAGCAGTTCGTGCACCCGGCTCAAAGGTGACACTGGCGCCTTGAACCAGGGCGGGATCGGGCGCCTGAAAGAGCGCATCGATACGAACCGTCCCTGTGAACCAGTCTGCCGGCCCCTTGGCCGACGGCTGTGAACCAACCCTTTTAATTTCCATGTTCGTGTCCTCGACAAATCATTTGCATCGTATCCTGGCTTTATAGAGAGTGTCCCACTTATTCTGGATATCAGGTTTGTAGACCTTCTCTAGTCATGAGATTTGACTTCTTCCATGGCGACCGAAAAGGACTCATCGCCGTTATGAAGAACGTCCCTCACGTTCTTCGTGATTGCTTCAGCAAGACGAGTCTTTTACTCGTCTGATTTGCCCGGCTATAACTTAACGATCACGTGCGGCATTATTCTCTCCGTTAGAATTGATTCCCGCGCGCGACTGTGGATGAAGGCGATGCTGCCCAAATTCAGAGACTGCCAACCAATTCGAGTTTCGGAGCACCCGGAGAGAGAAGCCCTCGAACGTCTCGCATAGGAGGTTGGCCGAAGAAACGGCTGTATTCGCGATTGAATTGCGTGGCGCTTTCGTAGCCGACCTCAAAAGCCGCGCTGGCTGCATCGAGACCATGGTTCAGCATCAGGTTTCGCGCTGACTGAAGCCGGAGCTGCTTTTGGTACTGGAGCGGACTCATCGCCGTCAGCATCCGGAAATGATGGTGCAGCGTGGATACACCCATACTCGCCATCTGCGCAAGGTTCTCCACGCGCAGAGGCTTAGCGTAGTTAGCAGCGATCCACGCCACTGCTTTTGCGGTTCGGTGGCTTTGATCTCCAAGGGTTGCTACTGCGCGCAAGCGGGCTCCTACGCGCCCGCGCAGGACCCGATAAATGATCTCGCGCTGAATTAGGCCGCTCAGAAAAGGAATGTCCTGTGGACTTTCTAAAAGATCCAACAGTCGGCAGCATGCGCTCAGAACTTCCGGCGTTGTAGTGCCGATCGACATAGCAGGACTGTCGGACGTTTCCTCCGCGACATGAATTTCCTCGCGGCTAAGCAACTCGCGCACCATCGACATGTCCAACTTGAGCGAAAGCACGAGACAAGGAAACTCCTCGCTTGCCTTGGCTACCCAACTCACGATCGGCAAATCGACCGCAGTTACCAGGAAATGCGACTCGTCGTAAATGAAGCTCGTCGGGCCGAGATTTACCTGTTTGCTTCCTTGGGCGACCACAATGATGCCTGGATGGTAGGTTGTCTGGCACGGAGGGGTTGGGGAAGTCCGTTGGTGCAGACTTACGCCGGGAATCTCGGTTACCCGATTCTCTTCCTTGCCGATGAAGGACGCAATCTTGCGCGTGAGTTCTGCCCGCAGCTCGCGAGCTCGGTTTGCTGTTAAAGTGGCGGTTTTTCTGGTTGTTTTCATGTCGTAGACCTGAACGGCCCTATCCCAGGATAGTCGCCTGCAAATTGGAAAGCCATCGATTTTCCGCCTGACAAGAGGAATAGGCAATAAGTAGGCAGAATCGGGCTAACGCTCCTCCGTCATTCGCTCCTAGTGTGGAGATTGTCGAAACGAGCAGGAGAGGAAAACCAAAATGAAGAAGCGCTCACTAGGAAAAAGCGGATTAGAAGTCTCGGCGCTTGGCCTCGGTTGTATGAGCATGAGCGCGCTCTATGGCCCGCCGGCCGACAAAGGCGAAATGATCAAGCTGATCCTTGCTGCCTATAGCCGCGGCGTGACCCTGTTTGATACAGCCGAGTCTTATGGCCCGTTCGCGAACGAGGAACTGGTGGGTGAGGCGCTTCAGCCAATCCGCGACAAGATTGTGATTGCCACTAAGTTCGGCTTCGATATTGATCTTGAAACGGGCAAGCGTAGTGGCAAAACCAATAGCCGTCCCGAACACATCAAGCGTGTGGCTGAGGCTTGCCTGAAACGTTTGCGTACCGATCACATCGATCTTTTTTATCAGCACCGCGTCGATCCCCAGGTGCCGATCGAAGACGTAGCTGGAGTGATCAAGGAACTGATTGCCCAAGGTAAGGTCAAACACTTCGGCCTCTCTGAAGCTGGAGTTCAGACAATCCGTCGTGCACACGCCGTCCAGCCGATCACGGCAGTGCAGAGCGAATACTCGCTGTTCTGGCGTGGCCCGGAAGCCGAACTCCTGCCAACCCTGGAGGAGCTTGGTATTGGGTTCGTCCCATTTAGCCCGCTCGGCGCCGGGTTCCTCACGGGCAAGATTGACGAGAAAACGAAGTTCGATCCCACTGATTTTCGCAACCTAGTGCCTCGCTTTTCGCCCGAGGCGCGAAAGGCCAATATGGTTCTCGTCGACCTGATCAGGGCCGTCGCGGAACGCAAAGGCGCAACCCCGGCGCAAGTCGCGCTCGCATGGCTGCTGGCGCAGAAGCCGTGGATCGTACCGATTCCGGGAACCACAAAGCAACATCGGCTCGAGGAAAACCTCGGCGCCATGAATGTCGAAATGACGGGGAATGACCTCAAGCAGATCGACGAAGCTGCTTCCAGGCTAAGACTCGAAGGAGCTCGCCTTCCCGAAGCTGCATTAAAGATGACCGGGCTCTGAGTCTTCTTTGTCGTGGGAGCAAAAGGGACTCGGGCTATCCATAGTCGCCAAATCCATGATCGCGGAATGAAAGGTCGCCGAAGCAGAGCCATCCGAATGCAGGACCGCCGCATCAGTCAAGATGGTTGAACGCGAATCGGCAGAACATTTTTCACCGCGGCAGGAGCCAGCGGCAGTTTCACTTGGAAGGTCGAGCCTTTTCCCAGGCCACTCTCCACCGCAATTGACCCGCTGTGCTGAGAGACGATCCAACGCGCAATCGCAAGTCCGAGCCCGGCGCCTCCCAGGGCGCGGCTGCGGGCTTTATCGACACGATAGAAGCGTTCAAAGATTTTGTCCTGCTCGTCTTCGGCAATTCCTGGGCCGCTATCCTGCACCGTAATCACCGCCTGGTCGCCCTGTGGTTGGAGAAAAAGACTTACCGTTCCAGGGGATGGAGTGTATTTGAAAGCGTTGTCTAGAAGAATGCCGACCACGCGCCGCAAGGCAGTATCATCGCCGAGCACAAACAATTCTCCTTCTTCGAGATTCGTGACGAATTGTAAATTGCGAACGGAAGCGATTTGCCGCCAGCCTTCCGCCACTCCACGCAGAGTCTCGGGCAAATCTACCGGGCGCAAGTTGAGCGTCTCCCGCCCGGAGTCGGCGCGTGCCAGCGATAAAAGTTGCTCAATGAGCGATGTTGTTCTCTCGGCTTCGAGCAGAATGTGGCGCAGGGCTTCTTTATATTCGGCCTCGCCCCGCGACCGGCGCAGCGCCAGTTCCGCCTCGGTGCGGACCAGGGAAATCGGCGTACGCAACTCATGCGATGCGTCCGCGGTGAATTGCGTCACGCGGAGAAATGCGGTCTCGATGCGGTCGAGCATTTCGTTCAAAGTGTCGGATAAGCGCTGGAGTTCGTCTCCGGTATTAAGTTTTTCCAACCGGCTGTTAAGGTTGGTGCCGCTAATGGCTCGCGCAGTTCGCACCAGCGCGTCCATCGGGGACAATGCTTTTCTGCTAAGCCAATAGCCGCCGCTCGCCGCCACCAGCAGCACCAGCGGGGCAAACATGAGCAGGTAATACCGAAATGCGGAGAGAGTTCGGACTACGTCGTCGATCGAGACACCGATCTCGGCGGTGTAGACGTGACCGTTCACTTCCACTCGCTCGACAATGAAGCGAAACGGTTTCCCGTCAAGAGGATGATCTTCGAAAAAAGCTTTGCCGACTGTGTTTGGTTCAAAGACTGCCAGCGGATTCTTTTGCAGAAAGGCAGCGCGGTAGAGCCACTGTCCGCCGCCCAAATAAACCTGCAGGTAGGTGCCGGAGTGTCCCAGGTCGTACTCTTCCGCAACTTCTTCCTGAAGCTTGACGAGGGAAGCGTCCTTTTTCTGCGCATGCATGTAATTCTTGAAGTCTTCGGCCTGGCTTTCAAGATTGTCGTCGGCAATGTCGTAAAGCCGATACTGCAGCAGGAACCACATGCCGGCGCCGAAGATAAGCTGAGCCACGGCGAAGATCGCCACATACCAAAGAGTGAGGCGCAGACCGATGGAGAGTTTTCTCATACTTGACTACCCTGCCTGGCCCTCCGGACGAATCATGTACCCTACGCCTCGCACAGTGTGAATGAGCTTAGCTCGGCCGGGGAGGTCGATTTTTTGCCGGAGCAGATGCATGAAAGCATCCAGGGTATTCTCTTCGATCTCACGGTCGAACCCCCATACCGCCTCGATCAGGGCACGGCGGGAAACTACCTTCCCCGCCCGGAAAACCAGCCGTTCCAGCAGGTTGTATTCCGTGCGGGTAAGAGAAATGCGCGTGGCGCCGCGCGAAACATCGCGGCTGGCGGGCTCAAGCACCAGGTCGGCGACTCGCAGGCTGGTGTCGGCAGCTGCCATGGCACGGCGTTGCACGGCTCGCAATCGAGCCAGCAGTTCCTCGAAAGAAAATGGCTTGGTCATGTAGTCGTCGGCGCCCAGGTCGAGGCCGCGCACAATGTCCGGCACGGAGTCTTTAGCGGTCAACATAAGAACAGGAGTGCGGTTTTTTTCCGACCGCAGGCGCTTGGCCATTTCGTAGCCGCTGAGCTTGGGCATCATAATATCGAGAATGATGACGTCAAACTCGTAAGACTTGGCCAGAGCGAGCCCCTCGGCGCCGTCGCCGGCGCAGACCGCCGAGTGCCCCTCCTCGGTCAGCCCCTTGCGGAGGAGTTCCGCCATGCGAGTTTCATCTTCCACAATCAGCAGCTTCATCGCGACCAAAATCTCGAGCGGCTCGGATGCTCCGCCCTGGTGGAACTACAACCCGAGTCTAAGGCGGATTTGTGCCCCTCTCATTTTCTAAAGTAAATGTACAACCTGAAAAACGACTTAACCTGAAGAAATATTAACGTCCCTTTCATCACCGCTTCATAAGCCCTGCTTAGAATCGCCACTCATCTCGACACGGTGAAAATCCAATGGGGATCACAGCCTCCGCATTGCCTTGCCTGCGGATCGGCTGCGGTATGCCCTTCGGTTTGAACGGTCTGTCTTCGTCTAGCTCGCAGTTCTGGCCATCGCAGTTCTAGCTTAAGGAGCGAAGTCCATGAAACCTAGCCATTGCTCTCAGGTTCCCTCCGTTCTCTTGAGATTCATGCTCGCGCCAGTGCTTGGCGTGCTGCTCCTGTCAGCCGGAATGTCGCCCGCCTTCGCGCAAGTGGATCGCGCCGAACTCGAAGGCACCGTTACGGATCCCACCGGGCGAGTGGTTGCAGGTGCTACCGTGAAGGCCGTAGCTGTCGACACCGGCCTTGCCCAGGAGCAGCCGACAAATGGGAAGGGATATTACCGTATACCCGGACTGGCCGTGGGCTCATACACCGTGACGGTTGCGGCGACAGGATTCAAGCTCAAGGTGGTCGGGGACGTAATATTGCGCGTCGGACAGACGCACACTTTGGATGTCGAGCTCGCCGTGGGCGCGATTAACGAGCGGGTTGAAGTCAAAGCCACGACCGCACCCGGAGACCGTACTTCGGCCGAGGCGTCCACCGTCATCGACGCCACCCAGATTGCCAATCTTCCCAACAATGGCCGCGACTGGGCCAGCTTCACTTTGCTCGCGCCCTTCGCCCAGGACGACGGCGGCGGTGACCAGCGCACCATCCGCTTCGCAGGCCGCGCCCGCGACGACAACAATTTCTCAATCGATGGCGTCGACGCCGGCGGCATTCAGGAGCAAGCGCAGAAATCACAAACTCGTCTGCAGATTTCCCAGGATGCGATCGAAGAATATCGCGTCAATAGCGCTAATTACGACGCTGAATATGGCACCCAGTCGGGCGGCCAGATCGATGTCGAAACCAAGAGCGGCACCAACGACTATCACGGCACCGTCTTCGGTTATTTTCGAAATTCGATCTTTGATTCACGTAATTACAACGATTACGACTCGGCCGGCAATCCGGCAATCCCCCCCTTTCGTTTGGGACAGTACGGATTAACCGTCGGCGGTCCGATCAAAAAGAACAAGACTTTTTTCTTCGTCAGCTACGAGGGAATTCGCCAGCTGCAGTCGATCACGCAGCAAGCCGTTGTGCCGGCCGGAATCTGTTGTGCCAGTTTCCCGAAACCCGAGCCGCAAGGAATCAACACGCCCTACCAGAAGTACGTTCTGGATCAGGCGACGAGCCTGGGGTACGGGCCGCAGATGTGCCAAATCATGCAAGGTTTCCCATGGCGGGCATCCGTGAACTCGATCGACGCCTGTGCACCCCGGTTTGTATTTCCGGATAGCGCTTTTCAGTACCAGGGAGGGAATCAAGACCTGGTTACATTCCCCACACCCACAACCGTGCATGAAGACACCTGGTTGATTCGAATCGACCACCAGATCAGCGACAAGACTTTACTCTACGGCCGCGCACAGCGGGATATCAGCTTGGTCGATGCTCCAAACGGGGCCGGAACGCTTGCGTCGGACAAAATTCAGACGATCAATCACCCGGCGAACTACATGCTGGCGCTGCAGCGCACGTTTAGTCCGACTGTCTTCAACGAAGTCAAGTTCTACATTAATCGCGCACCTTTTCACAATCCGCAGTCCAGCGCTCTGCCCTACGCCGTGAGCACGAACGATTTCGTCGGTCTCAACAATGACAGCGCTGACATTGAAGTGGGAAGCACGTTCGGCCTGATCGACAACCTGATCTGGTCGCGCGGCCGCCACACTTTCAAGGCGGGGATGGAGTACCGCCGGGTCCGCCTTAATCAGGGGCAGACTTCCAACAACGTGCTGACCTTCAGTGACGACTACTCGTTGTCCCAGGCGTCGCTGGCCAACATCAACTACATTGCTCCCTGGTGCTGCCACGGGTTGCGTCGCAATTTCTTCATGCCCTACTTCCAGGATGAATGGAAGGCGACTCCTACGGTCACACTGACAGCCGGTATTCGCTGGGACTATTACGGCGTTGCGCACGAGGCGACCAATCGAACTACCGTATTCGACCTCCGTCAGTTCCATGGTGTCTGCCTGGGGACCGGTTCGTTTAACGTCGCACCCAGCCCACGTCCAATCAATACCCCGCCCTGTCCCGCGAACCCGGCTTTGTACAATCCCAGCTATGTAAACTTCGATCCGCGATTGGCACTGGCGTGGGCTCCCAGTGCGCTGCATGGAAAGACCGTCATTCGTACCGGCTTCGGCATTTATCACGGCGCTGCGCAAAATGACGACTTGAACGCGGGCCTGGAGAGCGATACGTTTCGCGTTTTGGTCAATAACTTCGGCTCCACGGCTTGTTCCCCGAAAGCAATTTATTGCCCTAACTTACAGGCACAATTTGCGCAACAAGATCCTACCTTTACTGGGCTGAGTAGCGTTAGCAAGCAAGCCAACCATCCGCGAGCGCTGCAACGGGAAGGGCGGCGGGATCTCTACGTTGAGTCCTGGACATTAAGCCTGGAACATCAGTTACCCGCCAATTTTCTGGCCGGAGCGCAGTATGTCGGAAGCCGGGGAGTGCGCTTGTTCTCGCGAGGTGGCGTAAACCTGTGTACCGAACCGGTCACTTTCAACCCGGTCGACAGCGATTGCGTGCGCACGCTCGACCCGTACTTTCCCGGCGGTAACCCATTCGGCTCGGTCGACTACAAAAGTGATATCGGTTCCAGTACTTATAACGGACTCGGCTTGACTCTGGAACGGCGGTTCAGCCAAGGACTGGAAATCCAATCGCGTTACACATGGTCTCACTCGATCAACGACGGCTCGGTGGGAGGTGGAGAGTCGAACGGGCCCGAGAATGTTAATTGTCTTGAATGCGACAAAGGCCCGAGCGTCTATGATATTCGTCATAACGTTGCCGTCGATGCCGTTTATGAACTCCCCTTCGGTCCGGGAAAAGCGTACCTCAACTCTCCCGGAGTAGCCGGCAAAATCATTGGAGGCTGGCAGCTGAGCAGCATTGGGCTGTGGCACACAGGGCATCCGGTCACGGTATTTATGGACCTGAGCAACAGCATCACGAATGCGAGCTCCCCATTCAACGGATTGCCCTACACCTACCTTCTGCCCGATGGCAATGACCAGACCAGTCAACGTCCCGACATCATACTGGGAGTGCCGGTCACACTGTCGGGCCAGCGTCCCGCAGGGGGGAATAGTCCGGGAGCGCCGTACATCAACATGCTTGCATTTCAAGCTCCCCCGGTTGACGCCAACGGAAACTTCACTCGCTTTGGCAATGAACCGAATGGAGCCGTTCGTGCCCTGCCTTATTGGCAGATCGATCTCGCACTGACCAAGGAAACAAAACTGACCGAGCGTGCGTCGCTGGAGTTTGCAGTACAGGCGTTTAATATCTTCAACCACGTGCAATTCGGTGACGCCAATGCGTTAAATCTGGTTTACGATCCCTCCAATTCGACGATAGGGAACCTGACACCTCAAGGCGGTTTCGGCATCATCGATACAACCGTGAATTTCAATAACAACAACGACAATGCGGCTTCGCCGAATACCGGCACCGGCCTGCCGCGGCAGCTGCAGTTCATGGTTCGTTTCAAGTTCTGAGCACACGGCTGGGGCGTATTACGGAGCAGTTTTCAGGCCGCTTTCAGGGACGCCCGTCAAGGGTTGCTGACAAGGAGAAAATTCATGCGAAGGTGTGCGCTCTGTCTGGCAACTATTTTGATTCTTAGCTGCGTCCTGTTTGCCGCTCCGGCTCCGGCCGGCGGCTCTTCCGTCGTCAAAAAGATTCCCGTCGCCGGCCAGGGCAGTTTTGACTACCTGAGTGTCGATGAGGCTGGACGCCGTCTCTATGTTTCGCATGGCACGAGAGAACGCACCAGCTTTTTCTCTCCACGGTAGAATCGGGCCAGTTTGAAGTGCTGGTCGTGGGAAAATGATAATAAAGACGGCCGATAAGGGCGGACTTGGCCACCCGTGCCCGAAGCCTATGAAAAGTTTTGGCAGATCTTTTTCACGTGCGGTGTCGCTGGCGTGCGTGGCAGTAACTCTGTTCGCCACAGGTTGCACCAAGAGGTCAAGCGCGCAAGCCTCCACCGTCGACTTGAAACTCGACGTGAAGACTCCGTTTCGCTTTATCGCCTACGGCGATACGCGGTTCCACGATCCCAAAGACACCGACGCCGCCAATCCTCCGGTGCGGCAGGCTCTGGTGCGGGCCATCGCGGGAGTGAATCCGGCATTTGTCTGCTTCACGGGCGATATCGTCTACAACGGCTATGACATCAATGACTGGAAAGTCTGGGACAGCGAGACCGGCATTTGGCGGGAAAAGAACATTCCCATCTTTCCTTCGCTGGGGAATCACGACCTGCACGGGAATGAGAAAATTGCTCTCGACAATTATTTCCAGCGCTTTCCCGAACTGAAGGACAGCCGATATTACTCGGTGCGCATTGCGAACGCGTTGTTATTGGTACTCGACAGTTCCCAGGATGAGGGGTCGGGCCCACAGGGAGCCTGGCTGGCCGGAAAACTGGACAACATTCCCGCCGATGTGGATTTTGTTTTCCTGATGTTCCATCATCCGCCCTACACCAGTTCCTCCGACGCCAAAAAGTTCGGTGGTGGGCACTCGGCTCGATCGACGGAGCAGAATCTGGGAAAAATACTGGAGGAGCGGCAGGCTCATACCCGCGCGCGTTTCGTGGTGTTCTCTGGCCATGTGCACAACTATGAACGCCACGAGCACGGCGGAGTCACTTACTTTGTTTCCGGCGGCGGAGGGGCACATGCCTATCCCATCGAGCGCGCTGCCGACGACCCCTATCAGAGCAAGGAAATCAATTATCACTACCTTCTCGTCGAAGTGGACCATGGACACCTGAACGCAACCATGCACCGTTTGCAGTTAGCCGATGGGAAGGAAGTGTGGACCGAGCCCGATTCCGTGAAGATTGCCGTTCCTGACGCCGCCGCAAAGGTTGCCGGACAGTGAACGGATGCATCAGCTTCGCCGGGGCCTGTTGCCAACAGCCCTGTAGCGGAAGCAACTCACCAAGTGGTCGTTCACCATGCCCACGGCCTGCATAAAGGCGTAGCAGATGGTGGAGCCGACAAATTTAAATCCGCGAGCTTTGAGGTCCTTGCTCAAAGCGTCGGATTCGGCAGTTTGCGCAGGAACCTGGCCCGTCGACTTTCTGGAATTCACTTTGGGCTTGCCGCCGGCAAACTGCCAAACGTAGTGATCGAACGAGTCAAATTCCTCGCCCACTTTGAGGAAAGCCCTGGCGTTGGCCACGGTAGCTTCAATTTTCAGCCGGTTCCGCACAATCCCCGGATCCTTCAGGAGTTGCTGGATCTTGCGGCGGTCGTAACCAGCCACACGCCGCGGATCAAATCGATCAAACGCGGCGCGATAGTTTTCCCGCTTGTTCAGAATGGTGTTCCAACTCAATCCCGCCTGGGCGCTTTCCAAAATGAGGAACTCGAAGAGCGTCCGGTCGTCATGCACCGGCACGCCCCACTCTTCATCGTGATAGCGCACCATAAGGTCGCCGCCGCTCGCCCAGGAGCATCGGATGGGCTGAACCGCAGTGTTCTTGTCCACAGGATTCACGCGGTCACAAACTCCGCTCTACTCGAGCGATTTCGGGTCCGACTTGTTGATCGGAGATTTTTTATCCAGCAGAGAAACCAGGTCGCGCGCGCAGACCGGAATGCCAACTCTTCCCTGACGAATAATTTCTTTGGCGCTTAGCTTCTTGCCGTAAAGTTTTTCGTTCGCGCTGCCGTCAGAACGAAGCGTAGAGCCTTCCAAAGAGATCCCCGCAAACAGCCCTTTATTCCTGGAGTAGGAGAGAATTTCTGCGTTCATCACAATGTCGGTCGCGCCTTCCGCTGTTCGTCCCTTGGGACCAGCTGCAGCTGAGGCATCCGCGCCAAGTTTCACCTTGCTGTAGAGCAGAGACTCCGCGCCTTTAGGATTCATCACCAGCAGGACGAAATCGGTGGCCTGCCCGCCCAGCTGGAATCCAATGCTCACGCCTTCCAGCGCGTAGAGTGCAGGCGCTCCCCACTTTCCCGTAAAGTGGGGACCGCTGCGGCAGATCATCACGCCACGCCCGTAGCTGCCTCCCACTCCGAACGCTCCCTTCTTCACCGAAGGCAAAACCACCACGCACTCGGCCTTGTCCAGCAAGTCCTGCGGAATGTCGTCGGGGATATTCAAAATATCCTTCATCACTTCACCTGCGTCTCGGACGCGCTCCTCCTCTCGCTGATCGTTTTCGTCGGCGAACCCGCACGCCAGCAGCATTAGAAAGACCAGAAAACATCCCATCACTTTCTTCATGAATTCCTCCAGGAACTCCGTGAGATGCGTAGCGAACCTTAAGCCATCATCTTAAACCCAGTAGGTTGTTCAGAAAATCCCCGAAAGATTGCACTACAGTTTTTTCTTTGCGCTGCGGGGTCGGATAAATGCCACAATCTAAGGGTGTTCTCCCTATGACCGAACGTGTGCTCCTTTTGTAACTTGGTTTCTGCGGGGCCCGCCTCTAAAGTCAATGACATGTCGGCCGAGCCCAACACGAGTTCGGCATGCGACGTGCACATAAGCAGTCGGGAAGTTGTCTTTGGCCACGAAGTGAGTGAAAAAATTGGACGTATTGGGCATGAAGTACACGTTCTTTAAGTCGGTAGCGCTTTTGTTGGCCGCCGCGGCCATGATGGTTAGCGCGCAGGCGCAATCCGCTTCCAAGGCGGGCTTGTCCAGTTCCACCTCCTATTTTGCTTCCGCGCCGGCCGGTGCGGACGACCCGCAGGCGCCGCTCGTTACGTTGCACGCGCGCGTCGACGAGGTCAATCTTCTTTTTATTGCCACTGACAAACGCGGCAAGTTTGTGCGCGATCTGAAGCAGGGCGATTTCAAGATTCTCGACGACCACAAGCCACCCCAGGCCATCTTTAATTTCCGCCGCGAAACCGACTTGCCTCTCGATCTCGGCCTGCTCGTTGACGTAAGCGGCTCGGTCAACAGCCGCTTCGATTTTGAACAGGAGGCGGCCACCGGCTTCCTGCAGAACACCATCCGGGCGGGTTTCGACCGCGCCTTCATTGTCGGATTCAACAGTCAGACGCAATTAGCTCAGGACTTCACCGACAACGTGCGCTTGCTCTCCGTAGGCGTGCACAAGCTGCACGATGGCGGGGGCACAGCGCTTTATGACGCAATCTATCGCATCAGCAAAGAAAAATTTCTCAAAGACCGGCCCGATCATCCAGTTCGGAAAGCGATTGTAGTGGTGAGCGACGGGGAAGATAATCAGAGCGAAGTGACCCGAGCGCAGGCCATTGAGATGGCGCAGCGCGCCGAGGTCATCATCTACGCCATCTCCACCGACGACAGCGGCCTGGTGCTACGCGGCGATAACGTGCTTGAACAGCTGGCTTCATCCACCGGTGGCCGCGCCTTCTTTCCCTTCAAAATGAAGGATATTACCCATTCCTTCGCTGCCATTGAAGACGAATTGCGCAGCCAGTATGTCGTTTCCTACAAGCCCGCCGACTTTGAAACAGACGGGCGCTACCGCTCCATCGAAGTGTCCACTCTGAAGAAAGACCTGCAGGTTCGCTCCCGCAAGGGTTATTTCGCGCCGCAACAGTAGAAACCGCCCGGTCGGCCCTCAATTTCTCCTGCCATCGGTTTGCGCATGCTTCCTCTCTGTGCTACCGTCCCATTGATTTCCGAAACTCAACTTGAGCTTTGTTTCCAACATCGCCTGAGGAGACGTGCATGAGCGGCATCATCTTCCTGGTCATTGTGGTGGTCATCGCCGTCGTACTGATCAGTATGTACAACAGCCTGGTGCAGCTGCGGGTACGCTGCGATTCGGCGTGGTCTGATATCGACGTGCAGCTTAAGCGGCGTCACGATCTGATCCCCAACCTGGTTGAGACCGTCAAAGGCTATGCGGCTCACGAAAAAGGCACGTTTGAAAATATCGCCAAGTTTCGTTCGCAGGCCATGCAGGCCAACACGCCCGCCGACAAAGCGGTCGCCGAAAATCAGTTGACCGGCGCTCTCAAGACCTTGTTCGCCGTGGCCGAGAACTATCCTGAACTCAAGGCGTCAGACCAGTTCACCCAGCTGCAAGGCTCCCTTAGCCAGGCGGAAGATTCCATCCAGAACGCCCGGCGCTACTACAACGCCGTGGTGCGCGACCTCAACACGAAGATGCAGGTATTCCCGACAAACATTCTGGCTGGAATGTTCGGCTTCACGGCGCGCCAGTTCTTCGAGACCAGCGAAGCCGATCGCGAGCCAGTAGCCGTGAAGTTCTAATCATGGCCGAGAGAGGAAAGCCGATCGCAGAAGCGTTGGCAGCAACGTCTCGCGCACCCGGGAAACGAGGACGCAAGCGGTATCTCTACGCAATTCCTGCCATCGCTGCAATCGTTCTTGTTCTTACTTCTCCACTCGCCGCCAAAACCTGGCGCATCAGCGATTTCCAGGACACCATCACCGTCAATCCCGATGGCAGCGCCGTGGTCACCGAACACATCACCATGGTTTTCGTGGGCGAGTGGCACGGCATTCACCGTATTATTCCGGTCGAATATCCCGGCCCGAATCGCACCAACCATGAACTTTTCATCGACGTCACCAGCGTCACCGATGGAGTCGGCGGCAAACTCAAGTATGACTCTTCCTCGTCGAATGGAAATCGCGATCTGAAAATCTATATTCCCGATGCTGTCGACGCCACCCGCAGCGTAGAGGTCGTCTACAAGGTCCGCAACGGCACTCGCTTCTTCGACAACTACGACGAGTTTTACTGGAACGTGACCGGAAACGATTGGCCCGTTCCCATCGATCATGCTGCCGCGAAACTGACCTTCCCCGCGGCAGCCGCCGGTTCACTGCAGGCGCAGGCGTTCACCGGCGTCTACGGCTCAACCGGGCACGACGCTACGGCTACGGTCGAGAACGCCACCGCAACGTTCGAGACTACCAATCGGTTACCAATGCGCGGCGGCCTGACCATCGACGTCTACATCCCCAAAGGAATCCTCAGCCCGCCAACTGCTCTCACCAAATTGCTCTGGTTCCTCGGCGGGAACCCGATCGTCTTTCTCCCATTCGTGACTCTGGCCGTGATGTTTCCACTGTGGTGGCTTAAGGGCCGTGATCCCGACCCGGGCATCTCGGTCGCACCCATGTATGGGCCGCCCAAGGATATCTCCCCGGCGGAGGCCGGAACTTTGCTCGACGATGCAATCCATCCCCGCGACATCACATCGACGATCGTCGATCTAGCTGTGCGCGGTTACATCAAAATCGAGGAAGTCGCCGATAAAGGCCTCGTCTTCACCCACAAAGACTACATTTTCCACCTGCTGAAGCCGCGCGAACAGTGGTCCGGCCTTGCCCCGCATGAACAGGTGATGCTCGAGAATGTTTTCGCGGCCGGCAGCGAGACCCGCCTCTCCAGCCTGAAGAATCGCTTTTACACTGCCGTCCCCGTCATCCGCGAAGACATTATGTCGGCGCTGAAGCGCAAAGGCTTTTATCTGCTTGATCCAGAATCGGCGAATGGCTATAGCATCGGGGCCGGCATCGCAATTCTGATTGCGTTTGCGATTTTTCAATATCTGGGCTGGGCCAATTTTTTCAACTCTGCGCTGCTGCTGGTCGTATGCCTACCCACCGCAACCCTCGTCTGGTGGCTCTTCGCCCGCGTCATGACCGCCAAAACCGTCGCGGGCGCGCGCACCCGCATTGAGGTGCTTGGCTTTCAGGAATTCATGAATCGCGTCGACGCCGAGCGTCTCAAGGTAATGCCGCCCACCACCTTCGAAAAGTTTCTCCCCTATGCCATGGCTCTCGGCGTCGAGCACCACTGGGCCCAGGCCTTCGCGGGCATCGTGAAAGATTCGCCAAGCTGGTACGTCGCCCCCGGCGGATATGTGCCGGGCATGGTCTTCAATCCGATTTTCTTCTCCAATTCGATGCAAGGCATGGCGACCGACATGCATCAGGTTTTCGTGTCGGCCCCGCGCGCCAGTTCAACCGGCTCCGGTTGGGGCGGGGGTGGCGGCTTCGGCGGTGGCGGGGGAGGCTTCTCCGGCGGCGGTTTCGGCGGCGGTGGCGGCGGGGCTTTCTAAGCGCTTTCCCCCTCACGCTCCAGTTCTCATTCCGATCCCAGTTATTATTCCCCTGTTGTCGTTCCGACCCCAGCCCGAGTGGTGAATTTGTTTTCCCGCCGCGACCACAACTCTCATTATTCCATCTCGAAACTCAGGAACATCAATCCACCGTCGCGCTCTATTTGCAGCACCACCGCGTCTCCCGTCTTGAGTTCGTTCACCGTCGCTCGCAACGTGTCCATGGAGTCGATCGAAGTAGTGTTCAGCCTATGAATCAAGTCGCCCGCCTGCAATCCCGTGTCAGGCAGGATGAGATCGGCGGCGCGCCCCACCACGATCACGCCCGAAAGCACTCGCAACGAACCCCCTAACTGGCTGCGGAGATCCGGCGTCAGGTCAATGCCCAAAATGCCGAGACGCGAAATCAGGCTATTTGCCGGATTCGCCGCGTCAAGCAGCTGGTCCATCTGGTCGTGATGCTCGATGGCCGGGACGTAGAGAATCTTCTTCTCCCCATTACGCAGGATCTCAAGCTTCAGCACCTGGTCGATCCGGTGCAGGTAAAGTGCTGCCGACAGCGACGGCAGGGTTTCAATGCGCCGGTCGTCGGCCGAAAGAATGATGTCCTGAATCTTCAGGCCAGCAGACGCGGCCGGACCGTCTGGCTTCACATCTGCTACAACCACACCCCAGCGCCGCGGCAGGTGCAGGCCATCGGCAAGAGTCGGCGTGATCTCCTGCGCCACCGCTCCAATCTCCACACGATGCACGTGCCCGTATTTACGCAAGCTGTGATAAACAAAATCCACTACCCGCGCGGGAATCGAAAAGCCCAATCCCTCGCTGCCTCCGCCCTGCGACAAAATGAAAGTATTGATCCCCACTACAACGCCGTTCATGTCCACCAGCGGCCCACCGCTGTTGCCCGGATTGATGGGCGCGTCCGTCTGCACATAAGTGAGAGGCTTCGTAGGATCCGGTTGCCGCGCCAGCGCACTGATCACACCCATAGTCACCGAATTCTGCAGGCCTTCCGGACTGCCGATGGCAACCACCAGCTGGCCCACCTGCGGACGCTGCGGGCTCACCAGGGTTAGTGTCGGCAAATCGCTTCCCTCAATTTTCAACAGGGCAAGGTCAGTTTCCTTGTGGACTCCGACCAGCTTTGCCTCGAAAATCCGCCGCTTTCCCTCTGGCGGCGCCTGACCGGCGGAATCCTCCATGGGCAGTGGCAGAGCAACGCGAATCCGCTGCGCACCCTCCACCACGTGGGCGTTGGTCATGATGTAGCCGCTCGAGTCGACGATCACGCCCGAACCCACCGCATGCTGCCGCACGATCAACGCCGTCTGCGAGCGATCCTCCTCGTGCAGCGGCCCGTATCCGGTCACCAGAATCTGCACCACGGCCGGCGAAACCCGTGCCGCCAGGCTCTCCAGCGCGTTGTTGAATTGCACCAATACGTCGGGAGCCTCAAACGTTTTGGTCTCGCTAGCGCTTAGCTTGTCAGCCCCAGCTTGGCCTTGGCCGGTTGGTGGCTTCTGAACCGAAGGGTTCGCAGGCCCATTGCTGGCGGTGTTTTGCCGGGAACCTGTCTGGCTGGCCGTCTGAGAAATGCCGTTCACGCCAAGCGCGCACAGCGCCATAATCATCAGACTCAGGCAACGACGCGAACTTGCCAGGTTTGGGACACTTCGGGATGAAATCAACATTCAAGTCGCGCTCCCTCAACGCGAGAAAGACTTTCTAAAACACTACCATGATCCTCCCGCGCAGGCGTAAGACTGAGCACACGCGGCACCGGGTGACCACTCGGGCCCAGGTGTCGCCCCCTGCGCTAACCCATAATTTCCGGATTGTCCGTCATCTGGGAGCAATAGCGATGTCGCGATTCGTCCAGGCCGACATGCCGACTTTAACTCGTTACTCGTATCGCAACGCAACCGTTGGATTCACGCTTGCCGCTTTGTACGCCGGCAGCCACGCCGCTAGCAACGCCACGATTCCTAGCAGCACTGTTGCCTCCGCGAAAACAAGCGGATCGCTCGCCTTCACGCCGTAGAGTTGCGATTCAATGAAATGCCCGAGGCCAAATGCGACGGCGAGGCCAATCACAAGGCCGATTCCCGACATGGTCATCACTTCGCGCAACACAAGCCACACAACGTCCCTGGGCACTGCGCCGATTGCCATGCGAATGCCAATCTCTCGCGTTCGCCGCGCCACCATGTAGGCGAGCACGCCATACAATCCGACGGCAGCGAGCAGCGCCGCGAGCAGCCCGAGGCACAGCGAGAAAAACGTAAGCAGCCGATCTGAATACACTGATTCCTCTATTTGCTCGGTCAATGTCTTCACGTTGAAGACTGGCAAATTTGAATCGAAGCCCTGCACCATTTGCCGAAAGGTTCCCGCGAGCAACAGCGGATCCTGGGCGGTGCGTACGTAGAACGTCGCCGAGCCAACATTAGGATCTTGGGAATAGGGTTGATACACGAACGGATGCCCCGGATCGCGCGGGTCGTCATGTTTGCTGTTCTGCACGACTCCCACGATTTCGATATCGAGCGGAACAGGAGGAGTATGTCCCCCCCAAACCATGTGCATGCCAACGGGATTTCGGCCGGTAAAATATTTGCGCGCCATCGTTTCGTTGATGATGACGACCTTGCGGGTCGTGGCTGTGTCGCTGTCGCGGAACTCACGTCCGGCCAGCAGCGGAATTCCCATGGCCGAAAAATAGTCGGACCCAACCGAATTCCGAAACACGTGCATGTCTTCATCGGGCCCCGGCGTATATCCCTCGACCGTGAGATTGCTGCCCCAATCGTCGCCCTGAAACAACGCTTCCCTCACGACGCCCACGGCGCGAACGCCCGGAAGCGCTGTCGCCGCTTCGCGCACCTGATCGAAGAGCGCAATGGTTTGCTGCGGCGTATAGCGGCTTAACGACGGGTTGAGTGCAAACTGCACGACGTGATCCGTTTTCACGCCAAGGTCCTGGTGCTCCAAATTGATCAGGCTCTTCACGAAATATCCGGCGGAGGCGAGCAGAGTGGACGTCAAGGCTACCTGCGAAATCATGAGCCATTTGCGCAAGTGAACGTTCGCCTTGCTGTGCGAGACGCTTGAACCCTGATCCTTCAGCGTCGTTTGCAAGCTTGTGCGCGTCGCGCCAAGGGCCGGCCCTAGGCCAAACAGGATCCCCGTCAGAATCGAAATGCCGAGCGCAAAAAGAAGCAATTGCGGATTGAGGCGCGATTCAAGCCCGGATACCCCCGCGCCCTGGTGGAGTGAGCCGACCAGCGCGCCCAACGTCCATTGCGCCACAACAACACCCGCAATTCCTCCGAGCACTGCCAGCAGAAAACTTTCGGTGAGCAGTTGACGCACGAGCGTGCCTCGTCCCGCGCCGAGTGCCAGCCGCAAAGCCATTTCGCGCTGTCTCGCGTCACCGCGCGCTACCAGCAGGCTGGCCAAATTCGCGCATGCGATCAACAGAATCAGCGCAACCATCGTCAGCAACACATGCAATGGTGTTTCTGCGTTGGACTGAAAAATTGGGCGGCCGTGCGCGCCGGTATCGAGCACGAGTCTGCGATCCAAGAACTTGGCAGCCTGTTTGCTTCCCGGCGATATCTTCAGAATGGGCAGCTCAGATTCCTCAATGGCTCGAAATGTCGGCGCAACGGCCACCTGCGCCTTTTGCGCGGTGAACCCCGGCTGGAGCCGCCCGATGATGTTCAACCAGGCGTCGTTGCGAGCGTCGAGACCGGCCCAGCCCGGAGTCATCTGCGCCTTCATCGACATCGGTATGAACATGTCCGTGTCACGGCCCATCTGGACTCCGCTGAATCCAGCCTGCGCGACGCCAACAACAGTCAGCAAGCTCCCGTTCACGGTTACTGGCTTGTTCAAGACTTCGGGATCTTTGCCAAAACGCCGCGTCCAATATCCATAACTCAACACCGCCACGGGATTCGCGCCCGGAGCGCCTTCGTCGTCAGGCGAAAAAACGCGTCCCAGAGTTGGATTCACTCGCAGCACCTGAAAATAATTCCCGGAGACCAGTTCTCCAGAGGCACGCTCCGTGGCGCGGTTCGCTGCAACGTTCAACGCCAATCCGTACCGCGCCAGCAAACCCGAAAACCCCGGGACACCGTCACGAATGTCCTTGTACTCGGGATAGGAAAACGAAGTCGAGTCATCGCTATCCGAGGATATGTGGCCTGTTTTCCATCCCTCCGCGCGCACCACAACGAGCTGATTCGGATCCTGTACTGGCAGCACGCGCAGCAGCACCTGGTCCGTCAGCGAGAAGATCGCGGTGTTCGCGCCGATTCCTAGCGCGAGCGTCAGCATCGCTACGACGGTGAATCCGGGATTCTTCACCAGCGTTCGGATGCCATATTTCACGTCCTGCGTGATGGTCGCCACTCGTCACCTCGGATTGGTTTGCTACCTTTGCTTTCGTTGGTTGGTCCGCTAAAAAAACACATGAGCCGCACCCGCGTTTCCCCACGATCCCACAGGGCTCGATCATCTGGAGGGTCTTGGCCCAACTGACCCCTATCATCAGTCCTCACTCGAGAGGCGATTGTTGCTGAGCGCTGAGCATGCTCTCAGCTCAGCGAGAACAGGAGCACCATCCGCTGGAACTCGTTCGTTCATACCGCTTCAAGCAAGGGTAGCACTTTCCTTTCCAATCTTCTGCGCGGAGAATTCTTTTGTTTTCCCTGTATTTAGGCAAGTGCGCGGATCACCCCATTTGCCCGATCTGAGGCCGTCCGAAACCGGACACTCATTTGGAAAAAATCAAAAGGTCACGGGTCAAGTCAATGCGGCGTCGTCGGCCACTCGAAAGGAATCGCCGCCCTCGTCCCCCCCAGGGGGAATCTAGGTGCTACCGGTAACGAACGGGTTATCAGGCTTTTATATGGGTAACATCCGTGATATAACCGCCTCTGAGCAGGAGCGCGGGTTTCCGCCCGCCAGTAGCCTGTTTAAGGGAGTTTGGTTGCACGGCGATTTGGTTGGATGGCGGTCGCGTCGTCCCCAGAACCCTACAGACCGGCCCCGTATAGAGGAGGCACTGTGTCCGAAGAAGCGCGGACCGGGAAACGGTTTCCGCTGGAATTACCTATCAAGATTCATCAGGATGCCAGTGGAGATTCCAAAGGAGTCACCGGCAACCTGAGCGCGGCTGGCGTATTTATTCGCGCCGATGCTTCGTTAAGCATCGGCTCCCCCGTGGAATTTGAAATCACGCTCTCCCCCGAAATGACTGGTGGAACGGAAAACGTCAAGATCCAGTGCAAAGGGCGCGTGGTTCGCGCCGACGAAACTGGCAGCGGCGGAGAAGGCCGCGGCGTGGCCTGTGTGATCGACTCGTACGAATTCGTGCGGAGCTAAATTTTTGGAGCGCACATCAACATGCTCAAACTGATTCTGGCTGACAATCAGGCTATTTTTCGCGCGGGCATCGCCAAGGTGCTGGCCGTGGAAGACGAAATGCGCATCGTGGCCCAGGCGCAAACTCCGGAACAAATGTTCATGGCCCTCGATAAGTTCCGGGCCGCGGTTCTCGTAGTCGCGGCCGGATTCCACAACGACTTTGCCGCCATCGTGCAGGGCGCCAACCGCGCCAAGACTCGCGTCGTCGTGCTCGCCGATACCGGTGAAAGCGCCCAGCGCCATATGGCCAACGGCGCCCATGGCGTGGTCTATCGCAACGTAACCAGCGCCGCGCTGGTCGATTGCGTCCGCAAAGTCGCGCGCAACGAAACCTGGGTCCAGGACGTTGCCGTCCCCAGCGAACTCACAGAAAACGATATGGTCGGCCTGCGCGTCCGCGACCGCCTCACTGCGAAAGAACTGCGCATCGTCGCGCTCATCGTGCAAGGCTACAAGAACAAAGAAATCGCCTCGCAGCTCGGCACCACCGAGCAGGTCATCAAGAACTACCTGCGCAACGTCTATGACAAAATCGGCGTCTCCGATCGCCTGGAGCTAGCCCTGTTCACCATCCACCACCGCATCCTGAACGAGGCCGCAGCCGCCACCGCAGCCGGCACCGTGCCGCAACCGCCAGCGGGCGTTACACCGTAGGCGTGTGCAGTTCGTGTGAAGCAGCTTGTGTGTGGAGCGGGCACTCTTGCCCGCTGCTCTT
>DATDGM010000079.1:0-5326 GCA_036522075.1 Candidatus Sulfotelmatobacter sp.
GATCTTTTTGCTCATCTTCACCGGATACTGGATCGTGTTCTGGCAAGAGTTCATCGCGCTCCCGCTCTACATTTCCGCCTACATCGATCCCAAGGCCGACACGGCTCGAATTCTGGCAACGGATCCGATCGTCGTCATTTGTTTTACGATGATCATCGGTTTTCTGACCAAACGTCTCCACGCGTTTCACGCCGTTGTACTCGGGACCCTCATCACTAGCCTGGCGTGGATCCTTCTGATTGTGCACCCATCCGTCTGGATGGCGGTGGCCACCCTGGTTGTGGTCGCAATTGGCGAGATCATGCAACAGCCGCGCTATTACGACTACATCTCGCGGCTTGCTCCGCCAGACCAACAGGGAACATACATGGGATTTGCATTTCTCCCGCTTGGCATCGGATCGTTTATCGCGGGCAAATTCAGCGGCTGGCTCATGCATCATTTCGGAGAAGAGATGCACCGGCCTGAACTGGTCTGGTGGTCAGTCATCGCGGTGGGCATTGCCACAACGCTGCTCCTTTGGATCTATGACCGCTTCGTCAGGGTGGAAGAGACGGCCACGGAAAAATAAATGGGTCGTCAGCCGTCAAGAATCGAGAACAGCGAGAAACACGCGGCTGCCACGCCAACCGCCGTCGCGGCGCAAATTCGGAGCGCGTTGCGGGACGGCGGCTCCGCCGAGCACGCCACCGGAGTACAGTGGTTCTTCAAAGAAGAAATCAAGTCGCACGGATGGTATACGGCCGACCTGCGGCGGGCGGTACGGCGATTTCGGCGCGACATTCTGCGGGAACACAATTTCGATTTTCTAGTGCGCGTGGCCGACCATCTCTTCTCCGGTGCGGTGCTGGAAGAAAAAGTGGCCGCCGTGTTCCTGCTGGAGAAGCTCGATATGCGGTGCGGCGATCGCGAATTCAGGTTGTTCGAGGCATGGCTGGACCGCATCAGCAGTTGGGCCGATCACGATGGGCTGGTTCATTACCTGATCGCGCCCATGGTGGCAGCGAAGCCGGCGCGGGCAAGAACACTGTTCCGCTGGGCGAAGTCACCGAATCGCTGGCATCGCAGGGCGGCCTGCGTTGCATTGATTCAGGGGACGAGGCAGAGGAGGTTTCTGCCTCAGATCAAGAAGCTCTCGAACTTTTTGCTCGCCGATCGGGATGACATGGTGCAGAAAGGCCTCGGCTGGCTGCTGCGCGAGACGGCAAAATATGATGCAAAGGGCACAGTGCCTTATCTGATGAAGATTCGGGGGCACGCTCCGCGCCTGGTATTGCGCACCGCATGTGAAACGCTGCCCGCCAGTCTCAAGCGGAAGGTTTTGCTCTGATTCGCCCAAATCCCGGCTCTTGTTTACAATAGAGGTTTGCCCATGGACCTTGCCGCCATCCAGTCTGCGCTGCGCGAACGCAACATTGACGCGTGGCTGTTCTACGATCATCATCATCGCGACCCCATCGCCTATCGCGTGCTTGGCTTGCCGACGACTTTGATGGTGACGCGGCGTTGGTTTTACCTTGTGCCGGCAGACGGCGAACCGGTGAAGCTCGTGCACAAGATCGAAGCGGGACATCTCGACTCGCTTCCGGGCAAGAAACACCAATATTCTGGCTGGCAGGAATTGTTCGACCAGCTCAAGACGATCCTGGCCAGGCATCGCGACCTGGCCATGCAGTATTCGCCGAACAACAGCGTCTTCACCATTTCGCTGGTGGATGGCGGCACGATTGATCTGCTCCGCGGCCTGGGCAAGAATGTTGTGAGTTCAGCTGACTTGGTGGCGCAGTTCGAGTCGACTTGGAGCGAGGACCAGATCCAATCGCACTTCGCAGCGCGCGACTCGATTGATGCAATTGTCGCAGAGTCATTCAAAGAGATCGGCCGGCGCGTGCGCAACGGTGGCACGAAAGAACACGAGATTCGGCAGTGGTTCCTGGAAGCATTTCGCCGCGAAAATCTTTTGACCGATGATCCGCCGATCGTAGCCGCTAATGCCAACGCCGGCAATCCACACTACGAGCCGCGCGCCGAACATCCCGTGCCACTTCGTGAAGGCGATCTGGTGCTGCTCGACGTTTGGGGAAAGAAGAACGTTCCGGGCGCGGTTTACTACGACGTTACATGGATGGGCTTCGTGGGGTCCGCCCCATCGGATCGCATGCGGGAAATTTTCGCAATCGTTCGCGACGCGCGCGATGCCGGCGTGAAAACCGTGGTTGACGCCATTAAATCCGGACAACGCATCGCCGGCTGGCAGGTCGACCGTGCCACGCGCGGTCACATCCAGAAAGCGGGCTACGGCAATTACTTCATTCACCGTACGGGACATTCCATCGGCACCGACGTCCATTCCAACGGCGCCAATATGGACGATCTCGAGATCCACGACGAGCGGCAGATCATTCCCAACTCATGCTTCTCGATCGAGCCCGGCATCTACCTGCCGGAGTTCGGCGTCCGCAGCGAGGTGAACGTGCTGGTGCGTGCCAAGTCTGCGGATGTAACTGGGAAAATCCAAGGCGAGATTGTGACCATCTGAATGGCAGATTCCACTACAGAAAAAACGAAAGCGGCTCCGGCGGAACCGGTGAGCCTGATGGCCGTCGTCGCTCCGGTGGTGGGCTGGCTCATTCCGGGCGCAGGCCACATGATTCAGAAGCGCTGGATTCGCGGCGCCCTGTTGTTTGTCTCGATCGTGACCTTGTTCCTGCTCGGACTGGCGATGCAAGGCCGCATCTACAAAGCCAACGGCGGGGACATTCTCGACATTCTCGGCTTTGTCGGCAACGTGGGCGCGGGCGGCCTTTACATTGTCACGCTGGCCATGGACTGGGGCCAGGGAGCGATTGCATTCGCCACCGCGGACTATGGCACGAAATTCATGATCGTGGCGGGATTGCTGAATTTTATTTCCATCGCCGACGCCTATCACATCGCTATCGGGAAGAAACAGTGACGATCACTCTCAATCATTTCAGCGCAGCGACCGTATTTGCCCTGTTCGCCTCCATTGTGTTCGGCATTACCCACCGAGAAACTACGCGGGAAATGGTCCGCTACGGCCTCTATTGCTTCGCAATGTTTCTGGGCGGGGCGTTGCTGGCCGGTTGGGCGATGTGGATCTTGCGCAGGTAAACAGAACTTTCGTAAAGACGTAGCTGGCTACGTCTCTCGCACCACAATTCTCAATCCTCTTGCCATTGGGATCCTACCATCAGTCGGAACGCCGCAGGCACGTTGCAAGCAACGTCTCTGCGATCACCCTTCCCAGACGAACGCTTCGAAAATCTTCTTCGTATCAAAATTCAGGCGGCGGTACAGCGCCACGGCTCGGGCATTCGCTTCCGTTACCGTGAGCGACAACAAAGAGAAAGTTCTTTTCCGCAAATTCCTCGCTGTAGCGGCCATTAAAGACTCGCCGATCCGCCGCGAACGATGCTCCGGCAGCACGCAAACCTGAGTGACGTGGCCCACATCGTTGCGGACACGCGAGCATAGGATGAGTCCAATCATGCTCTTCGTCCGGCGATCGTGCGCCGCAAACGATGAGTCAGCGTCGAACACGCCGCAACCAGGGAAGCGCACGATGTTATTCAAAAAGCGCAGAGATCCGCTCAGCGTGTGGTATTGATCGTTGATTTGGGCATCCACATGGCTGCGATATGCGGCGGTGATGACGGCAGCGGCGGGACGGTAGTCGGCCTCGGTCCAAGGCCGAATTTCTGCTTCGGGGTGCGTCGGAATTTTTTCCGTCGCCGAGGTTCCCAGCGTCAACACCATGAACAGGCGCGGATGTCGCTGGAATCCAGTATCAAGAAACGGACGCGAGACGGCATTGGCATCGTGGGCCAGCAGTTGCGCCTCGACGCGATGAATGCCGGGAGACTGCTGCAGGGTCTCGATCACGTGCGTCAGCAGCTTCAACTCAACTTCGCGGGCGTTGGGAAGGCGAGCGCCGTTCGCTACGTAGAGATCACCAATCACTCCCTTACTGCCTTCGTACACGAAAAACGAATAGCCGAAGACGCGGCCGCGGTCCACAGCAGCGTAGCCAGGAAGGATCTTCGCATCGACGTAACGGAGAATCATCTCTGCCGAGCCGGAGTAGTCCCAGGAGAGCAGGCGCGACCAGAGCAGCGTCTCATCGTCGAGCAGAGGACGCAGGTCCACCGAGGAAAAGTGTCTGAGATCGAGAATCTCCAAAGGGCTCCTGCCAGCAGCGGCCACCCGGAGAGCGGCCAAACTCGTGGCAAAATTTCGAGTGTAGAAGGTTCGCGGGGCAGAGGCAAACCCGGCGAACACAGGGCGGCAACAGCCGACAGGCATCTCTCCCCTGGGCTGGCAACTAGTTCAATCCGGCCCTGGGAGCTTTAATCGGAGCGGGGAGCGGGAACCTCAATTGGGTGCAACCGTACAGGTGACACCAATATTGGGTCGCGGAGGTTCGCTCGGCTAATGTTGGTTAGCCTCTCTGCAGTTGCCGCTTTCGTGCGAAACTCTGTACTGTCATCGCCAGGCCTGTCCGATCAATCGAAGCCAGGGCCGCAGCTTCCTCGGCATTAAGGTCATGGCTATGGGCAAACTCTTCGGGCGACGCCAGAAGACTGGCGCGCGCAGGGGCTCATCCAGGTAGATGGGTGCCAACAACGTTTCCAGGCGTGCCGATCGGCCGCCTGCGCACGCTATCTTTACCGGGCTCTGGGCGCACCGGCAATGTGCACTGTCCCCACGTGATCTACCGACAGACGGCTCAAGGCCTCGATTGCCGCGCTCGCCGGATCGCCTCCAAAATTGACTGGATTCGCGTACAAGTTATGCAGATCCAGCAGTCGCGGAGCATTCGCCGCCATAACCACCTGCCTCAGCCACTCTACTTCTGTCATGCGCTACGCCGAAGAACTGGGCAAGCGCATGGTGCTGAACTCGGTAATGGTTGGATTCTTCACTGCGCTCACCAGACTTCTCAGTGCGGACACGGTACGGAAGGCGGTGGCCGATTCGGTTCCACCGAATTTCCGCGAACTGAACCTCAAGGCCTTCGACTAGTGATTCGAATACGGCAGCACGGCACAGGCTGGGGCTCCACCCAGCGCGGAACTGCAAGCGCTAACCGTGGCAGAGGAGTAGAGGCAACACCGGTCCGCGAGAGGGTGGCCATTAGGGCTTTGCACCCGCGGCGGACACCCAAAAATAATCCACCCCCTGCGGTTCGTTGTGCCCAAGGAAGGAGAGTCGGCGTCCGGCCGTTTGTTCGACCACGTTCGGCCTCCACCCGGTTGCGGCCACCAGCAGATGCTCTCCCGCGGGAACGTTCCCCGATTCATAG
>DATDGM010000080.1:0-18906 GCA_036522075.1 Candidatus Sulfotelmatobacter sp.
AAGTCACAGGCGTTGGCGGCACTGCGATCGTCTACCCCTCCGGTTTCAGCAGCACGTACTGGGGTACGAGCGACACTGCGAACAACGGCGGCACCGCGATTTCCTACATTCCCGAGACTGGGTGGAACGACGATGTGGAACTGACTTTAGTCTCGACCAGCTGCAGCTCACCAGCCCTTACCGTTCAGGAAAACTGCGGCATCATTCAGAGTGGGGGAGGCGCTAGCAATTGCTCCCTCCAGGACTCCTCGTTCTCAACTTGCGTTTCCGGCTTCCCTCAGCCCACCTGGCAGACCGTAAGTCTACCCACCGCCCCTCCGACCGGTGTCGCCCGGTACTCTCCCGACGTTGCACTTCTTGCATCACCGAACTTCCCCGGGTATGTCTATTGCACGCCAGTGGAGGAACTTGCCACCAGCAACAGCTCCTCAACGGCAAGCAGCTGTGCCGGCGGTATTCAAGCGGCTGTGAATGGAGTTGTCGTCAATAATAACTACACGGTCGTCCCTTCCGTTGTAGGCGGTACTTCAGCTTCCGCTCCGGTTTTCGCCGGTATGGTGACCCTGCTGAACCAGTATTTGAACGGAGCGTTCTCCACCGGCCTAGGCAACATCAACCCCGCCCTTTACACTCTGGCCGCCAGTTCGCCCGGTGCCTTCCACCAGGTCACCAGCGGCACCAACATTGTTTACTGTGCTGGCGCCACGCCCACCGATATGCCTACTTTGTATCGGTGCCCGGGAGCGGTTAACACTACCGGCTCCTTCGGCTACGACGCCTCCAACGCCGACGCGACCACTGGCTATAACCTGGTTACCGGTCTCGGCTCGGTCGATGCGGACGTACTATTTACAGCTTGGAAGGCCTTGCGCAACACCTCTCCCACGACCACCGCGCTCAATGCATCTCCCACGCAGACCTATCAGTCAGGCAACGTGACTCTTACCGCAACGGTCACTCCTGCATCGGCGGTTGGCCCGGTAACCTTCAGCGTCGGTTCCACAGTTTACGGAACGGTACCCTTGACCGCGGGAGTGGCTACTCTCTCGGTTTCCTCGTTGCCGGTGGGTGCCCACACCATTACCGCCAGCTACGGCGGAAACGCGACGCTCTTAAATTCAACCTCGAACACGGCCAGTGTGACCGTGGTGCAGGCGTTCACCGTGTCGGTTGGGGCAACCAGCCTCCAAGTCACACCAGGACAGTCGGGGACTGCAACCATCAACGTCACCCCCGCGGCAGGTTTCACAGCTGCCCTTACCTTCACCTGCAGCGACTCTACCGTAACCGCAACCGGCGCGACGCAATGCTCGGTCTCGCCCTCAACCCCGACCACGGCAAGTTCGGTTAGCGTTAGTATACCCACTGCAGCGCCTTCGGCGCAGCTGCGCGCGCCTTTGGGAAGCAGCCGGGGAATATTCTATGCGGCCCTGCTGCCGGGCTTGCTGGGGATCGTCTTCACCGCAGGTTCAGGCAAGCGCGCCGCTCGCGGCCTACGCTTCCTGAGCCTGATTCTGGTGCTCGGCTTCTCCACGCTGTGGCTCGGCGCCTGCAGCAGCAACAGCGGTTCAACCCACACTCCGGGCACGCCCCCGGGAATGTACACAGTAACGATCAACGCCACCACGGGAGGCACGAGCCCGGTTACCGCCTCAACCACGGTCACGCTTAACGTCCAGTGAACCTGCGGTAAGTAGGGCGACGGCACCACTGTCAGCGAGCAAGAAGAGCAGAGCAAAAGAAGTTAGCGAATACTGCGGCAGCACCCAGGCGCTCCGTTGCGACGACAACGGAGCGCCTCCTTATTCCTCCCGCGGACCAGCTTTGCCTTCCACCTTCCCATTCTGAGAGACTGACCACTGACCACTGGCCACTGACCGCGGCCACTGGGTCCCTGACCCTTAGACCGCATGGGCAAAATCCACGTTCTCTCGGAAAACGTCGCCAACAAAATTGCCGCCGGCGAAGTGGTGGAGCGCCCGGCCTCGGTGGTGAAAGAACTGCTCGAGAACTCGCTCGACGCAGGCGCGACCCGCATCAAGATCAGCGTGGAAGCGGGCGGGAAGCGGCTGATCCAGATCACCGACAACGGATGCGGCATGGTGCGCGACGATGCCATGCTGGCCTTCGAGCGCCACGCTACTTCCAAGATGAAAGATGCCGAAGACCTGCTAAGCATCGCTACGCTTGGTTTCCGAGGAGAAGCCTTGCCCTCGATCGCATCGGTCTCGCGCTTGCGCCTTGAAACGCGCACGCCCGAAGACGAAGCCGGAACTGTCATCGAAATTAACGGCGGCAAAATCGCGCGGGTCGAAGAGGCCGGGTTGCCCGCCGGGACATCGATCACGGTGCGCGATCTCTTCTTCAATACTCCCGCGCGCAAGAAGTTTCTGAAAGCGGAGTCGACCGAGCTTTCGCACATCGCGTCCTTGGTCACGCACTACGCGCTGGCCCATCCCGAGAAGCATTTCGAATTGCACTCCGCCACCAACGCCATGCTGGTGGCGCCTCCTGTGGCCGGATCGAGCGAGCGAGTCTATCAGGTGTTCGGCAAAGAAACTTTGGATCAGCTGATTCCCGTGGCCGCGCTGCAGCCGCTCGAACATGTCGGCTTGCCACAGCCTCCGCCCTGGCGCCGCAAGGAGATTGAAGAAGATGGGGAAGTTGCTGCACCTCAGAGTCCGGGCGCGATGCGGCTGCACGGTTTTGTTTCCAAGCCGGAGGTTCAAAAGCTCAACCGCAACTCGATTTTCGTATTCGTGAACGGACGCCTGATCCGCGACCGCCTGGTGCAGCATGCGCTCACCGAGGCTTATCGCAATATCATTCCACCTACGGTTTACCCGGTTGTGCTGCTGTTTCTCGAAATGCCGTCGGGCGAAGTCGACGTGAATGTGCATCCCTCGAAAACCGAAGTGCGCTTTCGGCAACAGAGCGTGATGCACGATTTTGTCCGCGATTCGGTGCGCGCCGCGCTGATGAAGGCGCGCCCAGTGCCGCAGTTTGTGACCGAGATTCGCGCCCACGCGACGGCCGGGCCCGGGCTAACGAGCCCAAGCGTCATGAGTCCAAGCCTCACGCCGGGAGCGGATTGGGGGCGATCGTCGGAATTGTCGGGTCCACTGTCCGAACCCGCGCCCGGCCCCGTTCCTGTTCCTTCCGCGACGACTGCCGACCCCACGATGCCCGAGTCAGCGCCTGCCTACGGATTCATGCTGCAAGCCCCGGCGATTCCTCCTATTTCCGGGCGATTCCAATTTGAAGGCGGAATCGCGGTTGAGGCCAATGCGGCAATCCCCGTGGCTCGCGGATTGGAAACGAAAAGCTTAGCGCCCGTTCCCGACAACGGCTGCGCCCCCGCTCTCGATTCGCGCGATGAAGAAGACATAACGCTGGCGTCGCTCACCACGCTCAAACCGCTCGGGCAGATTCGCAATTCGTTCATCCTGGCCGTGAACGAAGCGGGGCTCTGGATTGTCGACCAGCATGTGGCTCACGAGCGCATCCTCTTTGAACGCATCCTCAAGCAGCGTGCCGCGCAAAAAGTAGAAAGCCAGCGCCTGCTGATGCCGATCGTGCTCGAACTCTCTCCCGCGCAGCAGGCGGTGTTTGCCGAAATCTCCGACGAGCTCCAGCGCAACGGATTCGAAGCCGAACCCTTCGGCGCGCGCAGCGTGGCCGTGAAAATCGCGCCGGCCGGCGTGGAGGCGCACGCGGTCGAGCATCTGCTGCACGAATTGCTCGATCAGTTCACCCAGGAAGAGCAGTCGCTGAATCTGGAAAAGATTCGCGCCCGCATCGCCGCTTCGATTGCCTGCCACGCCGCCATCAAAGTCAACATGCCGCTCGAGCCCCACAAAATGGAGTGGCTGCTCGCCGAACTCGCTAAAACCGACCACCCCTACGCCTGCCCCCACGGAAGACCCGTGGTACTGCGGTATTCTGTAAAGGACATACAGAAGGCGTTTAAGAGAATCTAGCTTGGAACCAGCTATCAGCTATCAGCTTTCAGCCGTCAGCCGGGCGCGGCGACCGCCGTTCTCATGACCGATCAAGAACTACAACAACAGCGTCGCGAAAAATGGCGGCTCGATGGTAAACCCATCCGCACCATCGAAGACGCGCGCGCTTTCATCGAGACCGTCGGATTTTCCCTGATGTATCCCATGCGTCCCGCGATGGCGTTGCCCACCTTCATCGGCGCCTTTGTAGGATCCGAAGATCGTTTGCCGAACTGGCAGCACGCCTTCGCCGACCCGCGCGCGGCCGAGGCCACCGAGTTGATGGTTCGCCTGTTACGCGAGCGAGCCGCCTACGAAGCCAATCTGTTTGGCGAGAATAATGCATTCCTGGTGGCCGCCTCCGCATTCCCTTATTTCTACGCGCTGGTCGGCGAGCGCAATCCCAAACTAGTGCCCAAGCCGGGATCGCGATCTCCATATTCTGAGCTCGCCGTCGATGCCTTCGAGTTGATCCAGCGCGATGGCCCCGTCTCCAAGAAAAAAATGCAGGAAACCCTGGGCGGCAGCATTTCCCTGGCCGCACTCGACAAAGCTCTCGGCGAACTATGGTCGAACCTGCGCATTACCCGCGTGGACTACAAAGCAAGCGAGGGTTCGTTTTGGGACGTGCTCTACCGCTGGGCGCCGGACGCCGTGAAGCAAGGCGTGGGATTGTCGGTGGCCGAGGCGCTCTCCGGCCTGATCTCAAAGTATCTCGACAGCGCGATCGCCGCCGAGCAGTCGGAGATCGAATCATTCTTCGGCAACTTCGTGTCGCGCTCCAAGGTGCGCGACGCCGTCCATGCCCTGCTGGCCGCGCGCGAACTGAGTTTCACCCAAGTCGGAGGTCGCTCCATGCTGCAGATCACTCCGGAAAAAATTGTGGTCACGCCGGCGGCCCGCCCCGCCGCCAGAGCAAAATCGCGATAACCATCGACGAAACAGCCCGTGCTGAAGCCCGAGAAATACGTGCTCGCCGATCTCAAGGCCCGTCCCTATCGCGGCCGCCTCGCTCCCTCGCCCACCGGCCTGCTGCATCTCGGCCATGCGCGCACCTTCTGGATTGCCGCGCAGCGCGCCCGACAGCACGGCGGCCAATTGATTTTTCGCAACGAAGACCTCGACCCGCAACGCTGCAAACCAGAATTCGTTCGCGCCATGTTCGAAGATCTGCGCTGGCTGGGCATCGAGTGGAGGGAAGGTCCAGACTGCGGCGGCGCTTTCTCGCCGTATTCGCAGAGCGACCGCCGCGCCTATTATCTTGCTGCGTGGAAGAATCTGCACGACCGCGGATTAATCTATCCCTGCACCTGCTCCCGCAAGGATGTCGCGCAGGCGGCGAGCGCGCCCAACGATTCAGACGACGAGCCGGTTTATCCCGGCCGCTGCCGTCCTCGCGGCGTTGTAGATGTGGCGACAGCCGCCTCGGCTGTCCCGGTCGGGCGAAGCCCAGCGGAACCCAGGTCCCGCCCAGTCTCAACTGCTCTCGAGCCCAGGGAGGTGAACTGGCGCTTTCGCGTTCCCGACGGCGAAGCAGTAAGTTTCACCGATCTTCACCTCGGCCCTCAGCGCCTGATTGCCGGCCGCGATTTCGGCGACTTCATCCTATGGCGCCGCGACGACGTGCCCGCCTATCAGCTGGCCGTGGTCATCGACGACGCGGCGATGCAAATCACAGAAGTCGTCCGCGGAGCCGATCTGCTGAAATCCACCGCGCGGCAGATTCTGCTTTTCCGCGCCCTAGCGCTTCCCATCCCTGCCTACTATCACTGCGATCTGGTCCGCGATCAAGCCGGAGTTCGTCTGGCCAAGCGCCACGATGCGCTGAGCATCCGCCAGCTGCGCGCATCAGGATGGACGCCGGAACAAGTCCGCACCGGCGATCCCGTCATGAAACCACTTCGAGGCGCACCCTGAAATTCGCTTGGCGCCCACCGCGAAATATGTGGAGACGGCCGCCTCGGCCGTCCCGCCGTGGCGAAGCCCGGCGGAACCTTCCCTGAAGCCGACGATTTCCTTTGCAGCGCTCGAACCACCGCCGAAGCGCCCGTCAACCCACCGTGTACAATCGTTAACTTCGCGACTGCAGAGAGATGACTGACGATCCTAAAAAAGATTCGAAAAACGATATCACCAAAAATGAAGCCGGGGACCCCGGCCAGGGCAAACTCACCATTGCCGTCGACGGCCCAGCCGGCGCCGGCAAAAGCACGATCGCTTCGCGCCTGGCTCGCAAGCTTGGCTACGTCAATCTCGAAAGCGGCGCCATGTACCGCGCTCTGGCCCTCAAGGCCATCGATCACGACATCTCATTCGACGATGAAAAAGCGCTGGTCAAACTGGCCGAGGGATCGCGCATCCAGCTGGAGCCTACCATTGGCGGCAATCGCACCCTGCTCGACGGGCACGATGTGTCCTCGCGCATCCGCGAGCGCGATGTCACCGAGGCCGCGTCGCGCGTGTCGGTGCATCCCGAGGTGCGGGCGTGGATGGTCGCGCATCAGCGCGAAATGGGCGCAGGCGGCGGCGTGGTCATGGAAGGCCGCGACATTGGCACCAAGGTTTTTCCGGATGCGGACTTAAAGATTTTTCTCGATGCCGATCCCGTGGTGCGCGAGCAGCGCCGCATGGAGCAGCAGAAAATCAGAGGTGAGGTGGCTGCGAGCGTGGCCGCAGATCTGCGCGAACGCGATCGCCGCGATCGCACCCGGGCCGCGTCTCCGCTGGTAGCAGCCCCCGACGCGGTCCTGATCGACTCGACCCACCTGACCGAAGACGAAGTGCTGGCCAGAATCGAAGCCCTGGTTGCAAAGAAACTGAATCAATAATGGGTTTGCATGTTGGAGCGGGCACTCCTGCTCGCTTGCCCGCAGCGCTCGGTAATAAGAGTTTGTTCCGAGGTTCGCAGGGCGCGGTCTGTTTTTCCTAAGTTAACGGCGTCATCCTGAGCGAAGCCGCTTTTCAGGCCTAGCGAAGGATCTCCCGCTTAAACCGGCCGATTGCGCAAGCCAAACCTGCTACATCTCAGGGTCCCCTTAATCTCACGGACTCAGCTCAGTTCTCCGTCGGTTCCACTTTCTCCTTTGGCGCCGGCAGCGACTTGGCGGGCTTACTCTGTCTTCCGCCTCGTACTCCGCCCGTGATACCGCCAGAGATCCCTTCTTTCGGTCCGCCCGACACGGTGGACCTGGCAATTGAGATGCCGCCATGTTCGTCGTTGAGCACCACATGCGCCCCGGCGTTGCCCACCGAGCCGCTGGCGCTTCCCTTGTCGTCGCCGTTGTCGACCTTCAATTCCGAGAAGTCAGAATGAATCTCTCCATCGCGGGTGCGGGCGTCCACGCGAAAGCCAGATTTCTCCGGCAGGCCCACATGAATGTCACCCTCGCGGTTGTCGATCTGCATGTTGCCGAGCGAGCGCATCTCCACGTCGATGCCGCCGTTGTCATCCTGCAGCCGAACGTCGCCCGAAACATCCTCCAGTCGGATGTTCTTGGAGCGCGTCTGCAGATGCAGAGGCCCGGTGATTTCTTCCGCATGTAAATCGTCGGAATCCAGGCTCAGGTCGCCATCGATCTTCGCGAATTCCATGTCAGTGCGCGAGGACTTGAAGATGACGCTCTTGCTGATGTGCGAGAGCTTCACGCTCTCCTGGAATTCGCCATCAAGTTGCACCGAACCTGTCACGTCGGCCACTGAGGTTTCATTCAGCCGGCCATCGATCCGTACGTCGCCCGTAATCTGCTCGAGCTTCGCCGAGCCCTTCTCAAGACTCACCTTTACGTTGCCGGTTACGTCCTCCACGTCCACGTCGCCATGCTGCACACCCAGATCAAGGTTGCCCTCGCGGCTAATCACGCTGACGTCGCCCCGGCGCGACACGATCGACACGGCCACCTTGTGCGGCAGCGAAATATCGAGATCGGTCTTGACGGAGTGATCGCCGGAAGCCTGCGTCCTCGCGTCCAGCGTAACCAGTCCGCCAATCGCCGTAATGGTCGGTTTGGTGTCCGTATTGTATTTATCGGCATCGCCCTGCGTGTCCGCGCCCACGCGCTTGTGCACCACCACCGTGATCTTGTTGTCGTCGGAGGAATGCACGCTCACCGCGCCGTCAATGTCGACGATCTTCAGGCTGGCTCCGGCAGGGAACGGCTGCTCGAGATGGTCGTCGAAGTTATAGTTGTCGCCGAATATGTTGTTGAAGTCTTCGTCGTCGATATTGAATTCGTCGCGGATATTCGGCCAGTGGTCGCGAAAGCGCACGGCTTGCGTGGCCGTCAGCCCGAAGATCACGATCAGCACCACCAGCAGAACGCCGCCGGCGCCGATTCCCGGTGGCCGCAGCCCGCGACGCTGTGCCTGCATGTGTTCGGCCAGTTTGATCAGCCCCCACACAATCAGCAACAGCGGCCAGTAGTGCGCGAACCAGACTCCCAGCGTCGACCACGACAGCAGGTGCATGTTGCCCAGAAGAAACACCAGGCCAACAATGATCAGCACCACCGGACCGGCAAAAGATCGGGCCCGACGAGGCGGAAGCCCAGGGTTCGGCATTCCAACGTTCGGCATTCCGGCATTAGGCATCCCAAAGTTAGACATGATTTACCTCGCCAGAAGAAGACGATGGTTCACTACTCGATGGTTCAGTACTCGAAGGACCCGCCGGAGGCGGTTGATCTGGCGGAACACTCGGAGGAACGTGCGGCGACGTGAACGGCGGCAAATGGCCAGTGTGTCCCTCCGACGAAGCGTTGCTCTGCACCAGTTTCACCACGCCGACCACCAACAGAATCGCGGGCCAGGTGCGTTCGAATCCAACGCTCCCGGCGCTGTCCAGCAGGAAAAGCACCCCCAGGGTCACCAGGACTGCGGGTCCCATGAGTCTGCGGGTGCTGCAACGCTCGCATTGACAACATCGGCGGTTGGATGCGATCAGTCCCCGGTTCTTGGCAAAGATCCAGCAGCCCAGAAAGATCAGAAGCAAGGGCCAGAAGCGATGCAGGCCAAACTCGAACAGCCCCACCGTGTGCAGCAGGAACAGCACACCCAGTCCAATCAGAATTACGGCGCCCGCCGGGACCTTCGCGGGGTCGATCTTCTCGCCGGAACCCGCGCCGAAAGTTTGCGCCAGCCCAAAAGGATCGGGGGCAGGCTGGCCCAACTGCACTGCTTTGGCGGTGCGCACCGCATCGATGATCTGGTAGAAGTAGAAAAATCCGAGCGAGATGCCCAGGACCATGTCGACATACCACGGTAGGTCTGAGCTCAGGCCGACAATCATCAGTACAAAAATCACCAGGTGGGCGAGTCCCTTGGCATATTGCGAGCAATACACTGCTCCCACGCCGAAGGGAAAGAATCCCGCCAGAATGCCGGCGACTGCCGGATTCGGGCCAGAACTCGGCCCCGGTCCAACTTTCACTCCAAGGCCTTGATCCATGAACTGCTGGTAGCCGGTTTGGGGCGGGGGCAAGGGTACCGGCGTGAATCCCGTTGTCGGGGTTGTGCCGTCAAGACGAGCTGCGAGACAAGGCTCGCAGTAAATCACTCCGCGGACATCGCGGGTGCAGGTGCTACACAGCGGCTTGCCGCAAGTGCGGCAAAAGGCCACTGCAGCAACGTCATTGTGCGTGGCGCAGTTCATACCAACCTCCTGTACGTGGTCACCGGCACTACAGGCAGATCGCCGTTAAGCGGAACAACGACAGATGGATGGAGAGGGGCGCAGGCAAGGACCAGAAGGTTTTCCGTCTCGCTGTAATTGCGCTCCTGTTTCTGTTCGGGCTCCTTGCTGGTGTCGTTTTTGTGATCTTTCGTTTTTGCGGGCGCCGGCTCGGCGGGGGTCATGTTGCGCTTGAATTCCCGCACGCGCGACTCCACCTCATAGACGAACCGGATGTTCTCGTAATACCGCACCACGCGTGCCTGCGTCATGTTGTAAGAATGGCGCAGAGCTGCTGGCCGCAAGCTGATCGACCGCACATCGGCCGGCTTGACCCCGAGAACGGTCAATCCCACCGACAGGGCAAAGAACGCCATGCCAAACGACATGGCGAACCTGGGCTGCCGAACCGTACCCCACATCGGCTCGACGATGCCCGAAGTCCACGCCTGCACCCGCTCCAGCCACGAAACTTGCGGTCGGGTGGCCAGTGCAGGGGCGTGTAAACGGTCGCTTGCGATCCCCGTGGTCGATGCCAGAACATTCGCCACCAATCCGGCTGGAGGCTCCACCTCGGTGAGGGACTTCAGCCAGTTTCGGCCTGCCTCGGCTTCCACGAACAGCTCGCCGCACTTCGAGCACACCTTGGCGTGAGCCTGAAAGCCTTCGAGCTTGGCGCCCGTCAGCAGACCGTCCATCATGTCCGCCAGCAAAGCGTCGAACTCGTTGCAAATCATTCCGTTACTGGTCGATGCTTGATTGTGATCTGGCATCACATCACCTGCCTATAGGTACGTTGTAGAAGGCGAGCAAGTTCCGCCCGCCCACGATTTATTCTGGATTTCACGGTACCCTCCGGAACTTTCAAAACTGTGGCAATTTCGCGATAGTCCATATCCTGTAAGTCCCTTAGAATCACTGCTTCCCGGAGCTCCGGGGAAAGCTTGCCCAAAGCCGCATGCACCGTCTCGCTAACTTCCCGGCGGCGCACGTGGGCGTCGGGAGGGGCGGATTGGTCCTGAATTTGCTCACTGAGCGGCTGCGCGTCTTCGTGTTCGGAAGTGGCGTCGATCGAATCTGTCATGCGCTGCTGCTTGCCTTTGCGGAAGTGATCCACCAGCAGATTGCGCGTGATCGTCGTCACCCAGGTGGCGAAGGCGCCTTTGGTGTGGTCGTAGCTGGTGAGCGTGCGATACATTTTGATGAACACTTCCTGGGTGAGGTCGTCGGCGTCATCACCCGATCCCGCGAAACGATAGCAGATGTTATAGATACGCCGGTTATAGGTGCGGACGATTTCTTCCCAGGCCACGGCATCGCCGTTAATGCAACGGCGCACCAGCATCGCAACAACCTGGACGTCTTCCACCCGTGACTCCCCGGAACTGCTAGCTAACCCGAAGCAGCTGAAAACTAAGAGTCTAGCGCTGCAAAGCCGACGCCGAAAAACTTAACCTGAAGAATCGAGCCTGAGCACGCCCACAAGATCGGCGTTCTCCCAACAAGACAATACGCGGATGTGCATGCCAAAGTTCTTGCCCGCAAGCGTATGTAAAACATGGCCTAAGAATCTGGAATTGTAGCAGCGGCCGACTAAGATCGGGCGGATTCCGACCCCGCATGCGGTTCAGAGCCTCGAGCTTGGCGGTGTGTTTGAACGCGCTGTATAACGAAATCTTGATGATACGGATTATTGCCCCAACGGTCAGGCGTTTGTTTGGGTTTCGTCGCGGGAGAAAACGGTAACGCTGGAAAAAGCAGACGCTAACTAAAGTCGTTGGCCCTGGAGCCGAGGGGGTGGCGGCTGCTGGTCTTGTTCGTTGTTTTACCGCATGCACCGGGCCGAAGAAGACGATGCAACTGCGGCGATGGTCGCGGCAATCGGCTGGCGGTGCGGCCTATTGCGCGGGCGTGAACTTTACGTTGATGAAGGCCTCACGCTGCCGCGGAGGGGCTAACGCTAAGGCCGCTGGATAGGTTGAATGCCACACCACGCCGAGAGCGGCCGCGACGAGCGCGGAGTCGGAACTCTGCACGACCTCGGCGTCGAGCACCTTGCCTTTCTGATCCAGAATGGCGTGCACGATCACAGGCTGAACCTGCCCGTTATAGCCCGCCGGCGCGGGCACGAATTGAGGGAAGCGGAACGGCCCGACCATGATCGCTCCTGGCCCGTGCGACAGCATTTTGCGAGTGGGAACAAACTGGGCGGGATCCGGGTTCGCGTCTTCCATGCTATCGACGTGAATCTGCAACACGGTCTCGCCGCCCTCGACCACACTGATCTGGCGGGGGATGGTTCGTCCGTGGAATTGCAGCGCGCCCTCATATTCGTAAATCGCGTAGATGCCCGGCGCTTCCGAATGGGTGCGCAGCAAGCCGGTCTTAGGATCGATGCAGAATTCGGTTTCCTCCCAGCGCCGTCCGGGGGTCGCCGTGGCGTCGTTGCCGCCGCGGGAGATGAGCGTGCACGCTAAGTCTGTGCCCTGAAAGCTGGCCGTTGCCATGCGCAGAAGAGCTGAGGCAAAGTTGCCGCCTACCGGCCAGAAGACGGCGTTGCGCACCATCTGCAGACGCAGGGGCATGAATCCCTTCGGCTTGTCGTCATAGGCCGCGCCTTCGTAGAAAATGCGCAGCTGCGAATAGTCGCCGAGGCGCGCCGACCAGCGCCAGGTCTGCCCGTTCAGCCAAGTTTCTTCCACTTCGCCGTAGCCGGTGTTTTTGGAATCTCCGGCGGTCTTGAACGAAACGGAATTGAACGAAACCTTGATGGTGAAGGGAGCCGTGCCGGGCGTGTGCATACCGCTGTTTTGGCGAGCGCGCTCCAGCAGATTGAGCAGCAGGGCGCGCTTCTCCGGAGTGTCGGGCACTACTGTGGGTCCGGTCGCGAGTTCTAAAGGATCGTAGGGCAGGGGCGCGACTTTCAGAGCCGGTTGTGGCGCGGCTTGCGAGTGGGCGTAAGAAAGGAGAAGCAGCGTGAATAGTGCGATGCGCCAGGGCCGGAAGGACATGCGGAACGCCATAAGGCACACTCCAGCAGAGGTTCAGCTAGTCGGAAAATGTTAGCGCGGAGGAGTTAAGAAAACAAGTTTGCCGCTAGGCGGGGTGTCCTACTGAGGCCGTGGGTGGCTCACACTTCGCCGGTAATTCCCAGCCACTCCAGGGCTTGGGCGCGGTCGCGGAATACGCTTACGGATTCTGCTCCGGAAAGCTGCGAGTAGGCCTCAAACATGCTCCGGAGGCCGAACAACAGAACGGAGCTGACGACCACGGCTTTAGACCAACCCCGACGCCGTGGTTACCACTAACCGCTTGTCCTTATGAATTGTGTGGATGCACGGCATACAACGGCGTCCGTCGAATCTGACGCATCATGCTTTACTTCCAGTCTTCCATCAGGACGACCGCAACGAACTCTGCTGCAATTTCGCTACTCGCTGGTGAAGTAGTCCACCGTGACCGGGTTTTCGAACAGCGAATAATCGCGTGTGACCACGGTGATGCCGCTTTCAGTGACGAAGTAGCGCTGGCGGTCGGCTTCGGCGTCGTAGCCGATGGTGGTGCCTTCCGGGACGTGCACGTCGCGGTCGAGGATGGCGCGGCGGATACGGCATCGGCGGCCTACGCTGACGTGGGAGAACAGAATGCAATCGTCGACTTCGGAATAGGAATTGACTCGGACATCGGGCGAAAGGACGGAATTCTTGACCGCTCCGCCGGAAACGATGCAGCCGTGGGAGACGATAGAATCGACCGCCGAGCCGGTGCGCCCGGCTTCCGCGAACACGAATTTGGCTGGCGGATATTGCCGCTGATGGGTGCGGATGGGCCACTCTTCATCGTAAAGATTAAAAATGGGTGACACGGAGACAATATCCATGTTGGCTTCGTAATAGGCCTCGAGCGTGCCCACGTCGCGCCAGTAGAGCGCTTCTTTTTTGTTTTCGTCGACAAAGTCGTAGGCAAACACGCGATAATCGCCAACCATTTTGGGCAGAATATCTTTGCCAAAGTCGTGGCTGGAAGTGGTGTCTTCGGCATCTTTGAGCAGCACGGGAATCAGCACGTCGGCATTGAACAGATAGATTCCCATGGATGCCGAAACCTTCGCAGGATTCAGCGCGGAGCGAAGCTGCGTGGTCTTGGGTTTTTCCTCGAAGCCATTGACCCGGCCATCTTGGTCGACGTCAACCACGCCGAAGCGGACCGTTTCTTCCGGGGCGATCTGGATGGTGGCCAGGGTTACATCGGCGGCGGAATCGGAATGCTGGCGCATCATCTTGCCGTAATCCATCTTGTAGATATGATCGCCGGAGAGGATGATGACGTGTTTGGGCTGCTCGGAGCCGATGGAATAAATGTTCTGGTAAACCGCGTCGGCCGTGCCCTGGTACCACTGATCGCTCACCCGCTTCATGGGCGGCAGAACTTCCACGAACTCGCCGACTTCGCGGCCCAGAATGTTCCAGCCTTCGCGGATGTGGCGATTCAAGGAGAGCGCTTTGTACTGGGTGAGGATGTAGACGCGGCGCAGATCGGAGTTCAGGCAGTTGGAAAGAGTAATATCGATGATGCGGTAGATGCCGCCGAAGGTGACGGCTGGTTTGGCCCGGTCGCGGGTAAGGGGATAGAGGCGCTCTCCAGCGCCGCCCGCAAGAAGGACTCCGAGAGTGTCTTTCATCGAAGCATCCCAGAAAACAGTAGATGGTAGCACAGCCGCAAATGTTGCCGCGTGCGCGCAAGGGAATCCGAAAAGATCGCGAAGAACGTTCGTATAATGCGAGCGGCGGAGACTACAGGAATGTCCCGAGACCGAACAGGAATGAAGAACTCCGAAACAGCAAGCGCAATATCGAAGCCCGCGACCGCCGCCGGTGACCGGGCACTGGGCATGGATTCGAGCATCACGCGGCGTGACTTTCTCAACGCGACGCTGCTGGCCTCGGGCACCGCGTTGCTGAGTCCGTTGTCGCCGGCGCAACTTTTGGGCGCGCAAGAAAAATCAGCGCAAGAGAAATCGGGGCAAGAAAAATCATCGGGAGACGACTGGACGGGTTACGGCGGCATTGGCGACTACGCCAACTCCAACGGAAACACCCTCGCGGTTCTCGAAGCCGGCCACCAGATTCGCGATGGCAGGTTTGAAAGCCAGCCGGCGGACGCGGTCGACACCCGCGAAACTTATGATCTGGTGGTGGTGGGCGGCGGCATCAGCGGACTGGCCGCCGCGCTGGTTTTCCAGCGGCAGGCGGGCAAGAGCAAGACTTGCCTGGTGCTCGACGATCATCCCATTTTTGGCGGCGAAGCCAAGTGCAACGAATTTCTGGTGGATGGCCATCGTTTAGTCGCGCATCAGGGTTCAGCATTTTTTCCGGTCCCTTACCCTCACAGTTTCATGGCGCGGTTTTACGAGTCGATTGGATTGGAAACGCCGCGTCTCGAATATCAGAAGTGGGCCGGCTCCGACCCGGAGATGCGGCTCTGCCGTACACCCTATCTCGGCTCAGCGCCGTATGGGCTGTTTTTTGGCGCCAAATTCGGCCAGCCGCAGGGACTCTGGCTGACCGACGGCTGGGGCAACAAGTTGGAGGGCGCTCCGATTTCCGCCAAGGCGCGCGAGGAGTTGTTGAAGGTCCAGTCGGCGAGTGAAGCGGGGACGCACGCGCCACAGTATGCCGGCGACGCTATCTCGCGGCGGCTCGACACCATCACTCTCGAAGATCATTTGATCGAGCGTCACGGCATCAGCCGCGAGACGGTTCGCACATTTTTGTCTCCCGATGAAGGTGGAGGCTTCGGTCTTGGTCCAGACGCGCTTTCCGGCTATACCGCGTATGCCTTCGACATGCTGCATCCGCTCGACATCAGCGATGAAACCGGACAGCAGATGTTTCCCGGCGGCAACAGTGGTATCGCCCGGCTGATCGTGAAAACTCTGATTCCGGAATCGATCGCAGGCGAGCATTCGCTCGAAAACATTTGCCGCAATGCCGTCAACTTCGGCGCACTCGACCGGCCCGGCACCGCCGCGCGCATTCGGCTGGATTCGACCGCGGTGTGGGTTAAGCACGACGGCGATGCCGCGAAATCGGAGTTCGTCAACATCCTCTACACGCGGGGTGGAAAAACTTATCGCGTGAAAGCCCGATCGGCGGTAATGGCCGGCGGTAGCTGGACCACGAAACATATCGTGCGGGACCTTCCCGCAGATCGCCGAGCCGCCTACGACCAGTTCTATCGCTCACCCTGCATGATGGCGAATGTCGCTGTGCGCAACTGGAGATTTCTATACAAAATGGGAATCGCCGGCGCCCAGTGGTTTGAAGGACTGGGAAATTACATGCAAGTGCGCAAACTGGCGATGTGCGGGGCCGATTCGCCGACCATCTCACCCGACTCGCCGGTCGTGCTCTCACTCAAAGTCTTGTACTCGTATCCGGGGCATTCGACGGAAGAACAAGGGCATCTGGGCCGCGGAGAAATGATTTCGATTCCCTTCCGCGAATACGAGCGGCAGATTCGGCAGCAGTTCACCGACATGTTTGCCCGTTCTGGCTTCGACGCTTCGCGCGACATCGCGGGAATTATCCTGAACCGCTGGGGGCACGCTTACGTGAGCCCCGCTCCAGGATTCTACTTTGGTAAGGACGGCAAGCCTGCGCCGGGCGACGTGCTCCGCGCCGCGCCATTTGGGAGGATCGCTTTCGCCAATACTGATCTTTCCGGAATGCCCGATCATCGGTCGTCGATCATCGAGGCCGATCGCGCAGTGGGCCAGTTGCTCGATCAGGTGCTGACCGATTGAATGTTTTGAGGAAGGGCGCGGCTTCAGCGCTTAGCCTGCCCTGAGCGAGCGCCTGGCGAGTCGAAGGGTGCGGTTAGGCGGAGATTAGGATGAGGGCTTAGCCCCTGGTAGGCTTGCTGCCTATGACTTACTTTTCTTCGATCTTAATCCGCAGCGACTTCAGAAATTTAAGATCCTGATCGTTGACTTTTAATTCAGGGTTAGTGTTGATGGTCGTAACGAGTGCCGTCTTATCGGAGGGTTTTTCGCCTTGCTTGCTCAGGCCAATGGTGGCTTCGAGAACCAGGAAAATGTCGTATCCGCCTTCCTTGATGCGGGAAACGACCTCGGCGATCTCTTCGGAGTCGGAAAGCGATTCGTTGATAGCCTCGCCGAGTTCCTTCATGAGCTGCTTGAGTTGCTGATCCACTAGGTCCCCCTGGCCGGGCCACGGCCCTGCTACTTGGATGCCCTGGGCGTGGGAACGGTTCGCTGCTCCGGCTCAGTTGCGACATTGTAGCGCCGCAGGCTGTTAAAATCGAGGTCGTGAGCCACATTTATGCCGCACGGAAGTTGGGGTCCGCCGTGCGAATCGGCAGGCAGCTATTCACCGAGAAATCGGCGCGCACGCGCGCCTGGGGGGCATTGCTGCGGGCGGCAGGCACAACAGCGCGCTCTTTCGGCCACGTGCTGCACCTTTTGTGGCTGGAAGTGACGGGCGCAGTGTTTTTGGCCATGGCAGCGATGGGTGGCCTCAATGCGGTGCATCAATACAGGAAATACGAAGCTGGACAGGCCACGCCCGAGCGAGTGCTGATTCCGGTTGCCTTCACGCTGACCTTCGCGTGGTTCGGCGTAAGTTCGTTCTGGAGGGTGAGAAGAAAGGCCAGGCTACGCCAGTGACCGTGAACGCAGGAAGAGAAGAACCGCCGGCCGAAACCTCTTCGCACATTGCGGTAAAATCTCTTTACTCCCCAGCCGATCTCAAAGGTTCCGATTACGAAAGTGAGATCGGCTACCCCGGCGAATACCCCTTCACCCGCGGCGTGCAGGCCACCATGTATCGCGGCCGCTTGTGGACCATGCGGCAATACGCCGGCATGGGCGACGCCGAGGAATCGAACAAGCGCTACAAATATTTGCTGGCCAACGGCACCACCGGGCTTTCCGTGGCGTTCGATCTGCCAACACAAATCGGCATGGATTCCGACCACCACCTGGCGGTGGGTGAAGTGGGGAAAGTGGGGGTTGCGATCGATTCCATCGAAGATATGCAGCGTCTGTTCGATGGCATCGAGCTCACGAAGATTTCAACATCGATGACCATCAATGCCACCGCGTCGATCCTGCTGGCGTTGTATGTGGCGGTGGCTCGGCGGCAGGGCGCGGACATCCGCAAACTTTCCGGCACGGTGCAGAACGATGTGCTTAAGGAATATATCGCGCGTGGAACCTATATTTATCCGCCGCCGCAGGCGATGCGCGTGGTCACCGATATGTTTGCCTGGGCGAACGACAACGTTCCCGACTGGAACGTGATTTCCATCTCCGGCTATCACATGCGCGAGGCCGGGTCCACAGCGGTGCAGGAAGTGGCCTTCACGCTGGGCAACGGCATGGCCTATGTGCAAGCCGCGCTGACGGCGGGGCTCGATGTCGACAAGTTCGCTCCCCGTATTTCATTTTTCTTTAACGCCCACAGCAACTTCCTGGAGGAAGTGGCGAAGTTCCGGGCGGCGCGAAGAATGTGGGCGCGCATCATGCGCGAGCATTTCCAGGCGAAAAATCCACGCTCGTGGATGCTGCGCTTCCATACCCAAACGGCGGGTTCTACGCTGACCGCGCAACAGCCGGAAAACAACATCGTGCGCACGGCGATTCAGGCTCTGGCTGCAGTTCTCGGCGGAACCCAGTCGCTGCACACCAACGGCTATGACGAAGCGCTGGCTCTGCCCACCGAGCAGGCGGCCCGCATCGCGCTGCGCACGCAGCAGGTCATCGCCTACGAATCTGGCGCGGCGCAGACCATCGATCCTCTTGCAGGTTCTTATTATTTGGAAACATTAACCAACGAGATCGAGAAGCGGGCGGCGGAGTATCTCGGCAAAATTGAAGTTCTCGGCGGAATGCTGAAGGCGATCGAGCGCGGCTTCGTGCAGCAGGAGATTCAGAACGCCGCGTATGAATATCAGCAGGCGGTCGATCAGGAACAAACGATCGTGGTGGGAGTGAATCGCTTTGAGACGGAAGAAGAGAAGCCGATCCCGATTCAGCGCATTGATCCCACGCTGGAGCAGAAACAAGTGGAGCGCACACGAGCCCTGCGAGTTCAGCGCGCCATCGGATCGTGGAAGGCGGCGCTGCAAAGCGTCGAAGATGCCGCCCGTTCCGGCGCAAATGTAATGCCGCGAATTCTCGCCGCAGTCGAAGCCTGTGCCACCGTCGGCGAAATTTCC
>DATDGM010000081.1:0-18667 GCA_036522075.1 Candidatus Sulfotelmatobacter sp.
ATGGATCTGATCGAACAGCGCGGGTTGCCCGTGCGTTCGCAGTCTGCCGCGCCGGGCGCGGAAGCCCGGGGTGCCGGATCCAGTACCCCAGCCAAGCCGAAAGCGAAGACCAAAGCGCAATCCAGCAAGGGAGGTTCACGGTGATGCATCGTGACGATTGCAATTTGGTTCCTGCGCTGCGCATCGCGATTACCTTCGCTCTGCTGGTGTCGTCTGCCTTCAGTCAGATCATGACCAAGGGAATCACCTCTCCTCCCGCGAATGTGCGTCCGCCGAAACTGCAGAATGTGGGCATCGAGCAGCATCTCGACGGGCAGGTCCCGCTCGACCTCCTCTTCCGTGACGAAACCGGAAAGACCGTCAAGCTGGGCGATTACTTCGGCCGCAAACCCATCATCCTCGATTTGGCGTACTACAACTGCACCATGCTTTGCGGCGAAGTTCTCGCCGGACTCACCGGCGCCATGAAAATGGTGAGCTTTAACCTGGGCAACGAGTACGACGTGATCACCGTCAGCTTCAATCCCAACGAGACTCCCGAACTGGCGGCGGCCAAAAAGAAAGATTATGTTCACCGCTATGGCCGCCCTGGCGCCGAGCAGGGCTGGCACTTCCTCACCGGGCATCCGGATGCAATCAATGCGCTGACCAAGGCCGTCGGTTTCCAGTATCAGTACGATGCGAAGAGCAACCAGTACGCCCACGCCACGGCCATTATGGTGCTCACACCACAAGGGAAAATTTCGCGTTACTTCTACGGCGTGGATTTTCCGCCGAAAGATTTGCGCCTGGGATTGGTCGAAGCTTCGCAAGAGAAAATCGGTAGCGCGGTCGACACGGTGTTGCTCTACTGCTATCACTACGATCCCGCCACCGGGAAATATGGCGCCGTGATTGCCAATATTCTGCGACTGGGCGCAGGGCTTACGATCTTGATTTTGGGCGTAATGCTTCTAATTTTGTTCCGCATGGGGCCGGTGAGCGCGGCAAGACCAAAAGGAAGACCAATCGGCTCCGGCGCACGCGGGCCTGGACTCGACGAGCTGAAGGCAGGCAAGGCATAGCTAGGGATTAGGGATTAAAGATGGGTCAGTCAGAACATGTTCGATAATCTTCCATTATGGCCGGAGCGGGCCTCGTCCATGGCGGGCCGGGTAGACGCGATCTTTATCTTCCTGCTCGTGGTGTGCGGCATGGTTGCGCTCCTGGTGTTTACCTGCCTGCTCTATTTTGCCGCCCGCTATCGCCGGCGCGCCGGCATCGTAGTCGAGCAAATTGATGGTTCCACGCCTCTGGAACTGACTTGGACGATCATTCCGTTTTGCGTTTTCATGGTCTTCTTTGTCTGGGGAGCGTTCGTTTTCATGAAGCAGCACACTCCTCCGCGCGACGCCACGGAAGTCTACGTAGTTGCAAAACAATGGATGTGGAAGATGGAGCACGCCGAAGGCCAGCGCGAGCTGAACGAGTTGCACGTACCCGTTGGCCGCGACGTAAAGCTGATCATGACTTCGCAGGACGTGATCCACAGCTTTTTTGTCCCGGCTTTCCGCATGAAGCAGGACGTAGTGCCCGGCCGCTACACCGTGGCGTGGTTCCGCGCCACCAAGCCCGGCACCTATCATTTGTTCTGCACTCAATATTGCGGCACGCAGCACTCCGGCATGATCGGCTCGATTGTCGTGATGGAACCTGCACAGTACGAAGCCTGGATGAGCGGCGGCCCAGCCGGCCCGCTTTCCGCTACCGGAGAAAAGACTTTCGCCGAACTGGGTTGCTCCACCTGCCATCGGACGGACGGGCAGGGGCGCGGCCCCAATCTGCAGGGAGTGTTCGGCAAGCCGGTGCAGCTCGCAGATGGCCGCACCGTCACGGCCGATGAAAACTATCTCCGCGACTGCATTCTCGATCCGGGCGCCAGGCGAGTGAAGGGATTCCAGCCCATCATGCCCACATTTCAGGGCCTGGTCAGCGAGGAGCAGGTGAACGCGCTGGTGGCGTACGTCAAGTCGCTCGCCTCTGTAAAACCAGCCGCAACCAGCGCCAGCACGGCGACCCCAGAAACCAAAAAGAGTCAGGTGGAATAAGATGGCTACCGCGGTTGCACAACCCGTTGAACGCGAGAATTACCTGAACAAGCATTACGGCGTGTGGTCGTGGCTGCTCACTACCGACCATAAGCGCATCGCGCTGCTTTATCTCGCTTCCATCACTTTCTTCTTCTTCATCGGCGGCCTCTTCGCGCTGCTCATCCGTCTGGAATTGCTCACTCCCGCCGGCGACCTGGTGCAGGCCGATACTTACAACAAACTGTTCACCATGCACGGCCAGGTGATGGTCTTCTTCTTCCTCATCCCGTCGATTCCGGCCGTGCTCGGCAACTTCCTGGTGCCCCTGATGATCGGCGCCAAGGATCTGGCCTTCCCCAGAATCAATCTGCTGAGTTGGTATCTCTACATCATCGGCGGCGTCATAATGATACATTGCATGCTGACCGGTGGCGTCGACACCGGCTGGACCTTCTACGTCCCTTTCAGCACTGCCTTCAGCAATACCAAAGTCATTGAAGCCGGACTGGCAATCTTCGTGGCCGGCTTCTCCTCCATCCTCACCGGATTGAATTTCGTGGTCACCATTCATCGCATGCGCGCCCCCGGCATGACCTGGTGGCGCCTGCCGCTATTCATCTGGGCCCACTACGCCACCAGCATTGTGCAACTCCTGGGCACGCCGGTCATCGCCATCACCCTGCTTCTGGTGGTCGCCGAACGCGCGCTCCACCTCGGAATCTTCGACCCCAAGCTGGGCGGCGATCCTTTGCTCTTCCAGCATCTGTTCTGGTTCTATTCGCATCCTGCCGTCTACATCATGATTCTGCCTGCGATGGGCGTGGTCACCGAAATCATTGCCTGCTTCTCGCGCAAGCGTATCTTCGGCTACACCTTCGTCGCTCTGTCCTCGATCTCGATTGCAGTCTTCGGCTTCCTGGTTTGGGCGCACCACATGTTCGTCGCGGGAATTTCCGTGTATGCGGCGCTCGTGTTTTCTCTCTTGAGCTACGCGGTTGCGGTACCCTCGGCCATCAAAGTCTTTAACTGGACGGCAACCATGTACAAGGGCTCCATCCACTACGATGCGCCCATGCTTTACGCCTTCGGTTTTCTTGGATTGTTCACCATCGGCGGCCTTACCGGGCTGTTTCTGGCTTGTCTCGGAATCGACCCGCACGTCCACGACACCTATTTTGTTATCGCTCACTTCCACTACATCATGGTCGGGGGGGCGGTGATGGGTTATCTGGGCGGCATGCACTTCTGGTGGCCGAAAATTTCCGGGCGGCTCTATCCTGAAGGCTGGGCGCGGCTCGCCGCCTTAATCGTATTTATCGGATTCAATCTCACGTTTTTCCCGCAATTCATCCTCGGCTATGTCGGCATGCCTCGCCGTTACTATCAGTATCCGGGAGAGTTTCAGGTGCTCAACGTGCTGTCTACCGCGGGCGCGACGGTGCTTGGAATCGGCTATTTGCTGCCCATGGTTTACTTCCTGTGGTCTATGCGTTACGGCAAGCCCGCGCCGGATAATCCCTGGAACGCTGCCGGCCTGGAATGGAAGACGCCATCACCCCCGACCACGTTCAATTTCGACGAACAGCCGGTTGTAACCTGGGAAGCTTACAACTACGAAGACCTTCCCGATATTTTCCCCGCAGAGGAGGTCCCAGGTGTCGGATAGCCCAACCGCCGCAGCCGCCGTCCACGCGGAAGGCCACGACCCGGCGCTGCTGCATCACTTCGCCGAGCCCCAGCAGCAACGCGATGCCGCCAGCCTGGGCATGTGGGTTTTCCTGGGCACTGAAGTCATGTTCTTTGGCGGCCTTTTCTGCGCCTACCTGATCTACCGGCTGGCATACTTCGGTGATTTCGCTGCCGCCAGCAAATCCATCAACGCCACCCTCGGCGCCACCAATACGGCGGTGCTCATCTGCAGCAGTTTGACCGTGGTGTTCGCGGTTTGGGCCGCTCAGACTGCGCGCCGCGGGCTTCTCATCGTGAGCCTGATTGTCACTCTGCTCCTTGGGTTTGTCTTCCTCGGGATCAAAAGTAAAGAGTATTACGACAAGTTTGAGGAACATCACGTACCCGGCCCTTCTTTCAGTTTCGAGAACGTGCCCATCCCCGGGCATCCCGGGGAATACGCCAATCCGCAGCACGCGCAAATATTCTTTTCTCTCTACTTCATCATGACGGGCCTGCACGCGCTGCACATGATCATTGGCATCGGTGTTTTTCTTTGGCTCCTGACCATGGCCTGCAAAGGGCGATTTACCCCGGAGTACCACACTCCCGTTGAAATCGGGGGCCTGTATTGGCATTTCGTCGACATCATCTGGATTTACCTGTTTCCCTTGCTCTATTTGATTGATCGGCACCCGTGAGGCTGATATGTCTGCACACTCAACATCATCTCCGATAAAAAAGTATCTTGTGATCTGGGGTACGCTGCTGGTGGGCACCTACGTGACGTACAAAGTGGCCTTTATCGATCTGCGCCCGTTTAACGCTGCCATTGCCCTTACCATCGCCAGCATCAAAGCCACTCTGGTTGCCCTCTTCTTCATGCACCTCCGGGGCGCCAGCGAGAAGATGACCAAGGTGGTCGTGGCGTCCGCCCTCTTCTTCCTCCTGCTGCTGCTCTCTCTCACCATGGCCGATTACGCCAGCCGGGCCTGGAGTTAGCAAAGGCCGGCACAAGTGCTGGGGAATGAGTAGTTAACAGCTAAGCTGCTCGGCATTCGGAATAGCCAATCATTTCTGCCCGCCCTGAGGTATACTCGCGCCCATCCTGCGCAAGGTTCGACACGAGGTGACTTATGGCATTCTGCAATTCCTGTGGCGCCAATCTCGATGCGGGGACCAAGTTCTGTAACAAGTGCGGCGCAGTCGCCTCTGCGCCAGCGGCCGGCGGGGTTGCAGCCCCGGCCGCCCCAGCCCCCGCCGCAACTCAAGGTGGCGGCAGCGGCGTTCTCAAGGTCATCCTCATTGTCGTGGGAGTGTTTGTCATCCTGGGCGTGCTCGCGGTTTCCACGGTCGCCTTCATCGGCTGGCGGGTGGCGCACAACCTGCACGTAAAGCAAGAGGGAGACCACGTAAAAGTCGAGACTCCGTTCGGCAGCATGGAGACCCCGAAGAACCCGGAAGACATTGCCCGAGATCTGGGCGTGGATATCTATCCCGGCGCGCGAGCCCAGAAAAACGGGGCGGCTACCGTTACCTTCGCCGGGATTCATACCGCCTCCGCCACTTTTGAGAGCAACGATTCCGTGGATCAGGTTTCGGCCTTCTACAAGGCCAAGTTCCCCAATGCCATGGTCAGCACCTCCGACCAAAATCGCTGCACGATCATTCAGCAGGATCCAAAGAACATGACCACGATCAACATTCAGGGTGAGGAGGGTCGGACAAAAATCCAGATCACCCACGTGACCCATCCAGCGGGAACGATGGGTCCCTCAAGCGGTGCAACCTCGAACTGAGATTAAAATCGGGAGACACCGTCGCCTCGGCCGGAGTCTAAGGGTGAAGTTTAAAGGGTGAAGTCTAAAGGCTAAGCCTGACGCCCGAGGTCTGAGGTCCGCTTCCAGATGCCCGACAGATTGGTCGATCTCGCCCAAACTTCAAAGTCATCGGATGTCGACGCGGCCGGTTTGGCCGAAGCCCTGCGCGCTGCTGTTCGTGGCGACGTTCGCTTCGATCGTAGCAGCCGCGCCCTCTACGCCACTGACGGCTCCAACTATCGCCAGGTTCCGATTGGGGTAGTGCTTCCCCGCGACGTGGACGACGTTCTCGCCGCCGTTTCCCTCTGCCGCCAGTTCGGCGCACCCCTGCTCTGCCGCGGCGGAGGCACGTCGCTCGCCGGCCAGTGCTGCAACGTAGCCGTCATTCTCGACTTCTCGAGATATATGGCGGAGATTCTCGAGATCGATCCCGCCCGCCGCATCGCTCGCGTGCAACCCGGCGTAGTCCTCGACAATCTTCGCAACGAGGCCGAGAAGCACGGCCTTACCTTCGCCCCCGACCCAGCCAGCCACGACCGCTGCACGCTCGGCGGAATGATCGGCAACAACTCCTGTGGCGTGCACTCGATCATGGCCGGCAAAACCGACGACAACATCGAAGAACTCGAAGTTCTCACCTATGACGGGCTGCGCATGAAGGTCGGCCAGACCTCGAGCGGGGAGCTCGACCGCATCATTCGCGAAGGCGGACGCCGCGGCGAAATTTACGGCAAGCTCCGCGCCATCGCCGACAAATACAGCGGCCTGATTCGCGAGCGCTTCCCCAACATTCCCCGCCGCGTTTCCGGCTACAACCTGAATCACCTGCTCGCTGGCAACGGATTTAACGTAGCCCGCGCACTGGTCGGTTCCGAGGGCACGTGTGTCACCGTGCTCGAGGCCACTTGCCGCCTGGTCGAGAGCCCTCCCGAGCGCGTGCTGCTGGTGGTGGCCTATCCTGACATCCTTCAGTGCGCCGACCATGTTCCCGAAATCATGGCGCATAAACCCATCGGTCTCGAGGGCATGGACGATCTCCTCGTCGAATACACGCGCCGAAAGGGAATCAACTCTGAAGGCTTGTCGTTCTTGCCGCAAGGTGGAGGTTGGCTTCTTGTGGAATTCGGCGCTTCGACCGCACCCGAAGCAGAAGCGCAGGCCCGCGCCCTGATGGAAGCTCTCTCCCGCACCGCCCGCCCGCCTACCTTCCATCTGTTTACCGATAAGCGGCGGGCCAAGCGCGTCTGGGAAGTCCGCGAGTCAAGCTTGGGAGCAACCTCGTTCGTCCCCGGCGAACCGCTCTATTGGGAGGGCTGGGAAGACTCAGCCGTGGCCCCGGCCAACCTTGGCAGCTATCTTCGCGACTTGCGCAAGCTCATGGTCGACTTCGGATACAAAGGCTCGCTCTACGGACATTTCGGACATGCCTGCGTGCACAACCGCATTAACTTCGATTTGCAATCGAAAGAGGGCATTGCGAAGTTTCGCAAGTTCGTCGAAGAAGCTGCCGACCTCGTCGTCAGCTACGGCGGCTCACTCTCCGGCGAGCACGGCGACGGGCAAGCGCGCGCCGAGCTGCTCCCGAAAATGTTTGGCCCCGAGCTGATGCAGGCCTTCCGCGAATTCAAGACCGCCTGGGACCCGGACTGGAAAATGAACCCCGGCAAGCTCATCGAGCCGTACAAGCTTGACGAAAATCTGCGCCTGGGCGCCAACTACTCTCCCTGGGAGCCCGAAACCCGCTTCCAGTTTCCCGCCGATCACGGCAGCCTGGCCCACGCCACGCTGCGCTGTGTGGGCGTCGGTAAGTGCCGCCGCGACGAGGGCGGCGTGATGTGCCCCAGCTATCGCGCCACGCGCGAAGAAGAACACTCCACGCGCGGCCGCGCCCATCTGCTCTGGGAGATGACGCAAGGAGAAGTCATACGCGACGGCTGGCGCAGCGAAGAAGTGAAAGAGTCGCTCGATCTGTGCCTGGCTTGTAAAGGCTGCAAAAGCGACTGTCCCGTAGGCGTGGACGTCGCTACCTACAAAGCCGAATTCCTGTCGCACTACTACGAGGGCCGCGCGCGCCCGCTGCACGCCTACGCGTTCGGCAACATCGATCTCTGGGCGAGGCTGGCTTCGAACGCACCCGGGCTGGTGAATCTGACCACGCAACTGCCGCTCGTCCGTGACCTGGCCAAGTTCGTCGCGGGCATCCCGGCTCAGCGCACCATCCCCGCATTCGCTCCTGAGACCTTCAAGTCCTGGTTCCAAAAACGGGGCGCCAAAAGCGGGGTGCCCCAGGTCTCGCCGGTTTTGCGAGACCTGGGAGTTTCGTCTCCTAATCCCGACCGCCCTCCCGTACTTCTCTGGGCTGACACGTTCAACAACTATTTCCTTCCCTCCACCGCAAAAGCCGCCGTCGAAGTCCTCGAAGCCGCCGGCTTCCGAGTCATCGTCCCGCGCGCCAACCTGTGTTGCGGACGCCCGCTCTACGACTTCGGCATGCTCGACCGCGCCGAGGCTCTGCTGCTCCAGATCCTCGACGAACTCTCCCCGGAGATCGAAGCCGGAGTCCCCGTGGTGGGCCTCGAACCCAGCTGCGTAGCCGTTTTCCGCGACGAGCTGGTCAATCTTTTCCCCCACGACCAGCGCGCCCAGGCCCTAGCCAACCAGACCTATCTCCTCAGCGAATTTCTGGAAACCCACGCACGCCATTTCGAACTTCCGCGCTTCGAGCGCACGGCGCTGCTCCACGGCCACTGCCACCACAAATCCATCCAGAAGATGACCGCCGAAGAATCGGTTCTGCGCCGCCTCGGGGTTGAGTTCCGCCAACCCGCGCCCGGATGTTGCGGCATGGCTGGCTCCTTCGGGTTCGAGCGCGATAAATACGATGTTTCTCAGGCCATCGGAGAACTCGAACTGCTTCCCGCCGTTCGCAGTGCACCAGCCGCTTGCCTGATCATCGCCGACGGCTTTAGTTGCCGCGAGCAGATTGCCCAAGGAACAGATCGCCACGCCCTGCACCTGGCCGAAGTCCTGCAAATGGCGCTGCAGTCGGCTCCCGGGCGCCCGCTCGAGGCCGGGCCCTACCCAGACGAGCCGCTTTCGGAACCCTATCCCGAGTCGTCCCGCGTCCGCCAGCGCCAAGCTGGGCTTCAAACCTCCATGAAACGGGCGGGAATGGGGCTGGGAGCCTTCGCGGCGGGGGCTTTCCTGTTATGGGAAATCTATAGAAATCATTGATTATAAAAGTCTTAACTAGTGTTCATGGCTTTTCGCTACCCCTCCCCTCTCGCCAGACGCCTTCATTTCTGGGACAATAAAGGCTCTCGCCGCTTTCGTCTGGCACGGGTCTCAGTCAGTCGCTGGATTCTTTAGAACTGGACTTACCTCATGGAACGCGAACTCATCACCACAGCCGTCGGCTCTGACGCGAGCGGCAACCTGTCCCAGGGCCGGTCCGTCACGCTACAGGCCAGCCAGTCGCATGGCGTCCAGTCCCACGCCGCCACGTCTGAGGGTCAGGACACGCCTTTGCACGGCTCCGCCCTGGTGCTGATCCAGTTCGACGTGTGTGAGGAGATTCGCCTCGACGAACTGCGCAAGATTTTCGGCGCCCGCACCGCCGACGCCAGCTTCAAGCACCATTCCCCCGGCTACGTCCGTTACCAGCGGCCTCCCGTAGAGGAGACGCTTGAACCGCTGATCCTCGAAACCGGCGAACGTCTCGACGGGCAGATCAAGTATTACGACTACGGCGTAGTCAGCCTTGTTTTCGAGCTGCCGTTTTCTGGGGATTGGGACGCCCTGGTGCAGCTTTCCTGCCGCTGGACCTCCGACTCGAACTTCGAGAATCTGGCCTCGCGCATCGTCAAAGAGAAACTGAAGCGTGCCGCTCCGGCACTGGTCAAGCCCTACACCGCCGAATGGCTGCAGGAAGACTATTTCATTTTCCACGTGCGCGAGATCGCCGGGGCACCCTCCGCCACCGACTTGCTCGCGAGCCAGGCCGACCGCATTGCCCAGGTCGTGCGCGGCGAAACGGCCGTACTATCGGACGGCGAGAAGCAGGAGATTCTACAATCCCGTATTTCTTACTATCCGAACGACTTGGCGGTGATCGGATGGAATGCCGCCTTCATCTACGACACGCCTTCCGGTGCAGAGACCGCCATTCAACTGCTGCAATACGCGAACTCGCAGTTGCTCGAATTCCGCCACTACGACGAACTGCTCACCAAGGAACTGGAAGGCGTTTACGACTTCCTCGAAACCGGAGGCACCGGCCTGTGGTCACGCTGGCGCACCGCCCGCGCAGCCGGTAAGTTGCACACCGTCCTGCTCGACGTGAGCGAACTCACCGAGCGCGCCGACAACGCCATTAAGTTCCTGAGCGACATGTTTTCCGCCCGCCTCTACAAACTGGCCGCGCAAAAAGTCGGCGTCCCTGACTACAAAGACCTGGTCCAGCAAAAGCTGCAAACCGCCGAAGAGCTCTACCGCTACATGGTCGACCAGTTCAACCAAAGCCGGGCCTTCGCGCTGGAGTTGATGGTGGTCATCATCCTGATTATCGAGCTGGTCTACTTCTTTCGGGGCAAACCAATTTAGCTCATGTAGGGACAGCCGCTGTCCGCCCTCGCGCCCACAACGCTATGAACTTATGTGGGTGGGAAGCGCGGACGTCTGAATGTTCCTGCACGAACATATCGTCATGACGAATGCGTGCATACGCTAACGTCATGACAGTCAAATCTTTGAAAGGACAGACGTAGAAGCCTTCTTGCTATGCAACCGCGAGCGTGATTGTTTGGTTACGCTCTGCTAGGACGAGAGTCCCGATCACTGCGCGGCAGGCTCTTCGGGAGTTAGTTCCAGTTATTGGTCGCCCACACAGCCAGACAGGGATGCGAGCCAGAGGGGCGAATTGTTATGCCGCAAAAGACGCCCTTCGGCGCGCTGCGCTTGCTCAGTGCAGGCTCTATATCGCGCGGCTCGCTCAGGTCCCCATTCGACGTCCTCCCTACGGTCGGTTGCTCAGGGCAGGCTTTCGTCGGTCGAAAAGCGTCCTCCTCAGGATGGCAAACGAGATCGCTGCGGCCCGATACGTCTGGGCCGCCGGACAGCCCGGGGCGGCTGTCCCTACATGAGCTCTGCGGCGGGATAGGTCGGGGCCGACATGAAGTCAAAATCCCCACTCAAGCCAAAGGAGGGCTTGAATGGGGCACCTGTATCTTCCCGCTCGTCCTCCAAGGAAGCCAGGATTTTGCGAGACAAACATCCACAAATTGCAGGTAGGAATATGCCAGTCCATCCCAACGTCAAAACGTGTACGCACATCCAGCGGCGCATGGGTATCGCGCCGCAGCGATCTTGCAACCCATCGGCACCCATCACCCGCCCGATTCACCAAATGGTACGTACAAATCGGTACGACAAAATGTTCCTGCAGGGAACATTTTGACATGTTGCATTTTCGCTTCTAATCCCGCCTAAGTCCCCGTTATTTGCGATAATCCTTGCTTTGGGCAAGACTGTCGAGCTGCGCTCGACTGGACAGCCGAGGGCGGCTGTCCCCAAATGAGCATTGGAGACACTAAGCGAGGGCTTCTGCAATGAGGGGTCTAAAAGATAGGCGCGTGCTGATCACTGGAGGCGCGAGCGGGATCGGCGCTGCGACCGCGGCGCGATTCCTGGAGGAGGGCGCGCGCGTTTGCGTGCTCGACCGCGACGCGAAAGCTTGCGAGCAGCTGCGCCGCGAGTTGCCCGCTGTGGGCGAGGCCATCATCGCCGACGTCACCGACTTAATGCAGGTGGAAGCGGCGTTCGCCGAGGCCATTCGTCTGATGGATGGCGTTGACGTGCTCATCAACAACGCCGGCATCAGCATTCGCCACAAGTTTCTCGACATCACTCCCGAAGAATGGGAGAAAGTTCTTTCCGTCAATCTCACGGGTGTGTTTTACGTGGCGCAAACCGCCGCCCGCCACATGTGGGAGCGCGGCACCGGCACGATTCTGCACACAGCCTCCACCAACGGCCTGGTGGGCCAACCCTTTTATGCCGACTACAACGCCACCAAAGCCGGAGTGATCTCGCTCACCAAAACCATGGCGGTAGAACTCGCGCCCAAAGTGCGGGTGTGCGCCGTGGCTCCAGGATACGTGCTCACGCCCATGCAACGGGCCGAGTACAACGACGCCATGCTCGAGGAAGTGAATGGCAAGATTCCTCTGCGCCGCCACGCCGAGCCCGCCGAAGTCGCCGGGGTGTTCGCCTATCTCGCATCCGACGATGCGGGCTATCTCACCGGACAGATTTTCACCATCGACGGCGGCGAAACCGCCGGCGGAATGGCGAGCCGCTGAGAATGGCTGGCACGCAAACGAAGGCGCGGCGCAATAACGCGCGCCACAAAAAAGCGAAATACAATCAGCGTAAAGCCACGGTGTTTTTAGGCGGGGGGCGCATCACCAGCGCGCTGATCGCGGGCGTACGCTTGGCCGGATACGAACGTCCGATCATGGTGCATGATCACAATGCCGAGAAGCTGCGGGCTCTGCGCCGCGGGTTTCACATCGAAGTCGCGGCCGATTTGAAATCTGCGCTCGCGCGCGCCGAAACTCTGATCCTTGCCGTGCGACCCAGTTCGGTCGCGGACCTGTTGGATGAACTCAAGCGTTCGGCCGCCATCACCCGATCGCTCCTCGCCGTCAGCCTTGCCGCGGGAATCCCGCTCAAGAAATTGCGCGCAAAGGCTCGGACCTTATCGTCCGGCGGCGATTCTCGCGGGCGGCGGCAGGATGCTGGCACAACCGGCTCTGAGCGTGCCGAAAAGGACGATATCCTTCCCACATTCCCGCTTCGGCTCACGCTTCCCACGTTACTTTTGTCACCGCGCAGAAACCCTCGGGCATCTGAGAATCGCGCTCCTCATCTGTCAGAATAAGCTCGGGAAGCCGCGCCAGCTCGAATCGCGACTGCCAGGGTATCCGGCTTAATACGAGCTTAAGAACTGAGCTTAGAAAAATGGAAGTGCAGACACCCAAAGCGACGCGACGCAGCACGCGCCTCCGCGTGGAGATTCCCGTCACCGTCACCAGTCTGGATCGCCGTCGCCCATTCTCCGAGAACTGCGAAGCGATTCTGGTCAGCGCCCAGGGGTGTGGATTGCGCAGCCCGCGTGGGTTGCCCGCCGAAACCCCGATCATGATCGGGGATCTCCCGAGCGGTGGAAGCGTGACCGCGCGAGTGGCCAATTGCCTGCCTCTGGGCAGCGATGGCAAATATTTTCTGATCGGGGCGGCGCTGTATACTCACGGAAACTTCTGGGGGATCGCCGATCCGCCCGAAGACTGGAATGCGGCCGCGCCCCAAGGCCCGCACGATTCCCGCTTGAGCAACCCTCCACCGGCGCCTGGTGTGGAAAGCGACTCTGCATCTGTGAAATCCCCGCAAATCAGCTCGCCGCCCACCAGCAAGAAAGCTTGGCCGTACAACATCTTCGCAACCGGCAACGAAGCGCCTCTGGGCCGCAAGTAGGCGGCGCGCCGGAGCTGCCTGAAAAAAAAGCGAAACAAGAATCTCGTTCCCCAGAGCTGCAGTCGGCTTCGAAGGGCAATGTCTTCCGTAATCTCGCTCGTTTCGCATGCTCTGCCATACTGAGCGAGATATATGTCAGAAACTCCAGAATCCGCGCCCACAAACGTGCCTGCCGCAGAGACCCAAGCATCGTTGTGGGCTGACGCGTCGGCAGAAACGCAGGCGGAGCTGGTGTTCGAGACGCAGCCAGAGCCGCAAGCCCAGCTGCAGTTCGAGAAGCCAGCGGAGACAGAGGTCGCGGCGCCCATCGAGGTCCGTGCCGAACGGCGGGGAGAGCCGCGATTCGAGAAACTAGCGGGAACATTCCTCGAGCCCCAGTTTGAGAGGCAGGCTGAGACTCCGGCAGAGGTCCAGCTCGACGTGCTGACCCTCAGATCGGCGGTCGTGCACGTCGACCCGCCGACCGGAACCGAACTCGATGCAGAACCCGAATCGCCGCGTGAAGTCCAGTCCGCGACGCAGGCCGAGCCGCTACTCGAGGCTCGGCCCGTACCGCATATCCAGATGCAAACACCACTGCCGGTCGAGACTCCGGCCAGGATTCCGATCGACCCGCCGACCGGAACCGAACTCGAGGTAGAAGCGGAATCGCCGGCTGAAGTCCGGTTCGCGACGCAGGCTGATCCGCTGCTCGAAGCCCGGCCGGAACCGCACGTCCAGATGCCGACGCCACTGCCGGTCGAGACTCCGGCAGAAACTAAGATCGAAACGCGGACCGAGCCGTTGCTCGGAACGCATCGCGCGATCCATTCCGAAACCAAGCTCGATGCTACGGCGGAACCGCTGGTTGACGCCCCGCCTGAAGCCCAGATTGAAGGCCCGATTCACACCCACGCCGTCCCGCCCATCGCGGCCCAGGCTGAAACTCAGCCGAACGCTCAACCGACTGCGCCGGTTGAGGCCCAGGTGGAAACGACAGTCGTCGCCGCAACCGGCACGCCCGCCGCGGAACTGCCTGAGCCCCAGATCGTCGCGCATGCCGAGAAGCCCATCGAGAAAGCACTCGAAGCTGCGCTCGAGAAACCGGCAGAACCTCAGGGCGAGAAAAAAGCCGAGAAAAAAACCGAGAAAAAAACTGAAGCGCCGCTGGTCCCGCTGAACGAGCGTCCGTTCCGCGTCAAGCTGCGGGGTTCGGTGCTGGTGCTCATCAAGTTGCCCAACAAGCGCCAGTTGCGGGCTGCGTTGCATCAGCTATCCACCACCGGCGGCGTGATCAATCTGGAGAAGCCTCTGGATGAAAAGATTGAAGTCGAACTAATTTTTCACATTGATCGCTCGACCATCCGCGGCAAAGCCCAGATGTTGTTTCCGATGTGGGCGACGCAGGGATGGATGCAGCCGTTCCGCTTCGTCGAATTGTCGGACGCCGATCGCGAGGCCCTGAAAGACAACCTGCAATCGTTTGTCGGCAACATGGCCAAGAGCGCTTCCGCCGCAGGCTAAAAGAACTCCCTCCGTTTTCCTGGCAGCTGGTTCTGAATCCAGAGCGTTGCAAACCTTGTGAAGATAAGGATCGAGTCATAGTTACTCTGGTCACGTCCCCTGTGCGCCAAGTTGGAATATGATCCGAGCAGGGATCGCGATGAAAAAACTCAGTTTTGTGGTTTCGCTGACCAACGACGAGAACGACTATCAGCAGGAGCAGGCTGCAGCTGCGGAGAAAACCGCACGCCGCGTGGGCGTGGATGTGAAGATTATCCATGCCGATAACGATTCTCTCAAACAGAGTCAGCAGTTGCTGGAGTTCATCCAAAACGCATCGAGCCCGCGTCCCGATGCGATCATCTTCGAGCCCGCCGGGGGCACCGCGTTTCCGCAGGTGGCCCGCGCGGCCGTAGCCGCAGGCATCGGCTGGGTCATTCTGAATCATGATGTCGACTATGTCAGCCAGTTGCGCAGGGATTACAACGTTCCCATTTTTTCCATCACTTCCAATCACGTGGAAGTAGGCAGAATTCAGGGCAAACAGTTTGCCGCGTTGCTGCCTGCGGGTGGTTCGATTCTCTATATCGAAGGACCGGCCGCAAGTTCGGCGGCCAAGGAACGAACCCGCGGAATGAACGAAACCAAGCCCTCCAACATCGAAGTGAAATCGATGCGGGCGAACTGGACCGCCGAAAGCTCCCATCGCACGGTGAGCTCATGGCTGCGCCTGCGTACCTCGCGCGAAATGCAAATTGACCTGGTGGGCGCCCAGGATGACAGTATGGCAATGGGCGCCAGAAGGGCGTTTGCCGAGCTGGCACAGGGAGAGCGTGAACGCTGGCTGAAAATGCCGTTCACCGGTTGCGACGGCATGCCTCAAACCGGGCAGGCCTGGGTAAAGAACGGAGACCTGGCGGCAACCATCTTCATCCGGCAGAATACCGACTTGGCGATCGAGATGTTGAGCGATGCGCTCCGCAAGGGGACGAAATTGCCGGAGCAGCAGCTGACCGTTCCAGAATCAGTTCCGACTTTGGCCGAGCTGGCGCCCCGCGCCGTCAGGCCGAGCGCGGCCAAAGTGCAGCGTCCCGCCCACGCCTAGATACAACCGGCTTCCGGCTGCGGGCTTCCGGCAAACTCACTTACCAATCCCGGACGCTTGTTACTGGCGCTCTGAGGGCGCCTCTGGCCCCTAAATTTGGTAATCGATATCTTCCATAATTCTCTGCAGCGATGCCGACAGCGGCTCCTGTGAGATCGATTCTCCTTCGAGTTGCTGCACGCGCTCGCGCAGTTTGTTCACTTCCGCGGCCACCGCAGCCAGCGCCTCGGAAAGCGGATCGTTGATCTGCTTCGGGTCGGTAATCACCACGCGTTCACCGTTGCGAAAGATGATATGGCCGGGCACTCCCACCACGGTGGAGTTTTCCGGCACGTTGCGCAACACCACGGAACCCGCGCCAATCCTGCAGTTGCGACCGACTGTAATATTGCCGAGAATTTTAGCTCCGCTACCGACGACCACTTCATTTTCGATGGTCGGATGGCGCTTGCCTTGCTCCTTGCCGGTGCCGCCCAGCGTGACTCCCTGATACAACGTGACGTCGTCACCAACCACCGCGGTTTCTCCGATCACAACGCCCAGCCCATGATCAATGAACAAACGGCGGCCGACCTGCGCTGCGGGATGAATCTCGATCCCCGTCATAAGGCGGACGACCTGCGAAAGCCCTCGCCCCAGCAGAAAGAAACCACGGGTCCAGAACCAGTGTGTGACGCGGTAACCCCACACTGCGTGCAGCCCGGAATAACACAAGAAAACTTCCAGCCGCGACTTGGCCGCGGGGTCGAGCTCCACCACATTGTTGACGTCTTCACGAATTAGGGCCAGCAGACCGGACATGAATCACATGGAAAAGACGGGAGTGAATCACATAGAAACGATCAGATGGAAACCGGAGTCGTTGCAATTTGCATTGCCCGGTTCCGCAATTCCTCGAACAGAATACTACTCAAGTAACGTTCGCCAAACGAGGGGAGGACGACCACGACGAGTTTGCCTTTATTCGGCGCACGACGCGCCACCTGCAAAGCCGCCACCACTGCGGCCCCGGAGGAAATTCCCACCAGCAGGCCTTCTTCCAGCGGCAAACGACGGGCCATTTGAATCGATTCCTCGTTGGTAACCGTGATCACCTCGTCGATCAAGTCCCGGCGCAGAATTTTGGGAACAAAGCCGGCGCCAAGTCCCTGGATCTTGTGCGGCGAAGGTCTGCCGCCGGAGAGCACTGCACTGTCAGCCGGTTCCACGGCTACGGCTTGGAATGACGCTTTCTTTGGCTTGATGTATTCGCTCACGCCGGTGATCGTACCGCCCGTGCCCACACCGGAAACCAGGAAATCAACTCGGCCGTCGGTGTCTTCCCAGATTTCAGGCCCGGTCGTTTCGCGATGAATTTTTGGATTGTCGGCGTTGTTGAACTGCTGCAACATGTAACTATCGGGCGTGTTGGCTAAAATCTCTTCCGCCTTCCAGATCGCGCCTTTCATGCCCTTTGGACCGGGCGTGAGCACCAGCTCCGCGCCCAAAGCCAGCAGCAAGACCCGCCGCTCCAGGCTCATGGTTTCGGGCATAATCAGGATCAGCCGGTAGCCTTTCACCGCTGCCACAAAAGCCAGGCCAATGCCGGTGTTGCCGCTGGTCGGCTCAACCAGCACCGTTTTGCCGGGATGGATTTTCCCGGAGCGCTCGGCTTCCACGATCATGCTGACGCCGATGCGGTCTTTCACGCTGCCCAGCGGATTCTGGCTCTCTAGCTTGGCGACGACCTCTGCGACGCAGCCTTCCGTCACTTTATTCAGCCGCACCAGCGGCGTGTGTCCGATCACTTCTGTAATGTCACTTGCGATTTTCATCTTCGCATCCTCGTTGCTCCAAATTTGCGGCTCGAGGACAACCATGGTGGCAGCACCCACCTAGCCGAATTACTATTGCTGGCAACTAAAGATGATTTTGACGGCTGCTCGATTCTTTTCTGCGGCGTTGGCCGCCGGTCTTCATCCCTTCAGGCTCTACGCCGGTCCCTTGCAAAGTCAACATGACCTCCACGAATGCGCTGTATCATTGGGCACTGTTGTTTCCAGTGCCAGGCTGCGTCGCGACAAGTATGGAACGCTCGTTAATCTGGATCGAAGGCGAGGAGAACGGCTGGTCCTGCTCGAATTGCCGATGGAGGTATCCCGTCCCCACGCTGCTGAGCGGTGAAGAGGCCATGGGCGCTTATGACCGCCTGGCCGCCGCGAAGTTTAAAGATCACAAGTGCGAAGCCGAAGCCAACGTTCCAGCAGCCAAGAAGGAAGCAAAGCCCGTCGACAACAGCTTCGCCGAGCGCGCCCAAGCGCTCATCAAGCGAGGATATAAGCCCAAAGTCGCAGTGGAACTCGTAATGCAGGAAATCGACATGGAATTCGGCCACAAGCCCACCATCATGGAGAAGGCCCGCGCCGACGCCGAAGATTTTCTGCAGCGAGTCCGCAAAGGTTTGATCTGAACCAGTCAGACTGCGCCAGTGATTCTGGAATGCGATTTTTCTGCAGCTGAAGCTGGGAACCAGGGTAACCGGCGTGGTGTCTCTGTTGGAATAGTAGCGTTCAAGGAGCGACGTTTCTCTTAATGCCCGGCGTCTGTCCAAACTCATGGCAAGTGTATGGGTGTGAGTCGGCGCTCGCATCCTTATGGCCTTGGACGACCTTTTTGCAGCGCATTGATCTGTTTGCGCTTGCGCTCATGCTCGTTTACGTCGTGATCGTCCTCAGCCATGTTTCGTACAAGTACCGATCAGCTCGACGCGTGGAAGACGCCGACACCGAAATGTTTCACCGCCGGCGCAGAAAGCTTGCCGCCGATCTGAGCGGGGAGGTTAGCAGTCTCAAATCAGTTGCCTTCGCCGCCCCGTATCTTGGTCTCGCGGGAACATGCGTCGGCATTCTGGGCATATTCAGGGGGTACAGTGGTTCCATGCATGGCGCCCTGGTAATGGTTGCAACGGCAATGGCTGCGGCGCTTACGTCAGCGGCTGCTGGAGTAATAGT
>DATDGM010000082.1:0-16571 GCA_036522075.1 Candidatus Sulfotelmatobacter sp.
CGAGATCAACACCAACATGCCCTACCACGTTCTGTCTTCGGTGGGCGGAGCGCTGAACCGCCACAAGAAGTCGGTGAACGGCGCGCGCGTGCTGGTGCTGGGCGTGGCCTACAAGAAAGACATCGATGATTTGCGCGAATCTCCCGCACTCACCATCATCGAACTGCTGCAGAAAGACGGCGCGCAGGTGAGCTACCACGATCCCTACTTCCCGTTCATCGGCAAGGGCAGAAAATACGATCTGCAGATGAAGCGCGCAGAACTGACGAATCTGGGCCAGTACGATTGTGTCCTCATCGTGACCGACCACTCCGATTACGACTACGCCAAAATCGTGCAGGAAGCACAACTCGTGGTCGACACCCGCAACGCCACCCGCGGCATCAAGAACGCAAAAATCGTCCACTGCTAGGCCAAGCCGGCTCGTCCCCATCGTCCACCTGGACCCCCACCCGGAGGTCCCGCAGATCTAACTACGCGGAGTAAAATCTCTCTCTCCAAGAGGTATTTTTTTGCTACCCTGGCTTTACCGGCTCGCCACTTGTGACCTTGGGAAACGTAAACTGTTGATATTGCGTTTCTTATCGAAGTGCGGGGAACCACGAAAGTGGCCTTTGCCGTGCAGAATTCACGGTGAGGCAGCCTGTCCGGTTCTCCCCGGAGAGCCTGCTCCTATAGGTTCCCCCAATAAAATTCCAGCCCGGCAGAGAGCTTTTCGCTACTCACCGGGGTTCTAGACTTACGGAGAAGCGCCAGGACGTCACTATGGGATCATCTGTTTCCCCACCCGACCTTTTCTCACCGTTGCCGGAGACGAGGAAGCCCTGGTCCGAGGTAGCTTTTAGTTTTGGCATTCAGAGCGTGGCTGTGGCTCTGCTGATTTGGGTGCGTGTGCTTCACCCTGAAATCATGGCCGCACCGGTTCACGATTATCACGCCATCGAGCTGGTGCCGACTCCCGTGCCCGTGAATCATCAGCCCCAGCCAGTTCGCCATTTCACGCCGCCGCCGGTCGAGGTGGCCAGGCTCGATCCGCCCGTGGAAGCCTTGCGCCTTCCGGCTCAGCCGCCGAAGCCAAAGATTAAGAATGAAGATCCGCCCGCTCCTGAGATCGTAGTCGCCGCCAAAAAACTGGAGAATCTGCCGCCCGCTCCGAAGGCGGTGATTCCTCGAGCTCCGGTAAAGACCAACGTCTTCTCCGGTGGGAGCTCGGCAACTCCCACCATGGCGCTCGCGCCCCAGAAAGTGCAGACCGGCGGGTTCGGCGATCCTCATGGCCTCCCGGCCAAAGCGAGCGAGGGAAAGCCTATCACTATTGCACAACTTGGTTCGTTCGACCTGCCCACCGGGCCGGGCATGGGCAACGGCAGCGGCGGCGCCAACGGGGTTCGCGGCGTGACGGTCAGCTCCGGATTTGGCAGCGGTGTCGCGGTTGCGGTCAACAACTCGCGGCCAACTTCTCGCGGCGTAGTTCAGACGGCGGGGTTTGCAGACGCCGACGTTCCTGCTCCTCCCACCGCCGGGTCGCGCACCCTATTGGCAGCGCCTAAAATCGTGCCCGCAGAAATCCTGTGGAAGCCCGTCCCCATCTACACCGATGAAGCGCGCAAGCTGAAGGTCGAAGGCGAAGTTCTGGTAGAAGCGGTGCTCGAGGCTTCCGGAAGAGTGAAAGTTTTGCGCGTGGTTCGCGGTCTGGGGCATGGGCTGGACGAGGAAGCCGTGAAAGAAGCGGGGCAGCTGCGCTTCAAGCCCGCGCTGCATGACGGTCAGCCCTCGGATTCGACGGTGGTGCTGCACGTGGTTTTTCAGATAGCATGATGCAGGCAGCATAATATTTTCTTATGCGAATTTTTGGTCTATTTTTTCTCGCGTTTCTATTTCTAGCAGCCGCGATTTTGCCCGCGAGTTCGCAGGCGGCGCCGGCCGCGCAGGAGCCGGCCGCCAATGCTCAGCCCGCAGCCGCTTCGCTCGATGACGTAATCAACCGCGTGGTGCAGCGCGAGCATTTGTTCCTGGCGCAGATGCGCCACTTGCATCCCATGGTTGAGACCTATATTCAGGACCTCAAAATCGACGGTTCCGGCAATCCCACTCCCGTCAAAGATCACTATTTTCTGGGCCGCCTCGATATGACCGACGGTCCCGAAGATATTTCATTCACAGGCCAGCCCGGATTCGGGCAGCGCATGGTGGCCAAACTGACCGGCGTTTATTCCATGCGTTTTCTGCCGCTGGGCTTTGCCCAGATGGTGGTGCTCGATACCGACTTCCAGAAAAGGTATTACAACTTTACTTTCGTGCGCCGTGAGTTTCTCGGCGAAGTCCGCTGCCTGGTGATTGATGTCGAGCCGCGATCGGGTCAGAAGATTCCGCGCTTCAAAGGCCGCATCTGGGTCGAGGATCAGGATTACAACATTGTTCGTTTCAACGGCACCTACGCCCCGCCGCCCAAAATTAATTTCTATTTTCATTTCGACAGCTGGCGGCTGAATATGCGCCCCGGAACCTGGCTGCCGGCCTACATCTACACCGAGGAACAGAATCTGAAGACCGGCCTCTCCAAGACTCTGCATTTCAAGGCGGAGACCCGCCTGTGGGGATACGACATTAGGGCATTGAGCCGGAACGAGGAATTCACCCAGATTCTGGTGGACTCGCCGCAGTCCGTGCAGGATCAAACCGCGGCGGCGGCGGACGCTAGTCCAGTGGTGGCGGAACGGATGTGGGAAAAGCAGGCGGAAGACAACGCGATCGACCGCATTCAGAAGATTGGCCTGCTGGCGCCTCCGGGAGAAGTCGACAAAGTGCTAATGACCGTGGTGAATAATCTCATGGTCACTAACAACATTGATCTTCAGGGAGATATTCGCTGCCGCGTGCTGCTGACGGCGCCTCTTGAGTCGTTCACCATAGGCCACACCATCATCATGAGCCGGGGCCTGCTCGACGTGCTGCCCGACGAAGCGTCTCTGGCGATGATTCTGGCGCACGAACTGAGCCATATTGTGCTGGGACACCGCTTCGATACCCAGCTGGCCTTCAATGACCGCATGTTTTTCCCGGACGAAGCTTCGTTCCAGAATCTGGCCTTCAGGCACAGCGACAAGGACGAAGAAGCCGCCGACGCGAAAGCCATCGAACTGCTAAAGAATTCTCCTTACAAGGACAAGTTGGGGAGCGCGGGATTGTTTCTGAAGGTCTTGCAGGAAAAGGCCCCGGACCTGCCGAATCTGCTGCATTCTCACCTCGGAAATAGCCTGGCCGACCGCAAGAATATCCGCATGGCCAGCCTGATGGCTGGGGCGCCGCCTCTGCAGGATAACCGCACCGATCAGATCGCCGCTCTTCCTCTCGGTGGCCGCATCAAGCTGGACCCGTGGAGCGATCAGGTGGAACTGGCAAAAGCCAAACCTGTTGCCCTGGTCTCGGCGAGGGAAAAAATGCCTTTCGAGATCACGCCGCCGTTCCCCTACCTCACGCGGATCTCAACCCCGGGGGCGGAGAAAGTGGCATCAACTGGGCCGGCTTCCGCGACCAAGCAATAGCCTCCGCCACTGCGCAAAAGCCGCAACCCTGCGACCGGTCCGCCCGCGCACAACCTTAGGCGTGGCTGGGACCAGCTCAGACCAAATTGAGTGGAGTCGAGATGCTGCTGGAATGACCGCGCTTGGCGTTTGCCGTCCGCCGGTTGCATGAAGCGAGATTCGGGGACGGCGATCAGAACTACTGCAGCGCGCTGCCGACGTTCGAAAACACGTTGTTCGCGTTCGAACCGATCAGACGGATCGTGCCCACCACGATGACCAGAATCACGGCGAGCATCACCGCGTATTCCGCGATGTCTTGACCGCGCTCATCGTTCCAGAGTTGCTGTAAGAGTCTTGCCACGGGCTCCCTCTCCTTCTTGAACAGACCTTACTATCTCCCCCAGATATTCTTAGCGGGGACCCCAGATACACAACGACCCGACCGATCCGAGGGCTTAAGCGCAATCTTAATTCCCAGAAACTTCTCGGCCAATGGCACAAAAGTGCTATGCCGGTGACCAACGTGCCCATCACCTGGTTACGACCGGTTCAAGCCAAAGCTTCAGGCAATACTCTTGAGCGGCAAGGCCTGGTTCACCGCGAATAACGCCAATTCCAGGCGCGTGGACACTCCCAGCTTGTCGAAAATATTGCTCAGGTGGTGCTTCACCGTATCTTCGCTGATCTTGAAATACTCGGCAATTTCCTTATTCGAGTAGCCGGCGACCACGGCCGAAACAATCTCCAGCTCCCTGGGGGTAAGGCCGAACTTCTTCTGCCGCGCTTCATCGCTCGAAGATTGCATCAGCGTCCTTAGATATTGCACGAGATTGGAGACGCTCTCGCGTCCCACCCAGTACTCTCCCGACATCACGGTATGAATCGCGCGCAGTAGCAGTTGGGTCGCAGAATCCTTCAGCACAACCCCGCGAGCGCCCAGCTGCAAAGCTTCCACGATCTGGCTCTTTTCCGCCGCCGCAGTCAGCAGAATCACGCGCACCGGGGTGGCATTGGTGGAAGAAGCAGCGCTCAGGTCGCGCAGCGCTTCCAATCCCGGGTGCTTGGGCATGGCCAGGTCGAGCAGCAGAATATCTGGCTTCAGCGACCGCGCCAGTTTCACGGCCTCAGCGCCGTCGGAGGCTTCGCCGAGAACCTTCAAGTCCGGCTCGGCTTCCAGCAGCCGCCGCAGCCCGTCCCGGAAAATCGGATGGTCATCAGCGATCACGATGCGAACGGTTTGCGGCTTCCTAAAATTCATGCGGCACTTCCACCCCACGGGGCACTGTGACTTCCAGGCGCACTCCCTGACCCGGAGTTGATTCTACCGTGAGTTCCCCGCCAATCAAACGCACACGTTCCTTTATGATCATAGGGCCTTTCCCGATCTCATCCAGCTGGGCCTGCGTCAGGCGCCCGGAAAATGAAAACCCCTGGCCGTCATCTTCCATACTCAACATCCATAAACTCGCGTTCGACCCCAGGCGCACCAGCGCGTGGCGGGCCTGACTGTGCTTGCGCACATTCACTAACCCCTCCTGCACAATGCGCAGAAGTTCCCGGCAAACTCGCTGCGGCATGTCGAACTGTTCCAGGTCGGTGACGAAGCGGGCCGCGATTCCGGTCTCCCGCTGAAAACGTTCGACGGTGTCGTGGAGCACGGCGAGCAGTCTCTGCGCATCCACGTCGATCGACTTCATCTGCTGCATGAGTTCGCGCAGCTTGAGTACTTCCTCGCGCAGCAGTCCCTGTATTCTTCCCAGTTCGCCGCCAATCGGGCCCTGGGCATCAGCCTGGCGGCGCAAGACGTCCACTTGCATCTCCACCGCAATCAGAGACTGCACCGCACCGTCATGCAGCTCGCGCGCGAAACGCGCCCTTTCCGCCGCACCCGCCCGGCGCCGCAAGCGGTGGAGCAGATAAACGTTGTACACCGCGGGTCCAATCTGGCGCACCAGATCGAGCAGGAAGCGCAGCTCTTCGAGTTTTTCGCCCTGCCGCGACGGATCGAAAAAAAACACGCGCCCACGCCACTCGCCTCCGAGCAGAAAAGAAACCGCAATCACCGCGTCGAAAGCCTGAAACCCGTTCAGCCGGACCAGCGACTCGCTGGGTTGATCCGGAATCTGGTTCCCTTCCCGGTCCAGTGCAAGAATCGACCACTCGCCTTTTTCTTCGCGCATCGCGCAGCACACCTCCCCGGGAAAGTCGGCGAGATAAGTCGCGGCATCGCGCGGGCTCGAATCCAGCCAGACAAATTCCGCGGCTACGGTTCCGGCGGCCTGCAGCTCGCCAAGAAACACGCGATGACTGTGGGCCTCCTGCGCGGCCACCAGCAAACGATTCGATCCGTACATGGCAAGCGCTTCAGCAAGAATCTGCTGCAGAGTTCCAGTAAGCCCCGCCTCCACCCGAGCCTTGGCCAGAATTCTCGTCACCGCAGCTTTCTCGGCACGCAGATGTTTTTGTTGTTCGGCCAAGTAGCCCAGCAGCAGCCCCATCACCAGCAGGTAAACTGACTGCATGAACAGGCGTTGCGGCTGGAAGGCTTCCAGATTAACGCGCAGCCCGGAGAGCGCCGGCCACGGCACCACACCCACCGGCGCCAACCATCCGTGCAGCAACACAATGCTCTCGGCCCACAGCAGTCCCACCTCGGCTGCCGCCGTGCCCAGAGTCTCCCAAAGACCCCAGCGGTAAGCTGCGGCCGTGAGAACAAAAACGAAGAAGAGGAAAAACGGGCTTCTCGGGCCCTCCGCAAACACCGAGATGAGAGCCGGCCAGACAATATCCGCCGTGTGCACCAGAATCCGAAAGGATGAAGTTGATTGCCGCCGCCGCCGCAGCAGCATCAGGATCAGGATGCTGTTACCCATGTAGAACCCGAACAAGCCATACGCCGCCGGCGAATAGCCTAGCCGGGTGGGGTCCATGCGGATGGCAAGCAGCGCAGAGATGGCGAGAAACACTCGCGCCGTGGCTAGCCAGCGCTCAATCCGGCGAATCTCGCCGGGATCGGCTGGAGCACGCATTCTCCACGAAAACCTAAAGCGGTCGATACCAAACAAAACAGTCTATCTCCGCGTGGGCCAGCGGCTGTGCCTGCATATTATTGATAAGAAAGGCTGAGAGCAAGAGAAACTTGCCATCCCTCGGGATCCTTGACGTTCGCCAGCATCCCACAGGTGGCCGCCGCCCCACGCCAGATTACTACAGTAACCATCGGTCACTCTGAGTCCTCATCTACAATCACCGAGGATCATCTTCTTGACCATCCGCGCCAAACTCTGGTCCGGAGCTGTGCTCGTCTGCCTGGCCGCGGCCGTGCTGGCGGCCCTTGCTCTGCCTCAATCATTTCAGCTGACCGCGCTCACGGATATCACCCAATGCCTGCTGCTGGCTTCGGGAGTGGCTTCGCTGGCTCCTCGCGCACTCCGCTCCCAAGGCAGATTGCGGCTGTTCTGGACGATGCTGACGCTGGGAATTGCCTTATGGTTCACATCTCAATTGGTGTGGACCTATTTCGAAGTTTTTCTGCGCCGCGATGTCCCCGACTTATTCGGTGCTGACATCATCCTTTTTGTGCACTTCGTTCCCTTGATGGCAGCTGTGGCTCTTCGCGTACATATTCGCGGAGACGAGTACGCCGCGCCGTTAGGACGCCTCGATTTTGCCTTACTCTTTGTCTGGTGGATTTACCTCTATGTCTTCGTCGTGATGCCGTGGCTCTACGCGGTTCCCGACGCGGCCGTGTACATTCACAACCTCAACCTGCTCTACCTGGCGGAAAAGATAGTCTTCCTGCTGACTTTGATCATCTGTTGGAAGGGCAGCAGCGGTCGCTGGAGAATGCTTTACGCGAATCTGTTCTGCGCAAGCCTCATCTACGCCGCCAGTTCCCATCTGGCAAACTGGGCGATTGCTCGCAAGGTGTATTACAGCGGGAGCTTCTACGACATTCCTCTCGCCGTCTCGATGGCCTGGATCACAGGGATCGGGTTGTGGAGCCGCGCGGATAAACCGGAGGACGAAAACGCGTCCCCTACGGCCTACGGAGTGTGGGTGGCGCGTTTCGGCATGATCGCCGTATTCTCACTTCCACTGTTCGCGGCGTGGACGTTGTCGAACACCCCGGTTCCGTTTCGTATACGCTCGTTCCGGCTGATTGTGACGCTGCTGGCTGCGCTCGTCATGGGCATCATGGTCTTTGTGCGCCAGCGTCTTCTGGACCGCGCGCTGGTTAATTTTTTTTATCGCTCGCAGGAGTCCATCGAAAACCTGAAGCGCTTGCAGGCGCAAATCCTGCAGTCGGAAAAACTGGCATCGGTCGGTCAGCTGGTCGGCGGAGCTGCCCATGAGCTCAACAATCCGCTCACCGCCATGCTCGGGTATTCCGATCTGCTTCTAAACACCGGCCTCAACCAGGAGCAACGGGCGCAAGCTTTAAAGATCGGCCAGCACGTCCGGCGCACGCGCTCGCTCGTGGCCAGCCTGCTCAGCTTTGCCAAGCGCACGCCCATCGCCCACACTCCAATCGATCTCAACACTCTGCTGCGCACCGCGCTGAAATTGGCGGAATCGCAGTGGCAGCCCTTGAACATCAACATGCGCACTGAATTCGATCATCAGCTGCCCAGAGTTCTCGGCGACTCCAACCAATTGCTGCAGGTCTGTTCGCAGGTGCTGGTCAACTCGCTGCATCTGCTGGAAGAAAATGGCGGCAACCGGCTGACCATCTGCACCACCCATCACGACGACGTTGCCGTTCTTCAATTCTCGACCGAGGGAACCAATCGCGGACGCTCCGAGAAGGAAGATTTGGGCGCCCAAAATCGCAGTATAGGCCATGGCACGTCAGACGATCGCAACCCAGACGATCGCAACCCAGCAGACGGCAGCATGTTCGGCCTGAGCGCCTGTGAAGGCATCGTACAGGAGCACCGCGGCCGCATCTGGGTTGAACAGGACCAGCAGGGCGGGACCGCCGTGAACGTGGAACTGCCCGTGGCCACGTCCGCTCTCCAGTCCGCTATGAGGAGCGCTCCTCTGCCGGCATAATCGCAACCGTTCGTTTAAGCTGCCCGCAGGCCGCATAAATGTCCCGCCCGCGCGGACGCCTCACGAACGTCAGAATGCCGGCATCGCGCAAAATCTTCTGAAAAGCCGCGACACTCTCTGCTGCGGGAGTTACAAAATCGATTCCCGGCCCCGGATTCAGTGCAATCAAGTTCACCCGGCTGCGCATACCCCGCAAGAGTTCCACAACTTCTTCGGCGTTCTCGCGGCGATCGTTCACATTGTGCAGCAGCACATATTCGAACGTCACCCGTTCCCGCGTTCGCAGGGGAAATTCCCGCGCCGCGGCCAGCAGCCGTTCCAGATTCCACTTCCTATTCAGCGGCATCAATCGCGTCCGCAGATCGTCATTCGACGCGTTCAACGAAATCGCGAGGCGCGGCCGAATCGCTTCCTGCCCGAAATCATGAATGCGCGGCACAATGCCCGCCGTCGAAACCGTCATGCGCGATTCCGCCAGCCCAACTTCCTGCACCAGCAGCCGCACGGCCTTCATGAAGTTGTCGTAATTCAGAAACGGCTCGCCCATCCCCATGAACACCAGATTGATGCGGTCATGCTGCGGCGAAACTTTCTGATCGCTGAGTACCGCGAGCACCTGCCCCACAATCTCGCCCGCGGTCAAGTTGCGCTTCACCCCAAGCAGCGCGGTCAGGCAGAACTGGCAATCCACCGCGCACCCCACCTGGCTGGAAATGCAAATCGTGGCCCGGTCCCAGCCCCGCGACGCCCTGCCAGCTCCTGCGATCATTTCTGCAGAATCGCCGGCCTCAGTTTCGCCATCGGCTTCCCCGCCGTCGCCCTCCGGCATCCATACCGTCTCCACGCTCTCCCCGTCGCCAAAGGCCACGAGATACCGAACCGTCCCGTCCCGCGACAAAAATCTTTGTTCAATCTCGGGCGAACCCACAACGAACCCGCCCTGGGCAAGATCCTCGCGGAACGGCCGCGGGAGCGTGGACATCTGCTCGAACGACCGCACCCTCTCGCGATAAACTCCGTCCATAATCTGCTGAGCGCGATAGGCTGGCTGGCCCGCTTGCTCGACAAGTGCAGTCACTTCTCGCCGGTTCAGGCCAAGCAAGGTCGACGCATTGAGGTTAGAAGCCAAGAAGGGTTGCCTCTCGAAGCGACGCCGGCGCCAACTTCTGCCGATCTAAGCCTGGGGCAGGCACCAAATGCTGATTGCTTTCAAGCTGCTGATTCTAAACTACTAAACATTTTCGCACGCCCAGCCGCCCTATGTCAGAATAGTTACTGGCCCGGTTTAGCCGGGGTTTTACGAAACGCTCTCCATAGGAATCATTCATGGCTCAGGAAGTTCGCCATCCAGAAATTCGCAATATTCGCCGTCAGGTGTTGCCCAACGGTTTGACCATCATAACCGAGCAAATGCCCCACATCCGCTCGGCCTCCATCGGAATCTGGCTGCAGACTGGCTCCCGCGACGAAGATCCGGCCTGGAACGGCATCTCGCACTTCATCGAGCACATGCTGTTCAAAGGCACCGAGCACCGCACCGCCGAAGAAATCGCTCGCCAGGTCGACTCCATCGGCGGCAACATGGACGCCTTTACCGCCAAGGAGTGCATCTGCTTCAACGTGAAAGTTCTGGACGAGCACATCCCCATCGCGCTCGACATTCTGAGCGATCTGGTGCTGCATCCCGTTTTCGATTCCAACGACATTTCGCGCGAACGCGGCGTCATCCTCGAAGAAATCAAAATGGACGAAGACAACCCCGACTACCTCGTCCACGAAATCTTCACCCAGAATTTCTGGAAGGACCACCCGCTGGGGAAACCCATTCTCGGAACCAAGGAAACGGTGAAGAAATTCGAACGCGCCAAAGTACTCGACGCCTACACAAACCGCTTCTCGCCGGGAAATATCATTGTTTCCGCCGCCGGCAATCTGGACCATGACCGCTTCGTCGAACTGGTCACCCAGCATTTCGAGCAGATGAAGCCCCGCAAAAACGGCTTTCACTCGTCGCAGCCGAAGATCGTTTCGAAAATCACGCTGCGCAACAAAAAAGCTCTGGAGCAGGTGCAGCTCTGCATCGGCGTCCCCGCGCATCCCATCGCGCACGAAAAACGCCACGCCGGCTACGTTCTCAACACCTTGCTCGGCGGCGGCATGAGCTCCCGCCTTTTTCAGAATATCCGCGAGCGCCAGGGACTGGTCTATTCCATCTATAGCGATCTCAATCCTTATCGCGACACCGGATGCCTGGCGGTCTACGCCGGCACCTCGCGCGAATCGGCGGCCAAGGTAGTCCAGTCGGTGGTCAGCGAGTTTCACAAGCTCAAGACCGAGCCTGTGCCCGCCGAAGAAGTGCGCCGTTCCAAGGCCCAGCTCAAAGGCAGCCTCATGCTTTCGCTCGAGTCGAGCACTGCCCGCATGTCAAACCTGGCCCGGCAGGAAATGTATTTCGATCGCTACTACGATCTTGACGAACTGATCGCAAAGATCGAAGCCGTCGCGGTAGAAGATCTCACCACCCTGGCCAACGAATTCTTCAACACCGAGTCGGTCGCCGTAACGATCCTCGGAAATCTGAACGGGCTGAAAATCACCCGCAATCAACTCGCCTGCTAATCCCTCAAAAGCGTGCTGGCGATTGCAGCCCTTGCTCTGCCTGTGTGGGTATTGGCCCAGTTTGTTTTCGAATACGAAAGGCTTCATCCTGAGCCTAGCGGTTTCTAGGCGGAGCGAAGGATCTCGCGCTTTCACCGGCGTGGGTGAGCCAAAGTGCAGCTGCCGTTGTAACTTCCCGCCAAGGTCAATGCGTCTACCGGCGACTTCACCAACCATGAGCTGTTCCGTTCCCCCTCCCCCGTCGGAATCAATGCGTGCTATGGCGATTGATCGACACGTGCCGACGTGCCCCAACTAATTTTCCGCATCGCGCACGGGAACGGCGGGACGCGCTAAAATGCTAGGATTCGTTGCCTGCCACTTTCGTCGCTTCAGAAAAGGGGTGTCGCATGAATCCGGAAACGCAACAGTCCGAATCTCCCTACCGCGTGAGGATCGAGACCCAGACCGGCCAGTCCGCTACCGTTCCCATTGCCGTCTTGACACCGAAGCAGTTGGAAGTCTTCCTTCAGAGTGAGTTCAAGAGGTTGGCGCAAGAAGCAGGCGTAAAAGGCGCTCGTATTCATGTGGAGCGGGCGATAGCCGCTGACTACGAGCAGGTCCTCCGTGAGGTAACGGCGTGTCTGTCCTCTGCGAAGGCCAGAGCCGCATGACTCGGGCCGCGAGCAATTGTACCCTGTCGTTGAAATCCATCAATGCTCTCTTTCCGTCGCCGGATGTGCGGCTTCCTGAGTCGAGCTTCGGGGATTCTATAACGTGTTTCAGAACTCCATCCTCCCAGTCGAAACGAGCATAGGGGCAACTCGCGTCGCGACGAGGAGTTGTGCACGCATCCACCGTCCAGCGTATCGGCGAAGCAATTGGCGAAGAACCAATCACGCGCCTGCCGAAGTCGCGGCTCTCGGCGTTCCTCGTAGATTTGCAAGTGGAGCTGTGCTTGCTCGAGCGTAGGCTTGGATGCCATAGTGTTTTCTCCTTTCCCTTGCTTCGATGCATCCACTCGATGATTGCTGCCACAAATTTGGATGCCGGCGAGCACTCCCAAAGGGAAAGGTGACGTTGGCGTGATACGAATTCCCCCGCCGCCGCACTACTACAGTGGACGGGGCGGACCGAAGTCGCTCAACGAACCCTCCTCGGCAAGCACCGCGTGCCAAAGCCCTGTCCCCACAGGAGAATTCAACGATGTCTCGTATGTCTGCGTACACCCGACTGCTCAAGTCGGTCGCCATCACCATCACCATGCTCGCCACCGGCCTGGCCGTAGCCCAGGCTCCCGCTGGACCCCATCGCCCATCGGCAGTTCCGGCAGACTATCTCATCACGCCATTCGGCTATTTCCATCCCAGCTGCGTCTCGCACACCGCGAAGGGCGATATTGTGCGGCACGATGAAAACGTCATCCAGCACGCCAACGGAACCACCGAAAGCATCCACGTATGCGCTTATCCGCATTTCAAATCCGACGGAGAAAAGATCACCGGCGATGAGCAGTCCAACAATCAGCCCACCATTGGCCATGCCTGGGTTGAATATGCCAGCACCACGACGAAGACTTCCTTTGGCTATATGTATGCCTACTGGAACGTTCCGCCGGCGCCGAGCACCAACGATGGCCAGACCGTGTATCTGTTCCCCGGCCTGGAAGACATCAACGACGTTGTGACCATCGTTCAGCCTGTCTTGGGGTGGAACTCCGATTACGCCTCAGCGTGGGGCATTGCCAGTTGGAATTGCTGCGCCAGCGGAACCGTTTTCGAGGCCCCGCCAGCTCCAGTCAATTCCGGAGATGTGATCGATGGCTATATGTTCGACACTTGCGCTGCCGGAACCCTGTCCTGCCCAACGTGGGACATCGTCACCTGGGACACGACATCAGGCAACTTCTCTGAGATGCTCAACACCTCAAGTCAGGGCCAGACTTTCAATTGGGCCTTTGCCGGCGCGCTCGAGGTCTATAACATCGTGCAATGCGGCGATTACCCTTCCAACGGCTCAATCTCTTTTTATAACGTGAATCTCTTCAACGACAAGTTTGTCAAGATCCCCAGTCCGTCCTGGTCCGTAACTAATCTGTCCTCCGGATTGACTCCACAATGCGGTTACGGCGGATCGCTGCCCAAGCAGTTAACTCTTACGTATTGATTTTCTGTGTCCATTCAGGTGTGGGGTATCCGGAATCTTTCGACTCCGCCGGATGCCCCACGCTCTACGCAGCGAGTCGCATGTCCCGCCTCGCCACACAAACCTGTGACGCCGTCAACGACACCAAACTGGCGAGAACAGCGATTTCACTCGTTAACCCCATGTAGAGTTCTGCCGGGCGGCGCCTACTCCCAACGATCAAACGGTAAGAACTACGAAAAATCTCAATCTGCCTCAATCGCCGGTAAAGCGTGTTCGGCGGGCGCGTTGGGAAGGGGCAAACGGGCAGACATATGCGGCGCTGGCTCCGTTGAGACTCGCTGGCCGGAGGGGGCATTATAGGAGCTTGTTCCCGCAGGGGCGGCTGATCGTACCTCGAGCACAGCGGCCTCCACGATGGATCGACTCATCGCCCTCTTTTGAACTCTTTTTGCTGGTTTGATGTCCCCGTTCGCCTTTGGCGCGTCTCGTTTATCGCCTTTCTTTTCAGCCTGTCAGCCGTTTAGCTTGGAAGTGATCACTCCCACAACGGGCGCCAGCCCTGGGCTATCCAGGTTAGTTCACTGACGTCCTGATCAGATGTCCCACTGTCCCTCACTCACATGGGGAGGTTTGCGGGGGCCTGCGTTGTCCCGGGACCGCACGGCTTGAACATCCGGCACCTACGCGACCAGATTAGGAGGCGAGGGCTGTGGAAGGAAAGGGCAGATGTCACAAGGAGCGAGATTATTCGGCAATAATATACTTGCCGAATCAACCGTAAGTGCGTTGTAATGGCGGTGTGTTGTTGCCACGGGAAAGGAACCCGTGGAAGACAAAGAGCGGCGGAATATTGGTGCCAGTGCGGGCGTGTATTCGCGCCTCAAGCATTACCTGCTTTCGGTGCGTGGCGCTCAGTGGCGGAAAGCGAACCTCGCCATGTTTACGGTTTACATAGACGACAGCGGTACTGATCCGAATCAGAAAGCTGCTGTCGCCACAGCGGCTATTCTGCCAGCGGCAAGACTCGTAGCGTTTGATCGCGAGTGGCGAAATCTCTGCGAAAAGGAAGGGTTCCCCGACTTCCACATGTCGGCGTGTGTCTGGCATAACGAAAAGTCAGCGTTCGCGAATTGGGACGAGACAAAGATGAAGAAAGTCATTCAACGTGTTCGACAGATCGGGAGGAAATATTTTCTGAACATCGCATCCCTCACAGTGTTCAAGGCAGATTATGACGAACTTGTCGTAGGAGAGTTGCGCGAGTTAACAGGCAAATACCCATTTACCTGGGCGATCCGCAATATGATCGGGCTGTTAGATAAATGGCTCGTATTTCACAAAGTCGCTGAGCCGTTTGAGTACATTTTTGACTGGATGGACCCCCAGACTCAAAAAGAAGAACGATATGAAGTGGAAACCGTGATGGCTCAAGCGGAGCACGTTGCCGTCCAAGCAGGCAAGGAAGGTAAATACAAAAACTACACGTTCAAAGATAGAAAACAGATTCCAGCGCTCCAATGCACCGACGCCATCGCATGGACTTGCTACCAGCATTCTTTACTGTCGCACGCAAGCATTCCGCTAACTCCCATGGCACAGACATGCTGGGACGACTACTATACCCATCGCAACAAAACCTGGCTCTACGCCGCAACGATGACAAAAGAGCAACTGGCAGGCTGGGTAGAGCGAGAAAAGCAAGAAGGACAGCCAGATTTTGAACGGTTCCGGGCCTGGCTTGAGCAGCATCCGAAACCAAAACCAAAGAGGAAGAAGAGGGGACGATGACTTCCAAAGAATTTGAGAATTTCGATCAGACCATGCGGAAACTGGTGACAGTCCAGCACGATGAGGTAAAAGCCAAACTGGACGCGGAGAAGCGCGAAAAACAAAAGCGGAAGGCTAAGAAAAACCATTCCGCTTCCGAGGGCCGCGCTTCTTCCGAAAAGGGTTAGAACGGCGTGGTTTCTCCCACCTTGCCAGTTAACTCGGCAAAAGTGAGGCGTTTCCCGACGACTTGCGACATGGCGATATTGAACCGTGCAGCGTCATCGAGTTTTTGGCCGTCATCGTCCTTTCGGTTGTTGAATCGAAACGCTTGCTCATCGACATAGCGAAACAAATGAAAAGGCTCCACAGCAACGTAGGTTCCACCAAGGCCGCGCTTCAGCAGCGACCAAAAATTCTCCAAGCCATTCGTGTGCACGTTGCCATTCACGTAACTCTCAAGATGATTGATGACCAGATGGGTGTAGTCCTTAGCGAGTCCCTTGTATCCAGTGAACTCATCGGTCATGAGCCAAGTTCCGGGGATAACGTTATCGCGCACGATCTCCTGCATCTGTTCGCCGTGACGCTTCCCAACTACTGTGGCCTTTACCTTGCCTCCACGCTCCAGCATTCCCATAACGGCGGTCTTGGACTGGTACTTAGCCATGCGGCGGCGACGGGCTGGATGCATATTCCGAGCCTTGCCGCCGATCCAAGTCTCATCGACTTCGACTTTGCTGTGAGGACCACCGCCGAGCTTTCCGCCGCTCTGCTTATCCTGCAAGCCCAAGCGGATGCGATGAAGCATAAACCATGCCGACTTCTGAGTTACGCCAATAGTGCGTGCGATCTCGTAAGAACTGACACCGTTGCGACAGTTCGACAGCATCCAGACAACGACAATCCACTTTTCAAGAGCAATTGGCGAGTCCTCAAAAATAGTTCCGACCTTGGCCGAAAACTGACGCTTAGGATGGACACTCTTACACTGCCACTTGCGCTGGTTATGGAGGAACACAACATCATTCCGACCGCAAGTCGGGCAAGCCACAACACCGTCAGGCCAGCGCAGCAACGTCATGTAGGCCAGCGCGTTGTTCGGATCAGCGTAAAAGATTACCGCCTCTTGCAAAGTCTTTGGTTGCTTGTCATTACGTTCCATGCAGTGAATATAAGGGCAATCAACGTGATTTGTCAAGTATATTATCACCGATTATTCTGTGGAAAACGATAGACAAATGTGCCGCGCAACACGCCCGATGGCAACAGCTAGCGAGTCGGGCCCCAAGGCTCATATTCTTTGTAGTTGCTCATCCCAAATCCGATCGCGGGACTTGATTTCCCGCTGAGCATAGCAACTAGGCCCTGCGAAGTTACCGCAACACCGGAAGGTCATCTGATCCCCATTCGTATTTCCTAACGACTTGTGTCTTGCCCATAACCTCCGCTGTTTCCTCACCGGCGGAAACAATC
>DATDGM010000083.1:0-2023 GCA_036522075.1 Candidatus Sulfotelmatobacter sp.
AGTCGGGCGATAATGCTTTATGCCGAAGGGCTACCGACCCTACCTTCCCGATCAAGAGCTGCTGTTGCCGCCGAGCCGGCGCGAATGGGTGGCGGAAGAACATCTGGTGTACTTCGTCAGCGAGGTGGTGGACCAACTGGACCTGTCGGCCATTCACGCGGTGTACGGTGAAGAGAAGCGAGGGCAGCCGCCATACGATCCGCGCATGATGACGAAGTTATTGGTGTACGGGTACTGCACAGGGATATTCAGTTCGCGCCGGATCCAGAAGCGGTTGCAGGAAGACATTCCGTTCAAGGTATTGGCGGCGGGCAACGAGCCGGATTTCCGAACGATTTCGGACTTTCGCAAGATCCACATCGGGACGCTGCAGGGATTGTTCGAGCAGGTTTTGGAGATGGCGCTGGAAGTGGGCGCGGTGAAAGTGGGGCGGGTAAGCCTGGACGGGACGAAGGTGAAAGCCAACGCCAGCAAGCATAAGGCGATGAGCTATGGACGGATGAAGGAAAAGCAAGAGCAACTGCGGAATGAAGTGAAGCAATTGCTGGAGCAGGCCGAGGCGGCTGATGAGGAAGAAGACCGTCGGTATGGGAGTCAGCGAGGCGACGAGTTGCCGGAGGAGTTGCGGCGGCGGGAAACGCGGCTGGCCAAGATCAAATTAGCCAAGAAAGTCATCGAGCAGCGAGCGCGAGAAAAGGCCGAGGTGGAAGGCAAAAGCACCGCAGAAGCCAAGCGGGCCAAGCCGGACGACAAGGATCAATACAACTTCACCGATCCGGAGTCGCGCATCATGAAGGGCGCCGACGGGTTCGTGCAAGGCTACAATGCGCAAGCATCGGTGGAACCGGAGATGCTGTTGATCGTGGGGCAGACGGTGACGGAAGCGGCCAATGACAAACAGCAACTGGAGCCGATGGTGGAAGCCATCGAGCAACAGTCGGGGCAACGGCCGGAAGCGATTTTGGCCGACAGCGGATATTGTTCGGAAGAGAATTTGGCGTTCTTGGAATCGGCCGATCAACCAGAGCGCAAGATCGACGGGTTCATCGCCACCGGCAAACAGAAGCATGGCGAACATCGATTGCCGTGTAAGCGTGGTCCGTTGCCCAAAGGCGCGACCAAGGTGGATCGGATGAAAAGGAAACTGCAGACCAAGGTCGGCAAGGCGGTCTACGCGGCGCGCAAGTGCGTGGTGGAACCAGTGTTCGGGCAGATCAAACAAGCCCGCGGGTTTCGCCAATTCTTGCTACGCGGAAAAGAAAAAGTAAAAGGGGAGTGGGCCCTGGTGTGTCTGACGCATAACATTCTACGGCTTCACGCAGCCATGCAGCCCCGCTGAGAGGCGTCGGCGAATGTTTTTCGGTCAAAATCGCTGCCAGGGAGTCCTATTGGCGATCTTGCTCGCCAACAAGCCTGGTGCCGAGGTTTCAGCGACGAATTCGTGCTACGCAAGAGGCGCGGTAATAGGGGCCTCGCGCTCTATTTCTCGGACAGGCTCCTAGTATTACTGTGTTATAAACTTAGCTGGCAGACGGTATCCTGAATGGAGATGGGTGCTCCTGGTTCGGCCGCCGAACAGTCTGCAGAGGAAATTCACCGCCTTATGGTTGCGGCGGCGGTTCAACACCGGCCCATTGTGGCGCGGTATGACGGCACGCATAGGCTCTTGTGTCCGCATGTGGTGGGCTACAACCAGCCGGGCGAGGGGCGAGCGTTCTGTTATCAGTACGGGGGAGAAACCAAGCGCGGACCACTGCCGAGCAACGGTGAGGGTGTCTGGCGCTGCCTTTCGCTAATCAAGCTCTCAAGCGTGGAAGTGATAGATGGTCCTTGGCGGACCGAACCCCATGCTCCCCAACGTTGCGTGGAGAACATCGAGGTAGATGCCGACGACTATCCCGGCGGCGATCCGCAGAACGGGCAGTGAGGTAGTTGCTGCAACAGTTGGCGCGCGACCTCGATGTGGAGCGTGGCAATCGAGTGCGGATTATGTCGTTCGGGGCGGAAGCGGCGACCCACGCGG
>DATDGM010000084.1:0-1777 GCA_036522075.1 Candidatus Sulfotelmatobacter sp.
GCGGAATCCGTTGGGAATGGGCTCGAAAGTTTTGTGCTTCTCGTGAATGCTGTGGCGGCTGCGCCACCACCAGGCCTGGTGAACGAACGGCCCGTGAGCGGGGTCCATCAGGCCAATGATTCCGTGGTCGACGCTGACCGGCATGTCGGCTTGCAGGTAGGCGAGCTTATATTTCGATGTGAACATTTCAATTTGTGGGGCGCGAGTCGGTGGGTCGATTGCCTTCGTAAATCCCGCGCCTTGCGGCCCGGGCTCGGGAATGTAGACCCAGATGAAGCCGTCTTGTTCGTCGCACGCGTAACTTCCGGCGTAGATGCGATCCACTTTTAAATCCTGATCGGCTGTGAGCGAAGGAATCAACCGGCACTGGCCGGTGCCGGCGGCGAACGTCCATCCATGGTAGGGGCATTCGAGGTTTGTGCCATCGAAGTGTCCACCGTGCAGCGGCATGCCGCGGTGCGGGCAGGCGTCGCGCAGAGCGAAGGAATGGCCCTGGCGATCGCGGCCAATCAGCAACGGAATTTCAAGGAGTGTGGCCTGGTAAAGCCGGTTGCGCTGCACGCGGTCGGCGGGCAGAGCGCGATACCAGAAGCCGGGGAGCATTAGGGAATCGGGCGTCTGCCGTTGGGGATCGAGTTCGGGCATTAAGTTTCGGCTTCCGGCTTTCGGCTTCTGGTTCGCCGCTTCCGACTTTCGAGTTCCGATTGTAGATTTAAGATTATCGATTGAAAAACATATGCTAGCATCCGCTGGACTTCCGAGCCGAAAGAAAAACTAAACACTTCAACCTCGCTCAGCGCAGGCGCCGGGCAGAGCGCTTCACACAGGAATATCACAGAGTCAAACCAGAGCTATGGAGTTGATTGGACATTTTCGCAGGCTCACGCCAGTACAGCGGAATACCTTTATCGCTTGTTTTCTGGGCTGGTCGTTGGACGCGTTTGATTTTTTCATCTTGATCTTTTGCGTAGACGCCCTGGCGACGCAGTTTCAGGCGAAAGTTTCAACAATTACGGAAGCGATTTTTCTTACGCTGGCCATGCGTCCGGTGGGAGCCCTGCTGTTTGGATGGATGGCGGACCGGTTTGGCCGGCGCCCGACACTGATGGTTGACATCGTTGCATATTCCGTGTTCGAGCTGGCTGCGGCCTTCGCGCCATCGCTGAATTTTTTTCTGGTCATGCGGGCATTTTTTGGCATTGCCATGGGCGGAGAATGGGGAGTGGGCGCGGCGCTGGCTTTCGAGACTTTGCCGGCTGAGGGGCGAGGATTTTTTTCTGGCCTGTTACAGGAAGGCTATGTGGTGGGCAATCTGCTGGCAGCGGCGGCCTATGGAAGTTTGTTCCCGATCGTGGGCTGGCGTGGGATGTTCGTGATCGGGGCCCTGCCGGCATTTCTGGTGATTTACATTCGGACCAAGGTAGATGAATCGCCGGCATGGCTGCAGGGCCGCGCCGCGCGCAAAACGGAACGGCACGCGGGCAAGGACATTTTCACTTACCTGGGCAGTTTTCTTTTCCTCATCGTGCTGATGTTTGCCTTCAATTCTTTCAGCCACGGCACACAGGATCTTTACCCTACGTTTCTGGAGAAGAATCATCTGTTCGCCCCTCCGACAGTGCGGACAATCTCGATGATCGGAAGCATCGGGGCATTGCTGGGTGGAATTCTTTTTGGCGCGTGGTCGGAGCGGATTGGGCGACGGCGCGCAATTGTGATCGCGGCGATTCTTGCGGTTCCCCTGATTCCCCTGTGGGTGTATTCGCACAGCGTTGCC
>DATDGM010000085.1:0-32074 GCA_036522075.1 Candidatus Sulfotelmatobacter sp.
ATATCCCGCCGCAATCAGATCGTCGCCGCTGACCAGCGGCGCCGGCCGCATCTTCTCGGGCGGAATCGAAGCCAATTTGTCTTTCACAAATTCGTAGGTAGCGAGATTTCCGTGGCTGGCCAGAGAGTCGGCTCGGTGCAAAGCCAGGTGCTCGTCGAAATGGGGCATGCGCAGAAACTTCTTCAGCGTGGACTCGCTCATGCGCGTGGCGTGGCCAAAACGCATGTGGTTATCCACCAGTGCGAGCACCTGATCGGTGTCGTCAGCAGAAAAACGCAAGCGCTTGCAGATTTCTTCTGCCATCTTCACGCCGACCTCGGCGTGACCATCGAAACGGATGCGGTCGGGTGCAACCCGAAACGTTGGCGGCTTGCCAACGTCATGCAGCAGCGCGCCCCAGGCCAGCGCTGATGGGCAGGGTTGCGGCAGGTTATCGAGAAGCAACAGCGTATGCGCAAACACGTCGCCTTCGGGATGAAACTGCGGCGGTTGCTGCACTCCCTTCATCGCGGAAATCTCCGGCAGGATTTCCCGCAGCAACCTGCTCTCGTCGAGCAGCAGGAACGCGGCGCGGCCGTGGCCTTCCGTGAGCATGCGCGTGAGTTCATCCCGCACCCGCTCCCGCGAGACAAGATTTACTTGGGGCGCCAGTTTTTGGATCGCGGCGAACGTGCTGGGTTCGATGCTATATTCGAAGCGCGCCGCAAAACGCACCGCCCGCAGCATGCGCAGCTTGTCCTCTGCGAAACGGCGTTCCGGATCGCCGATGGCGCGGAGGATCTTTTCGTCTAAATCTTTGCGACCGCCGACAAAGTCGAGCACCTCGCCGCGCATCGGATCGAGCAGCATGCCGTTGATCGTGAAATCGCGGCGGGCAACGTCTTCCCGCGGATCCTGGCTGAAGCGCACCTCGTCAGGATGGCGTCCGTCAGAGTAGCCAATATCGCTGCGGAAAGTGGCAACTTCCACAGCATCGGGGTGAGACAGTGTTCCGCCTTCCACGCTCTGCGATCGCTGCTCTTCCGGCAGCGGCACCAAAACCACGCCGAACTGCGCCCCCACGGCGTAGGTCTCAGGAAAAATTGTCATCACCTGCTCGGGAGTTGCGTTGGTGGCGACGTCGTAGTCTTTTGGTTGCCGCCCAAGCAACAGATCGCGCACACATCCGCCCACCAGATAGGCCTGAAATCCCTGTTGGAGCAGGGTTCGGATGATGGCGGTCGCGAATCCAGCGGAAGGAAATTTTGATTCCTCCACATGTTTGAGCAGATCGGCCATGAACTTCTAATAATATAGTTCCATGCCCTCCGCCTACATCCTCGGCATCGAGAGTTCCTGCGACGAGACCGCCGCGGCCGTGGTGCGTTCGGGCGAGCAGGTGATCTCGAATGTGGTCGCGTCGCAGATCGCCACTCATCAGCCTTACGGAGGGGTGGTGCCCGAGCTGGCGTCGCGCGAGCATCTGCGAGCCATCGTCCCCGTCGTTCGCCAGGCGCTGGCGGAGGCGAAGCATAACTATTCCTCGGTCGACGCCATCGCTGTCACGCAGGGGCCCGGCCTCGCTGGGGCTCTGATGGTTGGCATCAGCTACGCCAAGGCTCTGGCTTTCGCCCTGGACAAGCCGCTGATCGCGGTGAACCATCTCGAAGGCCATATTCACGCGGTTCTGCTGGAGGAACGGCAGAAGGGCAATCACGAGTTGCAGTTTCCGGTGCTGGCTCTGGTTGTTTCCGGAGGGCATACGCATCTGTATTTGGCCGAGCAAAAAGGCGACTCCTGGAGTTACGCGAATGTCGGCCACACACGCGACGACGCCGCTGGCGAAGCCTTTGACAAGGTCGCGAAGCTGCTGGGCTTGGGCTATCCCGGCGGTCCGATGATCGACCGTCTCGCTCCGCACGGCGATTCCCGAGCCGTCAAGTTTCCACCGGCCCAAATCAAACATCGCGACCGCCGGACTGCCGCCCAAGTCCCGGAACATCATGCCGGGTCTTCGGTAGAAGACGCGTCCACTCGTCCCCGATTCGATTTTTCTTATAGTGGCATCAAGACCGCGGTGCTGCGTTACGTGGAAACTCACCACATGCAGCAAGCCGTGGAACAACGCCGCCAAGCCGTGGCGAATTTTGGAAAACCCAAGTCTGAGGATTACCTTGCCCACTGCGACCAGCAAGTGCTCGACCTGGTGGCGTCCTTCCAGCGCGCGATCGTAGAAGACTTAACCAGCAGGACTCTGGCCGCGGCGCGGGCTTTCGATGTAGCTACGCTTTTCGTTACCGGCGGTGTGGCCGCGAACAGCGAACTCCGGCGCACCTTCGAACGCGACGCCGGCGCAGAAGGCCTGCGCGTGTATTTCCCCTCGCTCCGTCTGGCGACGGATAATGCGGCCATGATCGCGGCCGCGGCCTATCCCAAATTCCTGTCGAAAGACTTTGCGCCGATGGATTTCTCGGCCGAGGCTGGAATGCGGCTGTAGCGGCGGACCGGAGTTTGACGGCCAGACTTTCCGCCTCGCGACTGGACGGTAGTTCAGTAATTTACTTGCCCGCAGCGTGCTTCTTCGCGCTCGCCTTGCCCCGGAGCGCCTTCAACGCTCTCCCCAGCTGAGCTTCAATGTCGATGTCCTTATACACCAAGAAGTTGGCAAGCTTCTCAGACTCGGGGGAAGCGCTGGCGCGACTGGCCACAATAATAATGGGAATTTGAGCCGTTTCCCGCCTGCCCTTGAGCGCCGCAATCAGCTCCTGGCCCGTCATTTTTGGCATCTGCAGGTCGGTGACGATCATGTCTGGACGCATACGGCTCAAGATTTCGAGCGCCTCAACGCCATTCCCCGCGGATTCCACCGAAAAGCCATGGCTTTCCAGGAGACGGCCTACCGTATACCGGATCAGCATGGAATCGTCGACAACGAGGGCGACGGCAGGCATATGAGAAATGGAGACGTGCCAAAACACGCGCACGCGCCCCATGGCTGGACAGTATCAGGCCCCCACCGCGACCAACAACAGCGAAGCGGGCGCCATGGTTACTTTTGTCACTTCAAGTGGGCGAAGTCAGAGGTCGCTGCTCTGGGTCCGTTCTTCGATACTCATGTCGTTGAGTTCGCTGGTTTCGAAAATTTCTCCGCACTCCAGGCATTCCACGAACTCCGCGTCTTCGTCGCGGCTTACGATCCGAACACGCGGGTGCTTGCAAGGTGGTTTCTTGTCTACGGTGGGAGTAGGAGCGGGCGACTTAGAGGTCATAAATCCGGAACGGTCCTCAATACAATGGCGGAGCGATATTACGGCGGAATTTCCGGTATTCTAGACCGGCTTCGTGGCTTGTCAAGCCCCTTCCCGCGTATGCGCGATTAATTTTCTGTAGTTCGGCATATCGGGGAAGAAGCAGGAAAAAGTTGGCGGTCTCGCTCCGGTGAGATTCCAACCTGGTGCGACTTCGTGCAAGCCCTTCAGTCTTCAATAGTTATCGCCCGATCCGAACCGCGGTGTATCTTCGGCTGGGCGTTGCTGGCGACCAGCCACAGCGGTAAACTCAAAGTGCGACCAGCAATACTAGAAACTCCGCAGGAGCGTTGTTTATGAGCATTTCCCAGACCGTGGCCCACACCCAGCATTCCGCCCCTCAGAACGTCAAGCTCCCCATTTACATGGATAATCACGCGACCACGCCTATGGATCCGCGAGTGCTGGAGGAGATGCTGCCCTATTTCGTGGAAAAGTTCGGCAATCCCGCGAGCCATAACCACCCGTTCGGCTGGGCCGGGCAGGAGGCCGTCGAGAAGGCGCGCGAGCGCATTGCCAATCTGATCGGAGCCACCGCGAAGGAAATCATCTTCACTTCCGGCGCCACAGAAAGCGACAATCTTGCCATTAAGGGTGTGGCCGAGACTTATCGCGAGAAGGGGAACCACATCATCACTGCGGTTACGGAGCACAAAGCCGTTCTCGATACCTGCAAACGACTGGAAAAATACGGGTATCGCGTTACGTACCTCCCGGTTCAGAAAGATGGCCTCATCGATCTCGACGAACTGAAGCATGCCTTGGATGACAAGCCGAATCACGACAAAACCATCCTGGTTACGATCATGTCGGCGAACAACGAAATTGGCGTGCTGCAGCCGATCGAAGAGATCGGCAAACTGTGCCGTGAGCGCGCAGTGATTTTTCACACCGACGCTGCGCAGTCCATCGGTAAGGCACCCGTCAACGTGGACAAACAGAACATCGACCTGATGTCGATTTCCGGCCACAAAGTGTACGGGCCCAAAGGTGTAGGCGCGTTGTATGTGCGCGGCAAGAATCCGCGGGTGCAGGTTTCTCCGCTGATTGACGGAGGAGGCCACGAACACGGCATGCGCTCAGGCACGCTGAATGTGCCCGGCATTGTTGGCCTGGGCAAGGCTTGCGCCATCGCGCAAGAAGAGATGATGAAGGAATCCTGCCACATGGCTGGCCTGCGCAATCGATTGCGCGACCGCATCCTGGGCCGTCTGGACCAGGTCTACGTCAATGGGTCCACCGAGCACCGGCTGCCGGGCAACCTTAATGTGAGTTTTGCCCGGGTAGACGGCGAATCCTTACAGATGGGCATCAACGACATCGCGGTTTCGAGCGGCTCCGCCTGCAGCACTGCAGCGATCGACGCGTCTCACGTGCTCAAAGCCCTCGGGATTGCCGATGAACTTGCGCACAGTTCCATCCGCTTCGGTATCGGCCGCTTCAACACCGAAGCCGAAATTGATTACGTGGCCGACCGCGTCATCGAAACTGTGGAGCGTTTGAGAGAGCTTTCTTAGATGGCAGTCAGCGATTAGCTCAGGCGAGTGAGGACGCGGGTTTAGCTAACTGCCAAGTGCTAGTTGCTGGCCGCTACTTTTCCCCGGCACCCAACTCCATGTAAAACTTCTGCAAGACGTAAAACGCTTCCTTCCGCTGCCCTCGATTCGAGATCACTCCTTTGCGGTTGTAATAGTCCTGAATGCCAGGGAGCGGGCGGGTCGGCGACCGAAAATCCATCAAAACCCACGGCGTCATCCCGGCCAGATTCGGGATGCGCCGAATCATGGCGAGTTGATGCTGGAACAAGTCGGCCTGGTATTCCTCAGTCCAGATCTCCGAGGCATCGCCGTGACGGCCGGCCTGCGCCCCGCCGCCGAATTCACTTACAATCAGCGGCTTCTCCCACTTTGATCTCCACTGCAGTTTGTCCGCGTCTTCCGGGCGTCGCCAATACCACCCGACATATTCGTTGAGCCCGAGCACATCGAGAAATTCGCCCAGCGGATCGCTTAGCGTGCGTTCATCGGGGCCGGTTTCGTCCACGTGGTTCATTGCCGAAGTGATGAGGCGCGTGGAATCAAGCTCGCGCGCGTCCTGAGAAAGTTGCCTCAGAAATACCACCCGCTCCGGTTTCACTGGCGTTTCGTTCGATAGCGACCACAAAATCACCGCCGCGCGATTGCGGTCGCGCGCGATCATATCGCGCAGTTGCGTTTGCGCATTTGCCAGAGTTGCGGGGTTAGACCAGTCGATGTCCCAGTAGACGGGAATTTCTGACCAGATCATCAAGCCCACGCGATCGGCGAGGCGAACCGCATTTTCATTATGGGGATAATGAGCAAAGCGGACAAAGTTACATCCCAGGTCTTTGACCCAGCCCAGCAACGTTTGCGCATCTTCCGGGCTGAAGGCGCGTCCGTCACGAAACGGCGCCTCCTCGTGCATCGAAATGCCGCGTAGAAAAATAGGCGCGCCGTTCAAGAGAATCTTGCCGCCCTGAACTTCGATGGTTCGAAATCCAATCTGATCGCGAACCGTATCGCTGCCGTTGCTGATGACTACGTCGTAAAGCCTGGGATGCTTCGGTGACCACAGCTCCAGCTTCGCTGAAAACCGAAAATTCGCCCGGCCCGTGGAGTCGGCGGCGGCAGTTTCGTGAAGACCCGCATCCCGGATCTCCAGTGTAACTTTCTGCCCCGACTGGCTGCCGTTCAGCTGCACCCAGCCTGAAATCTCGCCGGGCGATCCTTTCGCCAGCTGCACGCAGTAATCCTGAATAAATGCTGGCGGCACTTCCACCAGAGACACATCGCGCGTGATCCCGCCGTAGTTCCACCAGTCGAACTTCAAAGCAGGAATGCCATCGGCGCGACGAGTGTTAGTCACCTCCACGATCAGAAAGTTCTCGCCGTCGCGCAGAAGGCCGGTCACCTCGAAATTGAACGCCGTGAAGCCGCCCTCATGATCCCCGAGTTTCTCTCCATTCAGAAAAACGGCAGCCCGATAATTGACCGCGCCGAAGTAAACAAAAACGCGAGTGTTCGCCCGCTTGTGGTAGTTGAAGACGCGCCGGTACCAGACCGGGCCTTCATAGAAAAGCAGTTGCTCGCGCTGCGTGTTCCAGTCGCCCGGCACGTTGAGCACTGGCGACGCGTCGAAGCTGTACTCCACGCGCTCGCTTTTATCCTTCGGGACCTGGTTGCGATAGAAACCGACAGACGTGCCGTTGTCGTAGGGGTCCACGATGGCGTGCCACGCCCCGTTCAGGCTGACGGTTGTGCGGCCAGAAATGTTTGTAATCAGGGCGGATGGAACCGGCGCGGCATAGGCCAAGCCGGCGAGCGCAAGCAGAATCAGGCGGCGTTTCATGAGGCCCAGATGGCCATGGTAGTGAGGTCGCTGCCAAGCGTCAAATAAACAGAGGCAAGAAATGGGCAAAAACCGCGGGCTTCGACTGCAGTTGCCACGCCCTGCCATGCCGGTTTTTACATTTTCGTGACAAATGCAAAACGCTGGCGTCCTACGCTGGCTGCAATCAGCCCTCAGTCCGTTTGAGGATGCTGGGTTTGGCCTCTCTCTCTCCGGCCAACTGCAAAGGGGCGCGGCGCGAAGTCACGCCCCAATTTTTATGCTTTCTTCGTTTCTCTGAGAGCCCTGTCTCGGAGAGCCCGGTCTCTGAGATCCATGTCTCTGAGATCCATGTCTTTGAGAGCCATGTGAGAGCAAGGACGCTCCGCTATCAGCCGACGCGCACCGGCGCTGGCTCCTCAACGTTGGCTTCGCGCAGGAATTTCGCGGCTTCTTCCGGCGGCGTGGGATTAATGTAAAAGCCCGTTCCCCATTCAAATCCCGCCGTCTTCGTCAGCTTCGGCATGAATTCGATATGCCAGTGGTAGTGGTCGTTGGTGGGGTCCTGCACGGGGGAAGTGTGAATCACCAGGTTGTAGGGCGGGTTGTCGAGCACCCGGTCGGCCTTGGTGAGCAGCGTTTTCAGCGCCCGAGCCAGGTTTTCGAACATGTGCGACGACGAGTTCTCGAACGCCGACTCATGCTGCTTGGGCAGAATCCAAGTCTCGAACGGAAAGCGCGGAGCGTAAGGCGCCAGGGTCAGGAAGTTCTCGTTTTCCGCCACCACTCGGACGGCGCTGTCCATCTCCTGCCGGATAATGTCGCAAAACACGCAGCGCTCTTTATAAAGGAAATACTGCTTTGCCCCTTCCAGTTCCTGCGTCACATTGATGGGAAGAATGGGCAGCGCGATGAGCTGGGAGTGCGAGTGCTCGAGCGAAGCTCCCGCGGCCTCTCCATGGTTCTTGAACAGCAGGATGTATTTGAAGCGCCGGTCTTTCTTCAAGTCGAGAATGCGGTCACGGAAAGTCCACAGGATGTCTTCGATGCGTTTCGCCGGCAGACTGGCGAGGCTCGCTGTGTGGTCCGGGGTTTCGATGATCACCTCGTGAGCCCCCACACCGTTCATTCGGTCGAACATGCCTTCGGCCTGACGATTCAGCGTGCCTTCAATGCCCAGGGCCGGGAACTTGTTGGGCACAACCCGGACGGTCCAGCCAGGAGTGTCGCGTTGCGGAGCAGGGCCGCCGTTTTGATTCGGCCGGTAAGCCTGAATCTCGGGCGGGGTTTTGCCTTCGTTTCCGTAGCAAAAGGGGCAAAAGCCGCCTTTAATCTTCATGTTTTCCCGCATAAAGTCGGTGGGCCGCTTGGCCCGGTCGGTGGAAATGATCACCCAGCGTCCGACGATGGGATCTTTTCTCAGCTCAGGCACTACCAAATCCTTTCACTAACAAAAACGATATTCTACCCCGCGAGGGAGGCATTGCGAAAGACTTCGATTTGCGGCTGGCTGGTCGGCGACTGGGCATAGTATACGCTTACGATATCGAACCTCCACTGGCACGAGGGTGGTAGGCGGCGCAGGTACTCTTGTGCCATTCCTGCCACTTCGCGCCGTTTGTGGCGGTCCACGGCTGCCTCGGGAGTCTTTACGTCGCGCGATGTTCTGGTCTTAACCTCAATAAAACAAAGCACATCGTCGTTCCAGCCGATCAAATCGACCTCGCCGCGCCGACGCGGGGAACGGTAGTTCCGGGCCACGATGATGTAGCCCAGCTTGCGCAGGTGGAAGTAAGCGTCTTCCTCGCCGCGCCTGCCGGTTCGGAGGTGGGTCGGCAGCTTGTCGGGGGGCAGAATGTGGCGGGCCAGCCAGTCGAGGCCGCGAACGGCGGCATGGGTCAGCCGGCCGGAGAGCATGGTTCCCGTGGACATGGGCGTAGAACTCCAAGGCCGCAAAGGTGCGGTCGGCCCAATCTACGCCGCCGCAACAAAAAGCGGTTGTGACGGGTGTCACAACCGCGAGGCCTAGCCAATTTCAGTGTTCCCTTTCGGGAATTGCTACGCGTCTTTGCCCACCAGCTTGATGCACTCTTCGAGCACATCCACGGCTACGTCGGCCTGCTCTTTCGTGACCACCAGCGCCGGGCAGATCCGGATGGTGCTCGGCCCGCAGCCCAGAAACAGTACGCCGCGCTCGAAGGCCAGCTCCACAATGCGGTCACGGTCGGCGGCGCCGTATTCTTTCGTGACTTTGTCCTTCACGATCTCGACCCCGATCATCAAGCCGCGTCCGCGGACATCTCCCACCAGTTTAAATTTCGATGGCCAATCCGCCATGCGCTTCCGCATGTGATCGCCGACCGTGGTCGAATTCTCGAGCAGGCGCTCGTTCTCGATTACATCCAGCGTCGCCATCGCGGAGGCGATGCAAACTGGATTGCCGCCGAAAGTGGAGGCGTGCGATCCTGGAAGCCAATCCATCACCTCGGCGCGCGACATCGTAATCCCCAGCGGCATGCCCGAGGCGATGCCTTTGGCCATGCAGACGATATCGGGCTGCACGCCGGTGTGCTCTACGGCGAACCATTTTCCGGTGCGGGCAATGCCGCTCTGCACCTCGTCTACCACCAGCAGAATTCCGTGCCGGTCGCAAATGCGCCGCAGTTCCTGCATAAAGATGGTCGGGGCGACAACGTAACCGCCTTCGCCCTGAACTGGCTCAACGAAAATCGCGGCCACTTCCTCGGGAGGCAGGGTGGTCTTGAACAGCTTCTCTTCAATGAAGCGGGCACAGCCCAGCGCGAACTCGTCCGCTTCCTTCGCCCCGCCCACGCAGCCGCGGTAAACATCGGGGTAGCGCACATGCGTCACCCCCGGCATGAGTGGGCCGAAACGCCGGTGCTGCTGCGGCTTCGAAGCGGTCAGCGAAACTGCGCCCATGGTGCGTCCGTGGAACGCGCCGAAAAACGCGATGATGTTCTGCCGCTTGGTGTGGTAGCGAGCCAGCTTGAGCGCGCACTCGACCGCCTCCGCGCCCGAGTTGCCGTAGTAGATGCGATGCGGCCCCGCCATGGGCGCAATCTTCGACAGGCGCTCGGCCAGAGTCACCATGCTCTCGTAATAAAAGTCGGTGCCTGACATGTGGATCAACTCCGCCGCCTGCTTCTGAATGGCAGCGACCACGTGAGGATGACAATGTCCGGTCGAGGTCACGGCGATGCCGGCGGAAAAGTCGAAGAACTCGTTGCCGTCCACGTCGGTGACCACGATGCCGCGTCCACTCTTGGCAACCAGCGGGTAAGAACGGGTGTAGGACGGCGAAATGTACTGGTGGTCGCCTTCGAGCACGCGCCTGGCATTAGGCCCGGGCAGGGCTGTCTTGAGCTTGGGGCCGTGGGTCCTGGCAGTTGTGGGAGCGGTCTGGGTCGTCATGGAATCCTCCGTGTTTGGGAAGGGCACGACTTCAGTCGCGCCATCTGCGGTTGAGCTTGGGGAAGGGCACGACTTTTAGTCGTGCCGTCCGTGGCTCCTAATGATTCGGGCTTTAGCCCCTGGGGCCGTTGCCACGAATCGGCCTCGGAATGCGGCTATTGTTCCGGCACGGACAAGCCGAGGCGAATCAGATGGGAGGATGAAACTAGTCGCTACCGAACAGGCTGGGCCGCAAACGCGAAGGCAAATTCGCCCGATACCGCCGCGGACACACCAGAGAATGCAGCCAGCACTCGGCCGATTGCGCGTGGGGCTGTCCAAACAGAAGACGCGAATTGGAATTCCTGCGCAACATAGCGAACGGCGGACATTACTGACTCATTATAGCTGGATGCGGTGGGCTGCGGAACCCCCTTTTTGCGAGCGCGCAGGGGAAATCGCCGCTACTCGTTGCGAAGGCTCGTCACCGGGTCCACTCGCGCGGCTCGCCGGGCTGGAATATAGGTCGCGAGAAACGAGACCGTAACCAAGAACAAAGAAACAACCACGTAGGTGACGGGGTCGGTGGGCAAAACTCCGAACAGTAAGCTGCGAATCAGGCGGGTCAACAGGAATGCGCCCAGCAAACCCAATCCGACTCCTGTGAGGGTTACCTGCATTCCTCCTTTGACGATCATCCCGAGAATATCGAACCTGCTTGCGCCCAACGCCACTCGAATCCCGATCTCCGGCGCGCCCTGGTTGACGAAGTAAGCCATCACGGCGTAAGTGCCAAGGGCTGCAAGCACGAGAGAGACAACGGCAAATGAAACCAGCAGCATCATGGAGAATCGCCTGCGGGCCAGCGACTCGCCGACTCGTGCCTCCATGGTTCGAACCGCATAGACCGGAAGGTCAGGGTCCAGCTGGTGAACTACCTGCGTCACGGATGCGGTTTCGACGGTGGGATCGGCAGAGCTGCGCAGCACCACATTCATTTGGTGGACGGGATACTGCGTCTGGGCCAGATACAGCGCGATTCGCGAGTCGCTGTCGAGGGTGTACTGCTTGACCCGGCCGACGATGCCAACGACCGTTACTACCGGTTCGCTCGAGCCCGCGGAGCCGAGGCGAATCCGCTTTCCGAGCGGGTCTTCGTGAGGCCAGAGCTGGGCGGCCATGTAATCATCGATGACGACCACGCTTGGGCTGGTTGTGGTGTCCTGTTCCGTGAAGACTCTGCCTCGCACCAGCGGAATCTGCATGGCCTCGAAATATCTGCCGCCCACGATTCGCTGATCGGCGTTGATGAAGTTCTCGCCCGGCGGCAGAACTTGTCCTTCGACTGTAATCGGCCCCCAGGCATACATCTGGCTGAGCGGCAGGGACGTGACTCCGCCGGAGGCAGTGACTCCGGGAAGGTGATCGAGCCGTTGCCAAAGCTGATGGTAGGTTTCCAGTACTTGTTGATGATCGGCGTAGCGCTGGCCGGTCATGGTCAGACCGAGCGTTAGCACGTGATCCGCGTTAAAACCGGGTGACACCGTCTGCAGGGAAGCGAAACTGCGAAGCAGCAATCCCGCGCCTACCAGCAGGACCAGAGAGAGCGCGACCTCGGAAATGATTAACAACTTGCGCATGCTGCGGCCACGCGCCCATAAAGCGCCCATTCCCGAAGCGCTCCGGCCCGAACTTTTCAGGGTGGAGTTAAGGTCGAGGCGAGACAGGCGTAGGGCCGGCACCACTCCAAAAAGCAATCCTGAAAGCAGCGCCAGCAAGAACGAGAACAACAACACATGCCAATCAATGTGGAGATCCTGCACACGCGGAACATTGGCCGGCCGCAACCATCGGATCGCGGCCATGGCCAGCGCCGCAAGCGCCGCTCCGACGGCTCCGCCACACACGGCCAGCGCCACGCTTTCCGTCAGCAACTGGCGCACGATGCGCCCGCGTCCGGCCCCCAGCACGGAGCGCAACGTGATTTCCTGCTGTCTCGCCACCGCACGCGAAAGCAAAAGGTTGGCCACATTCGCGCAGGCGATCAACAGCACAAAGCCTGCGGCTCCGAACAGAACGAGCAAGGGACGACGCGTGTCTCCTACCACTTGTTCCAACAGAGGCACGATTCCAAAGGTCAATCCGCCGTTCGGCGGGTACAGGTCAGGGTGATCGTGCCGTAAACGGGCCGTGATGGTGTCCATCTCGGCGCGGGCCTGCTCGATGGAAACACCGCGCTTGAGTTTTCCGATGATGTTGTAGTCCTCGTGATCGCGGTAACTCGCAGCTTCCGGTCCCAGAGCCAAAGGAACCAGAATCTCCGCCTGTTCTGCGCCCCCGAGAGTGGGCAGCACTTCCCGAGGAAGGGAAAAGTCTTGTGGCAAAATTCCCACAACTTCGTAAGGTTTGCCATTGAGCACGATCGTTTTGCCGAGCGTCCGCGGGTCCGACCCGTAGCGCCGCGCCCATGTTCCATAACTCAACAAAGCCGTGGAGGGATGGCCCAGGGCATCTTCTTCCGGCAGAAACAGCCGGCCCATCTCGGCGTGAGCGCCAATCATGGTTAAAAGATTGGAGGAAACGTGGATCGTCCCAATCCGCTCCGGATTGCCTTCGCCCGTCAGATTCTCATTTCCGCCAATGGCGATGGCCACCTGTTCGAAGCCGCTGTGACCGTTCTTGATGTCGAAATATTGCGCCGTAGAAAACCAGTCTTCGGTGATATTGAGCCCGGGAGAGCGGTTCCACAGAATCACCAGCCGCTCAGGGTCCCGATAGGGCAGAGGTTTCAAGAGCAGGCCGTTGACGACGCTGAAGATCGCTACGTTGATCCCGATGCCGATCGCGATCGACGAGATGGCGGCGATTCCAAAACCCGGGCTTTTCAGAAATGCACGCCATGCAAACCGCAGATCCTGACCGATTGTGCCCATCGTTCCCCCGTGGAATCAGGTATCGAACCCCAGCAACGCTTCCGGCAGGGATTGTATCAATTAGGAATTTCGCCGAATAGACGCATGGCCACGGAATGGGCCGAATCGCAAAGGCCTCGGGCTGAGTGCCCGATAGCGGGTCGCAAAGCAGACTCAACCGCCAGTCGGGACGGCATGGCGGCCGCACTGACTTTCGGTCTCGAGAACGCGGTTCGGGACTTCGCAACTTTAGAATCCAATTCGCCGGTCGGCTTGTCTGATACGTTGTAGTCTTCGCTGCTTGTTCTCCAGTTGCTGCACCTGCGCACCTGATATACACAACATGAACTCCGCACAGCGCCCAAGCCGGTGGATGGTGATTCTTGCCTTCGGACTCGTGTATCTGTTCTGGGGGTCGACGTATCTGGCCATCGACATTGCGGTGCAGACCATTCCGCCGGCGCTGATGTGTGCGGTGCGCTTTTCGATTGCAGGGACCGTGATGCTGGCGGTTTGCGCCCTCACAGGACGCAAGGTTCTGTATTCGCCGCGGCAGATCGCTTTGGCGGCGGTGGTCGGGATATTGCTGCTCATGGGCGGCAACCTCACCCTGTCTTATGCGGAACTGACCGTGTCGACGGGACTGGCTGCGCTGATCATCGCCATCACGCCGCTTTGGTTCCTGGTGCTCGATTCGTTGCTGCTGGGCGACCATCACATTTCCGGGCGGGGCAAGGCGGGGCTGGCGCTGGGGATTCTGGGCATGTTCGTACTTTTCTATCCTGAACTCACATCGAAGACGGCAGGCCGCCACGAACTCTGGGCCTCCGCGAGCCTGCTTGGCGGATCGTTTAGCTGGGCTCTGGGCTCGGTGCTGTCGAAGCGTTGGCAGTCGGGCATGGACGGATTCAGCGCCACGGGCTGGCAAGTACTCGCTGCGGGCGGGGCAAACTTTCTCTTCGCTCTGGTCAACGGAGATCTTTCGCGCGTAGGCTGGACCGGGCGCAGCCTCAGCGCTGTGATGTATCTCATCGTATGCGGCTCGTGGATCGGCTACACGGCCTACATCTGGCTGCTCGGCCACGTGCCCACGTCAAAAGTTTCGACCTATGCCTATGTGAATCCCGTCGTGGCAGTGTTTCTGGGCTGGCTGATCCTGCACGAGCGCGTCGACCGATTCATTGTTCTCGGTAGCGCGATTGTCGTGCTGTCGGTGGTTTTGGTAACCAGCGCGAAAGTCAGGCAGAAGACGGTTGCAGAGGAGATGCCGGCGGTGGAAGCAGCAGGAGACTAGGACCGGTCGTCGGACCTTAGCCCTCGGACCTTGGCCCTCGGATCTTAGCGCGGCAGTTCGGCGGACAGCATCGATGTGGAGTAAAGAGTGCTCGCTGAGGTCTGACGCCCGCGTTACCTCGCCGCTTCTTCCTCATCCTCCGCGTCACTCACCAAGTCCACCGCGCGGCCGTGGATCGCGAATGTCTGCTTCGGGCTGCCGCCGGGTTCGAAGCTCACCCGCATCGGCGTCCGTTGCCAGGTTGGCGCCGGGCAGGCGGACTCGGGCGCGGAACTGTCGTGGATTTTCCCGGCCTCGTTCTTCGCGCCCGCGTTCTTGGGACTATCTTCCGACAGCAGCTTCTTTAGCACCGCCTTGCGGCGATTCAACTGCACCACCATGGCCGAAATTTTCTTGCCGTCGTCGGAGACGCCACAGTATGCGACGTAGTCCCGGTACCAGCTTGCTTCGGAATCATTGGTATCAAACTCCGCCAGGTTGATTGCCGAGATTCGGCCGGTCAATCGGTCCACCAGCAGCCAGCCGCCGCGCTGCCATTGCCAGCGCGGTAGACCCGCATCCTCGGGCAGACTGTCGTTGACGCGGAAGGCTCGCTGCGCCACAAACAGCCGCTCCGTCACGTCGTGTACGGGCCCGAAAGTATATTCCTTGGTGCGGCCATCCACGATGAGCGGGCGCACCTTCAAAGTTTGAGGCTCGCCTTGGTCCTTGGTGCCCGGACATTTCACCGTCATCCATTTTCCGAAGGCGATCACATGACTACTGGCCACGGCAGCGCCGCCTGGAGCCGAAAGGGCGGCCATTAAGAACACACTCGATAACAGTGCGCCTGCGGAGCTGAGAAGGCTACCGCGCATCTGTCGAGATTAAGCACAATGCAATCGCAGGCGCAAGGTAACGGGTCACAAAACGCTCGCCCTCCGTTCCAAATTGGGACCCGCTAAAGATTTCCATGTACAAACTAGTGTCACGTCACCCAGTCGCTACCCGGCGGAAAATGTAGAATTGCAGTAATATAGCGACACGATCTGCAAACATGAGCTTCTCCTCCCCTTCACGTAGTCCGTTGCGTCCGGAATCCAGGACAACTTTGCAGCGGGAACCCGCTTCTTATCCAGAAGTGGGCGACCTTTTATTTCGACGGCATGTGCCGCGCATTTTGGTGGTGGATGACCAGCCCGCCATTGCCGGCCTCATGAGTCAGTTGCTGGCCATGCGGGGCTACGAGGTAGTAACTGCCTCGAATGCGGAGGAGGCGGAGGCCGAGATTAAGCGGCAGTTTCCTGACTTGATTCTGTCGGATGTAGTGATGCCGGGCAAATCGGGCTATGAGTTGTGCCGCGAGTTGAAGGACAACCCGGCCACGCGGCTGATTCCTTTCGTCCTGATCACCGGGCTCAGCGATAGCGGCGATAAAGTCCGCGGCATCGACGCTGGGGCTGACGACTTCCTGAACAAACCCGTTCTCGCTGAGGAATTGATTGCGCGGGTCAGATCGCTGTTGCGCCTGAAAGATTTTACCGACGAACTCGAGAACGCGGATTCCGTCCTGTGTACCTTAGGACTGATCGTGGAAAGCCGCGATCCCTACACCGAGGGTCATTGTGAGCGGTTAGCGGCGCACGCCCCGGACCTGGGGCGGCATTTGGGCCTGGACGAAGATTCCCAGCTCGCGCTGAAGCGCGCCGGATACTTGCATGACCTGGGCAAGATCGCCGTCCCGGATGAGATTCTGAAAAAAGGTTCCAATCTCGCTCCCGAAGAATGGGCCATTATGAAGCTGCATCCCGTCACAGGCGAAAGCATTTGCAAGCCGCTGAAGTCGCTGCGGCTGGTGCTGCCCATTATCCGCCATCATCACGAACATTCGGACGGCTCGGGCTATCCCGATGGCTTGAGCGCCGGCGAAATCCCGCTTCTCCCGCGGATTTTGCAGGTTGTCGACGTCTACGACGCTTTGCGCACCGCCCGCCCCTACAAGCCTGCCCTTTCGCACGACCAGGCCGCCGAAACCATGCACGATGAAGCTAGTCGCGGCCTCTGGGATGCCGGACTCGTCGCCGAATATTTCTCCATGCTGGAACGCCAGCGCAACGCGGCGTAAGGCAGTTCTGGGTTCTCAGTTCCCAGTTCCCAATTTGTCAGTCTTCTTCCTCCGCTCGATCAAGAGTTCCGCCTTACGGAATCCTTGATCTGCAAAGTACAATGACGACGCAGCTTTGCGGCGTCAAAGCGGCAATTCCTCAGCGCTTCGAGTGTTCCGCCGAGAACCGAGAACTGAGAACCGAGAACTGCCTTTGGATCCCGCTTACAGCATCGTCATTCCGGCTTACAACGAAAGTGCCCGGCTGGGTGCCTCGCTCGAAATAATTCTGAGTTACATCGCCGCGCAGGGATGGTCCGCCGAGGTGATCGTCGTGAACGACGGTTCGAGCGACGATACGGCCGAGATTGTGCGCCGGTTCGCGCAAAATAATTCTGCATTGCGGCTGGTCGAGAACCCCGGCAACCGTGGCAAAGGCTACAGTGTGCGCAACGGCATGTTGCAGGCGCGCGGCAAGGTGGTGATATTCAGCGATGCCGACCTGTCTTCGCCGATTGAAGAAGCCCCAAAACTTCTTCAGGCGTTGGCGGATGGCGCCGATATCGCTATCGGATCGCGCTGGCTGCGCGCCGAACTGCAAACTCAGCGCCAGCCGTTCCACCGCCAGGTCTTTGGACGCGTGTTCAACCTGCTGCTGCGAATCATCCTTGGCCTGCAGTTCAAAGATACGCAATGCGGGTTCAAGGCATTCGAGCGGTGCGCGGTGCAGAAGGTTTTTCCTCTTCAGCGCATCGAACGCTGGGGGTTTGACCCGGAAATTCTTTTTCTCGCCCGCAAGGTTGGCCTTCGAGTGCGGGAAGTTCCCCTGGCCTGGGCGCATAGCGGAGGCACGCGAATTCATCCCCTGACCGATGGATCGCGCATGTTCTGGGAAATGCTGCGCATCCGTTGGTATGACGTAACGGGAAAATACAATCCTCCGCCGACCGAGCCGCCGTCCGCGAAGAACTAGGGGGGGGTTACCGCGCCTGCTGCGAAGCTGAACCTACCCCAGCTTTCACCGCCTCAACCACCCGGCTACCCATCTCCGCGGTCGAGATCGCAGAATGTGACTTGCCCGCGAGATCCGCCGTGCGGGCGCCCTGTGAGAGCACTGCCAAGACCGCTTCTTCGATGCAAGCTGCCTCCACCTCCAGCGCTAAAGAATGCCGGAGCATCATCGATGCCGAAAGGATCGCGCCCAGCGGATTCGCAATGCCCTTGCCGGCAATATCCGGAGCTGATCCGTGCACCGGCTCGTACAGGCCTACAGGTCCGCCGATGCTGGCCGATGCCAGTAATCCCAGTGAGCCCACTACGCCGCCTGCCTGGTCGGAAAGAATGTCGCCAAACATATTCTCGGTAAGGATCACGTCGAAATCTGTCGGGCGCTGCACCAGCAACATGGCTGCGGAATCGACGTATTGATGCGCCAGCTTCACCTCGGGATAATCCTGTGCAATGCGCGTCACCACTTCCCGCCATAGCCGCGAGCATTCCAGAACGTTCGCCTTATCCACGGATAAAACTTTTTTGCGCCGCTTCATCGCCAGGTCGAAGGCCACCCGCGCGATGCGCTCGATCTCCGGCTCGCTGTAGCGCATGGTGTTGATCGCCACTCTTGGCTCGGGCGCACCCGATTGCGAGGTTGCTGAAATCGACCGCGGCTGGCCGAAATAGAGTCCGCCCAGCAACTCGCGCACGATCAGCATGTCGGTTCCGCGCACAATCTCGGCCCGCAGCGGCGAGCAGTCTTCGAGCGCCGGGAAATACACGGCCGGGCGCAAATTAGCAAACGCGCCTAACTCGCGGCGCAGGCGCAACAACCCAGCCTCGGGACGAAGATGATTGGGATAGGAATCGAACCCCGGGCTCCCGACCGCTCCTAACAACACGGCGGAAGAAGACAAGCACGTCTGGATAGTGTCCGCCGGCAGCGGATCATTCACCGCCGTCAGCGCCGCGCCACCTATCAACCTGTGCTGGAGGTTGAGCCGATGGCCGAAGATAGCCGCAACGGCTTGCAGGACAAGCACCGCCTGTGCGGTGACTTCTGGACCAATCCCGTCGCCCGGGAGAACAGTGAGATTCAGCAGCATGAGGGAATTAGTGTAACGCGGAATTCTGGCATACCACTACGCGTCGAATTACACACCCCAGAGATAGTCTTCCTGCTGTTCGGGGTGATGTTCCTGGGCAATCTGCAGAGGCAGAGCGAAGGCGCTGGCTGGCACCGCGATGGGAAACGGTTTCGGTTCTTCTTGTGCCGGCGCGGCTGCGGGTGCGGCGGCCGCCGTGGCTCCCGCCAGAGGCTCGATCAGCGGAGTCGCCGACGCCGATGGCTTGTGCGTGTCGCGGATCAACTCCAGCAGGTGGTGATCTTCCACATGCTTGATTTTGTCCGCAAGGCGGACGAAGCGGCGGTAGATGTCGTCGAGAGCGCGCCGGTCGAACTCGTAGCCTAGTTGTTCGCAGCGAATGCTGAGCGCATGGCGGCCCGAATGTTTTCCCAACACGAGCTTGGAATCGGGCACGCCCACTGATCGCGGCGTCATAATTTCATATGTGAGCGGGTTCTTCAGCACGCCGTCCTGGTGTATTCCTGCTTCATGCGCGAAAGCGTTGCGTCCGATGATGGCTTTGTTCGGCTGCACCGGAATGCTGGTGATCTCGCTGAGTAACTGGCTCGCGGGGAACAGTTGCTCGCCGACTACGCCGGTGGCGAAAGGATAGCGGTCGGGGCGCACCCGCATCGCCATCACAATTTCCTCAAGCGACGCATTGCCCGCGCGCTCACCAATGCCATTGATCGTGCATTCCACCTGGCGCGCTCCCGCCACGATCGCAGCCAGCGCGTTGGCCACCGCCAGGCCCAGGTCGTTGTGGCAGTGCGCGGAAATCGTAACGTTCTCCAGACCGGTGACGCGCGCGCGAATCGTGGAGATCAACTCGCCAAACTCCGAGGGCATGGTGTAACCCACAGTGTCCGGAATATTCAGCGTGGTGGCGCCGGCATCCACTACGGCTTGCAAAACGCGGCACAGAAAATCCGCATCGGTGCGGGTCGCGTCTTCGGGAGAAAACTCCACGTCGCCGCATAGCGACCGGGCGAACTCAACCGCCTCACGCGCCTGGGCCACGCACTCGTCGCGCGTAATCCGCAGCTTGTATTGCAAGTGAATGTCGGAGGTCGCCAGAAACACGTGAATGCGTGGATGAGCTGCATCCCGCAACGCTTCCCAGGCCCGCTCAATGTCGGGACGGCAGGCGCGTGCCAGCCCCGCAATCACGGGCCGCCGGATCACCGCGGAAATCGCCTTCACCGCTGCGAAGTCGCCCTCCGAAGCGATGGGAAACCCCGCCTCAATCACGTCCACACCGAGACGGTCGAGTTGATGCGCCAGGCGCAGCTTTTCCTGATGGTTCATGCTGCAGCCGGGCGATTGTTCGCCATCGCGCAAAGTAGTGTCGAAAACGGTGATGCGGGCTCGCTCGGTCATAGCCTCTCTCAGCGGAACACTCAATGGTACGTTTTTCGCGGGGAGAAGAAAAACTTATAATTATTCACAGCTCATTAGTATTTGTTATATAATAAGCAACTCTAATAGAAGACAGCATATCGATAAAGGGTTAACTGCGTGGAACTTTCCCAGCTCGAAGTGTTCCTGGCCGTAGCGCGCGAGCGCCGGTTTTCGCGCGCTGCCGAGAAACTCTATCGTACCCAGTCGGCGGTCAGCCAGACCATCCGCAAGCTCGAAGTCGAACTGGGCGAGGCTCTGTTCGACCGTTCCTCGCGCGAGGGAGTCCTCACCGACGCCGGCAAGGTTCTGGTGGAATACGCCGAAAAGTTGCTGAATTTACGCAGCGAGGCCGCGGAATCGCTGGTCGAGTTGCGGGAACTGCAAAAGGGCAAGCTGGTGATCGCCGCCAATGAGTTCACGGCCCTCTATCTGTTACCAGTGCTGGCCGAGTTTCGCCGTCTCCACCCCATGATCAAAATTACGGTGCAGCGGGCGCTGGGCAGCCACATTCCCGACGATGTTTTGCGGTACCGCGCCGAGTTCGGCGTTCTCTCCTATGAACCGCAGGAACCCAGCCTGCACTCCCTTGTCGTGTATCTGGACGAGCTGGTTTTTGTGGTTCCTCCCAAGCACCCGCTGGCCTCAGCGAAGGAAGTCAGCATCCGGCAACTGGGCGCGGAATCTTTCGTGGCTCACATTGTTTCCTCGCCCTATCGCGACAAAGTCCTGCAACTATTCAAGACGCACAAGACCCCGCTGCACATGGATCTTGAGCTCCCCACGTTACAGGCCATCAAGCAGTTCGTGGCCCTGGGGAACGGAGTGGCGCTGATTCCAGAAATCAGTGTAGAGACCGAATTAACGCGGGGAGAACTGGTGCGCATCCCAGTTCGCGAGCTGCAACTGAAACGGAAGCTGCGCCTGATTTACCGCAAAGATGCCAATCTTTCCCACGCTGCGCGAGCGCTTCTCAAGGTAATCGAAGCCGTGGCGCGGGAGCGCAAGGGGCGTTACCGCTTCCAGCGAGAAAGTTAACCGCGAAAAGTCCGCTGAAATGCTCGAGAAGGATAAGAAAAAATGAGGAAGCAGGTTACCCTGCCTTCTCGCTCACAATCTTCACGATTTCGGAACCTTCGTCAGGCCTACCATTCAGCAGTCGGCACAAACTCCATCCTCGTGAAACGCTTCCATCGCGTTATCCACGGAAGGATGAATTTCGAGCACGGAATCGAGGTTGGTCAGCCCGAGCACGTTGCGTACGAAGGTGTTCGGCCCGGCAACCTTGAAGTCCACTTTTTCTCGCTGCGACTGGGTATACAAAAGCGCCAGTTCCCCGATTCCGGCACTATCGATGGAGCTGACTCCACTCAGATCAAGAACCAGCTTGCGTCCCTGGGAGATCACATCTCCAACAAGGCGCGACAGAGCTGCTGCCTCATCGCGATATACGATGCGGCCCTGGCAATGAACTATAATAGCGTCGCCCAGATTGCGTGTTTCCAGACTGAGCTTCAACGTCGACTCCTTACGCACCGGGAGGGAAAACCGGCCCTGCGGCTGCGTGCCTTGCCAATTGGCATCCATAAATTGCATCCTAGACGATTAGACGAGGGACAAGTCAGTTTGGCACCATTAAAACTGAATGAATTTGCCAATGTGAGGACGGGAACGGGAACGCCGCGGGTGGACATATTTTGTCACCCGGGGCATCTTTGCTGTCCGGTACACTGCATCTAAAGGATTTTTTGTTTATTACACAGCACTTCTTGGCCGGCGCCGGGCGCCGGGGAGGATTTTTCGTGTCGAAAATTGCAGCCCTTGCGCTGGCACTGGTGGGTTCGGCGTTGTTCGCGGTCCCGATGTCTGCGCAGTTGATTCCGCACGGAAATGCTTATGTAGGCGGAGCCTACGGCCGCACGGAATTGGTGGTTCCCGAGAATACGTACCGCCTGAAGGGCTTTGAAGCCGCGGGTGAGATCATGCCATTTGCCCGCTTGAGCCACTTGTCGTTCGTGCTCGATGGCAGTGGCATCCTCGGCCATGGCATCAAACAATACACGTTCGTCGGCGGTCCACGGCTTTTTGTGACGTACGGAAAATGGCGGCCTTTTGTTCATGGCATGGCCGGCCTGCAGATGACCCAGTCGTCAAGAAACACTTACAACCCGTTGGCCATCGATGTTGGCGGAGGCGTCGATTACAAACTCTTCTTCAAGAGCTTCTCGTGGAGGTTCCAGGGCGACTACGTGCGTACGCGCTACTTGACCGACCAGCAGAGCGACTTCCGCGGCTCGACCGGCCTGGTGTGGCGGTTTTGAGGGTAGCACTGAAGCATTTACCATTTAGCCTTTAGCTTTGGAGAGTCCCGTCGCGGTCGGCCATGACGGTCGGCGAAATGCTAATTGCCAATTGCTGATTGCTGACTGCTGGTGCGCCTTTCGTCGCATCCTCTCGTTCGCCTGCCCGCATCTAACAACTTTCCGAAACATGCAGTGTTATCCGATGCGAAAGGGAGGAATGTTTTCATGCGCAAAATCGCGATAGCCGCTTTCGCTCTGGTCCTGTTGACAGGCTTGGCAAGCGCTCAGGTACCTACGTCCGGGAACATTTTTGTCGGCTACTCTTTCTACAGCGCGAGCTCGTCTTCCTTTGATCTCTCCAACGTTGGCCGGCCCTCCCTGAACGGATGGAATGGTTCCCTCGAAGGCAAGGTCCTGCCTTGGGTGGGCATCGTCGCCGACCTCAGCGGACACTATGGTTCGCAGAGCTTCATGGAATTTACGCCGGTTGGGGGCGGTCCGGTCAACGCCACCGTGAGCGGCCATGAAACCGACGTGATGTTTGGTCCGCGGTTGTCCTTCTCCGTTGGGAAACTCCGCCCCTTCGGGGAAGCCATGTTTGGCGTCGGCCACATCAGCACGGGGCAGGCCATCTCCACCAGCGACACGTCGGTGATCACGGCAGTAGGTGGCGGACTCGACTACAAGATCTTTCGCCTTCTTGCCCTGCGCGCCGAAGGCGACTACGAGCAGACACGGTTTTTCAGCACCACACAAAACAATGTGCGTTTGTCGACGGGCGTTGTCTTCCGCTTCTAGCAGCCTGCGGAAATCGATGCGAATTCGGCGCAACGGTGGACGAGCGGCCTTTCATAGCCTGCCTTGGGCTTGTCGAAGGGGCCGCCTAAGTCGTTTAGAATTGCTCGCGCTTCAACCCCAGTGGTCGCAGTCCCTCGCCTCCATAGCGCTTTTCCGCAGCCTGCTGGGGATCCGCTTCGAGAAGAGTTAACAGCGGCCCTACTCGAAAAATCAGGATTCAGCTGGTTGGCTGAATCCTGTTTTTTGTGGCCACGACAAAACTCGTTGAAAAGGGAATGAATCACCGTTGGCCTAGGCCCGAGGCACGCTGTCCGGTTCCGCCGCCCAATATTTGTGATCGCGCAGGAAGTACTTCAGGTTCCAGAAATTCATGGCCGTCCACAGGAAAAGCCAACCCATGCGCAGATGGCCCATCTTCTGGAACCGGCGGTTGGTGGTGTAAACGCCGCCGCCCACAACACGGAACCGACTGCGTTCCACTTGCTGGCTCAACAGGTAATCCTCGGCGTAGAGCACCTGTTCGTGAAATCCGCCGAGCTCCCAGAATTTCTTGCGGTCGAAGAACATGAACATGCCCGTCGCAAACGGACGATGCAGGAACGAGAGGTACTGACACATGTCGTTGACGGCGTAGAACGCCCTGTCGAGCCAGCTGCCCTCACGGCACAAAATGTTCGTGGTCACGCAGTGCAGTTGCTTGCGTTGGGCCCGTTCGACACAACGACGCACCAGGGACGTATCCGCCAGTTCGATATCGGCGTCCAGAAACAAAACGAAGGGAGTATCGGCTTGCGCGGCGCCCAGGTTGCGGCCGACCGAGGGCATGCCGCCGCGGATCACGCTCACGTTCAAGCGGTCGCGGAAGCTGAGAACGATCTCCGGGGTGCCGTCGGTCGAGTTGGCGTCAGCGACCAACACCCTCGTATTCGACATCTTCGAGTAGTCCTGATTCGTCAGCGAGGTCAGCAGACGCGGAATCAGCTTCGCCTCGTTCTTCGCAGGAATCACGATCGTCAACTCGTTCGTGCTCGTGGTCGTGGTACTCCTGCTCTCGATAGTCATGAATTTGCACCCCCTGTTCGTCGATAGTCAGGTAAGTGAGCCGGGAATCGACCCACCCGCCGGAGTTGTAGTAATAGATGCCGTCTTTCTCGGTATGGGCAGCCTCATGCGTATGCCCGCAGAAAATGCGGTCCGCACCACGATGGCGTGCGTAGGCCAGCGCGCCGCCCGCCACTTTCGGCGACATGCGCAGCCAGCGGGTGTTCAGTCGGTCAATCAGCCGCGCCACCGGCTTGTTCTTGAAATCGAGCTCCTGCAGTAGCAGATATAGAGACGTTCCCAGCTGGCTGAGTCGCGCCCGGTTCACCTGAAAACCGTCGAATTGGTGCCCATGGATCGCCACATGGCGCAACCCCTGATATTCCCAACTATAGCTTTGGTAAACCCGCACCCCTACTAGATGCGACATGATGTCGGTCAGGCCATGGTCGTGGTTTCCCTCCACCCACACGACCTCGATATTGCGCTTCGGATTCGACAGCTTTCGGATAAATCCGAGAAATTTCCAGTGGTCCTTGGTCAGCCGGGCAAAGTTGAGATCGGCGAATATGTCGCCCAGAAGAATCAGCCGTTGGAAACGATTCTCCTTGAGCACGCGAGTGGCTTCGCGGGCGTGGCTGGTTTCTGCACCCAGGTGCAGGTCAGAAAGGATCAGCGTGTTGTAGCCGTGCAGATCCATGCTCCGGTTTTATCAAAGCAATGTTAAGGGTTGATGAAATATGCATCAATTCTGGTGCAACGGGTAATCAGGGGGGTACTAGCCGAAAGAGAAAAGTCAATCAGTTAAACTGGAGCGGGGAAGTGACTGATTTGAATCAAGGCCCTGGGGGGTCGATTTTGTTATTCCTTCTATTCCTTCTATTCCCGCTATTCCTGCTGTTTTTCCAGCTTCAGCTCTATCGTCTTGTGATCGTTTTCAGACAGGGTAATGCTTTGCGGCTCTGATTTGTAGGCGGCGGTTTCGGACGAAACCATGGGTTTCGCAATTACTTTGTACTTGCCGGGGGCGATATCCGTTACCGAGAAATGGCCCAACTGATCCGTCATCGTGGCATGCATGCGGAGGCGGTTATAAGGCGTTAACGGGTCAGGAACAAGCCGCACTCGTGCCCCGATCACAGCACCGTCATCGTCGCTGACCGAACCTTCCAATTGTGCGCCATCGGAGCTGATCGTAACCTCGATCTTTCCGGAAGAGCCGCCCTCAACTTGCAGTCCTTTTTCCAATAAGTCATCCGGGCCTCGCTGAGCTGATTTGACATATGCATCGCTCTCCAGTCCCCAGACCCGGATCGCGTAATTGCCGTCGTAAACCGACTTCATTTCAAAAGTGCCGTCCTTTTTTACTTCGCCAAATCCGCCCGGCTCTGCCCCTTCCTCAACCGGCATCAATGACAGCTGAATCCTGTCGAAGGCAATAGAACTCGAGCCATCGATTTTGACCTTGCCTTGAATCGGAATACCGGCATTGAGAGAAATTACGAGGCCTTCGATATTGTCGCCAGTAACCTCAACTTTCTGTCTCACCCGCGACTCGTATACCACGCTTCCCTCCTCCCGTTGAAAAGCCCGTATGTAATAGCTGCCCTCTGGAATATTTCGGAGATGAAAGTTTCCCTTTTTGTCGGTAGTGTCCTGCCGATTAAAGTCCGATTCGTCCACATCTGCTGGCCCTAGGTTGATGAAGGCGTTCGCGGCCGGACCCGCTGCCCCGATCAGCCGTCCGGTGATTTCGACGGTTTTAACTCGGCGCATGGCAAGATCGACCTGCGCTTCTTCGCCCGCTTTGATGGGTATGACTTGCGCCTGAGAAACTTGGGTGGTGCCGGGAAAATATACAGAAGCATACTCGCTGCCGAGGGATTGCTTCAGCCAGTAACTTTCGTCCACAATCCGTCCGCCATGGGGTTGAGAAGAATCTTCAGCCCGAACGAAGTACTCGCCTGGTTTAAGGCCGAAGATGCGATATTGGCCGCGATCGTCAGTTTCGGCCGACCCGACAGATTGCATTTGGATCTTGTGGTGGCGCGGAGCGTCGTCTTCGATCTCTTCCTCACCGGGGCGACGCAAGGCGACAACCTCAACGTGTGGCATCGGGTCGCCATCCTCATTGCTTACGCGCCCCGCAATAACCGCGGCCGCGATCAGGCGAAATAGTGCGTCGCTAAATTTTTCCCCCGGCCGAAGTGAGAAGATTGGCCCGGTTTCGTTCGTTCCAGCCTTGTAGTGCTGCTCCACGAATCCGTTGTGGAATGCGAAGAATTGGTAACGCCCAGGCGGAACGTCATGCACGGTGAAGTGGCCGTCACTGTCCGACGAGGCAGAGTAGATCTGATTCTGAGTGTGTGAATGCTCAGGAGTGAGTAAAACGCGAGCCGATTTCACAGGACTACCATCAGCCGCCGCCACAACGCGACCAGCCACCGTGCAGGGTGCGGACGCCGGATCTTGAGTTAAGTTGCTATCGGAGGGAGGAGAACTCTGCGCAAGCGTCGCCACGGTGATACCGACGACCGCCGGTAGAAACAAAAAGCGCCGCATCGCAACCTCTTAATGGTGGAAGCTGTACGATGTTCCAGTCCCCAAATGATAGCCTCGCAAGATGTCTTGCACCAGGCCTTCGTGCCCGGAAACACGGTCTTGGCATCGACCATGTCCCACGCCGAGTTCTGGTTTCAACGCGTGGGAGGCACGTACTCTTTCGGCAGCGCCGATCCTTCGCCAAAAAAGAACTGCTCCATCTGTCGGACGATCACTTCCTGATCCTCGCGGCGCGCGGGATTCAGGCGGTATTCGTTGAGCAGCATTTTGCAGTGCTCGGTCCACATCTGCCACGCCTGCTCCGAGACGTTGTTATAGACCCTGCGTCCCAGGTCGTTGTCAAATGGAGGCTCATCCAGGCCTTGCAATTCTTTCTTGAATTTCACGCAAAAAACGGTGTGCGCCATAACCTTCCTCAGCGATAGCGATGAAGATCTAAGATCTTAGGAAATAAAAGATCGAAGCCCCATCTTACACGGAAGCGCGTGGCGTGGCCGACCACGAGTGAAGAGCAGCGATTTTCCCAGCAAAGGGTATTGGTCGTCTCACTTCTCGGAAGCTCGGCGCCCCAGATTTTCTCTGCGCCCTCCGCGTCCTTGCTCTCGGCGTACTCTGCGATTAAAAACTCTAGCGTTGCGATTAAAAGCTCTTGCGCCGCTCGCCTTTAGGCGCCCAGTTTATTTAGGCTTAGAATTCGCTCGCAGAGAATCCACCAGAATTTTCTGAGTTTCTGCATCCACTGCCGCCACCGAACCGTCCGGCGCAGCGGAAGCCGCAGCCAGTTTGCCTTTCACCCCGATATAGACCGCGTCATACGCGGTATCACCCAGATTTTCGACACGATGTTTAAACGGCGGATACCATCGCGATTCGCCGGCCTTGGCGTAGACCTCGCGCACTTTTCCGTTTTCGTCGGTGAAGCGAAGATGCGCGTCGGTCAAGCTGACCACCACCCCGCCGGGATGATCGTGCAGCACCGATTTCTCGTGCGGTCCATAGTGCACCGAGACCACCTGCACGCGCTCATTTTCGAAGTCCAACTTGTAATGCCGCGGCTCAACTTTGACCGGATCCTGTGCCCACGCCGAACTAACCGCCAGACACACCACCGCAATCGCCAGCCACAACTTGGACGACATGAAGGCCCTCCGATCAGGCTTTGGGTTATGCGCGAGCACGCAGAAGCGTTGCTCCCGTTCCGGGCCCAGTGTAAACGCGAAAAGACCGCGCGAGGCGTGGGGAACCTAATTCATCAAAAACCAGTGGGCCCTGGCCTGGCCATCAGACCAGTCAGAACTCGGCGATGCAGGGAAGTCAGATTTCAGATTGAAGACTTCAGAATGAAGATTTCAGAATGAAGATTTCAGACTGCGAACTCGCGGGTGTCCAACCCGACTTGAATCTGGTGGGCAAGGTTTTTCAGTCTAAAATCTACAATCTGAAATCTGAGATGAGGCTTTGTCTAAAGGTGGCGATTCGCACTACTGCCGCAGACCCATCCAGGTTTCTGACACCACCAGTGAGTTCCCAGGGTTCTGCGGATCGTACTTTACAGAAGTAGGCAGGCCCAGCCGGCAGGAGTGCAGATTCACCCAATGCCGCAGATATGTGACATCCTGCGAGCATTCGTAGGAGACGCCGGCCACATCGTATTTGTAAATCAGCATGGTCGCCGGATTGTGGCCGGTCTCGACGCCGAGTTCCTGAACGTCGATGACGGTGCCGTCTGTGATTCGTCCCACACCGTTGAGCCAAGTCCGCCGTTCGCGTTCGACATCGTCAGCCGTCTTCGACTTCCGCCGCAACAGCGCATACATCGCGCATGCCACGAGGACTCCCGCCGCGGTCAACTCATAAATTCGTAGCGAATCCATACTGAGGTAGGAATACTCCGCCGCAGCTGCGGCCGACGTCTTCAGTGGCGTCGAATTCAGAATAAGCGGAAATGGCAACTCGAGGAAGTGGTTCTGCAGTTACTGAGGTGTAAGGCCGATAAGATATTCGGCAAGATCCCTGTGTGGAGACAGCTCCCCTCGGCTGTCCGTTGCCCGCAGGGCGATGCTTCACGACCACCGTCCCACACGTTTTGGATTTTGATCGAAAGAATCAGGAATCCCGCGGAAACGCAGAAATAACCTTAGGAAAATCCAGAGGAAATCACGCTCTACTTCTGTCCGCAGACGTACTTGCTGGCCATCTCGCCAAAGTCGCCTTCCGGGCCCCGGCCGAACTGGTCGTCGCGCGTGGCTTTCTTGCTGACCACAAGCTTTCCGCTGTGATCCCGCGAGTAGAACCATTCCGAGGTCGAAACCTCGCTGCCGCTGCCGCAGTTGAACCGCACCCGGGCCCGCATCTCGACGAACGGGCCGCCCTGCGGCAGGTCGACGGGCTCTTTATAGTCAACGCGCACCCATGCCGTCCGCTGATTCTTGCGTACCCGCAGGGAGCTTACCGACACTTTATCTCCGGACCCGGTCTCGCCAATCGGATGCCAGTCTCCCGCGGCAAACGCTACCACGCTCACCAGCACCACCGGTGCCAGCACCACCACGATCAGGATGGACAGGGCCTTTTTCAAGATTGAACCAACTCCAGCCTCGAGCGAGATAAACGGCTCAACAGAGAAATCGCTGAGTGGTCGAAATCGACCTCAGGTAAGATGACGCGATCACTCTGGGGCAAGAACCCGATTTTGTCAACTTTTGTAGAAGGCGATTCCGCCACCATCCATGATATTGTGATCTGGCCGGAACTGAAAGTGGGCGCTGGCGAGACCCGCAGATTTCTATGGAAACCATTCATTCCACAACGGTTAACTCTCCCGTCGGACCACTTTTTCTAGCCGCGTCCCGCGATGGGCTGGTAGCTCTCGAATTTGACGCCCGCCTCCCCGGCCAGCAGTCCATTCGTCGGAATCCCCGCGATCGGCGCCATGAAGCCGCGCGCCCCGCGGATCGGCACAAGTTTGCTTTCGAAGAGTCTCCTGACCTCCTGCTCCCTTATGCCGAGCAGTTGGACGAGTACTTCACCGGCCGGCGACGCGCATTCACTTTTCGTCTCGATCTCCGTGGCACCGACTTCCAACTCGCCTGCTGGCGGGCGTTGCTAGCCATTCCCTACAGCGAAACGCGCACCTATGCCGACATCGCCCGCGCCGTGGGCAAGCCGACTGCATTTCGAGCCGTGGGCATGGCCAACAACCGCAACCCAGTGGCGATCGTGGTGCCCTGTCATCGGGTGATCGCCTCTGACGGAACCCTATGCGGATACGGGGGTGGGCTGGAGGTGAAACGAAAACTGCTGGAACTGGAAGGCGCCTTAACGAGGACTTTGGCAGCTTAGGCCTAAAGTCCCCACTTCGCGCAAAAGACGCGAGAAACGGGGCACCCGGTGGAATCCTGGCCGCGTAGGGGAAGCCGGCGATTTCAGAATGACGATTTTAGATGCAGATTTCGGATCTCGTTCATCTCAGATTCTTGTGCATTCAGGTTGTCGCGGACCAGTGAAAACTCTCGGGTTCAAATCTGAAATCTAAAATCTGCAATCTGAAATCGACTTTCATTTCTCTCGTTGACCACTCCAACCAAATCCTCCGCGCTGCGCAAGGCCAGCCTCTTCTACCTGGTCTTCGTCATGTTCTCCTACACCACCGGCGGCCCGTTCGGGCTGGAAGACATGGTCACCACTTCGGGACCGGGATTAACCCTGATCTACCTTCTCGTGCTCCCCTTCTTCTGGTGCATTCCCGTGTCGCTGGTGTCGGCCGAGCTTACCACCGCCATGCCGGTCGAAGGCGGCTTCTACCGCTGGACCCGCGCCGCTTTCGGCGACTTCTGGGGATTTCTCGCCGGATGGTGGAACTGGTCGGCATCGTTTCTGCTGGGCGGAGTCTACGCCGTTCTCTTCACCGACTATCTCGTCTACTACTTTCCCCAGCTCACGGGATGGAAGCACTATCTGGTTTCCCTGGCGCTGATCGCCGTCATTACCTGGATCAACGTGCGAGGTATTCAATTAGTGGGCCAGGTCGCGACCGCGCTCGAGATTTTCATTTTTATGCCGGTGACTACGATGGTGGTGATCGGACTCGCCCACTGGCAGCGCAATCCGTTGGTTCCCTTCGTGCCGCCGCACCAGGCGCCCTTCAAAATCTTCGGCGTAGGGCTGGCGCTCGGTCTATGGCTGTATTCCGGCTACGAACAACTCTCCACCGTCGCCGAAGAAGTGGAGAACCCGCAGCGCAGCTATCCGCGGGCTCTGGCCCTGGTGGTGCCGCTTTCGATTGCCACATATTTCTTGCCCACGCTTGCCGGGCTGGTCGCGGGTGGCGACTGGCAGAAATGGCATACCGGATATTTTCCCGAAGTCGCGGAGCGGATCGGAGGCTTATTTCTCGGATATCCCTGGCTAGGAACCTGGATGACCCTCGCCGCCATGGTCGGCAACATCGCGCTGCTCAACAGCACCGTTCTTACCACCACGCGCATGCCCTTTGCCATGGCCGAAGACGGCTATCTCCCGACGGCGCTCACGCGCAGGCATTCGCGCTATGGGACGCCGTGGCTGGCGATCGTGATCTCGGCGGTTATCTACGCCGTGCTCGCCCAGAATAAGCTGACGCAACTCATCTCGATCTATATCTGGCTACGCTCGGCGACCACGGTGCTGACCGTGCTTTCTGCATGGAAGCTGCGCCGCACCCGTCCCGAGATGGCGCGACCGTTCGTGATTCCTGGCGGACGCCTGGGTGTGTTCTATGTGGTGGCGGCGCCGGTGGCAATGGCGATGGTGGCCTTATTAGGCAGCGACCGCTTTGGCATGATCGGCGGTGCAGTGGCCATCGCGTTGGGGCCGGCGGTCTACTTGTTGTTGAGAAGAAAAGCCCCCAGCGCTTGATTTTTTCGGGTTGCAGAGCTTGCGGCACCCTGAGTAGCGTCAACTCACCCAATCCAGGAACTTGTACCACGCCCCGGCGAATGGCAAGAACCACGGCCTGCCGTTGTAAAGCCCCAGGGGCGCGCCGGGGAACGGAATGCCCACAAACGGATTCTCCGGTTTATCCCCAGCCATCAACTCCGCTACCTTCTGTCCCTGATATGTGGCCATGGCCACGCCGTGGCCGGCATAGCCGACGGCGTAATACATGCCGTCCAACCGCCCCGCGTGCGGCATGATGTCGAAGGCAAAGTCGAGCGTGCCGCCCCACACGTATTCCACTTTGGCGTCGCTGAGCTGGGGATAAACCTCGATCATGCCGCGGCGCAGAATCTCAGCGCTGCGCCGCACCGTTTGATCGTTTTCTGGGAAGAATGCTGCGCGGCCCCCGAACAACATTCGGCCATCGGGAGTGAGCCGGTAGTAGTAGAGATAGTTTTTCGAATCGTAGATCATGCGGTTGCGCGGGCTGAGCTCGTGCGCCAGTTTTCCCGGCAGCACTTCCGTCGTGATAATGAACGACCCAATCGGAATGAGTGGGACGTGGGGGTCGTTCCCGAGTTCTTCCGCAACAGCGCGATC